>JAHBVH010000016.1 GCA_019637645.1 Caldilineaceae bacterium
CCAAGAAATCCAACACAACTTTTGCCTTTTTCGATGCCCTGGCCCAAGTCAAAAAAGAGGCCGACAGTGGCGTTCCCAACCATCTGCGCGATGGCAACCGCGACAAAGAGGGCTTTGGTCACGGTGAAGGCTATCTCTACCCTCATGCCTACCGCGACCACTGGGTGGCACAGCAATATCTGCCCACTTCGTTGCAAGGCAAGCTCTTCTACCAACCTTCGGATCAAGGCTATGAAGCGCAGATCCGCACCACCGTGGCCCAACGGCGCGAAGCGCAACTGGCGGCCATGCTCGAATTGGAGAGTGGTGGCAACACGCCCGTTGATGTCCTCACCTTTTCTCCCGACGACCCCGCGCGGGAACGATGGCTACAACGCACCATCTCCAATACAGGCGAACGCTTGGGCCAAGTGCGCGACCGGCTCCTCGCCCAAGCGCGGCTGGCGCGCCACAGCACCGTGCTCGATCTCAAAGCAGGCACGGGCTTGCTCACCTGGGAAGCCCTACGCCGCACACCGGAAGGCGGTGTCTATGCCCTGGCGCGCACCCCCCGCGACGCCGAGGCACTCCGCCAATTGGCCGACCGCCTGCCCGCCGTCGAACGCCCTATTGTCCTCGAAGGAGAGATCAAAGAGATAGCCACCTTACTCGCCTTGCGCGAACAGATGACCCAAGACCTCAGACCGGCCATCGGCGATACAAAACACCCAGCGCCAATCGCCAGTCTCCGCTTCGACGCCATCATTGGCTACAACGCCCTTTTTGATCAGCCGGACAAGCCCACCTTGTTTCACCAACTGGCGGCGCTATGCCGTAAAAATGGCGTCCTTAGCTTGGCGGAACGCATACCACGCCACACCCAGCGCCTCTATCAATTGGTCGATCTAAGCGAGCTGGGCACCGAACTGACCGCGCGGCTTATCCAAGCCGAGGAGGCGATCTATCGCGATGACGCTGATCCCATGGTCAACTGGGATGAGCCGGATCTTGTCGCTTGGGCAGAAGCCGCTGGATTGACGGTTACGATGCAAAGTGAAGCCGATCCGAGCCAGATGCAGATCAGCGCAGCCCTGTTGCAACGCTGGTTTGCGCCAACCACGGGTGAACGCCCAAGCTATGGACAACGGCTGGCCAGCCAACTCCAGCCAGCCACAGTGAGCTTGGTCCAACAACTCTTTGAACGGCAGCTCCTTAACCAGACCGTAACATGGACGGGACGCATCGTCTATTTACACAGCATCGTTGCCTAAACGGCCAGCACCACCGGCTAAGCGCCGCGCATGAGAGGTGAATCACAAAGCTCCAGCCGGGTCCGTGACTCGGCCAGCGTGATTACGGTAGAAGTTACGCAGTTGATCGGCGTGACCAGAGAGCTGACAGGTTTTCCAACCCTGTCAGGTTTTGTCCAAGTGCGTAACTGCTAACGAATACAAACGTAAGTTTTTCCTCCCCCTTAGCAATCACCAAGGGCGTATCTACCCAACTGGCCCTTGACCGAAGACCATCTGGAGGCTTATATGACCATTCGTCTTGCTCGACCAGCCGACGCCGCCGCCATTGCCAAAGTGCATGTTGCCGCTTGGCAAGTTGCCTATCGTGGCCTCCTACCGGATGCCATGCTCGATAGTTTGTCTGTCGAACAGCGCACCCAGGCATGGCATGAAATCCTCACCCTTAGCAATAACTATACGTTGGTCTGCACCCAAGTTACAGCAGAGACCGCAGACGAGCAGATTGTTGGCTTCGCTGGCTGTGGCGAGTGTCGGGATACCGACCTGAATGACGGGCGCACGGGTGAACTTTATGCCATTTATCTCGACCCCGCCATTTGGCGACAAGGCCATGGCACGGCGCTCCTCGACGCCGCGCTGAAGCTGCTCGAGCAAGATGGCTATCGCCTTGTCACGCTGTGGGTTTTGGAGGGCAATCAGCAGGCCATGCAATTTTATCAGTCCATGGGCTTTGCTCCCGATGGCGGCCAGCAAACGGAGCAATTGGCGGATGGTGTTGAAGTCTGTGAGTGGCGCTATCGGCGTTCGGTCTGAATAACCCCGTTTCTCTTGTCTTGTCCTTCGTTTTGGCATACAATGCTGAGCAGCAATTGTTGTAACCAAGTGGGCGTTGGGTCAATCCCCTTCCTCCTTGGACAGATGAAGAAGCCAAAGGATGGCCGCTCTTGCCTACCGAGCCACTCATGCAATCAACGGATGCCAGCGCCATGGATAACCAAGGAATTATGGTGCTAGGCGGCAGCGCCAGCGTCAACTTGACAGCCAATATCTGTAAATACCTGAATGTTTCCCCTGCCCAGCGCGATGTCTTACGCTTCTCCGATGGCAACACTTTTGTGCGCGTCGGCGAAAATGTGCGCGGTCGCCATGTCTATTTGGTCCAGTCGATTGTCTATCCGGTCAATGACAATTTTATGGAATTACTCTTCTGGATCGATGCCCTTAAACGCGCGAGTGCGGCTTCGGTCACCGTGATTATGCCCTATTTTAGTTATGTCAAAGGCGATAAAAAAGATGAACCGCGTGTCTCGATCCGCGCGCGCGTCTGCGCGGATGCGATCGAGGTGGCCGGGGCCGATCGCATTGTGACGCTTGACATGCTCCCCCCCCAACTCCAGGGTTTTTTTCGGGTGCCCGTGGATAATCTCTATGCGCTCAATCTGTTCAGCGAAGCAATTCGCAGCAAACAACTGAGCGATGTGGTCATTGTGTCGCCTGATATTGGCTTTGCCAAACAGGCCACCAAATATGCCAACGATTTAGGCACAACCTTAGCCATTGGCAACAAGGAGCGCCGCGGGCACGACGAGCGGGCCGAAGTGATGGGCATTATCGGTGACGTTCAAGATAAGACGGCCATCATTGTCGATGACTTCACCATTTCGGGCGGCACCTTGGTAGAAGCAGCCAAACAGCTCATGGCCCAAGGGGCAAAGCAGGTCTTTGCGGCCGTCACCCATGGGGCGTTTTCCCATGGTTCCATGGAACGGCTCATGGCAAGCCCGATTGAACGGCTGTTGATCACCGATTCGATTGAGACGCAGACTGTCCCTTTTTGTGAGAAGATCGAAGTCATCTCGGTTGCACCGCTCTTTGCCGATGCCATCCGCCGCATCCATTATCATGAGAGCATTAGTGTGCTGTTCCAGTAAGTCTAGAAAAGAAACAAGTAATGTTTGAAGGTTCATTACAACCAATGGCGCTGCTCCATGAGGCGAAACAACGCGCCCAAGCAATTCTCCATGCCTGTGTCACCCCCCATGGTTTTCGGGCATCCGGGCTAGCCGCGGGCTATCCCCAAGTGTGGGCGCGTGACAACGGGGTGATCTTTTTAGGGGCCGCGGCCACGGGTTCGCCCGAATTGCTGGCAACAGGCCGGGCCGCGCTAGAAACGTTAGGCGCTTATCAGTCGCGCTTGGGCTTGATCCCGCTGAATGTCAATCCTGACACAGGGTATATTAGCACCGAGAATGCTGGGGCCGCCGATGGCAATCTCTGGTTCATTCTCGGGCACTATCTGCACTTTCAACAGAGCGGTGATCGCGCCTTTTTACAAAAACATTGGCCGACCATCACCCGCGCCCTCCTTTGGCTCGACTACCAGGATATGAACGCGTGTGGCTTGTTAGAAATTCCCGAAGCAGGCGACTGGATGGATCTGCTCGCCGTGCGCTACAACGTTCTCTATGACAATGTGCTCTATTACGGGGCCATCCTAGCCTATGAAGAGATGGCTAAGCAACTAGCCGCGACCGCGGAACGCCACCAGCCAGCCGTCGATGCCGCCGGGGTCCATGAGCGGATCAATTTGCTTATGTGGATCGACCGCTGTTGGGTTGCCGAACACTTTGCCGAGCATCTGCAAAAACTCCAAGCCATTCGCCTAGAGTGGTATATGCTCTACCACAATATTGGCGCCATCTCCAGCCGGCCTTTCTACTTGCCTTGGGTGGCCTTTCGCGAATATGGCGATTGGTGCGACAGTTTGGGCAATTTGTTGGCCGTTCTCACCGGGGTGGCCGATTTTCACCGGGCCGAACATATTATGCGCTACCTCCGCCAAGTTGGCATGGCCGAGCCCTACCCGACCAAGGCGATCTATCCGCCCATCTATCCCGGCGAATCCAATTGGCGCGATTATTATCGCAGCCGCAATCTCAACTTGCCCCACCAATACCACAATGGTGGCATTTGGCCGATGATTGGCGGTTTCCATGTGGCAGCGTTGGTACAACATGGCTGGCAAGGCGAAGCGGAACGCCTGCTGTTGGCCTTGGCCGAAACCAACCGGCAAGGGGTCAGCGAAGCGTGGGAATTTAACGAATGGCTCCACGGCAGCAGCGGCCATCCCATGGGCTTTGCCAAGCAAGCCTGGTCCGCAGCCATGTATTTATACGCCCATCACGCCGTCGATACCGGCAACCTGCCCCTCTTTGCCGATCTGCTCGCCGCCAAACCAGCCGCCGCCCGCGCCGCCGAAAACAACGAATTTTATGTCCACGCCGGTGGCGGACCCGTTTGATTGTATTGGGTCCTTTGTCATTGGTCATTGGTCATTGGTCATTAGTTCTGTCTTACTGGAAACAGATACCAAGGACAAAGGACAAAGGACAAAGGACAAAGGACAAAGGACAAAGGACAAAGGACAAGTAACAAATGACCAATGACAAAGGACAAGTGACAAAGGACAAGTGACAAAGGACCAATGACCAATGACAAAGGACCCAAAGAATCCTATGGAAAAGATCCGTTGCGCCTGGTCAGGCGATGACCGGCTTTATCAGCAATATCACGATGAGGAGTGGGGAGTGCCCGTTCATGATGACCGGCACCTCTTTGAAATGCTAAATTTAGAAGGGGCGCAGGCAGGGCTGAGTTGGATTACCATTCTGCGCAAGCGCGACAACTATCGGGCCGCCTTTGATAATTTTGATGCCACCAAAATCGTCGCTTATGATGACGCCAAGGTAGCAGAGTTGCTGGCCAATCCTGGCATTGTCCGCAACAAATTGAAGGTGACCGGCGTGATCAAAAATGCCAAAGCCTTTCTTGCCACACAGGCCGAGTTTGGCAGCTTTGACGCCTATCTCTGGCGCTTTGTGGGCGGCCAACCGATCATCAATCAGCGCCAAAGCTTGCGCGCGATCCCAGCACAAACGCCAGAAGCTGAAGCCATGAGCAAAGAGCTCAAAAAGCGTGGCTTCACCTTTGTAGGGCCTACCATCTGCTATGCCTTTATGCAGGCAGTTGGCATGGTCAACGACCATATTGTTGATTGTTTTCGCTATCCAACCCAGCCCAGTTAAACCTAGCCACTGTAGCAGCGCTGTTTCAGCCGCGGTGATGTCGCGCGGTTAGCCGCGCGATTGATCCCTGCTTTGGGAATTCGCCTCAAACCTAAAATGCCCCTCGCTTCCTTGCGGTTGCCCTGACGAAGTGCTATGATTATAGTTGACAGCGTAAGTCGTTTCCACACAACGATGTAGATGGCTTACGTCCTACTTTTGTCAGGTCTCCCCGCTGTTTGCGCAGCGGGTTATCAACCAACCGCATGTTGAAGGAGGAACTATGGTACAGCATCAGCGGTCACTTCGTGCTCTGACCATTCTGCTGATCCTGGTGTTGGGCATCACGGCTTGTGCGCCGGCAGCCCCCACGGCACCAAGCAGCGAACCCGCTACCAGTGGCGCATCCCCGGCGCCGAGCAGTGACGAACCCGTCACCATCACGTGGGCCTTCTGGGGCAGCCCCGAAGAAGCCGCTTCTCACAAAGCCGTCGGCGAAGCTTTTATGCAGGAATACCCAGAAATTAAGCTTGAATACTACAACGAGCCATGGGGCGACTATTTCACCAAAATTGAAACCCTTTGGGCCAGTGGTGATAGCGCTGCCATTCCCGATGTGCTCTTCCTGTGGCCCACGCCCAGATATGCCGCCCAAGGCGTTTTGGAAAATCTGGATCCGTTCATTGAATCATCTGGCTATAATCTGGATGACTATTGGCCGGCCCTACTCGAATCTGCCAGCTACGAAGGCAGTGTCTATGGCTTCCCGCGCGATATCAGCGTTGAAGCGCTCTACTACAACAAAGATATCTTCGATGAAGCGGGCGTGCCCTACCCTGATGAAACCTGGACTTGGGCCGATCTCCAATCCGCCGTCGAACAGCTGACCATCAAGGATGCCAGCGGGCGCGTCGAACGCTATGGCCTCGGCATGGAAGCTGGCAAGTGGCAACTCTGGGTTGGTCAGAATGGCGGCAGCATCCTCGATGATATGCGCAACCCCTCCAAGTGTACACTCAATGAACCCGCTGCTACTGAGGCGCTGCAATTCTTTGCCGACCTCATGAACAATGGTTATGCCATGCGTGATGCCGATCTCAGCCAAGCCGGTGGTGATGCGGGTGTCTTTAGCAGTGGTCAAGCGGCGATGATCATTCAGAACTCCAGCCGGGTTTCGACCTTTAACGCGGCGGATCTCAACTACGATGTAGCAGTGGTGCCGATTCCCGAAGGCGGTCAACGTTCGGCTAGCGCCGGTGGGGCGGCGTGGGTCATGAGCGCGGCCAGCGACAACAAAGATGCAGCGTGGACCTTCCTCAGTTGGCTCCAAAGCACCAATGGTGGGCAGCGCCTCTACACCGAAGCAGGCGAAATCTTCCCCGCGCTGCGATCGGTCGCCGAATCCGATGCTTTCCTCCAGCAGGAAAATCCGCCAGCCAATCGGCAAGCCTTCCTCACCGAGGGCGAAAATGCAAAAGTCGGTCGCTTTGGCTATTTCCCCGAATGGAATGAAGTTAACAACATTATTGGTGCCGAATTGAGCAAAGTATGGAGCGGCGAAGCCCAACCCGCCGATGTCGTCCCCAGCATCTGTGAGCAGGTCGATCAATTCCTAGCCGACAATGGCTTTCCTAAGTAAGTAAGAGTAGGACAGAGGACAAAGGTCAGAGAACAGAGGTCAGAGGTCAGCTTTCTGACCTCTGACCTCTGTCTTCTGTCTTCTGACTCAGGCAACTGCCCATGACAACCACAACGCTTCACCCTTCCCCACCAAACCGCACCGCTTCCGCTCGTCGTTGGCGTTTGGATCAGCAATGGGAGGCATATGTTTTCTTGCTGCCCAGTTTTGCGGGTTTTTTGCTCTTTGTCATTCTGCCCGTGCTTGGCTCTTTTTGGTTGAGTTTGGGCGAATTGAAGCTAAGTGGACAATTTGATTTTCTAGGGCTGAGTAACTATCGTCAACTTCAGCGTGATCCAGTCTTCTGGCGCGCGGTGGGGAACACGGTCTACTTCATGCTCACGATTGTGCCACTCCAATTGGTCCTCGGCTTATTGATCGCCCTCGCGCTCAACCAACCATTGCGCGGGAAACTAGTCTATCGGGTGATCTACTTCATGCCTGTAGTGACCACGATCGTGGCGGGGGCGATTGTTTTCCAGATGTTGCTAAACCGTGACTATGGGCCGATCAGTGAGTTCTTCTGGGCATTAGGGCAGTGGACAGGACTGCCGATTCAACCACCGAACTTTCTGGGTGACCCCAGTTGGCAGAAACCTTCGGTTGTGCTGCTCACTCTCTGGAAAAATACGGGTTTCACCATGGTGATCTACCTGGCCGCGCTCCAAGGTGTCCCCCAAGAGTTATATGATGCAGCCCATGTAGACGGTGCGAGCGCGTGGCAACGCTTTCGCAATGTGACGCTGCCCTTGATCAGCCCAACGACCTTTTTCCTCTTTGTTCTCCAAATGATCGGCGCGTTCCAGCTCTTTACCGAAGCCTTTGTGATGACGCGGGGCAGTGGGGGCGAACCGGCCCAGGCCACCTTAACGGTCGTTTACTATATTTACCAAAATGCCTTTAGCTTTACCAAAATGGGAAAAGCCTCGGCCATTGCCTGGTTCCTTTTCTTCTTTATCTTTCTCTTTACCTTCATTCAAACTCGCCTACAGCGCCGTTGGGTTTACTATGAAGTCAATTAAATTGGCGGCTGTCGCACTGCGATACAGCATAGCAGACTATGGAACATCCGCTTTGGGTCAGGATGGCCTAGGCACGAAAATCATCAAATGACAACAATTTCAACGTATTCGCAACGGGCTTCCCAGCAGACTCATCTTTGGCTCCATGGGCTGCTTTTATTGGGCAGCTTGATTATGTTAACGCCCTTTGGCTTTATGCTATTGGTCTCGCTATGGCCCAAAACGGCCTTTCTCACGCGCCAATTCCCCCTAGAGCAAATCACCATTCAGAACTATTTTGAGACCTTTCGCCAGATCCCCTTTGGGCGTTTCTACCTGAACAGCTTTCTGGTTGCCGCCGGTACGGTAAGTTTACAAATTCTCACGGCGTCGTTAGCCGCCTTTGCCTTTGCCCGTTTGCACTTTTGGGGCCGCGAAGCGCTCTTTCTGCTCTATTTGGCGACCCTCATGATCCCCTTCCAGGTGACCATGATCCCCAATTACATTCTGATCGCGCGTTTTCTGCAATGGCGGGATACCTATCAAGCCTTGATCTTGCCCAGCGCCTTTAGCGCCTTTAGCACCTTCCTCCTTCGCCAATACTTCAAAGGAATTCCGCTTGATTTGGATGAAGCGGCGCGCATGGATGGGGCGAGCAGTTTTCGCATTTGGTGGCAGGTCATCATGCCTTTGAGCGGCCCAGTGATCGCCACGCTGGCCATCTTTAACTTCCAGGGGTCATGGAACGATTTTCTCTGGCCGCTGATTATTACCAGTAAAGAGTCGATGCGTACGATTCCCATTGGTCTCGCTTCCTTCCAAGGGCAATACCAAACCGAATGGCATCTCCTTATGGCTGGCGCGGTGATCGCGCTCTTGCCCGTCTTGGTAATCTATGTCCTCGGCCAGAATTGGTTTGTGCGCGGGATTACGTTGACGGGCATGGGCGGGAGGTAGGAGATTGGTGACTGGAGACTAGGAGGCTGGAGACTAGGAGATTCTATCGATAGAGAACCGTCTGACCTTGCCACAGCGACCACGCACTGCCCACCCAATTTGCCATCGCACAAAAGTTCTGGTTTGATATAGCGAACTCATTTCACAAAGACAGGTGCGAGGTGTTAGCATGACCGATCTCTACAATATTATTATCGGCAAAGTGGTCAAGTCGAATGCGCATATTGACTATATTTGTCAGGTCTTCAATCCTGGTGAGACTAACTTGCTGCCCGAGCCGACCGATTATACCTTTGGCACCTTTGTCAGCCTTGCGCTGGAAAATGCCCAAGGTCGTGCCGATCAGCTCATTGGGGTAATCTATAACACGTTGCTGCTCAACCCCGATTTTGGCAACCTTGGCCCGCGCCTTAGTCCCCGTTCAGAGCTAGAGATCTTTACGCCCGATTATCTTTCCGAAACCGCGACCTTGGTCGGCATTATGGCTGTTGGCTGGCGCGATGCCGACGGGCGCTATCACCAAGGCGTGCCCGCGCTCGCTGCCACAGTCAACAACTTTGTCCAACGCCTCGATGAACCGGAGCTCCAAGCCTTTCACTGTGATGAGGCCGGAAACCCTTGCCTGCGCTACGCACCGATCCTCATGAGCCAAAACAATCCCCTCGCGCCACAATTGCTCATGACGATCATCGACCACCTGCAAGCTCTTTTTCCGGCCAGCCAGCGCCAATTGGTGGTCATGCGCAATAATCTGGCTTGGAAAAATATCATCCAGCCGGCGGGGTAGCAACTTATTTATGCCAGAGCTTACACGGTTCTAAGGATTCGCGGTCAGCTGCCCACTCGTCAACGGCGTTTAGTCGAAGCTTGGGCAGAGCTGCATGCACAAGAATTATTTGACAATTGGGAACTGTTGCAGAATGATAAACTAGGTTTCAAAATCCCCCCCTTGCAATAGGAACAAAAATGATGACAGAGCAAGCGATGGTAGGACATGAACTCTATCGAGTAACAGGGTTCAAAATTATCGGCCCCTATATTTTGTTCATTACCTTCGATGATGGGAGCAATCAAACGATTGATTTCGAACCCATTCTGTATGGCAATCTTTATGGGCCCTTACGTGATCTGAACCTTTTCAATCAAGTACATCTTGATCCTGAAATACACACACTTGTTTGGCCCAATGACGCGGATTTCGATCCTGAAACGCTGCGTAACTGGCCCGATTACCAAGAAGCTTGGCACAAAGCAGCTCAGCGTTGGACACTTGTGGCGGTATAAATTGATGAAAACCCTACGTCGTCCCAACTATGGTCATGGCTGCTTTGCCGATCTACCAGGCTTGATCCAGGCGTGCCTTACGGACCAACCGGCCCCCACAGGGCTAGCGGGCCTTCCGGCATCCCTGCTGCGCCAGTACGACGCGGTGATCGTTCTGCTGGCCGATGCGTTTGGTTGGCAGCATGTTGCGCCGCGGTTAGCCCACCAGCCGGTTTTCCAGCAACTGGCCGATGGCGGCGTCATCACCCAGTGGACCAGCCAGTTTCCCTCCACCACCGCCGCGCATGTCACCTGTATTCATTCGGGGCTGACGCCCAGCCAAAGCGGGGTCTTTGAGTGGGAATATTATGATCCCGCGGTCGATGCGACCATGACCCCGCTACTCTTTTCCTATGGCGGCAGCGGCCAACGCGATGAGCTGAAAGCGCTGGATCTGCAACCGGCGCAGATCTACCCGACCCAAAGTTTGCATCAGCAGCTACGGGCCAATGGGGTGACGACTTATGTCTATCAACATCGGGAATATACACCGTCAACCTATACCGATTGGATCTGCCGGGGTGCGCAAATGCGCCCCTATCTCACCCTGCCCGAAGCGCTCTATAACTTGCGCCAAGAGGCACAGCACACGCCCAAACCCGCCTACTTTTTTCTCTATTATGATCGGATCGATGCGCTTGCCCATCTCTATGGCCCCGAGTCGCCTCAGGTGGCGGCGGAGATCGAGAGCTTTCTCTATGCCCTGGAACAGCTCTTTTTGCGCCCGGCCCAACGCACGCTGCACAATACGCTCTTTATCCTCACGGCGGACCATGGGCAGATGACCGTCGATCCGGCACAGACCGTCTTTATCAATGTGGAGCAGCGCTTTGCGGGCCTAGAACGCTTTCTGCGGCGCAATCGCCAAGGCAGGCTCATTGGCCCAGGTGGATCGGCCCGCGATCTCTTTCTGTATCTTCAAGACGACTTACTCAGCGAAGCAGAGAACTTTTTTGCCGAACGCCTGGCCGGTGTAGCCGATGTCTATTTGACCCAGCCCTTGATCGATCAGGGGTATTTTGGGCCAGTCCCCCCTTCCCCCGCGTTTCTCAGCCGGGTCGGCAACCTGTTGATCCTGCCCCACGCGGGACAGACTGTCTGGTGGTATGAAGAAGGCCGCTATGGCATGCGCTATCGTGGCATGCACGGTGGCTTGAGCCCCGCCGAGTTAGAAATTCCGGTGGGCCTGTACGCGTTCTAGCGTTGATCAAGGAGGAGGAGCATGCGCATTGCCGAAGGACTGGATCGCATTACTTTTGATCCCCAAATTATGGGGGGAAAGCCCTGCATTCGTGGCATGCGGGTCACGGTTGGCATGGTGGTGCGGGCCATCGCCAGTGGTCTATCCCTGGATGAGCTGCTGGCCTATTATCCCTATTTAGAGCGAGAAGATATTGAGCAAGCTTTAGAATATGCCGCTCGCCGTCTTGAAGCAGAGCAAGAATTTGATCTGATACCCGTATAGCTATGCGCATTCTGATCGATATGAACCTAACCCCGACTTGGGTTGGATTTTTAGCACAACACCAAATTGAAGCGGTTCATTGGTCCACCATCGGGCCCATCACAGAGCTTGATATGGCAATTCTAGCCTATGCACAAACACATGACTATGTAATTCTGACCAATGATCTCGACTTTGGCATGTTACTTGCCCAGACCCAGGGAGCTGGCTCTAGCGTCATTCTCATTCGGGCGCGTCTACTCGTTCCTAAGACGATTGGTCAGATGGTTTTGTCCGCGCTCACCCAACACCAAGCAGCGATTGAGACGGGAGCCCGAGTGATCATCGACGAGTATCGGCATAAGCTAAGGCTTTTACCTATTTAGGCCAGGAGTAAGTAATGATAGCAGAGTGTATCGGCACGGTCAAAGGGCCGGGCGAAACGCCCCACGAATTTACCTTTATTGCGCCTGACCCCGCGCGACGGGTCAAACATGGCGAATTCGTCTATTATCTGACGGTGGTCGATGGCGAAGAACGCCAGATCATTGGCCGCGTGACCGCGCGCGAATCAGTCCGGCTCTTTCCCGACAGCTTTATGGCCGATCCAACCGTCTCCCCTAGCCAGATCGCGGCGCTGCTGGGCTATGACAGCGATGCCAATGAACTGTTTGAGATTACGGTCGCTGTCTTGGGCTATCATAGTACTACCTTGGGCGACTTTATCAACCCCCGGGTACCGCCCGCGGGTGGCTCACCCGTCTATATTGCGGGGGACGAGTTGCTCACCCAGGTGCTCAGCAAGCGCAAACAGGGCGAACGCGGAAGCGCCCACTTGGGCAGCTTGCTCAGTCGCGCCCCCGAAGCGGTTCCCGTCGCGCTCGATGTCAAGGGCTTTACCAGCACCCATCTCGCCATCATCGCCAGCACGGGTAGCGGAAAGAGCTATCTGGCTGGGGTATTGCTCGAAGAGTTGATGATGCCCTATAACCGCGCCGCGGTCTTGATTGTCGATCCGCACGGCGAATATAGCACTCTCCAAGAGTTGCAGAATCATGCCGTTTTCCGCGCCGACAACTATAAACCACGCGTGCGCATCTTTCGGCCCGACGATGTGCGCGTACGCATTGATAGCTTGACCGTAGCCGATCTACGCTATCTGCTGCCCAATCTGTCGGAAAAGATGCACTATCAATTGAGTCGAGCCTACGGCTATGCGCAAAAAAGCTTCAAGGGGGGTAGTTATACCCTCGAGCAGTTGCTCTATGCTGTGCGCCAAACCGCCGAGGGCAAAAAGAGCGACGAAGAAGAAGGCTTTGGCGGCGAAGATGATCCCACCACCGGCGCGCTGGTTTGGCGGCTCCATGCCGTGCTCCATAACAGCCGCATCTTTAACGACTTTGAAAACTTGGAGCTACAAGAGCTCTTCGCCCCTGGTCAATGTACGGTGCTCCAACTCAACGAAGTCGATCAACGTGAGCAGCAGGTGATCGTCGCCACCATGTTACGCCGCATCTACCAGGCACGGCTCGACACCAGCAAAGGCAAAGTGGAGCGGGGCGACAAAAGTTATGTACCCTTTCCCGTCTTCTGTCTGTTGGAGGAAGCCCACAACTATGCCCCAGCCGCGGCCGATGCCGTCAGCACCGAGGTGCTCAAGACGATCCTCAGTGAAGGGCGCAAATTTGGCGTCAGTGTGGGGCTAATCTCCCAGCGCCCGGGCAAGCTCGACGCCGATGTCCTCAGCCAATGTATGACCCAATGCATCATGCGCATTACCAACCCCATCGACCAAGATCGCATTGCCTCCTCGGTCGAGAGCGTCGGGCGCGATCTGCTCAAAGAGCTTTCCAGCCTGAGCAAAGGCCAGGTGATCATCAGTGGTGCCAGCGTCAACACACCGGTGATGATCCGGGTCCGTAGCCGGATCACCAAACATGGCGGCCAAGATATCGACGCCCCTGCCGAATGGTTCAACTGGTTTGCCCACGGTACCGCCAATGGTGCCGCCCGCGACAGCGCCCTCTTTGCCCGCCCCGATGTCAAACAGGAAGACGACGGGGATATCTTATGGGCGTAGGCGGTGTGATGCTTGAATAAACCTGCGAGAACAGGTGATACGTCCGTATGTACCTTCTAGCGTTCAGCCATCCCTGCTAGATCATGACAAAGAGTGAGCTACCATGCAGTATGCGCGTCAGCAGCAGCATACAATGGCTCGCAGTGCTGTGGATACACAATAGGAACAACAAACAAGTGCCGCGGATAGGAGGGCGCACCAATGTCATTTAACAGAAGATCTCGCTTGGATACCTCCCAGGTTGAGGACCGGCGGGGCCGGCGCGGCGGGGGCAGGGCGATGGCCGTCGGCGGGGGCGGCCTTGGGTTGGTGATTCTGCTTGTCGTCGTTCTGCTGGGCGGCGATCCTGGTGCGCTGATTGGCATCCTGGAGCAAGCACCCGCCCCAGCGACCCAGAACACGGAAAGCTCGACGACCCTGGCCGAAGCATGCCAGACCGGGGCAGATGCCAATGAACGTGAGGATTGCCGCATTGTGGGTTTCGTCAATAGCATCCAGGCATTCTGGACCGACGAATTTGCCCGCCAGGGCGGAACCTATCAACAGGCAAAGACGGTAATCTTTAGCGATGCAACAGAGGCCGCCTGTGGTTCTGCCTCGTCAGCCATGGGGCCATTCTATTGTCCGCTCGATCAGACCGTTTACCTGGATCTGACTTTCTTCAAAGAGTTGCAAAGTCGCTTTGGTGCCCAAGGCGGCCCCTTTGCCGAAGCCTATGTCCTTGCCCACGAGTATGGCCATCATATTCAAAATCTCAGCGGGATATTGGAGCAGACAGCAAGTTCGCGCGCCACGGGACCACAAAGTGTGGCGGTTCAGGTTGAACTCCAGGCGGACTGTCTGGCTGGTGTTTGGGCCTACCATGCCACAGACACAGGCTACCTGACGCAAGTCACCGACGAGGAGATCGCCCAAGCCTTGGATGCTGCTGCGGCGGTGGGCGATGATCACATCCAGCGCCAAACCCAAGGCCATGTTTCGCCCGAATCGTGGACCCATGGCTCGTCGGCCCAACGGCAAGCCGCGCTAAAAGCAGGTCTACAGAGCGGGGATCTATCTGCCTGCGAATCGTTTTAGGGGTACGCGGCAAGAGCCGTATTTCCTAACGTTATAAAGCAATCTTTATCCCCGCTTCAGCGTACCTCACCTAGACCAGCACGCAACCAATCCCGGTTGTGCGCTGGTCGTCCTAAGGTTCCACCAATCGCCCAACGAAGACAGATCGTCAAATTGCCACCAAAACTTGACACGGTGATGCTAGAGTAAGCGCGCCATGGGGGCTTGACAAGGAAGCTTTTTCATGGTAATTTCTTATTTAGCTAATTAGCTAAATAAGAAATTACCATGAAAAACAACGACAATGAGCGCGAACCATGAGCGCGGATGTGGATGAAGAACACATGTTAGGGAATGTCTATAAAGCGCTAGCTGATCCAACGCGCCGCCGTGTCTTGCAGCTACTGCGTGAGCGCGACATGAGCGCCGGTGAATTGGCCGAACATTTTGATTCAACGTGGCCGACTCTATCACGTCATTTTGCCATCTTACGCGAAGCGGATTTGATTCAGGGCGAAAAGCGCGGTGCGTCGATTATTTATCGTCTTAATGTCTCTGTCTTAGAAGAAGCTTTGTTAAGCATGATGGAGATGTTTCAAATTGATCGGGCCGACCGGAGCCCAGAGATAGAAAGTAACGAGGGAAATACCCATGGCACAGAAAAATAAAACAACCTTTACACTCCTTTGGCTACTGAGTGCAGTTATCTTAGCCGTGATGGCTGGCCTTTCGGCTTGGGCCTGGTTTCAGTTACCTGCCGACGCGTTGCTCCCCGTCCATTGGAATGTGGCTGGCGAAGTTGATCGCTATGGCAGCAAATGGGAAGGGCTTTGGTTACTGCCAGCCGTTTCGCTCGGCATTATCCTGCTCTTCCGCGTGATCCGCGCCATCGATCCCCTGCGTGCCAATCTTGAACGGTCGATGCAAGCCTATCACGCCGTGTTGCTGGGCACATTGTTCTTTATGGCCGTGCTCCACGTCGGCGCGGTGTTGGCTGCCGTTGGGTATCCCATCAACATTGGGTTGCTAGCCGCGCCCGCGCTGGGGGTGCTGTTTATCATCATAGGCAACTACATGGGCAAAATTCGGCGCAACTATATGCTCGGGGTCCGCACGCCGTGGACCCTGACCAGTGAATTGTCTTGGAATAAAACCCACCGGCTCACCGGCAAACTCTTTATCCTCAGCGGGCTGCTGATCATTGCCGCCAGCTTCTGGAGTGCGACAGTCGCCTTCTATACCATGATGGGGACCCTTTTGGGGACTGTCGCATTTGCCCTGATCTATTCATACCTCATCTGGAAACGTGATCCAGCGCGACAGACCACGAAGGAAAATGGCTACGCCGTAAAGTAGCCCCGATCGATTGGCTGCCATTTCCCACCGGACAAGGGGACATGGCAGCCGCCACCCACTTTAACTACCCTGGCTTTCCGTGGCTGGGCATTCTCTGGATGTGTGGCCTCACCACGCTGTTAGGTATAATCGAAAATGAGTGGACCCTACGCTACAACAGTGTCATCCTTGCGGCCTTTATTCATGGGGCCTTTAATTCACAAGGCAATGGCATCTGGCGGGTGATTGTGCCCGACGCGCAGCCACTGCTTGGCGGTTTTGGCGGGCTCGTTGGATTGGCCGTGCTCGCGGTGGCGGCGCTCTGGGTCAGCCGACAAGCACTACAGCAAAACAGTGGCTCCGTCCAGACCGCCACCCGAGCAAGTAGCTAGACAAAAATACCCAAACGCCAGACTGCCCGCTTGACCAGCTAAAAACGCGCCAGATGACTAGAGCATCTGACGCGTTTTTTCTTTATGATAAGGATAGGAGCCATTATGTGATGGAGCAAAGGAGACCAAGATGCAACAACCGGTGAAACGAATTCTCTTCTGGACGCCCAGAGTGTTGAGCCTTCTCTTTGCCCTTTTTCTCAGCCTCTTTGCCTTGGATGTCTTTGGCGCAGGCTATGGCTTCTGGCAAACCATCCTTGCGCTGCTGATCCATCTTTTGCCGGTCTATGTGCTCCTGATCATATTGGCACTAGCTTGGCGTTGGGAATGGATCGGCGCGCTCGGCTTTATTGGCTTTGCCATCTGGTATTTAGCCATGACTTGGGGGACTTTCCCCCTGACAGTCTACCTGGGCATGGTTGGCGCGCCGATCCTTGTTGGCCTCTTCTGGCTGATCGACTGGCGCTATCACACCCGATTGCACACAACCTAATCAACCAGGAGAGCCTGGCTCAGGAGAAAACATGATGAAAAAAAGCAAAGTCTGGGTGACACACGAGGGGTATGCGCAGTTAGTCGCCCAACGAGAACTGCTGCGCACCGTGAAACGGCCAACGCTCTTGCGCGATATGCAAGAGGTGAGCAGCGATGCCGACTGGCGAGAAAATTCGCAGTTGATCCTCCTGCTCAATGAGTTGGCGCTGGCCGATGCCGAGATCCATCGTCTCGAAGAGATGATAGAGCAGAGTGAGATTGTTGAGCCACAGAACAACGACGCGATAGTCGATATCGGCGAAACAGTGGTGCTACAAGGCGACGACATGGTCGAAACCTATACGATTGTCAGTCCTGCCGAAGCCGCGCCAGACGCGGGACGGATCTCCTACGAAAGCCCCGTAGGCCATGCCCTCCTGAAACACAAAGTAGGCGATGAGGTAAATATCACAGTGCCAGCGGGCCTGCTCCACTATCGCATTATGGCGGTCGGTTAGGGCCAAGCAGCAGCCTTGCGCGCCATGGACAGCTCATTACCAACGGGAATCGCCATGCAAACTGAGGATAGGCAATGCCGAGTAAAAGAATTACCTCACCTTGATCACACAGAGGTGGCAACCTTGCTGACTATGCAAGCAGGGCCTTGTATCTCCTGCTTTTGGCCGCTCACCGCGGCTGGTGCACCCGAGGCAGAAACAGACCATGTGCCTTCCCTGCTCCATACGGCGAAACGCCAACTAGCGACTTACAGACTCTCCCCCACGGCGATCGATCAGTTGCTTGCTCCTCTTACACTCTTGGCAGAAGCCCAAGGAGAAGCGCACGACCCAAGTGGCGGGATTGCCTGCTTTATCACGCCACAACGTTCGTTAGCCTATCATCTTCCGCTGGCACTATCACCGCTCGTAGTCGTTGGGCCTCATCCATACCTGCGGCCACTGCTGCCCATGCTGGCGGGTAACGAGGAGTTTTATCTGCTTGTCCTAGGCAAAAACGCTGTCCGCCTCTGGCAAGGTACCCACACCACAATCACGGCAGTGCCGCTGTTTAGCCTGCCCGCTCATTTACCCGGGAGCCGACCCTGTGCCGATGTAGAACAACACCAACAATGGCACGCAGCGGGGAGTTATCGAAGCGATGGCTGGTCATCAGTCAGCTTGCCAGAGCGAGAGGAGGTGGGCGCTGAAACCATTGACGCCGCGCCGCTCTTGCCTTTCTTGCAGCGCGTGGATCAGATCGTGACGAGGCGCTTAGCCCGTATCCATGCCCCGCTACTCCTAGCCGGTGTTGCTACAGCCCAAGAACTCTATCGTACGATAAGCCATTATCCCCATGTAATCGCAACTGGCCTCAATGATACCGACGAGCGTACGACACCAGCCACCCTGCAGGCTGCTGCTTGGCACATGGTCGCGTCCCTCTTGCAAGACACACCAGCCCAAGCCTTAGCCCGCTATCATCGGTTGGCAGAGCAAGGCGATGGCCATACGGTAACGGAGATCAAAAATGTGGTCTTAGCAGCGCTCTATCAGCAAGTCGATACCCTGTTCATCACACCCGCAACCAAACTTTGGGGCCGCCTCATCCCCGAAAGCCACCAGGTGGTTGTCCACAAAGAGGCCAACCCCGGCGATGAAGAGCTGATCAATTTGGCGCTTCTCTACACACTCCAACATCATGGGGCAGCTTACTTGGTCGCGCCAGCGGAAATACAAGAGAGCAGTAGCGTCGCCGCGCTCCTGCGCTACTGAAGCGCAAGTGAACAGAAGACGCGGCGCAAGGGGTGTACCAGCCAACCAGGCAAAAAGCTGACCAGGGGACGGAAACAAAACCTCGCCAGATGGATAGTCCCTCTTGGGCCATTTCTTTTATACTAGAAGCAAGGCGATAAAAAGAAAAGGTTGACAACAACCTTGTTCCTGGCAAACAGGCCGCCACATGTTTATTCGCTGGATCGCCAGCAAAGGAGATGGAAGATGACAAAAAATCATGTCCTCATTCCTGTTGAGCAGGCGGGCTTTAGCCTACAGATTATACCCCACATACGGCGCTTTTTGAATCCAGCCGAAAATCAGCTGGTTCTCTTTCATGTGGAACCAACGCCGGAAACGATCCAGATCCAAGGGCCCGTAGCCGAGGATCTCACCATCTATGTGGATGAAAGTGAAGCGGCGCTGCGTACCCAATTTGCGGACCAATCGTTGATGACCGTCCGCGCGTTAGAAGCAGTCGGCTTTGACGTGACCACCGAGGTCGCTTTTGGGCAACCCATTCCGGCCATCGAGAAAGCGCTAAAAGAACGGCCCATTGACTTGATCGCCATGACCACCCACGGGCGTACAGGCTTGGATCGGCTGTTACATGGCAGTGTGGCCGAGCACATTTTGCACCATGCCACCGTACCCCTGTTGCTCCTTCATCCCGAAAACTGACCGCGTCTTGCGTTAGCAGCTGTAGGGAGCATAGAGCCAACCAGCTGACGAGGTTTTCTAAACCTGTCAGCGCTAGCTTAGATCTGTCCAAAAAGAAAAGAGTCGAGGTTACCATGTTTGAAACCAATTTCTTAACCCCACTACATGTGGCAAGTTTTAATCGTACCATGGCCGATACCTTTGAGTATCGCTTACATACCATCAAACTCAAACCTAGCGGCGCCACCTTTGCCGCCCAGATCTACGATGGCACCAATAAGATCTTTGAAACCCACGGCCTGGAAGGCGAAGATGCCCTCCGCGAAGCCAAACAGTGGATCGACGAACAAGACGAATGAAAGAAATGCGTAACTTCTCTAGGATGCAATATCCTAGAGAAGTTACGTAGATCGGTATGGCTCGGTTGGGTTGCCATGCTAGCCGCTGGAGCGGTTTTTCGCGGTGAGCAGCGGGTTTCAACCCGGCAAAATTGAAATGATAACGGGCTAGTTTACACACCGGGACGCGGGGGGGGTACCCGCTTGACATGCCGAGCGAGCGCGTCCACGAGCAAGGCATTCTGCGCCGGTAGATGGGTGGCAATGCGAATATAGTCTGGCAGGCCAAAGGAGGTGCAATCACGAACCATGAGCCGCTCCTGCAACAGCACCGCGCGCGTATGAGTCGGGTCCATCACGGGCAGAAGGAAATAATTGGTGGTGGTTGCCAACGGGTGAAAGCCCTGCTGGCGGAGCGCGGTGCGTAATGTTGCTCCGTCTTGGCGCAATTGGGCCAAAGTTTTTTCGCGCCACGCCAACTGGGTGAGGGCCATCTCCCCCGCCACCTGTGCCACCGCATTCACATTCCACGGCGATTGCGCCTGTTGTAGGCGCGCAATGATCGCCGGGGCCGCAATGGCATAGCCCAACCGGAGACCGCCCAAGGCAAAATCTTTCGTCATCGAACGCAGGATCAGCCACTGTCCCTGCTCAATCCATGGCATGGCCGACCATGGTGCCGCGGTAAACTCCGCATAAGCCTCATCTACCACCCAAAGCGCATCAGGCGCGCCTTGGTATAACAAGTGCAATTCGGCAGGTGATAGATAGTGGCCGGTGGGGTTGTTCGGATTGCAGATAAAGACGACCTTGGGGGCTAACTTAGCCAAGGCCGCCTGTGTATCGGCAATGGTTGTCGGCCCTGGCCGATAGATCCCCGGCGCGGGCATCTGCCAGCCAGGGTGACAGACGCGCTCGATCTGCGCCCCGACGAGTGTCGCCGCGTTGACATATTCCCCAAAAGTTGGCTCCACCACCGCCACCCGCTGCTCAGTCCCATAGAGCAAGGCCAATAGCCAGAGAAGATCGGCAGTGCCATTACCAACCAAGATCGCGTCTTCGGCCAGGCCATGATGTTCAGCCAAGGCACGGCGGACGGTCAGGCTCAACCGATCCGGGTAACGCGCGATCAATTCACCGGTGAGGGCGTGCTGCACTGCTGTCACCACGGCGGGTGGCGGCCCATGCGGGTTGATATTCGAGGAAAAGACCACCAACTCCTCTGGCTGAAAACCCAGCCCCGCCAACTCGGCATAATCTAAGGTACCATGCGGTACTAGCGTTGTCATCTCCAAACTCCTCTCTGCCACGGTGTTAGACCAGACCTGACAGGTCTCTAGTTGCCCAGCCAACTGCGTAACTTCTATTTATGTCACCCCACTTTATGTCTCAGCCACTGATGTCTCAGCCAATGATGTCTCAGCCACTTTATGTCTCAGCCACTGATGTCTCAGCCGATGATGTCTCAGCCAATGATGTCTCAGCCAATGATGTCTCAGCCGATGGGTGACGACGCTGGCGATGCCGTTGGACTTTGGCGCGGTTACCGCAGCTTTCCATACTACACCAACGGCGGCTATGGTTCTTGCTCGTGTCGATAAAGAGAAAGCCACAGCCGCGATCATCCTCACATTGCTTTACACGATCGAGTAGATCCGAGGTCAAGAGTTGGGCCGCAGACAAGACAATCGGCCATAGCACGCCCGCCAATGAAGCCGCGCGCGACGACCACGCCCAGCCATAGCCGCCGGGCCGCGGCCCAAGTTGCAGTTGCGGCAGCGCCGCCGCCACTTGCTGATTGAGGTAGGCCCAATCCGTTGCGGCAGGTGGAGTCCCCGCGGCCAACGCGACAAAGATCCGATAGATCACCTCGCGCACGTCACGCGCCGTAACCAAGAGTGCCTGAGCCGCGTCTGGCTGGGCTGCGGCCAGTGCGGTTAGCTGAAGCTGTTCCGCGCGCGACAAGCTCTGTTGAGCCATGGCCCAAGCGAGCAGATCGTCATACTGATGCAGTGACTCGACCGGGTGGGCCGAAGCATGCCAGTCCGCGGTATTGGCAAATTCAAGACAAAGCGCCGTGAGGGCCGAACTATCCAGATCTAAGCGAATTTCTAATCGTTGCATCGTAGCTTATCGTTGTGCCCTCCCTTCCCAGGTTGACGATTGATTACACCATACTCGATCAGTTGGTAACTGTCAAAAATCTTTTATCTAGTTACTGGGTTGACACGCATATTTGTTTCATGGTACGCTGTAACCATCTTTATAGTTTTTACTAGTTACACAAGGAGACACCATGAAGACCTTGCCACAAAACAGAGCAGAGCTACTGCAACAGATCGAAACGGAATGGCAACGGTTGCAGGATGCCTTGAGCCAGTTTACAGTCGAAGAAGTGATTACTCCCCAAGCCGATGGGTGGTCGATCAAAGATCACCTTGCCCATCTGACCCATTGGGAGCAATGGCTTCTCCGCTACCATATCCAAGGAGAAACAGCGGCTGCCTTACAAATTGACACCGGCCCGTCCGAAGATCTCGATGTCGATCAGATCAACGAATTGGTACGCCAACGGAGCCGTTCGCTTCTCCTTGATGAAACCCTCTATGAATTTCATGCCACCCATGCCCAAGTCATAGCCACCCTCACCGAGCTACCATTTGACAAACTCTTGGAACCACGCTACGCTGCTGATCCAGCGCGACGGCCCCTCTTGCAGTGGGTGATCGACAACACCTATGACCATTACCAAGAACATAGCGCTGCGCTAGTAAGCCAAAAAGAGATTAACTGAATGTAGCGTGCTGGTAAACGTTCATCGCCAGCCCATCGCGTGTACCCACTTGCCCCACCCAAACGCGTTCAATACCATGCTAGAGTTACACGTTCCCAAGCCCTATACGTTTGCCACCAGTGTCTGCGACCATGGGTGGCCTAGCCTTGCCCCCAATCAGTGGCTAGCTGATTGTCAGACGCTCCAACGGGTAGAGCAGTTGAGCAGTGGCCAGGTCGTCCTGCTGCGGCTTTCCAGCACCGAACGCGAGGAGAGCACCGTAGTCCACATTGCAGCCACGGCTGCCACACCGCTGAGTGCCAGCGAAACAGCAGAAGTACGCCGCAAGGTACGCTGGATGCTCAAGTTAGACGAGGAGTTTGCGGCTTTTTATGCGTTGGCACGCCAACATCCACGGATTGGGCGTATCGTCCAGCAGGGGCGTGGTCGCCTCTTGCGCTCACCCACCTTGTGGGAAGATATGGTCAAGACCATTGCCACCACCAATGTCACCTGGCGCAATACCAAGAGTATGATCCAGCGGCTGGTCGATCAGCTTGGCACGCCTTTTCCGCTCGATCCAACTTTGCGCGCCTTTCCGTCACCAACCCAAGTCGCTGCCGCCGATCCAGCCCTCTTCCGCGATGTGATCCGCATGGGCTACCGTAATGGCTATGTCCAACAGTTAGCGCGCGAGATTGTCCAAGGCGAACGGGATCTAGAAGCGCTCACCTTGCGCCACACCACGCCAACCGCCCTGAAAAAGGCCGTAAAGGAAGTAAAAGGCATAGGAGATTATGCCGCACATACGGTATTGATGTTGCTAGGATATTATGGTGAGCTGCCCGTGGATAGCGAGTTGCGCAGCCATGTCACCCGCCGCTACTTTGCCGGCGCGCTCCGCCCCGACAAAGAGCTTGCTGCTATCTATGATGCTTGGGGTGATTGGAAATATCTGGCCTATTGGTTTGATGCCTATGAGTAGTAGAAAGCTTTATCATCGGGTTGGCTCTGTGGTCCCCACAACCGCCAACACCAGTCATTTATCAATCGGGTTGGCTCTGTGGTCCCCACAACCGCCAACGCCAGTCATTTATCATCGGGTTGGCTCTGTGGTCCCCACAACCGCCAACGTTAACGGCTGGCAGGTTTGTCGAACAAACGCAGCGCCGGTTCGTCCTCAGCGCCGCTGAACCTTGTGCAGAAGAGAGGAGGATCTATGGAGCAATACATCTGTGTCACTTGCGGTACGCAATTCCCGGCAGCCGCGACGCCGCCAAGCCACTGCCCGATCTGTGAAGATGAGCGCCAGTACATTGGCTATAACGGCCAACAGTGGACCACCTTGGCCGCGTTGCAGCAAACCCACACCAATCGCGTGCAGATGCATGAACCGCATCTGACCGGCATTGGCACCGATCCCCGTTTTGCGATTGGGCAACGTGCCCTGTTGGTACAGACACCCGGGGGTAATCTGCTCTGGGACTGTATCACCTTGATCGATGACGCAACCATTGCCCAAGTCAAGGCACTGGGCGGCATTCGCGCCATTGCCATCTCCCATCCCCACTACTACTCTTGTATGGTCGAGTGGAGCTGGGCCTTTAACGCACCCATCTATCTACACGAAGCAGAAAAGCCATGGGTAATGCGCCCCGATCCGGCGATTCATTTTTGGGATGGTGAGACCCACGCACTGTGGGACGAGCTGACCCTTATCCGCTGCGGTGGTCACTTTACGGGCGGCCAAGTCCTTCATTGGCCGGCTGGTGCGGAGGGCAAAGGGGTGTTGTTGACTGGCGATATTATCCAAGTCGTTGCGGATCGCCGCTGGTTGAGTTTTATGTATAGCTACCCCAATCTCATTCCCTTGTCGGCCACCAAAGTCCGCCGCATCGTCAACGCCGTTCAGCCCTATGCCTTTGATCGCATCTACAGCGCCTGGTGGGATACCATTACGCCGGAAGGGGCCAAGGCCGCGGTAACGCGATCAGCGGCGCGCTACATTCAGCGTTTGGTGTAGAGACGCAATATATTGCGTCTCTACGATTCCCGATGGGTCGTGGTTGATACGCAATATATTGCGTCTCTACGATTCCCGATGGGTCGTGGTGTAGAGACGCAAAATATTGCGTATTTACAACCACTATCTACAAGCCCTATGGATTATAGCGACTGACGGCGCCGGAGCCATTTTACCCCTTCCATTATGCCAAAGAGGACAAAGCTCAAGAAGAAGCAGATGAAAAGTTCGCCGCCGGTGAGTGGGGCCACATTAAAGATCCGTTGGAAGAAGGGAATATAGAGCAGCATGAGTTGCAGAACCACCGTGAGGATCACCGCGCCGATCATGAGCCGATTGGAAAAGATGCCAATAGTCACCAGCAAGTCATCGCTAGAGCGGATCGAGAGGGCGTTGCCCATTTGGGTAAAGGTTAGCGTAGTAAAGACCATCGTACGCCAGTGCGTAATCGCAACGCCACTCACAAAGCCCCAATAGCCCACCGCCAAGGAAAGTATCCCCAGCAGACAACCCACCCACACAATATCGACGCCCAAGCCGCGGCTAAAGATGCTCTCGCGGGCGGGAATGGGCTTGCGCTGCATAATGCCCCGCTCGGGCTGTTCCAGGGAGAGCGCCAACCCAGGTAGGCCATCGGTGACAAGGTTGATCCACAAAATATGAATGGGCAGGAGCGGCAATGGCATCCCCAAGAAGGGAGCCACCAGCATCACAAAGATCTCGCCAATGTTGCTGGAAAGCAGATAGCGAATAAATTTGCGGATGTTATCATAGATCGTGCGCCCCTCTTCCGTCGCAGCGACGATGGTGGCAAAGTTGTCGTCGAGCAACACCATATCCGCCGCCTCTTTGGAAACATCGGTGCCGGTAATGCCCATGGCCACGCCAATGTCGGCCTGTTTGAGCGCTGGGGCGTCGTTCACCCCATCGCCTGTCATAGCGACCACATGGCCTTTTTGCTGGAGCGCGTTGACAATGTTGAGCTTATGCTCCGGTGCGACCCGCGCATAGACCGAAACCTGCTCGACCTGCGCTTGTAAGGCTTCCTCATCCATATCGGCCAGTTCGTAGCCCGTCAGACATTGATCGTTGTCAGTAATGCCTAACTGGCGGGCAATAGCTAGGGCCGTCAGTGGATGATCACCGGTGATCATCACCGGGCGGATGCCCGCGCTGCGGCAAGTGGCCACTGCCATCTTGACTTCCTCGCGGGGCGGGTCGATCATGCCAATGAGGCCAACAAAGACCAGCGCTTCCTCGACTTGTTCGACCTTGCCCACGGTCGGTTGCTGGGCGAGGGGCCGAAAAGCGACGCCCAAGACCCGTTGCCCCGCCTGCGCTAGCTGCGCATTGGCTTGCTGGATGCGCCCGCGGAGCTCTACCGTCAGGGGGACGCTATGGTCGCCAAGCCAGGCCAGGCTACTTTTGGCAAGCAGCACATCGACGCCACCTTTTACAAAAGCGACATAAGTCGCGTCGGCGCCAAAAGGGGACGACCCATTCCCATGGGTCGGCACTTGGTGGATCGTTGTCATGCACTTGCGCTCCGAAGTGAAGGGCGCTTCGGCCACCCGCGGCCACTTGGCCTCGAGCGCGGCTTTCTCCAACTGAAATTCAGCCGCCACCCGCACCAAGGCCGTCTCGGTTGGGTCACCGATCAGCTTGAAGGTGCCATCAGCTTCGTGTTCCAGGGCAGAATCATTGCAAAGCGCCGCGGCCTGTAACAGAATGTGAAAGCTTTGCAATGTTGGGTTGAATGTGGGAGTAAACGTGGGGCTGGCGGTTGTGACACCATCTAGGTTGGCTGGATCAAACTCAGCGGCCACGAGCGTTTCAATGGCCCGCTGTTCGCCCGCCACATCCAAGATGGTCACAGTCATCTGGTTTTGGGTCAGCGTGCCGGTCTTATCGGAGCAGATGGTCGTGACCGAGCCCAGGGTTTCCACCGCGGGCAATTTGCGGATCAACGCCTTGCGGCGCAACATTCGTCGCGAGCCCAAGGCCAGGGCAATGGTCACCATGGCGGGCAAGCCTTCGGGTACCGCGGCTACGGCCAGGCTGATCGCGGTGAGGAAAAGTTCGCGTACACTTTCGCTGCGCAAGAGGCGGCCAAGTACATCTTGTTGCGAAGCCCAAATCTCCCGGACTTCGCTGCTGGTCAAGAGCCCCATGCCAAAGACCACCACAATAATAACGACGGCTACCGCGGCCAGGGCTTGGCCTAATTTTTCGAGCCGCCGTTGGAGCGGTGTTGCTTCATCGCCAACATTCTGTAACATCCCGGCAATGTGCCCGAGTTCCGTTGCCATGCCCGTGGCCGTCACCACCATCACCCCACGGCCATAGGTGATGACAGTGCCCATAAAGACCATGTTGACTTGATCACCAATGGGGATGATGCTCGTTTGCGCGCTTGGGAGCGCGACGCTCGTTTGCGCGCTTGGGAGCGCGACGCTCGTTTGCGCGCTTGGGAGCGCGACGCGCTGTTTTTCTACCGGTTCGGATTCGCCGGTCAAAGCAGCTTCTTCCACCCGCAGCCCCATGACCTCCACCAGCCGCCCATCGGCAGGCGCGACATTGCCCGCTTCGAGCAGGACAAGATCGCCTGGGACCAACGTGCGCGCCGAAATCTCGCTGACATGGCCGCCCCGGCGTACGCGCACATTGGGCACGGCCAACTTCTTCAATTCGGCAATGGCGCGTTCAGCCCGATATTCTTGGGTAAGGCCCAAGAGCGTGTTGAGCACGACAATCGCCAGAATGACAAAGGTATCTGAGATTTCGCCAATGAAAGCCGAAATGATCGCGGCCACAATCAGGAGCAAGACCATCACATCGGTTAGCTGCGCCCAGAGAATGACCCAGACACTTTTGACACCCCGATCGATGAGTTCATTGGGGCCATAGCGCGCCAAGCGCTGCTCAGCCACTTGCGGCGTCAGGCCAGTTGCGAGATCAGTCTGCAATTCGGCAGCGACGGTTTCCGGGTCCAAAAAGTGCCAAGCTTGTTGCATGAAGTCCCCCTTTGTAAAATTACAGCGACAGCAGAGGAACACCACACAGGGTTTAACGCAACACGTGGTGCAGTGTGGTCGCGGTAATGCGCGGGTAGCATGATCGTGAGTGGCTCACGCTTCTTATTATCCTGCTTCAGGGAGCGGAGTGCAAATGGTCGATTGCCTGAGTATTCTGCCTATGATAAGATAGCGTATCGATCCAGTAACCCATTCAGCCCCGATCAATCACCCCACAACCAAGGAGCGAACCTTTATGATGCGAGTTTCTGTCTTTACCCACAACGCCGAATTGAGCGACACCTATCTCCGGCGGCTCGTGGCACTCGGTGCGGATGCACTAGACTTCGGTGGCGACGAAGAGATGCCCGGCGTGCGCGAACAGGGGTATCCTGATTTGGATGGCACCAAAGCCCTTCGGCGGCGCTTGCGTGGCTTTGGCATTGATATCAACCGGGTAACCTTGCCCAATTTGAGCCAGCGCTTTATGCAAAATCAACCCGGCAGCGCAGCCGAATTAGAGAATGTTGTGCGCGCCTTGCGCGTCTATGGGGAGTTAGGCATTCCCCTCGCGCGCCAGCGCTTTGAAGGCGATGTCTTTCCCCAACGCATGATCCGCTATCGCTCTACTCACCGCGGGGGGTATCAATCGCGCGGAGAGACGTTGGCCCCAGAAGCGGTACAGACCCCCACGCGTGAAGAACTCGGCCAATGGTGGGGTCAATTTGAACGGGCCTTTGCCACCTTGGTGCCGGTTGCCGAAGAGTACGCCATCAAGCTGGCTGTCCATCCGTCGGACACCCCCAATGTCGATACGCCCTTTGGCGGGTTGGGCTTTCATCGCGTGATCGATGCCTTTCCCAGCGCTCAAGTCGGCTATATCTACTGTATCGGCACGCGCGCCGAGGCGGGCGGCAGCGCCCTTGTCATCGACGAGATCAACAACTATGGGCGTAAGGGCAAGATCTTGATGGTCCACATGCGCAATGTTCGTGGCAGCTTGGCAACGGCTGGGGCCTATGAAGAGACGCTCCTTGACGACGGCGATCTGAATATGTTCAAAGTACTCTTAGAACTCCAGAAAGTCGGCTTTCGTGGCTACATCAACCCCGATCATATCCCCGCGCTGCCCGGCGACACCGCCGATCAGGCCATTGGCTGGGGTTATTCGATTGGCTATGTCAAGGCGCTGCTGACGGCCTTGGTAGCGTGATTACCGGCAACACTCTTTCACCTTAACCAGGAGACAACAATGCTGATTCATGATCTGGACACGCCCGCGGTGGTGTGTGACCTGGACACGCTGGAACGCAATATACAGGAGACGGCCGCCAGTTGCCGTGCGGTGGGCATTCCGTTACGCAGCCATACCAAGTCGCATAAAATTCCTGAAATCGCGCACATGCAAGTCGCCAGTGGTGCGGTAGGGATCTGCTGCCAGAAGGTGGGTGAGGCCGAAGTGATGGTGGCAGGTGGCGTGACCGATATTCTGTTGCCCTATAATATTGTGGGCGCGGCCAAGGTCGATCGGCTCTTGCGCTTGGCGCGGCGGGCGACGATCACGGTGGCGGTCGATTCAGTGGCAACCGCCCAAGGCATTGCCGATGGCGCCCACCGCATGGGGGGCAGCGTCCGGGTGTTGATCGAAATGGACACCGGTTCGCGGCGGTGCGGCGTGCAGTCGCCAGCCGCCGCCGTGGCCCTAGGACAGGCCATTGTTGATCTACCAGGTATTGATCTGCAAGGGGTAATGACCTACCCTAGCCGACCGGAAATTCAAGGTTTCCTTGAGGAGACCGTAGCTGGTTTTCAAGAGGCTGGGCTCCCCATCAACATGGTCAGTGGTGGTGGCACGGGCGCGGAAGCGGTCAGCAAAGCGCTGGGCCTTACCGAACATCGGGCCGGTTCTTATGTTTGGGAAGGGCTAACCCGCATCCGCACCAGTGACGACCTCCATGAAGAACGCTGCCCACTCCACATCATCTGCACGGTGGTCAGTGTGCCAGCCCCTGGGCGTATTATTATTGACGGCGGCATGAAGACCTTCTGTAGCTATCCACCGATTCCCTATGGCTATTGTGTGGAGCACCCCACGATCAAAATCCAGGGCATGTCCATCGAGCATGGGAATGTCGATGTCAGCCAATCGGATCACACCTTCCAAGTCGGCGAACGCCTAACCTGGATCCCCCTCCACCAAGAGATGGCCCTCAACCTCCACGACGAACTCATCGGCTATCGCGGCGAACAGATCGAAGTCGTCTGGCCGGTTTGGGGCAGAGGGAAGGTGCGGTAGAGAGGCCAGAGGTCAGAAGACAGAAGGCAGATTCTGACCTCTGACCTCTGGCCTCTGTCCTCTGGCCTCTGTCCTCTCTTCTCTCTCCTCCCACTACGCCACCCCAACCTGGGCGGCGCACTTCACTAATTCCTGGGCGGCTTGGAGGTATTGCATGAGCTTCATCAGGTTGCCCTCAAAGCGTAGTTGGCGGGTCATCATTCCTTGCATGGGATCGAGCTGGCCAGCCAGTACCTGAAGCCAATTTTCCCGGCTCGCGGTGATGGTATAGGCGGCCGGTTTGGTTTGGCCGGCGGCGAGGTAGGTCGCTTGGCGACAGGTACCATGCCAGAGATCAAGATAGAGGCCACCATCGCCCTCGATTAGCAACGAGACATCGCCCTCCCAACGCTGGGCAGCCTGTTGATAGGCCTCATGCTGATTTAACAGCTGGCAAAATTGATCAGCCCAAGCTTGGCTTGGAAAGGGTGCCGCCACGGGATTCTCCTTTTGCATACACGTTTGCCCTGCCTAGGATGGCAAAACAGTTTCACCCTGTCGTCATTCTGTGCTATGATAAGCGCCTTCCATTGTTCACACAACCGCAGCTTAGTCCCGTCCCCCGCGCCAAAGGAGACCTGGTATGGCGTCTATCCTAGAAACACGCGACTTTGATAGTTGGCTACAAGCCTTACACGCAGAACAATTGACCACCGAGCAGCTTGCCGTTTTGCAACAGATGGTCGAACAAGGCCAAGCCGAAACGTTGGAACGGGCTGCCCAGTTACTCGATTGGCAAGAAAGTGTGATCGACCCAATCGAGCATCTCTATGGGCTATGAGTAGGGATTATGAGAAAAGCGCGCCCACACTTTCGCCGGTATGGATACGCTCAATCGCCGCGGCCAATAAGGGCGCGACCGAGAGCACGGTGAGCTTGTCCAACTGTTTGGCGGGCGGCACATCGACGGTGTTGGTGACAAAGATCGCTTCAATCGGCGCGTCCGCAAAATTTTGAATCGCTTGGCCGCAAAAAACCGGATGAGTTGCGCTGACAAAGATCTTGCGCACACCGGCTTCTAGGAGCGTCTGTACTGTCGCGATCAAAGTGGAGCCGGTGGCAATTTCGTCCTCAAAGACAAAGGCATCGCAACCGCGTACTTCCCCCACCACAGAGCCCTGTACCACATTGGTATCGCTAATCCGCCGTTTATCAATAATCGCCATGGGTAGATCCAGCCGCCGCGCAAAGGTACCGGCACGTTTCACACTGCCCACATCCGCCGCGACAACAACAGCATTGGTCAGATCATAGTTCTGTTTCACATGGTCGGCAATCGTCGGAATGGCGGTCATGTGATCGACAGGGATGCTGAAAAAGCCTTGAACTTGGGGCGCATGGAGATCCATGGTCAGGACACGATCCGCACCGGCGGTGACGATCAGATCGGCCATCAGCCGCCCAGTAATCGAAATCCGAGGAGCGTCTTTCTTATCCGAACGGGCATACGAATAATAGGGGACAACCGCCGTGATCCGGCGCGCCGAAGCGCTGCGGAGGGCATCCAAAATAATAAATAGTTCGACGATATGATCATTGACCGGCGGGGTGAAGGATTGGACAACAAAGACATCGCGTTCGCGCACATTATCGAGAATCTGCACATGCATGTTGTCATTCGAAAAACGGGAGACCTTCAGGGGGCTAAGTGGCATATCAAGGTGGCGACAGATTTCAGCGGCAAGTTTGGGGTTAGAACTACCGGCAAAAATTCTTAATTCGTCTTTCATGAGGCTCTTCCTGGCTTTTTGCTGCTTGATGACGCCCATCAGCCACCAGTGTGAGCAACGGGGTATTGCATGGGCACAGCGCAAAACCCACACTTTCCACCGATGAGCCTTTTTCCGATTCAATCGACAGATCAGCTTGATCCGGTGCATTGCACCTTCTCATTCTAACCCTTCCGCCACCGATTGTTCAAACAGCAAGTCGATCAAACAACATGGGGGTTCGCGATCTACACAGCGACTAGGACAAAACTTAGCACGCGGATAAACGCAGCGGGACGCGGATTCAAAGAAATCCGCGTCCCGCATCGCTTCTTGTCATCCCGCCGCGTCAGGCACAAAATTCTTGAATGGTCGCGGTCAAGACATCCGTACACTGCGCTACACTGTCCAGATCGACCCATTCTTCAACAGCGTGGGCACCCGCGCCGGTCGGCCCAAAGATCACCGCGGGGATGCCCGCCGTTGCCAGAATCGCCGTATCCATCCACGGCTGATCGCCATAGATCGTGGGGACACGGCCCAACTGCTGCTCGATCTGGCGCTGCAAGAGCTGCACCAAAGGCGCGTCTTGGGCAATCTCAAAGGGATCGCGCACGAGCGTCGTGCGCACCGTGGCTTTGAACTGACTGTCGGCAGCCGCCAACCGATCAACAATGGCCTGAATCTGCCCCACCACCAATGCGGGCGTCTCGCCAGGGACGGTGCGCCGTTCCACCGCTAGCAAACAGTGGGCCGGATAGCTCGAAAGCTCTTGCCCACCGCTAATCAGCGAGGCGTGGAGTGATCCACTACCCAACAAACCGTGGGTTGGTGCGGCGCGCAGCGCTTGGTCGAGCGCTTCCAACGCCACCAACACGTGGCCCATTTTGGCAATAGCATCCACCCCCAGGCTGGGTCGCGAGCCATGGGCGGCAATGCCCGCCGTCTCGACTTCTAGCCAGACAAACCCGCGATGGGCCACACAGAGATTCAGATGGCTGGGCTCCGTCACAATCGCCGCATCAGCGTGCCACCGCTGGACAATCGCCGCGGTGCCGATGCTGGCATATTCTTCATCTGCCACCGCGGTGACTATCACATCGCCGCGCAAGCGCATGGCTTTGGCACGGGCGGCGGCCAACAGACAAGCGGCCAAGCTGCCTTTCATGTCGTACGCGCCCCGCCCATAGAGGCGGTTGCCCTCCAGGCGCGGGATAAAGGGGGCGGTCATCCCTGCCACGCCAACAGTATCCATGTGAGCATTGAGCATCAGGGAACGGCCACCCCCCGTGCCACGGACCACCCCAATCACATTGGGACGACCTGGCGCGGCTTCTTCTAGGGTCACTTCGAGCCCCGCCGCCGTGAGCCACTCCGCCACATAGTGGGCCAGTTGGGCTTCCCCAGGGGCCTCCGGCACAAGATCCGGGTTGACCGAATCAATGGCTACCAAAGCCGCTAACAGTTGGGGTAATTCCGTTGGTTGGGCCATCGGTCATTGGCGGGCGCTGGTGAGCGCTTCAATTTCCTGGAGCTTGGCTTGCAGGTGCGTGATCGCGCTCACGGCCTTTTCCCATTCAGCGGCATCGGTTTCCAACTCCCAGTTATTGCCGTGCTGCACCGAGGTGCGCCGTTCCATAAAGTCGGCAAAGGGCATGGCATACTTTTGGCTCAGGGCTTGATCAAGCGTTTGATCGTGGGTCAGTTGCCGACGAAATTCACCCTCTAGCAGTTGGAGAATTTTGGTCTCGATGTTGCCATCCCCCAGCAAGGGATCCTGTAAGAGTGCATAGGTCTGTTTGCTCAAGTTGATCTCAGCCATGAAAGCCCGCTCCTTGGGTAGAAAATCGGATGGTTATCGGATAGAAACGTTAAGCTGCTTCTATTTTACCACCAAAGCCCAATAAGCGCATGCCATTAAAGGTGACAAGGAGCGCTGTCCCCATGTCGGCCAACACGGCCATCCACATCGTGCCCCAGCCAAGCAGCACCATCAACAAGAAGACAAGCTTGATGCCAATACTCAGGGCCACGTTGGTGCGGATGGTACGCATGGCCTGGCGGCTCAGCCGCACAGCGAAAGGCAACCGACGCAGATCAGCGCTCATCAAGGTAATATCGGCGGTCTCCATGGCTTGGGCGGTGCCGGTTGCGCCCCCAATGGCAATCCCCACATTGGCCGCGGCCAGGGCAGGCGCGTCGTTGATCCCATCGCCGACCATGGCTACGCTGCCATGCGTTGTCTGTAACTCGCGGATGGCTGTTAGCTTATCCGCTGGCAGCAGTTCGGCCCGCACATCGGTGACAGCCACTTGGGAACCAATCGTCTGGGCCGCGCCCTGGTTATCCCCCGTTAACATGACGACTGCCTCAATACCGGCAGCTTTTAGCTCCTCCACGGCCATACGGCTGCTCTCCCGCACGGTGTCCGCCACAGCAATCGCGCCCTGATAGGTGCCATCCACACTGACCAGGATAGGCGTATAGCCCCGCTGTGCATCCGCACTGGCTGCGGTGCAATGGGTCGTGTCATGTCCAATCGTCGCATCAAAATAGGCATGGCTCCCGATGGTCACTTGGCGGCCCGCAACGGTGCCAGTCACACCGCGCCCCGTCAAGGCTGTTACACCGGCAGCAGGAGCGTAGCGTTGATCCAGCCCCCGCGCTTTCGAGGCATTGACCACCGCCCGCGCCAAGGGATGTTCGCTCTGCACTTCGACGGCGCTCGCTAGGGCCAGCAGATCATCGCAGTCCGTACAATCATCGCTGCCTTGCGCTACCATCGTGGCACAGCCCAAGCTGCGCACGGCAACCACGGCGGGGGTCCCAGCGGTGATGGTGCCAGTCTTATCCAGCGCCACAGCGCGCACTTGGCTCAAGGCTTCCAAGAAGGCGCCGCCTTTGAAGAGGACACCATGCCGTGCGGCGTTGGTAATCGCGCTGATCAAGCTCACCGGCGTACTGATGACCAAGGCGCAGGGACAAGCCACCACCAACAACGCCAACCCCCGATAGAACCACCCAAAGGTTTCTGGATCAGGGTTCCAAAAAGGCTGCTGCCAGAGTAGTGGCGGCAGGGTTGCGACCAAGGCCGCCAGAACCACCACGGCAGGCGTGTAGTAGCGGGCAAAAAGATCCACAAAGCGTTGGACCGGAGCACGCTGCTCCTGGGCTTCTTCGACCAGGCGAATCATGCGGCTAATCGTATTATCCGCCGCAATGTGGGTGACCTCTAATTCCAAGACCCCCTCGCCGTTGATGCTACCGGCAAAGAGATCGTCCCCAGGCTGTTTATCCAAGGGCATACTTTCGCCAGTAATCGCCGCTTGATTGACGGCTGAGTAACCGGTGATAACCCGTCCGTCCATGGGAATGCGTTCGCCAGGCCGCACACGAATCCGGTCACCGATCTGTAACGTGGTGATCGCCACCTGCTGAGTCGGCACCGGCAGACCGTTACGCGCGATCAGGGTGGCGTCACTGGGGGCCGCGGCCAACAGACTGCGGATAGCATGGCGGGCGCGATTCCCGATATAGCCTTCGAGCGCTTCACTCAACGCAAAGAGCACCATGACCATGCCCGCCTCGGTGTAGGCACCGATGACCACCGCCCCAATCGCGGCAATCGTCATCAAGACATTGATGTTAATATCGCGGTTAAGCACGGCCCGCCAGGCACTGATGGCCACCGGCCAACCAGCCGCCACCAGCGCAAGGACCGAAAGCAGATCCACCGCCAGCGCCTCACGCCCCAGCAACTCGCTCCAGATCAAACCAGGCAAAATGAAGAAAAGACCCGCTAGGGCAAAGCGTGTCTCGGCACGCTGCCAGAGATAGCTCCAGAAATTGGGCAACGGTTCTGGTGCAGTCACCGCTGCCGGGGTAGAGGCGACTGGGGCGGCGGTATAGCCCAGTGAGCGCACCTTGTCCGTAATAGCCGTAGCGCTTACCGCACCAGTTACCGATAACTTAGCGGTGGTAAAATTGAGCGAACATTGTTGAACACCCACCATTTGGCCCACGGCATTCTCCACCGACTTGGCACAGCCAGCACAGTCCATACCCGTAACCTGAAATTGAAACGTATTAGTTGATTCTGTCATACAATCCTCTACATTACATCTATGTTTCAGCAAATATGCTTCAGCAAAATCAGTGCTGGCCATACAATACACCTTCAAGTTGGGTTGAAGGTCAAGAGGGAAGTTTAAAGCTAGGCAAGGCAAATGCGGACTTCGCCATAGCTACCATTTTGACTGCAAATATACAGATTTTGCGCCGCAAACCAAAATTAACAATAAAAATATATTGACAAACGATATATTCCATGTTACGATAGGACTGTCTCTTCCTCAAAATGGTCGTTGTCCTTTAGCCATGATGGTTGTTACGTAAACGCTAGCGAAGTGAGGCATTTATGAAAGTAGAACGAGGTTCAACCTTATTCTTGAAGGTAGTCATTTTGCTCATCGCAGTTGGAGCACTTGCCGGTCTGATTTGGTTTCCTCAGACGGAAGGAAGGGCTACCAACTTAGATCTAGTCAGTATTTATAAAGATCCGTTTATTATTTATATTTACATAGCTTCAATTTCGTTTTTTGTAGCCCTCTTTCAAGCGATTCAGCTATTAGGCTATGTTGAGAAAAATCAAATTTTCTCTCAAGCTGCGGTTAAAGCTATCAGGAATATAAAATATTGTGCAATAGCCCTTGCTGCTTTTATTGCAGCGGCCATCCTCTATATCTCTGCTATGGCAAAGGCAACCAATGATGATCCGGCCGGTGGCGTCGTCATTGGTTTTGTAATTATTTTCGCCTCAGCGGTCATTGCAACCGCTGCCGCTGTTTTCCAAAAGCTTCTGCAAAATGCCATAGCGATAAAATCAGAAAATGATTTAACGGTATAAGGCTCCATGATGGCAATAATAATCAATATTGATGTGATGCTAGCCAAGCGAAAAATGAGTGTTACAGAATTAGCCGAAAAAGTGGGAATAACCATGGCCAATCTCTCCATTCTGAAGAATGGAAAAGCCAAAGCCATTCGTTTATCAACGCTAGAGGCGATCTGTAAAGCCTTAGAGTGCCAACCTGGCGATATTCTGGAGTATAAGCAGAGTGAAGCGGCTTAACACAAGTTCCGTTTTACAGCTGTACTTCGGCAAAGGAGAGAAAGAGGCGGGCAAAGATAAAGGCATTGGGTCCGCGCGCGATGACCAAATACCCTTCGTGGTTGTGCATAAGCTCGGGCGCTTGTTGTTGGTGGGCATGGACTTGACAATTGGCTTCCAACTGCGTCAAAGCGGCCAACACGCGCCCGATCTGGGGATCAGCGCTGACCACTAGGATGTGATAGGCATCATCGGCTTGCCAAATATGGATATGTTGACCCCGGAGCTGGGTAAAGAGATCGCGCGCTTCGTGGGTGGCGAGTTCACAGCCCGTCTTACGGAGAAGCCATTCAAAGAGGCGGGCCGCTTGGGTTTGCGGATCGCTACAGATCTGATCGACCAATTGGGTCAGCAGTTCATTGGCCGAAACCGCATCCGCTTGGTTCTCTTTGCGGTGAATATCTTGGAGGAAGAGTCCCAGTTCATGGCGCAACACCAATTGGGCTGTGATCTCTTGTTCCAGGAGCAAATAGCGCGCCTCTGCCGTCTGCAAGATGGTGGTCTCGGTGAGCTGACCCGCTTGCAGATCTTTGAGCAACACGCCAATGTCAGCCAACGAAAAGCCCAGCCGTTGGGCACGCTGGATCAGCCGCACAGTCTGTTCGGCACTTTCCGCATAGAGACGATAACCAGCAGCCGTGCGCCCCGCCGGTTGGAGAAGCCCCTGATCTTCATAGTAGCGCAAAGCCGAGGTACGTAACCCCGTCCGGTTCGCCAACTCACCAATCGTAAACATGGTTCTTTCTTCTTACCTCTCTACGCGCCCACCTGTGCCCCATGGCACCAAACTACCGGTAGCATAAACGACTTTCTACCTTTTAGCAACGTTTCCTGGTGATCATCTCCAGGCGAACGCGAGCCTTAAACATGCCGGGTTAAAACCTGCTACTAACAACAAAAAGCGCGCACAGGCACCCTGGTGATCATCCCTCAGGCAATCTATGGCGGTCGCGGCCCATTACGCTATATCTTTTCCGCTATATCTTTCATAGTAGCAGTTTCTCACTTTTGCTAAGCTTCTGGTACAATGGGTTAACTAATACGGTATCCCCGAAGCGCAGGATAGATAATGGAACTGTGTTCGCCTGGAGGCTCGTGCCTAGCGTCACTGGCCAGCGACCACAGCCGATCCATGCGTCACGATTCATGCGTCACTCTTGACGAAACGCAGACCTTGTATCCAAGCTTATGAATAATCTACAGCCATCTTTTACACGCTTTTTAGAGAAACTCGATACACAAACCCACAACTTTCGCCGTGTGCTGCCACCTAAGGTAGAGGTCCATCATTTTGCCGAAGGAATGTTCGATTTTCTCTTTCCGATCAACTGCCAACAGCCCCGCAAGGCTTCCGTCCAATATATCAATTTGGCCGACCATCTGGCACGGTTGCTAAACCCGTTGGATGTCGAGGCCGACGCGGTCACCGCGGCTTTCTTTGCGGCGCTGCCGACCTTGCACGAGTCGCTTCAAGCGGATGCTCAAGCAACGTTGGATTTTGATCCCGCGGCGACCAGCCTCGCCGAAGTGATCACCACCTACCCCGGCTTTTATGCCATCACGATCTACCGGCTGGCGCATCAACTGGTGCAGTTGGGGGTACCCCTGTTGCCACGTATGTTGACCGAATATGCCCACGGCAAAACCGGCATTGATATTCACCCTTCGGCGCAGATTGGTCGCTCCTTCTTTATGGATCATGGGACCGGCATCGTCATTGGCGCGACCAGCATCATTGGCGATAATGTCAAGATCTATCAAGGGGTCACGCTAGGGGCGCTCCAGGTGGAAAAATCCCTGGCCAATACCAAACGCCACCCGACGATCGAAAACGATGTCATTATCTATGCCAATGCCACGATTCTGGGTGGCGAAACGGTGGTTGGGCATCATTCGATCCTCGGCGGCAATGTCTGGATCACCCGCAGCTTGCCACCCTATTCGCGCGTCTATCACGAAAGCAAGGTTAGTGTTCGCAATAAACACGACGGCCTCGTGGTGGATTTTGTGATTTAACGATCAACTTTTCGCTTTTTTCTCTTTTGTAGGACTTATGCAAAGCTAGCGCGGTTAGGTTCAAAAAACCTGACCGCACTTAGACGACAAGCCAACCTTGGAGCGTAAGTCCTATTTTGATAATTTTTACAGCGAACAAATCGGAGAACCTTCATGCGAGTAAACAACATTCTGGAGACGATTGGCAACACGCCCCATGTGCGCTTGAACCGCCTCTATGGGAAGACCAATGAAGTGTGGATGAAGCTTGAACGGGCCAATCCTGGTGGCAGCATCAAAGACCGCATTGGTCTGTCGATGATCGAAGATGCCGAGAAGAGTGGCCTGCTCAAGCCGGACAGCGTCATCATTGAGCCAACCTCTGGTAACACCGGCATTGGGCTCGCCATGACCGCGGCCGTGAAAGGCTACAAGCTGATCTTGGTCATGCCCGAATCCATGTCGGTCGAACGGCGCAAGATCATGGCTGCCTATGGCGCGACCTTTGAATTGACCCCACGCGAAAAAGGCATGAAAGGCGCCATTGCCCGCGCCGAAGAGATGCTCAAGGAGATCCCCAACTCGTGGATGCCCCAGCAATTTGAAAATGAGGCCAATGTAGAAGTCCACAAACGCACCACGGCTCAGGAGATCCTGCGTGATTTCCCCGAAGGGCTCGACTACCTGATCACCGGTGTCGGCACAGGCGGCCATATTACGGGTTGCGCGGAGGTGCTTAAGGAGAAGTGGCCGAATCTCAAGGTCTTTGCCGTCGAACCCGAGGCTTCGCCGGTCATTAGTGGTGGTGCGCCTGGTCCTCATCCGATTCAGGGCATCGGTGCGGGCTTTATTCCCCGCAATCTCCATACGGATGCGATTGATGGGGTCATCCAGGTCAGCAAAGATGAAGCCTTTGAAATGGCCCAACGTGCCGCCAAAGAAGAGGCCATCTTTATCGGCATTTCGTCGGGCGCAGCCCTGGCGGCTGTCCGCAAAAAACTGGCTGAGATTCCTGCCGGTTCGCGCGTCCTCACCTTCTGCTACGACACCGGCGAACGCTATCTCTCTATCGAAGGCTTGTTCTAACCTACCTTGAGCCGCTCATCCTGAGCATGGCTCAAGGCAGATGGACTGATTAGGTCTTTACGACAAAGGGCTCGAAGTTTTTCTTCGAGCCCTTTGTCGTTTAGCCAAGGGTGCCGAGATTCAGCGTAGACTTTTGAAGGCAAGCGCTAAGGCTTGCACGCCACGCTGAATCTCGGCTTGGTTGAGCATCCCATAGCCCAACACCAGCCCTTGACGGGCCGGGGTGAGCATCGAATAAGTAGAAACGGGGGCACACTCTACGCCCTGCTGCCAAGCCGCCTTGGCGACCTTTTGGTCGTCCACTGCGCCCTGACACCAAGCCACCAGGTGCAAGCCAGCCTCGGCACAGCCCACCGTCACGGTATCGCCCAGTTGCTGTTGCAAGGCGGCGACCAAGCTCTGTTGGCGCTCGGCATAGAGGGCGCGTGTCCGCCGAATATGACGTGCAAAGTGCCCGGCCTCCATAAATTCGGTTAATACCACCTGATCAAAGACCGATAGATAGCGATGTTCCAACTGGAGGATCTGGGCAAAGGCCGCCGTCAACGCGGGTGGCGTAACCAAATAGCCCAAACGCAACCCCGGAAAGAGCACTTTGCTAAAGGTGCCGCTATAGAGTACACGATTAGCCTGATCAAGCCCTTGCAACGCTGCCAGGGGGCGACCCCGATAGCGATATTCGCTGTCATAATCATCTTCCAAAATCCAGCTTTCTTGTTGCGCAGCCCACTCTAGCAGAGCCAGTCGCCGCGCCACGCTCATGGTCACGCCGGTGGGGTATTGGTGCGAGGGCGTCACATAGGCCAAGCGTGCCTGGGGATAGTGGCGCATGCCCACCTCAACATCCAGCCCTTCCTCGTCGACAGGGATGGGCATGAGGCGGGCACCTACACCCAGTAAGGCAGCGCGTGCGCCGCGATAGCCTGGATCCTCGAACCAAACTGGATCGCCTGGATTTAACAAAACCTGGGCCACGAGATCCAACGCATGTTGCGAACCCGCTGTGATCAAGATCTGTTCAGCCGTGCAGCGCACCCCGCGCGCCGCGCCTAGGTAGGCCGCGATGGCTTGACGCAACGGGGCATAACCACGGGCATCACCATAAGACAACAAAGCCGGGGTCACTTTACGCCACTGCTGCGCGACTAAACGCGACCAAAGCTGGCTGGGAAATACATCGAGCGCCGGAATGCCTGTGCGAAAGGCGCGCGGCCCATGTTCATCCGATGAACCGCCCATCGGCGCGGCAGTTAGGAGATGATAGTGTTGGGAAAAACGCGGTGTGGGCGGCGCGGGCGGCGTAACCCGCCCTGCAGCCGTGGGCCTATGCACCCGGTTCAACTCGTCGGGCAAGGCCAAGCTGACATAGGTGCCGTCACCTACCCGGCTTTCGAGGTAGCCTTCGGCCACCAGTTGCTCAAAAGCGGCCAAGACTGTATTACGCGACAGTTGGAGCGTCTTGGCTAGATCACGCGTCGAGGGCAGCCGCATTCCCGCGCTAAGCTGGCCGCTTAAGACAGCTTGTCGTAGACCAGTATAAAGTTGCTGATAGAGTGAATGATCGCGGGTTAGCTCCGGTAGGACCGCGGCTAGCTCGAACGTAGTCGATTGTTTACTCATTCTTGTTGTTCTATCTTTTCTTTCGATTGGCCCTATCAAAATCACAAAAATGGCTCTTGTCTTTCAACCATTTTTCTCTATGATAGACCAAAGGTAACTCTTTCCCAAAGCATGAGGTAAGCGATGCAAGCATTCAAAACGCAGAAATTTTTCTATGGTTGGGTCGTTGTGGCGATCACCGCCCTCACTCTTTTTATCTCCGCGGGTGTGCGTTCGGCCCCTGGTGTCTTTATTTTGCCACTGGAACAAGAGATGGGCTGGAGCCGGTCGGAAATCTCTCTTGCCGTGTCGATTGGGCTGATTGTCTTGGGGATTGCCGCGCCCTTGAGTGGCTGGCTCATGGATCGCTTTGGCCCCAAATGGGTTACGCTGGTTGGTTTGCTCCTTGTGGTCGTCGCCATGGTCAGCAGCTATATGATCAAAGAATTGTGGCAACTCAACCTGCTGTGGGGGATGCTCAGTGGTTTGGGCACCGGCATGGTCGGCGGTGTGTTAGGGCCAGCCGTGGCGAACCGCTGGTTTGTGGCGCGCCGCGGCTTTGTGATTGGCATCTTTGGCGCGTCCCTCTCGGCTGGTCAATTGGTCTTTGTACCGGTGTTGATGGCCCTTGTCCTGAGTGCCGGGTGGCGCTGGAGCAGTGTAGCGCTGGGGCTGTTCGCTTTAGCCATCATCTTGCCGGTCTTCTTCTTGCTGCGCGACGACCCCACCGATATGGGCCTTGCGCCCTATGGCCTCACGGCTGGTGAAGCCGCGGCCCGGCCCACCGTGGACCCCAATGTCATGCAACGAGCGATCCGCTCGCCTGAGTTTTGGCTACTAGCGGCGACCTTTTTTGTCTGTGGCGCAACTTCGAATGGCTTGATCGGCACCCATCTGATCCCCCACGCGGCGGATCATGGCATTCCCCAAACGACAGCCGCGGGGATGTTGGCGCTCATGGGCGCCATGAACTTTGTCGGCACCATCGCCTCAGGCTGGTTGACTGATAAATATGACCCGCGTAAATTGCTCTGCATCTACTATGGCTTCCGGGGCGTCTCGCTCTTTCTGCTGCCCTATGCCACCGGTAGTTGGGGGCTGGCGGCCTTTGCCATTCTCTTTGGCCTCGACTATATCGCCACGGTGCCACCGACCACGGCCCTGGTCGCCGATACCTTTGGCCGCCGCAATGTGGGGACTGTCTATGGATGGGTCTTCTGTTCGCATCAAGTCGGGGCCGCGCTAGCGGCTTGGCTAGGCGGCGTCACGCGGGATCTCTTTGGCGACTATCTCTTGGCCTTCTTGGTTGCCGGTGCGATTGCCATGCTCGCCGCGCTTCTCTCGCTACGCATCCGCCATACCCCCAAAGTAACCCCTGTCGCCGCGTAGCATCTGTTAGCAAAGCTATCTTTTACAGTTGACAGGCTTTCCAAACCTATCAACTGTAGGACACACATTGGACAGCTTCCAAAGGAAAGGAACTTAGCATGACAGCACAAGAACACCAACCACTGATTGATAAAATTCGCCACCTACCAAGCCAGATCGAAGCGCTGGTCGGTGGCCTCAGCGAAACGCAACGGACAACCCCTTTCCTAGCTGGGGAATGGACCGTCGCACAGAATGTGCACCACTTGGCCGATTCCCACATGAACAGCTATCTTCGCTGCAAATTGATTCTAACCGAAGATCACCCAACACTTAAACCCTATGATCAGGACGCATGGGCGCAACTCCCCGATGCCCAAGTTGGGGATCTCACGCCGTCACTGCTCTTGCTCAAGCAGCTTCACAACCGATGGGTCACCTTTTGGGAAACACTGCCCGCCACTGCCTGGCAGCGCACCGGCTTCCACCCGGAAAATGGGACTGTTACCCTTGAAGAGCAGTTGCGGCTCTATGCGGCCCACGGCGAAGCGCACATCGACCAGATCACCCGTACCTTGGCCGCGGCGTAGTGGACAAACTAGGGAAAAGGCCGGACGCGGACTTACGCGGGTTCGCACGGATTTTCTGTTTTATCCGCGGCGATCTGCGCAAATCCGCGTCCGACCGTCACCCTTCAGAATGAGGAGAAGTCATGTATATTCCCAATGCCAATCGCGTGGATGATCAAGCGCAGTTGGTCGCCTTTATGCAAGCGCATAGCTTTGCTACCTTGATAAGTACGGTCGAGGGTCAACTCTTTGCTACGCATCTACCCCTTGTCATTGTCACCACGGGCGACACGCTGCTGATCCGAGGTCACTTGGCGCGGGCCAACCCACAGTGGCAAGAGTTGGCGACCCCACGCGAAGTGCTGGTGATCTTTCAAGGCTCGCACGCCTATATTTCGCCGACCCTCTATGCGAAGTGGGAAAGTGTCCCCACCTGGAACTACCAAGCCGTCCACGCGTATGGCGCGGCGCGGCTGATCCAAGACGAGGCAGGGCTTTTGGCTGCCTTGGCCGAACTCATTACCGCCAACGAGCCAACCTATCAAGCCCACTGGGATGGCCTTTCCGATCAATTTCGGCAGGGCATGCTCAAGGGCATTGTCGCCTTTGAAATCACGGTGAGCCGGTTGGAGGGCAAGTTTAAGCTCAGCCAGAATCGTCCGGCGCGCGATCAACAGCAGGTGGCAACCGCCCTGGCCGCCCACAAGGATCAGACCATTGCGGCCACAGGCCAGGCCATGCAACAACAGATTCATGCCTTACATGGCTAGACACTTTGGAGAAAACGATGAGTCAACGTGTCAATATTTCATCCGGTGCCCAGTGGGAGACCCTTGTTGGCTATTCGCGTGCCGTGCGGATTGGCAATGTCGTCGAAGTGGCCGGCACCACCGCAGTCGATGAACAGGGCCAAGTTGTAGGTCTCGATAACCCCGGTGAGCAGACCCGTTTTATCTTACAAAAGATTGAAAAAGCGCTCCACCAAGCCGGTGCGGGCCTGCCCGATGTGATCCGCACACGGATCTTTGTCACCGACATTAGCCGATGGGAAGCGGTCGGGCGCGCTCACGGTGAATTCTTCCACACGATCAAGCCCGTGGCGACCATGGTCGAGGTCAAGGCGTTGATCAGTCCAGCATTGATGGTGGAGATTGAGGTAACAGCCATTGTGCCGGACAATGCCCCAGGCTGATGAAGATTGAGAAAATGTTTCGGCAAACGTAGGCTAAAGCCCGCTTGAGCGGGCGCTGTCTGGTAGCCCGGTGCTTCAGCCCCGGGCGCGGTTACGCAATTCAGCAGGAAGGTCAGAAGGAAGCAGCCATGAGTGAATTTCCCAGAACCGATCAGAATCGAATCCGCCGGATGCCTAGCCGCGGCGCGTATGACAAAGCGACGATCTATCCTATCATCGACGAAGCCTTGCTCTGCCATGTGGGGTTGCTGCGCAATGGGGAACCGGTGGTGATTCCCACCTTGCACGCCCGCCGTGGCGATGAAATCTTGCTCCATGGCGCTACCACCAGCCAACTGATCCAATATGCCGCGGCGGGTCACCCGCTCTGTCTCACCATGACGCTGATCGATGGGCTGGTGCTGGCCCGTTCCGTCTTTCACCACTCGGTGAATTACCGATCCGCCGTCCTCTTTGGCCGGGGTCAGCGATTGCCAGAGGCCGAAAAGGGGGAGGCCCTCACCCACTTTACCGAGAAGCTCTTACCTGGGCGTTGGGACGATGCCCGTCAACCCACGCCCTCCGAAATGAAGGCAACGGCCATTGTCGCCGTGCAGATTGACAGCGCCTCGGCCAAGGTGCGCACCGGCCCACCCAACGATGATGAAGAAGATTATGCCCTACCCATCTGGGCTGGCGTCCTACCGATCCACCAACAATTCGGTGCATTGGAGGCCGATCCAAAGTTGACGGCTGGCATCCCTGTGCCGGGCTACCTTCAGCCCTATAGTCAGGGCGAATGACAAGCGGAATGCTTCTCGGCAGGCGCATCACCTGCCGAGAAGCATACGACGCAACCTAGGGGCGGCGGCGACCCGGCCATTCGGGGGCCAAGTCCACCCTGGGCGGCGCGATGGAACGGGTCCCCGCACTCGTCGCCAGCGCCAGAAAGGGGGTGGGATCACAGAAACCACCCCAGCCGTCGGTGCGCCGATAGGGGAAGAGGCGAATGCCAAAGTGCAGATGAGCCCCATAGGAAAGGCCAGATTCGCCCGCTAGCCCAATCGGTTGCCCCACGCGTACCGTCGCGTTTTGGGGCAGATCAATGCGCGATAGGTGAGCATAGAGCGATTCACCCCACGTATGCTCTAGCAGCATAAAGTGACCAAAGCCCCCTGCCTCAAAGTCCACCCGTTTAACCACCCCCGCATCAACCGCTAACAAAGGCGTGCCGACCGGCGTAGCAAAGTCGAGCCCATTGTGTCCACGCAGCGGAACCCCATCATAACTAATTTGTCGATAGAAATCAGCCGCGCCACCCCACCCTTGCGAGAGCGCCCAATTCCCCGCAAAAGGCCGTTGTACCCGAATCGCGGCCGCGACCGGCGCGGGGGCCAGCAGGCGCGTACCGCTGGGATCAGCAATCGCGATCCAGCCGGTGACGCTTGGACCAGCCCCCACCACCCCGCGCACCTGCATCCAGTCGATGCCATCCGCCGCCCGCGGACCGGCCAATATCGTCAGCTTCTCACCCTTAGCCGCCACGGCCAGCACATGCTCGGCGGGCTGGCCGACATAGCCAGCAGAGGCGCGGATATTGGCACTACCAGCTATAACAGTAGCCGCGCTGCCAGCGACAAAAACACGACCGAGGTAGCCAGGCATGGAGCCGCCACCACTAGGAACTTCGTCCGTCGTGGGGGGTGGCGGTGTTGCGGCCAGCAGACGTAGGCCATTAGGATCGATCTCGGCGACCCAACCGACGGCAACGCTGTTATCGGCTAGGGTGGCGCGCACCTGCCACCAAAGGAGGGCGTCGGCACTTTGGGGACCAGCCAACACCATCACCGGCGCACCGACCGGAATTTGACCAATCACCTGTTCGCTGGGTTTGCCCACATAGCCAGGATCTTTGCGCAGGTTCAGCCAAGCTTGGGCAAAACGCTGTGGGACGTTGCTTGCTTGGCTAAAGGCCACATCCGCCGCCGCCGTTGCCACGGCACGGAGGCCACCCGGCGCGCTTGTGACCAATAACACCACTTGGGCATTCGCGGCCGCGGCCCAACCGGTTACCGGCGCGCCCGTCGTCACCACGGTTTGGATCGGCCACCAAGTCAAGCCGTCGCGGGCCACAGCGTCGCCCTGAATGGTGGCCGACATGCCTGGCGACAACAGGCCGAGCAGATCGCTGCCATCTTTGCCTAGGTGGCCGGGAGACTTGCGCACATTGAGCCACTCCTGGGCAAAGACAGTTTGGCCGTTCGTAAACTTAGTCGGCTTTGGCAAGACCACGGGTGGCGTGACAACGACTTTCTCTTTCTCTTTGGGAGGCCGCCAAGTGGGATCGACCTGGGCAAGCGCTTGGGCGCGGGCGCGGTAGAGGCGCAGAAGCGGATCCCAATCACTGTGGAAGACCCGATCCATGCCCGACAACCGATCCCCATCGCCATTATCCGGGGTCGCCATCATGCCCCACTGCATATAACCACGCGCCCCCAGGCCAAACCACTTGTCCATATCACCAGCGACCCGCGGGCTCCGATCTTCGCCCATGCGCGCATCAAAGCCCGCTTCTTCAATGATAAAGGGTAGCTCTAGCTCGCGGGCCAACGGGCTGTCATCCTCCTGATTACTGCCTTGGTAGGCATGAATCGTAATAAAATCGAGGTTCGGCGATTGGTAGAGCCGTCGCTTGAGCGCGGGGGTAAAGAGCCACGCGTGGCGCGTGCTGATCATCCCGGTGGTGATGAGGTGGTTAGGAGCGAGCCGCCGAATAAAGCTGGCAATGGTATGAACAAAGTCAATATAGAGCAGCGGATTGGGGTCATTTTCGTCGCCCTGGTTGCCGCGATCCAACTTGAGTTCGTTCCCGATCTCCCAGGCCATGATCTGCGGTTCATCGCGGAAGGCCGTGACCACCTCCCGTACAAAGGGTAGATAATTATCTTGGTAGCCACCCGTAAAGAAGGCTTTGTTCAAGAGATTGTTTTGGTAGAAACGGTCATCGCCTGGCACGCGCAGATTGACATCGGCGTAGAGATTGCTCAGCGCGGGCAAGAGATAGATTTCCGGGAAGTGCGTTTTGATGATGCCCAAGAGATCGCGCAGGCGCGTGATGGTCTGGGCCACATTGGCCTTGACGCTGGGCACAAAGATCCGGACGACGCGCATCCCGGCGGCTTGGGCAGCGTTGAGTTGATCAAGGCGATGGCCCGCGCTCGATGCGGGTAGCGTCTGACCATCCCCATAGTGAACCAAGCCCCGCAGGTTGGCCCCGACAAAGCGGAAAGGGCGATCTTGACAGACAAACTCGTTCCCTGCTACGCGCATAAAGGCCGAACTAGGGCCACGTGTGGTAGCCTGGGCGGTAAGTTGGCTAGCCGAGGGGGCGACGGGCTGCAAAGTGACCGGTAGGGTCAGATCGGCTTGGGCCGCGAAGCCCGTGCGGAAGGGCCAATAGCCCTCGGCGCTCACCTCCACATGATAATCACCAGCAGGCACGTCGGGAAAGCGAAACTGGCCCTGGCGGTCGGTCACAGCGGTCACAGCATAGCTAGTTTGACCAGCGGTACGCGGCAAGGTGTAGCGGTGGTGGGCCTGCAAAGCGCTGCCCTTGGCACGCAGCTCGGGATGATGGGCGACAAGCTGTTGACGGAAGGCGGCATAGGGGAGGCCAATCACCTTGGTCGCGACATGATGCCGCCAACAGGCCCAAGGTGTGCCAGCAAAGCCCGTCAAAGGCCGATCCCAGACAATTTCAGCGGGGTAGGGGTTTTCGGGTAGGGCATAGGTTGTCTGCGCCACGAAGCGGTTTTGGGTCGTTTGCAGCGCTGGGTTGTACTTATGCACCAGTTGCTTGAACTCCCCATAGGTCAACCCGGCCACCGCGGGCTCGACATATTTGCGCCAACAGGTGGCAACGGTGCCCGTAAAGCCAGTGATGGCGCGGGTCCAGGTAATGGCCGTCGCCGCGTCCAAGGCAGCCGCTTGGACAGAGCCCAGCGTCTCCTGCCCCCCCACCAGCCGGACCCGCGCGCCCGCCACGGGTCTACCCGCCTGGGTGACCGTCCCGTGGATGGTCAGCGGCAAGGGTGGCAGGGGGAGTTGGGCAGTTGCAACCTGGCCGCGTGGTTGCGCACCGTCTTTGAGCGCCACGATCCGATCGACCAGTTGCATTGGTTGGCCTTGGCGGTTGGGGCCAAGGTGGCGAAACGACGCCCACTGCCCATGGTGGCCGACTTCAAAGAGGCACGCGCCAAGCACATAGTCATCGCTGGTGAGGTGGCCGTTATACCAAGCCAACGATTGCCAATAGGCTTCTTCGGCGAGGGGCGCATCGTCGTTGAGCCAGCCGACATCCCCCCAAGCCGCGTTCTGATACATACGCGTCAGACCGGCCTCGGTGATAATTACGCGGTGGCGGTCGCCATGGCGGGTGCGAATGCCAGCCATGCAGGTGCGGTAGCTCCCACCACTGGTGGCCGAGCCAGCGGCAGGGTAGAGGGTGGGCCAGCCATATTCATGAAAGCCCAGATAACGATAGTGCGCTAGCGTGTTGGGGAAATAGTCGAGATAGTGCGCGGCGCTAGTAAAGTTGCCAGCCCCAAAGTTAAAGGCAATGGCTTCAACGCCTTGCGCCTGAAGGGTCTGATAGAAGGCAACTTGGAAGCGATCATAGTTCTGTAAGAGCCGAGCTGTCTCCTGGGGTTGCTGTTGAAACTGGTCAGACGCTGGCCCTGGCACGGCTTCGTTGAGGCTCATCCAGCCGTCGATCAGCAGACGCCCATTAGCACCTCGTTTGGTAGCAAGGCCAAAATTATAGCGGAGAATCTCTTCGGCAAGGGCGCGCCCCTGGCCTTCTGGATCGTTGCTCTCCAGCATCTGTCGTTGGGTGTGGACATCTTTGTAGAGCCGCCCAATCACAAAGGCATCGGGGGCGCGAAAGCGGCGGATCTCTTCCAGCAACATGGTGTTGGCGGTGTCGGCATGGATGAGCAGAACCGGCGGCTGGACGCGATTGATCGCCTCCCACAGCCCATGTTGATCGGTGGAAAGGTGGAGATAGAAGCCGAGTTTGTTGCCTTGCCCCACGCGCACGGGCGGGGCAGCCGCTTCCACTTGAATATCTAGCCAAACGCGTTCGCCAAACCATTCCCCCGCGGCGTTGCGCATCCGCCAATCGCTACGATAGCGGCCCGGTACTTGTGGTGCGGTGACGTTCCAGGCAAAATCAGCCTGACCTCCTGGCGGCGTTGGCGGGGCCGGAATGGCAACCGTGGCATTGAGGGGTTCGCCATTTTGGAGAGCAAGCTGATAACCAGCTCCCCAATGCGTTGTTCCCTGATTGCGTAGTGTCCACATTTGTTGAAGCGCGGTGCCTGGGACGAAGCGACTCCCGTCGGCGATCTGATCGCTCAGGTAGAGTGCGCCATCGCGCGTCGTCTGTGGTTCGGCTGCCATGAGGGGGTGCAAGAACGGGGTCGGATCGATGATATTGCTTGGATAACCAGCCACGCTTGCACCTTGCTGCTTTAGGGTGAGATGGAGGTGGCTGCCACGGGCATTGCCGGTGCTATCGGCCAACCCCAGCAACTCGCCCGCGGCCACCGTCTGTCCCTCAACCACAGCGGTGCTATGAAGATGGGCATAGATGGTCTCATAGCCATCGCGATGTTGGACACGGACATGAATGCCATAGTTATGGCCGTTGACCGTCGGTTGAACCATCTTCACAACGCCAGGCGCGACACAAAAAATGCGGCTGCCATGCTCGGCTTCAATATCGACCCCTTCATGGCCGGGCAGCCCAAATTGAACATAATCCGCCGCATTCACACCAAAGGCTTGGGTGATGGTACGTTTCTCCGTCGGCCACACTTCAAAAACAAACATCCTGTGCTCCTTTCCTTCGGTCAGCGACCGTAGACCAAGCGAAAGCCAGCCAGCTATGCTAGATTGGCCGCATGGGGGTGATCAGCGTGACCAGAGAGCTGACAGGTTTGGCAAACCTGTCAGCTCTAGCCCAAGTGCGTAACTTCTAACTGGCATAAACGTTAGTAATATTTTATTTTAACGCAGAAGTTACCGAATAGGTCCCACAGAGAACGTTGCACTCTGGAGCAAGTGGTTGTCGGACTGCCGCCGGAATTCGAGCCGCCACTGGCCGGTTGGCAAGCCACCAAGCGGTGCATAGAAGGTATAGCCAAAGCCGTTCAGCTGGTGACGGTTCTCTCCCCACACGACATGAGGACGCGTAAAGAAAAGATTACCGTTATGGTACCAAAGGTGCGTCATGGTGGTCTGGAGTGGCAAATTTTGGAAGCTCCAGTTCACTTCAATCCGCTGGAGGCCAATGGGGAAGTGGGTCGTGGGGGTCTGGCAACGATTGGCCCGGTCTACTGTGGTACAGAAGGTGATCGGCCCCACTAGGGCGTTACCACTTGGGGGGGGCGGGGTGTTAACAGCGGGGGGCGGGGTGTTAACAGGGGCGAGCCAATATTCGCCGGGCTGGCCTTCCGCCGTCCAGCCGATCACGCCGTTATCGGCGTGGACATACCACCAGACCGACTGTTGGGCACAGCGGGGGCCATCGCGCAAAAGCATTGCTTCGCCAGGGTAGATCCGCCCCACGAGCGGCGATTGGCGATTGGGCTCCTGAAAGACGCGGTTCGGCGTGGGTGGTTGGGGCAAGACATAGGCACGCATGCCCCGTTGCAAGCGCGTGGGCACCGTGTTGGGACAGCTTGGGGTGGGATCACTGCCGAGGGTATCGAGCGAATCCAAGCGCCATACGCCACCGAGCAGCAGCACGCGGTAGCGGTAGCGCTCTCGTTGGTAGCGCCAATCCCCAGTGGTGTATTCTGCCGTAATGATGACCGCGTCAACGAGTGCTTGGGGCCCATTTTCTTGCACCGTCGCCAGGGATTCAATGGTGATTTCGCGCGTATTGGCAAAGCTGGCCTGAAAAGCCGGATAGGTGAGGACATCTTGCAGCCGGGGTGTCAGATAGCCATAGGCCGGACGAAAATCACCGGTGCGGAGGCCAACGATCACTGCCTGCCAGAAGAGACGCACCTGTTCGCGCGGATTGGGGCCGGGGCTGGGTGGTGTACTGGGTGGCAGCGGTGTCCAGGGTGGCGAGGGCGAGGGCGGCGCTCCTTGTGGGATCTGCAACTGATCGCCCACATATAAGCGCTCACCCTGCTGTTGCCACAGAGCCAGATTAGCCTCACGCAGGGCGGCATAGGTGACACCACAGCGATTGGCAATCTTGATCCACCCATCGTTCGCCTGCACAAGATAGGGATTGGGGCAGGCCGCCCAGAGCGCGGCTGGCAGGAAAGCCATACCGACAAGGCTCGCCAGCCAGAGCCCCAAGCCCCAAGCCCACCCGCGGGCATAGCGATGCTTCCATTGTTGATTAGCCACCATGATCTTCTCCAACCTTGCTGGTCGGTACTGGCGCAATGGCCTGTCCCACCGTTTTTGTTTCGGTGGTCATGGGCTGGGGCTACGTCATGACCACCGCTTTAGCGTACGATCAGGGGGAGATAGAACCGATCCGTAAAGCTTACATAGCGCTGCATTAGGTACCAATCAGCCAGTGGGGTCGTGACCGCTGCCACAACAGTGACATCAGTCGCTTGGCTCAGGAGTTGTACCCCACCATAGTACAGGTCTCCATAGCGCCCCAAAGGATCCTCAACCGAAAGACGATAGACATCCGCCCCTAACCCCGCTACATGATAGCTCCCATCCGCCGCCGTTTTCACCCTTGGCGCGGCGCGCACCCATTCCTGGAATTGTCCTTCCCACACCCAAGCTTGGACAAGGAGTTGGTCGATACCGCGCCCGTTGAGATCGAGAATGCGGCCGCGAATGCCTCCCCCTGGCTGCAGGTCGGCATTGATATTTGGTACAACCGTATTGCTTTCCAGATAAAAGAGTGACAAAAAGTAGGCAATACTGTAGTTTGTGGTACCCCCATTGTAGCGCATGGCATAGCGCCCGCTCGGATCGTGAAAACCAACAAAATAATTACCGCGTGGCAGATTGGCGAGCGCATATCGCCCCGCCGAGTCGGTCGTAGTGTAGAAGAGAGGGTGCTCACTACCAAATTCATAGAGTTCGACGCGAATCCCGGCAACCGGCTGACGGTTGGCGGTCACTGTACCTGTGATCTCCGCATTGAAGAAGATCGCGGTAGGGATGTTGATATTAATATCGGTTGTGGTAAGGCCCGCGGTTATGGCAACCTCGGTTGCGTTGGTCAGGGTTGTGCTATTGGCATAGTAATAGCGGAACGGTTCTTTACCCAAAAAACCCTCCACTTCAACGCGATAGCGGCCACTTTGCAAGGTAGCAAATTGATAGGCCCCATTGCGCCCATAGAGCGATGCAGCATTGATCGCTTCCCAGCCATAGCCATTCCAGAAATACAGCCGCACCTGACCTTCAGTAGGCGGGGTGCCATCAGCAAAGGTCACAAGGCCAGTCAGCACGGCTCCCGCCATTAGCGTGGCGTCGATATTGGTCAGTTGTTGATAAGGGGCGAGGGTTACATCTTGAGCCGAGGCCAGATCCAAGGCATTCTGATAATAGACAAAGGCATAGTTCCCGTCTGTACCGGTGTTGGCTAGGCTGCGGTATGGTGCAAAGCGCAACCGATAGCGTCCAGGGTAGAGACCACTGAGCTGATAGTGACCAGCGGCATTGGTAGCGACCGTCCGGAATGGTTGCCAGGGCGTTGTTCCGCCGCTAGCAAGAACGCCTGGCCATTCCACCGCTGCCATGGCTTCTGTCAAAGGCATTGACCAACACCCATCACAGTAGGCCCTTACTGCCACGTTGGCAAGCGGTTGACCGGTGGACGTACGGACCGCACCACTGATCGTGACCGTATCCACTTGATCACCCAGCACGAAATTAATATCGCGCGTCATTTGTCCCGCTACAACTTGCACAGGCGTGGCCCCTTGCAGCGTCGTGGCATTCGTGTAATATTCCGAGCTCACGAAGCTACGGATGCGCACCGCATACATACCAGGGGCAAGCCCGCCTAGCGTATAGCTAGTTTGGCTAAGCATATCGAGCCACACACTGGCGGCTATCGGTGTGGAAGGGTCATCCAATTGAATTGCCTGCACCAACAGCGGCCCCGCAAAAGGGTCTGGATCCGAAAGGACCACACTGCCGGTAATCGCGCCGCCGGCGGTCAGGCTGGCGTTGATATTGGTGATCACGATGGTGGGGAAGGGTGTAATGACGGTAGCATGGGTGATGACCGTCGTATTACTATAATATTCGCGTAAATAGATCCCTGTTGGATTTGTAAATTCAATCCGATAATTATCGAACACTAACCCATGCAGTGAATAAGTCCCATCGGCGCTAGTGAAGGTTGTGCGCGGCCCGCCGACATAAGCCTGCGGATAGGCGGTCACAACGATATCGGCAAGCGGAGCGCCTAGGTCATTAGTGACCTGCCCCTGGACAACCCCCAACGGGATCAGAGCTCGATCAATCCCAGTTCGGTCACCCTGAACCGCAATGGATCGCCCATCAGGAGCCAATAGATCGGGATTATCGTAGAAGGCGAGCGCATAGTATTCCGTTGGATCCTCAAAACGAACAAGATAAAAATCGGATAGCAAAGGGCCTACCACATAGCGGCCCTGGGCATCAGTCGTGGCGGTCTGTTTGCTAGAATAGTTAGAATAGGGCCTGGCCGTGACGACAATCCCTGCCGCACCCTGCCCATCTAGCCCGCGGACCGTTCCTTGGATGGTATGGCCCCGGACTAAGGTGATATTGAGTTGCTCGGCAACGCCACCGGCGCTCACACCAATAGGAATTGCTTTATAGATCGAGGAGGCATTGCCATAATAGCTATCGTAGTGACGACGCCCTTGATCATGATAGTGAAGATAATAGTACCCACTGGCTAGCCCCTGTACTTCATAAAGTCCCGCCGCGTTGGTGGCGGTTTGCGTGATCGCTATACTTGGATTGCGGGTCGAATAGACGCTCACTTCGATCTGCCCTAGCGGCGTTCCATCCATTGTCGTCACTCGCCCCCGCAACCGGCCCCCGGTTTGCAGTTGCATGTCGGCCTGGGCTGCGGCCCCGCCAGTGACCAAAATATCCGCCGCGTCTTGCAAATCAATCGCATTGGGGTAATATTGAGGACTTGGGTATTGCAGGCTGGGATCTTCAACCCGTAGCCGATACAGGCCCGCGCTCAGCATGGTAAACCGATAAAGCCCCGTCTCGTTGGTGGTGGCCGTTTGGATTATGTTGTTCAAGCTATTGTTCCGGTAGAGCCGCACCTTGATGCCAACCAAGGGAAGTCCTGTACTCCCCCGGATAATGCCACTCAGCGCGCCTGGCACTTCGGGCGCAGCCGTGACGGCATGAGGGCTATGGAGCAAGAGCCATAGCCCACTCGTCAAACTAAGTGTACAGAAAGAGAGTAGGAAAAAGAGACGACATCGCATACTGACTGATTGTGACATGGGGAACCTCGTCTTAATGCCCGTTGGAATCATAGAAGTTACGCAGTTGGCTGGGTAGCTAGAGAGCTGACAGGTTTTCCAAACCTGTCAGCTCTCTAGCTACGTGCGTAACGCCTAAACAAATAACGATTGTTGGAATTTCTTAAGGTAAAATGGGGCAAGTCTTGCGTCTAGGGCGTAATCCGTATTCACGATACCGACACTTATCAAGGAGAGCTGGCTGTAGGCTATTATAATCGATTAGCTAACGGGGCAATAAATTGGCTGGCGCAATAACGTTTATGACACAGGCAGCAGAGTGGCGTGCCAACCACCGCAACGCCACTTGCTCTGTGCCCAGGGAAGAACAAAGCGCCCAATTATGGACAAAATTGATAGATGAACTCATAGCAAACGTGATGTTTATAGGGCAGCCCCATCCCTTCCACCCGATCACCAGGCTCATCGGCTAGGGCCACAAAGTTTGTGCCATCCTTCTTCTCTGGGTGAAAGTTATTATAAATTGGATAATTCCCACGACCATTCTGATCCGTGATCAAGAAACCAGGCTTTTCATGTGGTTGGCGGCCAACCCAATCAATGGTCAGGCGTACGCCTTGGGCCGGTGCACCGTTTGCGCGTAAGGCCAAGATATCCACATGATGGCGATTGCCCGATTCGGTTGGGTCGCGGTAGATCGCTTTGACAACCCGCCAAGCGGATGTAGCCGAACTGCGGACTAGGCGGACGCCGAGGGCATCGAGTCGCCCATCCCAAACGAGGGGAATCGCCACAACAGCGCCACCGTTATCTGGCGCAACAGGCTCTGGCACAACAGGCTCTGGCACAACGGGCTCTGGCGCAACGGGCTCGACAGGTTGGGTAACCACTGGTTCTGTAACCACGGGCGTCTCTTCATCCCAGCTGAATCGGCGTACAAACGCTGGAATCGCCCGAACTGCCGCAATGGTCTCTGTATGTGTTCCCAAGGGGCCATCCCACCAATCTTCCGAGGTGTGCCAGCCGCCTAAGATCCAGGGTGTCACACTAAAGAGATAGTCGGGCAACGGCTCCCCATTCGAGAGCGTCCCTGTGCGGAACCATTCAAAAATCTCTTGATGGTATTGGGCATGATAGGGTTGTTCCACTTTGGGGTAGCGTGGGTCATTAAAGACACCATGTTGCCAACCACCTTCGCCACCAATGATCGGGAGGACAAAGCCAAGCCGTGCTTGCATCCAATGGGCAAAGGCGATACCCGCCAAGGCAGCAACAGGATTTTCCATCACGGTTTGGCCTGGATGCTCTTGTTGGTTCAGCGCATCATACGGGAAGGCCGGTGGATGATTGACCCCATAATTGTGTTGGACAAAGAAGGCCCGCTGCCAGATATCAGTCCGTCCCCGCGCCGCGACAGCATCGATCGCGGCATCAAGTTCGCTTTTGCCCATGACTTGCAGCCCAGGATAACCACCGGCATCATAGACAGCAGCAGCCTGTTGTGCCCAGTTGTTGGCAAAGATCTGCACATAATTGGCCGGAGGGCGCCGCGGCCACTTGCCCCGTGTCCACTCGCGCGAGTCGCCAGGTTCATTATAGATTTGCACATAGGGCGGAATCCCCGCTTGCCGAAGCTTCTGGACATAGGGCACCGGGTTAAAAAAATCATCCACCAATTTGCCAATCCGAATCACGGGCATGATCCCGGCTCCCCAACAGGCAAGCGCGGTCCGTTCTGCCTGCAACTCATCCGGGGCATAGATCATTGTCCACGCAGCCTTGATCGATTGGAGCCGCTCGACGCTTTTGGCAATCACAGCTGCGGATAGATTCAAATGGAAATGCAATCCCCGGCCATTGTCTTGGGGTGGGCGAGGATATTGACGCAGCTGTGCCACATTGGCTGGGGACAAAACCACCGTTGGCGGTCGTGTTACGCGATGGGAGGGCACCAAGTCATGATCAACCACCACCGTGACCCGACGAAACTCGGTGGCACCATCCACCAGGAGAATCCGCAAGGTATAGGTTGTCGTAACACCAGGGGTGATGGTGCGGCTTTCGTGGCCCGTCACACCCTGTCCATCTAAATAAATTTCCCGCACCCCTTCAATGTCCCAACGCAAGGTGGCCGCTTCACCGCGTTTGACCGTGGCCGGACTGACGACAAAAGAAATCGTGGCCATGCTACAACCCTCCTTCTGTTTCGACACTTGACGCTTGTAATAACCGATGCATTCGGTGATTCTGATCTAACAAGACGCACTCAAGTCGATTCTAGTTCACGGGGCAATGGCGCTGGTTGCGTGGCAGTTTTCTCTGGATGCGCAAGGATGAGAATTTCCCGTTCCAGGGCAATCGCGAACTTCGTCATCGGCACGGCAACCTTGAGGGTTCCCAATCCGGCATTTTTCAAGTTTGTGATTGCCCTGCCGTTCAATCCCATCGGCTGGCGAACTCAGGCGTCGATCAGCCAGGCAGGTGAGGCAGATAAGGTGGCGGCTAATTTGCGGACAAATGGCACGAGCACTTCGTGCGAAGGGTATAACAACACGTTGGTTTGATACCGGCCTAGGGTATAGGTGGGCGCCGTCGGAGCCAAGATCAGCGCTTGCGTATGCACAGCCTTCAAGAGGGCATCCACATAGGGATCATTCAGAAAACGCGTGAGGAGTAGATCGGGACAAGGAACGACAAGCGCCGAGACCTGCTGTGCCAAAACCAGGGCTTGGTAGGGTGTCATGTCTGGCTGAATGCACAGGCCGTGCATACCGCCAATCCGCCGACCACTGACGCCAACTACCCAGACGCGCAGCCCAGCCGTGCGCAGGGTGGTGACAAAAATAGCCGCCGCGACTTCATCACAATGGTCGCCCCAAAGCACGAGAGCACATGGTTTGCGCGTTGTCATCTCACGCCTCCAGCTTTCTATCGGGTAGCAACAAAGGCTGGTTAGGATAATACCCAATCAGTACGTTTGGTTTTGGAAAAATAGGTGTGCAAACAGCGATCATAGCTCCACTTTGACAGCAATCGTCTGATCACAAGCTTATCTTTTTCTATCAGATGACTAACGATGACCGCCCGGCGATGAATTTCTCGAACAAGGCAATCGCAAACTTGCAAAAGGCGGGGTAAAACCCTGCAACGCACCGCTGTGAAGCGCCCGCCGGCCCTGTGATTTCTCCAAAAAATACTGTTGACAAGTCCGTCAATTCTTGATATTCTTTAAGTTCTGCAAACGGCTCCATCAAATTATTGGCAGAGGAGGCGACAGCGCAATGATGGTCGCATCGGCTTTTCCGGCGATTCCGACCGAAGAAACTGTTCATCAAGCCTTGGCCCTTTGGCACCAGAGCGACACCCATGGGACCCCTTTCAACGATCTACTCATCTGGCAGCAATTGATGCCCACCTATGATGGCAATCTTCGGCGCACCACCAATCAATTACTACTGGCGGCATTGGTGCCACTAGCACAAGAAGATCTGGATTATCAAAAGATTCTTGAGTTGCGTTTCTTTCAGGAAGAACCTGGTCACCGGATTGCGAATATTTTACATGTGGCCGAAGGGACGGTTTGGCGCAAACAGCGTGAAGCCATCAGTCGGCTAACGGCAATTTTGCAGGCCCAAGAGCAGCAGGCGCGGCAACAACGGCAGGCCCGCTTTGCCGCACGGCTCGAAACGCCCACCTATAGCCAACTCATTGGCGTCGAAGCACATCTTGCCAACTTAGCCGCCCAGCTTAACCAAGCAGGCCCGCCCTGGTTGGTTGGCATTGAAGGCATGGGAGGCATTGGCAAAACGGCCTTGGCCGATGCCCTAACGCGCCATTTGATGGGCAGCTATCAATGGCAGGACTTTGCCTGGGTAACGGCCCGCCAACAGATCTTTAACGGTGGCGGTGCCATTAAGCCGATTGCCAAACCGGCCTTGACCACCGAGATGCTCATCGAGGCGCTGGTCAAACAGTTATTGAGTGCCGAAATCGGAGCGGCGGTGCTGCCTTTTGAACAAAAGCGGACCATGCTCCAGGAACGGCTCCGTGCGCATCCCCACCTGATCGTGATTGATAACTTAGAAACCTTGTTGGATATCGAAAGTCTCCTCAGCACATTACGCGAACTCGTCAATCCAACCAAGATTTTGCTGACCAGCCGCTTTAGCCGCTTTCATGAGACGGATATTTTTCATTTCGTCTTACCAGAATTGAACGAGGCAGACGCGCTGACTTTGGTGCGCCAAGAAGCACAAGTGCGGAATCTACCCGCGTTGGCCGCGGCACCCACGAACGAGCTGCAAGCGATCTACGCGACGGTTGGTGGAAATCCCCTCGCCATCCGGCTTGTCGTTGGACAAACGCACATTCATCCCCTCACCCGCGTCTTGAACAATCTTCAGGCCGCACAAGGCTATCGGGTAGAGCAGCTTTATCGCTACATCTATCGACAGGCATGGGAAAATCTCGATAACTTGGCGCAACAGACACTCTTACTGATGCCACTCGTCACCGAGGCGGGCGGGGATCTCGATTATCTCGTCCCAATGGCCGAAGCGGCAGGGCTCAGTGCAATCGTTGTGAGCGATGCGCTCGAACGCTTGGTCGCGCTCAATTTGGTGGATAATCACGGGGGCCTGCAGGAACGGCGGTATACGATCCATGCCCTCACCCGCACCTTTTTGCAGGAGCAAATTCTGAAGTGGTATGGGGAAACGCTAGATAACCTGCCGCCCAACGACCAACCAGCATGGCAGTAGCGCAATGCAACTTGACTCACTTTTTACAACCTATATCCAAGCCGGGACCCAGACCTCTTTGCACCGCGTACAGGCCGCGGCCCCTGTGGTGCCAGAAAGTGACCGCCAGCAAGCTTGGCATATTCTGAGCTTTGCCCTCAAAGTACCAACCGTGTGGTCCACGACACGGCAACTATTGCTAGCACTTGCCACAAAAATGGAACTTGCGGGTTTTCGCGAGGAGTGGATTCCCTACTTGGTGAAAGGGTTAGACTGTGCCCAGAACCTAGACGATTACCAGACCGCGGCCGAATGTGAATTGCAGATCGGCCTACTCTACCGTCTGATGAGTCGTTTTGAGGAAGCTCACCAATGGACAGCCACCAGTCTGGCCCACTTTGCGGCACAAGGTGACACTACCGGCCAGGCCCGCGCCCTTAATGAGCTAGCTTGGTTGGAACAGCTACAGCATCACTATGCAGAAGCGACAGGCTATGTGGAAAGAGCCCAGGCACTCCTGCGCGAAAATGACACCGAGTTGGCAATGTGCTATCGTGTTCGCGGCATGATCGCCATTGCGCAGCGCGAATGGGCACAGGCCAGAGACTGGCAAAGCCAAGCCCTGCGCCTGTTCCAGGAACAAGGGGAAGAGCGCAAGGTAGCTTGGAGTATGCAAAATTTGGGCTATGCCCTTAAAGAGCTGGGCAACCATGAGGAAGCCGCGCATTATTTACAACAAGCCGCCGAAGTTTTGCAACAGCTACAAGACTACTATCACTTGGCGATTGTGCAGATGAATCTAGCCAACGTTTTGGTCTGGAGAGCCGCAGCAGAACGGGCGCGGGAACTACTCGTGGCCGCGCAACAAACCTTTCAACGCCACAGTGATCGATTCAATCAAGCCCATAGTCTCACGAACCTCGGCGTTGTCTTGCTAGAGCTGCAAGAATATGCTGAGGCACAAACAAACTTTCGCACGGCCGCCCAGCTCTATCAAACCTTAGGGGATCAGATCTGGTATATCAATGCCCTGGATGGGTTGGTGCTCGCACTCACCAGAAGCGGACAATTGACCGAAGCGATTCAGACCGCCGATGATGCGTTAGCCCTCTTACCGACCATCCAGAACTCTGCCTACTATACGAATTTACAACAACTGCTTGTCAAACATCGCATAGAGGCAGAGTCGCAACAGCAGATCTAGGCTAGCAGCCACCACCGGGTTGGTTGCAGGCATAGGCCGGCGTTACCGCGTTCACACCGGCAACTTCCGTGAGAAACACCGGCCCATAGGCCGCGGTCAGCGCGATCAGGGCGGCAACCATCAAGGCAACGAACCAGCGGCGACTAGTTTGTAACATACCTGTCGTCATGATGAAAATCCTCCAAATGGAATAGAGGCTCATCGAGTTGGGGATCCCGTTGACGGAGCCCACAGCTCACACCAACACACGCGTGTTACCCCAACGAGCACAGGTTAAAAGAAAGACACATAGCGAGTTTAAGGGTAGGCATTACCCAGTTGGTTGCGGGCTAGAGACCTGACAGGTTTTCCAAACTGGTCAGGTCTGGGCTCTAAACCACTGCATAAGCCGCCGCTTTATAGAGAACTGCTGCAGCAGATTCTAACGAGAACAGCGAAAAGCCGTTCGCGGGGGCGCGCACTTTCATACGACAACCACAGGTGGCGGATCGGGCCAAACGATCTCCAGAGGGAAGCTCTGGTTTAGCGTTGGTAATCCACCGATTGCAACCCGGTGGTCCCCCAAGGCATAACAACGTTCTATGCAAGAGAGTGTAGCCGCGCAAGCTTGTCGCCAATCGGCGCGACAAGCCGAACTCGCGCCGAATTTTTGCCGAATCGGCCAGCAAGGCAACCCGAAGCGGACTAGCCCAAGTTGCCCCATTGCGTGCGCGTACACGAACAATCGGTCTGCAGCCAGTGTAAAGCGGGTAGGTCACCCCGAAACGCGCGACTGCGTCCCTGCCGCCAATGTGGAATAGCTGCTTCCCAAAGGTGCCGCACAAGGAGTTCCCGTGGCCGAGTCACCCCAACGTTTTGCTGAGCTTTTAACCCGCGCAATCCGACAGATCAAGCGCGCAGAGAACAATAAACCGATCAGTGTCATCCAGGATGAACTGGGCTATGCGCTAGGTCGCGAGGGGGGGAGTGCGGTGGAGCATTGGCGCAAGGGAAACCTACCCCCTGGTCGCCAGGATGTAGAAATGTTGGCGCGCCATCTGACGCGCCGTGGTCAGCTCGACCAAGCTTGGTTGAAGGATTTTCTCGAGAGCGGCGGCTGTGGCGCGAGCCTGCCCACGCTCATGACCCACCTCTTCGCGGCCAGCCAACCATCGCCTAGCCCGGAACCGCTTGCGGCGACAGCCACGGCAGCAAGCAGCATAGTCCCTTTCCAAGCGCCGCCGCGCCCGCCCCATTTTGTTGGGCGGGCCACGGCTCTCCAGCAGATCGCAAACTACCTGCTGACCGAGAACGCGCCCCGCATTGTTGCCCTAGTCGGCATGGCGGGCGCGGGCAAGACAGCCCTCGCGACGCAAGCTGCCCACCAATGGCGTACCCACTGGCCGCATGGCATTCTCTGGGGCCACACAACGACCAGCGCGCCACTAGATATCCTCAACAGTTGGGCGAGTGCATTTGGCTATGACTATCGTGGTTTGCACGATGTGGAAAGTTGTGCGGCAGCCCTACGCAGCGTCTTTCGGGATAAAGCACTGTTGTTCATCCTTGATGATGTCACCAGTGTCCAAGCGGTGCGGCCACTCTTGATTGGCGGAGAACACAGTGCGGTGCTCCATACCACACGCAGTATGGATGTAGCCATGGCACTGGGCAGCACCCCTATCTCATTAGCGGAATTGGCCCCCAGCGAAGGGGTTGAATTACTGACAAAGCTACTCGGTGTCCAACGCGTGAACGCCGCGGCCGAAGCTGCCGCGGCCATCTGCCAAGCCGTCCATCAACTGCCCCTTGCTGTAGAGATCGTCGGCCAGCTCTTGGCCGCACGGCCACGCCGCGCCTTGGCCCAAATGGCGCAACGCCTCCAGGATCTCCACTACCGGCTCGACTTGCAGATTAGCGATCGCGATGTACGTACTTCGTTTCTGGTCAGTTGGGAAGCGCTGAACAAGCAACAACAGCGGATCTTTGCCCATTTGGCCCTCTTTCAAGGGCGCGCGTTTACCTTGGCGGCCCTGGCCGCGGTGCTGGATGAGGAGGCGGAAGCGGTGCTAGAGGATCTGGATCTATTGGTCGCGCGTTCGTTAGTCAAAGCGAGCGAGGGCGAACGCTATCAGCAGCATCTGCTTTTGGCCGATTTTGCGCGCGAGCAATTAGGGAACGCACCGGTGGCATGGCAGCGCTTTGCCGAAAGCCAATTCGCCTTTGCCAAAGCGCACAGCACAAGACCAGCAGCCCTAGAACCAGAGTGGGAAAATCTCATGGCCGGCATGGCTGCTGCCGCGGAACAACAAGCCTGGGCCATGGTCTTGGCCTATGCGGATACGCTCGCCGAGCCTTGGCTCGCACAAGCTCGCTACCGCGATGCCTGCCAAGGCTATACCTTGGCTGTGACAGGGGCCACGCAGCGCCAGAATCAGGCAGCGTTGGCCCGCTACCTCATCCAACTCGGCTTTATTTGGTGTGAGCTCAGTGATTTTGCCAAAGCGACCCCTTGTCTAGAGCAAGCCCAAGCCGTGGCCGCTGCCGCACAGCTACCCCAACTTCAAGCCGATGCGCATTATCATCGCGCGCGCATTGCCCTCGAACAAGGGGCCTACGAAGCGTGTGATGCGCACTTGCGCCAATGCGAAACGCGGCAAAATGCGGCAGAAGATCGGATCGGCACAGCCAAAGCACTCCACCTGCGGGGCATCTTGGCACAGCGTGTCGGGGACCATACAAAGGCCCAACAGCTTGGTGAGCAAGCCTTGCGCCTACAGGAAGCGGCCCATGACATTCCTGGCCTATTGGGTACCCACTACCTCTTGGCCGACTGTGCTTTGAAAGCGGGACATTACGCGCTGAGTGAAATGTATGGCAAGCGTTCTTTACAGATCCTAGCAACTCATCCGCGCAAGGCCGAACTAGCCGAAACCTACTTCAGCTTAGCCATGACCTATCGGTATCAAGAAAAGCCACAACAGGCATGGTCAGCCCTGGAACAGAGCCGCGCCCTAGCCGAACATATGGGGAGCCGCGCTTTCCTCTCCTACATTCTCTATGAACAGAGCCGCATTCAGTTCCAATTTGGTGAAATTGAGCAAGCCCTTCACAGCGGCTTGACCAGTCTTGCCGTCATGCAGGAGCTCGCAGACAAGTTCAATCAGGTGATCTGTCTGCGCTATTTGGGTGATCTCTACCACCACCAGGGCAACGCGGCACAGGCGCGCCAACGGTGGCAGGAAGGCGAGGCAATCGCCCTCGACCTCCAACACCCTGAAATTCATCTCATTCGCCAACGGTTAGGTAAGGCCGCGCCATAAGCCTACCCGCCGATCTGCTTCGGCCCAGGTCCCGCTGAGATCCAGCCGTTAAATTCAAAGATGCGCAGCCAATCCTTGGGTGCGATCGGCACCGCTCCTTGGCTGGCGCGCGGCGTCGCCTCCGCTTGTCGAACCCAATCGGGCGCTAAGGCCGCTAGCGCCGAAGGTCTACCTTGCATAGCCGTCAGTTCACTCGCCTTTTCTTGCCAACTTGGCGGTTGCCCACAGCTAGGCGGCTCTAATGCTTCGATCGGAATTGCGCGGAGAATCCGCTTTTTATGCGCAACATAGTTTGGGTCGATCTCCGCCAGGGTAGCTGGATCGGACCATTGCCACTGCGATAGGATTGTGCTAGGTGGGATCAAAGCCAAGATCTGATCGACGAGTTGATAGGTGGCATATAAGTGGGGGCGACTGACAAAGATGCGGCGCTCTTCTAAGCGCTTGTCCCACCAGGTTGCTAGCGCCGTCGCGATCGGCTGTTGGCCCATGGCCGCGAGCGTGCGCAGATAAATATGGGGGCGCAAGGCCGGGGTTGGGTAGACACCTGCTGTCGCGAGAAAATCATGACCAATCGTCCCTAACATCAGCTCCATAAAGCTCTGGGTCGCGGCGGCTCCCCCCACGAGACAACTGATCACATCGGCAAAGATCTCTTCGCGCCAAGGATAGACCAAGGGATCGATCACTTGCTGGGCGAGCGCTTGGTACAAAGGCTGCTGGTTGACTTGACCATTCCAATAGAGATAGTGGCCCACTTCATGGGGAATGGCTAGCAGATCCTGGCTCACCCCCTCGGCGCGTTCTCCTTGGTTGTTGATCCCCACCGCCGTCAGCGGGATGCCGATCATGGCAACGGGCATATAGGGAATGACCCGCACCGCCGCCGATTTGTGGAAATAGGTGATGGTGGTTGTCTGCTCGACAGCCGGCAGATAGGCGTGTAAGGCCCACAAAACCGACAGCGCCAGCCGATCCGTCTCGCCCAACGCAAAGAAAAAGTCTTGCTGGGCGGCTTTGCCCTCCGCGATCCCGTTGTGGCTCAGTTGGCGTTGTTCGGCGGCGCGTTGGATCACGCCCACATCTTCGATGATCTGATCGAGCGTGATACGCAAAATATGATCGGTAATGGCATAGCCGGTCATATAGTGGGGGAAAGGAAAGTGGGGGAAAGGAAAGTGAGGGAAAGGAAAGTCGCGGAAAGAGAAGTGCGGATCGCACTCATCGAGCGCCGTGAGATTGATCGCCTGCCGCGCGCCGAAGCCGTCATAGAAGAAGTAGAATTGATGGCGGCCAAAATGCTGGAGACTGCCCAATAAATCAGCAATGAGTTGCTTGCGCAACGAGCCCATTTCGTCTTGGCGTTGGCGATCTAGCAAGATCTCAATGGCATTATTAACGGCGTTCCAGCGCGCCTGCCAAAGCGGTGAAATGGTTGTCATATCGATTCCTCACTCTCATTGCGCAGAAGGTTCTATAAGAGGGGGAAGCATCGTGAGAGCGCAAGGGATTGCCCTCACGATGGGTGGGTAGCTTGGGTGAAAAGACCAATGTGTATAGGTCAGGGCCCGCACGGACGTTAAGCAGGCAGCGCGAAAACCCTTGACAAACCACGAAACGCGCGGCTAGCTGCCGGATTTATCTGCGGCCATTAACCCGGCGGCCACTAACCCCTCGATCACGCGGTTGATGAGGATCCCTTCGTTGCGGTAGTAGCGCTCTTTGGTGCCGGGCTCTTTGAGCCAGCCACCGCTGTGGTGGAGGGCGACGACATTCCAATCGCTGTCAAAACAGGGCGAGCCCGACGAACCGGGCAGGGTATCGGTTAAATATTGCACTCGATTCTCATCGGCATAGACGATCAGATTATCATAAAGCGCAATCTGTTTAGGCCCACCAGCAGGATGCTGAATAATATTAATCCAATCACCTTTCTGTAAGGTCGCTTTGCCGAGGGGGAGGGCACCCCAGGTTGCGTTCGGATTGCCCTGGAGCCGCACCGCCGTCCAATCGTGTGCAGTCATAGGAGAGGTGGCAAAGCCTTCCCCAGGGGCGCAGCGATACTCGGTTACGGCAGCATCCAGCAAAGTCATGGTACGCTGAAAATTGCACTGCACTTTGACCTGCTTGGCAGCTTCCGGGTTAGGAATCACATGATGGTTGGTGATCAGCAAGTTGTTCGTCGTCAGAAAGCCCGACCCGCTTTCGCCGTTGGGCAACACAATGCGCACAACCGCTTTGGCTTTTTGCACGCCAACCTCCAAAAAGTGAATCGGCAGCAGCGTGCTCCGCTTCCCGATGATCTTCTCTAAGCGTTCCGCATCAGCAGGACCGCGCCATGTGACAGCCCTGGTAATATCGACCCCCGACACCCCAGTCAACAAGCCAACTTGGGCCGCCTCTAACCAAACTTTCTCGGCGGAATACTCCGTTTTTACCACATCAATTAAGGCGGTGACCCTATGTTGGTGGTTGGCATAGGTCAGAATGTTAAACCAATTGGTGGCGGGCTGTGTACTAAACGCAATAAAACGCGGTTTGAGGCCAGCTTCGCTGACAACACGAATGGCCTGCTCAAGCGTAAAATAACGATCAGCAAACCAATCCCGAAGATTGGTTAGATTTTGGTTCCACGCCATGAACGATCCCTCTAGTTGCCACGTCTGTCTTTGCGCATCTATCTCGATCAGAGACTTGTCGTTTCAGCCAAAAGTAGGTAAAACAGAAGGTAGCTATCCCAACTGTTGCGAACGCCGACCAACGTCTACCTATTATTTAAACTAACACGCTTATTCTGATCGCGTACTCACCCTTCTCTATCAAACCGTACGCAAGCCAACTTACTTATCATCCCGCAGGAGCTACCACGCATGCCTCAACCACCCAATATTCTATTCATGATTGCCGACGATCATCGCCACGATGCCATCCACACCTTGGGCGATGTGACCGTGCAGACGCCCCATTTGGATGCGCTGGCGAACAACGGAACAGCCTTCCGGTGCAACTACATCATGGGCGGGCTGAGCGGCGCGGTCTGTATTCCGACGCGCGCTTGTCTGCACACCGGTGTCAACACCTTTGGCGCGGTCATGAGCCAAACGGTGGACGACTCACGCAACCTTATGACACTGCGCCCAAACTTGCCAACCTTGGGCGAGACCTTCCGCCAACAGGGGTATACCACCTTTGCCACGGGCAAATGGCACAACGACAAGGCCAGCTTTCAGCGCTCCTTTGCCGACGGAGCGCGCATCTTCTTTGGCGGCATGAGCGACCATGACGCCGTGCCGCTCCATGACTATGACCCCACAGGCCATTATGCGGATGAACAGCGGTACATTGGCCGCGGCTTTTCCAGTGAACTTTTTGCCGACGCGGCCATTCATTTCCTTCAACAACAGTCAGGGACGCGCCTCTTTTTCCTCTATCTTGCCTTCACCGCGCCCCATGATCCCCGGACCCCACCGGGGGCGTATGCCACGCGCTATGATCCGGCGGCCATTCCGCTGCCAGCCAATTTCTTGCCTGAGCACCCGTTTGATAATGGCGAGTTACAGATACGCGACGAAAAGCTGGCCCCCTGGCCCCGCACTCCTGCGTTAGTACGTCGCCATTTAGCCGACTATTATGGTATGATTAGCCACATGGATGAACAGATTGGCCGGGTGTTGGCAACGCTCCAAGCCACTGGTCAATGGGAAAACACCATCATTGTCTATATGGCTGACCATGGGCTAGCGCTCGGCCAGCATGGCCTGTTGGGAAAACAAAATCTCTATGACCATAGCATTCGTGTTCCCCTCCTGCTCCAAGGACCGGGGATCGCGGCCGGCAATCGGGTCGATGCCTTGACCCACAGCTATGATCTCTATCCAACCCTGTGCGCTCTGGCTGGCATGCCAATCCCAGCCCATGTCGAAGGCCAATCGTTATTACCATTGATCGACGGCGCGCCAGGCCGCGCCCAAGTCTGTACCGTCTACAAAGATCTCATGCGTTCCCTGCGCCAAGGTAATTGGAAACTGATCCGATACTATCATTCGCGCCAGAATCAAGCCGGGGTTGATCAGATCCAGCTCTTCAATCTGGCCGATGATCCGTGGGAACAGCACAATCGCGCGGCCGAGCCAAGCCAACAAACGCGTATTCAAGAACTAAGCTCCCAATGAATGGCGTGGATGCAACAGGTGCAGGATCCTTGCGCATTCACGATTTACCATTCACGATTTACCATTGACGATTTACCATTGACGATTTACCATTGACGATTCGTATTCTCTCGATCCTTATTTTCGACCACCCTTGTTTCTATGGAGGAACCAATGGCAGCAGACCTGGAGTATTTGCGCGACCGGGCGCGCTTTATTCGCACCGAAACCGTGCGGTTGATCGAAATTGCCAAGAGTGGGCACTACACCTCGGTCTTTTCCGCCGCCGAGATCATGGCCGTGCTCTACTATCACACCATGCAGCTTACCGCTGATCCCAAGTGGATCGACCGCGATCGCTTTATCATGTCCAAAGGGCACTGTGCCGTGGGCATCTACCCGGTCCTAGCCGAAAAGGGCTATTTCCCAACAGCTTGGCTCGACAACTATGCACGGATCGGCTCGGCGCTGGGCGATCACCCGGACATGAAAAAGGTGCCAGGCATCGATTTTAGCTCTGGCTCGTTGGGGCATGGCTTGTCCATTGGCATGGGCATGGCCTTGGGGCTCAAGACGCGTAAGTCACCGGGGCGCGTCTTTGTCTTGCTGGGCGATGGCGAACTCAACGAAGGCCAGATCTGGGAAGCAGCCCAAGCCGCGCCCCACTTTCGCCTGGGCAACCTTATTGGCATTATCGACCGCAACCACATGGGGCTCGATGGGATGACCGAGGAGACCATGCAAATTGAGCCCCTGGCCGACAAGTGGCGCGCCTTCAACTGGGAGGTGCACGAAGTCGATGGTCATGACCTGAGCGCGCTGGTGACGCTCTTTGACAGCCTCCCCGCGGCTGGCACCAAGCCCCATATGATCATCGCCGATACGATCAAGGGGAAAGGCATCTCGTGGATGGAAAATTCGCGGGTGTGGCATTTGGGCTACCTAGCAGGAGCCGATGCGCAACGGGCCATTCAAGATATTCACGCTTATCCATGGTAGGGCTAGAAGGAGCAGAAGATGACCACGATTGACATCCATTCCGCCGGTATCGAGATGCAGGACAAAGACTCCTGGCATCTGGGCATGTTGCGCACCCAAGCTCATTCGGCCATTGCCGCCCGCGTGCTGACCGAATTAGCCGATAGCGACCCTCGCATCTGTGTCCTCACCGCCGATCTGGGCTTTAGCAACCGCACCGTCGAATTTTCCCAGCGCCACCCCGACCGTTTCTTTAATGTGGGGATTGCCGAGCAGAATATGGTGAGCGTGGCGGCGGGCCTAGCCACCACCGGCATGATCCCCTATGTCGCCACCTTTGCTTCGTTTTTGGGGCTGCTCTGCTGCGAACATATTCGCACCGACTGCGCCTACCCCAACCTGCCGGTGCGCCTGCTGGGCCACCATGCCGGGATCTCGCTCGGCTACTATGGCACGTCGCACCACGCCACCGAAGACATTGGCATTATGCGCTCGATTGCCAACCTCAAAATCGTCTGCCCAGCCGACGCCTACAGCCTCGAACAAGCCCTGCGCCAAACGGTAGACATTGAAGGACCGATCTATTTCCGCTTGGGCCGTGGGCGCGAGTCCGATGTCTACCAAGCTGGCGAGCCGTGGGAATATGGCAAGGTGAATGTATTGCGCAAAGGCAGCGATGCCGTGGTCTTTGCCAATGGCATCCTGGTTTCGTCGGCACGGCAGGCCGCCGACAAGCTGGCAGGCGAAGGCATCGACCTCACCGTGGCCGATCTCCACACCATCCAGCCCTTTGATGTGGAAGGGGTGCTCTCGCTGATCGAAGAGTCGAAAACGGTCTTTGTGGCCGAAGAACATAACACCCGCACTGGTGTCGCCACCGCCATTGCCGATGCAATCGTCGATAATCGGGTGAGCGGCGTCAAGTTGGTCCGCATCGGCTTTCCCGCCGACGAATATTCAGCCATTGCCGCGCCCTATCCACTCTATCAACACTATGGGCTGGATGCTGGTGGCGTAGCCGAGCGCATCCGCAAAGAACTCGACCAATGAGACCAACCATTCTGCTCGACCCGGCTGGCCGCACCCGCAACGAAATCTTTGAACCAGCGGATCTCCAGCGGCTGCATGAGCTAGCCGATGTGATCTGGGCACGCGATGAGGCGATGCCAGCCGCGGAATTTGAGTCGATCAAACACAAGCTCTTTGCCATTGTCACCGGCCGGTGGCGCTATGGCAAGGTGGCCGAATTGCCTAGCCTCCGCGCGATTTTGGAGGTAGGTGGTCGTCATCCTAGCCCAGAGGTACTCGATTACGCCACTTGTTTTGCCCGCGGCATTCGGGTGCTTAGCTGTGCGCCCGCGTTTGGGCCCATGGTCGCCGAGATGGCGCTGGGGATGGCGTTGGCCGCGGCACGGCAGATCGTCACAACCCATGTGCGCTTTACCCAAGGCACCGAACAATGGCTCCATGCCGGTAACACCCACGCCTTTACCCTCTATGGGCAAACCGTGGGGATGATTGGCTTTGGGAGCTTGGCCCGCGCGCTAAAGCCCCTGTTGGCCCCCTTCAATTGTCCCATCTTGGCCTATGATCCTTGGCTGCCACCCACCTACCTGAGCAGCCAAGGCGTCACCCCCACGGACTTGGAGACCTTACTAAGCACAGCCAAAGTCATCTTTGTTTTGGCGATTCCCTCGCTCGAAAACCAAGCCCTCCTGACGCGCGCGCAACTTGAGCGTATCCAATCCGACGCGATTCTCGTACTTATTAGTAGAGCACATTTGGTTGATTTTGATGCACTAACAGCGTTGGCAATGGCAGGCCGCTTGCGCGCCGCCATTGATGTCTTTCCACAAGAGCCATTGCCCCTTGATCATCCCATTCGCCAAGCACCGAATGTGATTTTGTCGGCTCACTTAGCCGGTAGCGTTCCCCAAGATTTACGTGCCATTGGTCGTATGGTGGTCAACGACCTCGAGGCTATGCTGCGCGGTTTGCCACCCTTTGCCATGCAAGTAGCCCAACCCGAGTTGATCTATCGGTTGGCCTAGCCGCAAAGCAAGCGCTGTCACCAAGAGTTGACAGGCCGACCTTTGCGTGCCATTTGTATCACTTTTAGAAGTTACGCAGTTGGCTGGATAACTAGAGACCAGACAGGTTTTCCAAACCTGTTTGGTCTGGGCCAAGTCCATAACGCTTACTACTATAACGGAATAAGGAGAACCACATGGGCAAACAGAAAGGAATGAATAAACATCAAAAGGCAGCCTTTCGGCCTGGCGAAAAGCGGACCCGCCGTGACCAGATCGAGACCCTGCTAGAACTTTCCTGCAGCGCCGACCCCGCCGACCGCGAAGTGGCCGCCCAGAATCTTTGTCCTTGCCACGTTCGGCGGCGAGTCGAGCCGGTTTGGGAAGCGCTCTATCGGATGATGGAAGACCCCGATGTCCGTGTCCGCCGCGCTGCTTGGCACACCCTGGAAGATGGTGGGCGACCTAACGATCCCGCCTTTGAGCCAATCCTATCCCGCGCCTTACGCCAAGAGACAGATCCACAAGTACGCCGTTTTGCCGAACTTTTTGCCCGCGCAAGAGCCGGACAAGAACAAGTTGCCTTGGCCCGTGCCGCCGCTCCAGCTTTTCCGCACCGCGGACGCTGTGACTTCTGTGGGGCGGACAATGTGCCCGTTCGCCGTGATTTTGAAACGGAACTCGATACGCTAGGACAGGTGCGACGCCATGCCCATGTCTGTGCCCAGTGTGCGTAATCCCAGTGTGCGTAATCCCAGTGTGCGTAATCCCAGTGTGCGTAGCTTTTCAAGTGTAACTGCGCAATAGGTTGACGATTTTGTTTGCATGATTATGCCAGATCGCATACAATGGCGGCCTGTTAAACTTTTCGCAAGTTAGGTGTTACGCACAGAGCCAAAGAGCTGACAAGTTTTCCAAAGCTGTCAGCTCCCTGGTTATACTGACCAGTTGCGTAACGCCTATTAGGAATAAAGGATTTTTGCATGAATTTATCCAACATCTTTCGATTACACGCGGTTGCGTCAGCAGTGCCTAACAAGACGCTTTCCGCTGCTCCGTTCAGTGTTTCTTCCCACCGTAGTGGCATCACGCTCACGCGTCAACCAGTCCAACTCTTTGCCCTCTGTTTGGTAAGTGTATTCCTTTTGTTGGGCTGTCAACCGATTCAGGTCCCGACGCCAACGCCAACTGATCCCAATGCCACGCCAACCGTCGAGCCAACACCAGTTGTTATGGAAGGGCTGCCGCCAGTGCTCCTGCGTATTCCTGATCTGTCGCTAGAACTGCCCGTAACCACAATGGGTTGGGTCGTAACCGAAGTCAATGGGCAACGCACAACCCAATGGATTGTCCCGCTGGATAGCGTCGGCTGGCATGCGAATAGCGCCGGGGCTGGGGGCACAGGCAATACCATCCTATCCGGCCATCAAAACACCGGCGCGGCCCTCTTTGCGCCCTTAGCCTTGGGCGATATCACCGTTGATCAGGTGCTCGAACTAGTTGATGAAGCAGGCACGCCCTTCCGCTATCGCGTAACCGAAGTCAGCGAGCCGATCCCGCTTGTCGGCGCGACCGAAGAAGATAATGCGCTGGCCCAGACCTATATTGCGCCCACCACCACCGGGCAGTTGACCCTCATCACCGGCTGGCCAGATTTTACCACCACCCATCGTATTTTTGCCGTTGCCGAATTACTGGGAGCGGGAGAATAAGCCTATGACGCATCAGAGTGACAATTGCGGCTTGCTCTGTTCCGTGATCGTACCCGTCTATAATGGGGCCGCAACCATTGAACGCTGTCTAAACGCCCTTGCGGCCCAGACAGCGCTCCCCGAACACTATGAAATCATCATTGTCGATGATGGTTCAAAAGATACAACCCATCAGGTAGTCCAACAGTGGATCGCGGCCCACCCGCAATGGCAAGCGAGGGTGGTGCACCAAGCCAATGCGGGGCCTTCGGCCGCGCGAAATCATGGGGCGCAGGTGGCGCAAGCCGCTCTGCTTTTCTTTACCGATGCCGATTGCGCGCCAACCCCAACATGGATTCATGCCATGCTAGCTAAGTTTGTGGACGCGGAGGTCATCGGTGTCAAAGGGGCCTATCTCACGGATCGACCTGAATTTGTCCCGCGTTTCGTGCAGGCCGAGTACGCTGATCGCTATGATCGAATGCGCCAGCAGACCAAGATCGATTTTATCGACACCTATTCGGCTGGCTACCGGCGTGATGTCTTTTTAGCCAATGGGGGCTTTGACACCATCTTCACCACCGCGTCGGTGGAGGATCAGGAATTTAGCTTTCGCTTGGCCCAGAAAGGCTACGATCTGCGTTTTGTGCCCGAAGCCCAAGTCTATCATGCCCATGACCGCGATGTTTGGGACTATGCGCGGCGTAAATACTTGATTGGCTATTGGAAAGCGCTCCTAACGCGCTGGCACCCTGAACGCATGGTGCACGATAGCCACACACCCCCCGTACTCAAAATTCAAATCATGCTCATTGCGGGTATGATTGGGCTCTTACCGTTGGCAATCGGCGGCGTGATCTGGCCCATCCTCAACTGGATTTGGCTGCTGATTGCCAGCCTGTTCCTGGTCTTTATTGGATCAGCCCTCCCCTTTCTCCGCAAAATTGCCCGCCAATCGCTGGGGATGGCTGTAATGAGTGTTGGTATGTTGGCGGTACGCGCGGTAGCCTTGGGCAGTGGCTTCTTGGTGGGTGCGATTCACTTCTCGGGTACACCGACGGAAGTACACCAACCCGTCATTCCAGGCTGGAAGCGGGTGATCAAGCGGGGTGTTGACATTGTTGGGGCGTTGGTCGGGCTAGCGATCTGTGCGCCGATCATCGCCGTGGCCGCCATCGCGATCAAGCTCGATTCGCCTGGCTCGGTCTTCTACTGGCAAGTTCGCATCGGCGAATATGGTCGCCCCTTCCGTATTGCCAAATTGCGCAGCATGGTACAGGACGCCGACCAACAGTTGGCCCAGTTGGTCGATTTTGCCCAGCTAGCAGAACCAGCTTATAAGCTAACGAACGATCCCCGTGTCACGCGGGTGGGGCGGGTCTTGCGCCGTTCTAGCATTGATGAAACGCCCCAGTTTTTTAATATATTGATTGGTGAGATGAGTTTGGTTGGCCCCCGGCCAGAAGATGCCAAACTAGTTGAGTTCTATCAAGATTACCAACGTCGTCGCCTTGCGGTGAAGCCGGGGCTGACCGGCCCGATGCAAGTGAGCGGGCGTGGCAATCTGTCTTTTAGCGAACGCCTCCGCCTGGAATTAGATTATATTGACAATTACAGCCTCCGGCGTGACTTTAGCATTCTGTTGCGTACATTGCCCACGATCTTCCGGGGTGATGGCGCTTATTAAGAGCCTAGCTTGAAAATCCGTTGTGGCTCTATGGGTCTCGGCTACCCACCGGTTTGTCATCGAGAGTTTCAGGCTAGCTATGAAGTGGAGATTGATGAATGAATCATTTACCTGATCCTTATGTACACTTACGCCAACTCTTGCGCCGCGCCTGGATCGGCATTGTTGGTCTTGTCTTTGCGCTGCTGCTCATCAACCGCGGCAGCATGCTCTTGGCCGCCCCGTTACACCAAACGGTGCCACCGCCAACCCCAACGTCCATCACCGAACCAGTACCGACGGCAACAGCCATCCCCAACGACGACAATGACGACGACGATGACGATGACGACAATGACGACGACGATGACGACAACAATTCACCAGCCCCCACCAATACACCTGTTCCTCAAGCCGAGCAGCCAACCGCTGTGCCTCAGCCGGAGCAACCAACGGCTGTGCCACAGATGGCACAGCCCACCGCTGTGCCACTGGCCCCAGCCGTCGAAGGGCCAACTGGCACCATCATTGTTGATCGCTTGAATGTGCGCCAGGGGCCGGGCACCAACTATGCCGTCATTGGGACGCTAACGAATGGCACGATCGCGACCATTCTCAGTCGCAATGAAGTCGGCGATTGGTGGCATGTCTGTTGTATCGGCAATACTACCCAAGCGGGTTGGGTCGCTGCCCAATATGTCCAGGCTAATTTCGACTTGGGCCAGGCAAGCACCCTGATTCCCGTGGATAGTACGCTGGCCGCGGCTGCCATCCCAACCGTCACCCCGACCGTAGAACCGAGCCTCGTCCCAACGACGACCGTCAGTGCAGACTTGGCTGTACAGGTGCAGCAAGTTCCGCTCTATGCTTGGCCGGGGGCAACGCTGACCCTCGCCTATCAGATTGAAAATCGCGGTGATGTTGCCGCTACTAACCTTGAATTGCGCAATGAACTGCCAGCTGAATTAAGCTTTGTCAATATCGCGGGCTTGGCCGCTGGCGAGTTTATGACCGAGACGACGACTGCCGGGCGCACTGTTGTTGCGGTGCGCTGGCCGGAGCTAGCAGTTGGGGCTGATCTAACGGTCAATCTACAAGTGCAAGTGGCCGAACAGCTAGGCAACGGCATGGTGTTAGATAACCTAACCGTTACCAGTGCAGAGAACGCCGAGGCAATCACTACGGGCATTAGCATTGGCATGCCGCCAGTTAACCTACCGGATTTCCGCTAACGTTGGTACGCAAGCCACTCAGCCTGACAGCTCTTGTAGAGCTGTCAGGCTTATCCGCCTTCTCGTAATCCTCGCCATCGCGGTGAAAAAGGATCTGTATCTACCGAATGCAAGACTTTTCTGTAGAACGTCGTTGGACAGCATGGCTCCCCCTGCTTGTGGCAGTGGGGGCTTTTTTCTTCTATTGGGCCAGTGCGCCGCCTAGCATCACCTGGGCCCATTTTGGGGCAGACGGGGCCGAATTGTTGACCGCGGCTTTGACCAATGGCGTCCCCCATCCGCCGGGCTACCCACTCTATATCCTGCTCTTACAAGCTTGGTTGCGCTTTGCCAGTTGGCTCACACAAGCGGATCACTTTGCCTGGTACGGGAATCTCCTGAGCGGTCTCTTTGCCGCGGCAAGCGTGGGTGTTACTGTCCAAGTGGTACGCACGCTGCTGGCCGAGAGTGCCCAGGCGTGGCTTTGGGCAACGTTCGCCGGCCTCGCTTGGGCGGTGGCCCCTCTGCCGTGGGGTCAGGCGGTGATCACCGAAGTCTATGCCCTGCACATGCTGTTGATTGCCCTGCTCGGCTGGTGTTTATTCGTAAAGCCCGAGCGCCCCTGGTGGTTGGCCGTTGTCATTGCCCTGGGCACCGCCCACCATCTCACCTTTCTCCTCTTCCTGCCCGCGGTGCTCTACTATCGTTGGCGGACAGCCGGTGGCGATTGGTCGGCGCTCTGGCGGAGCGGCTTTGTGATGGGGGTGGGAGTCCTAGTGGGGATACTTTTCTATCTACGGATTCCGCTGGCGGCGGCGAGTGTGCCGCCGTCACCGGTCAATTGGGGCTACCCGACAGATTGGGAAGGTTTTTGGTGGTTGGTCAGTGGTGCCGCCTATCGAAGCTATCTCTTTAGTGCTCCTTCATCGACTATTCTCAGTCGTATTGCCGCTTGGGCCAACACCTTGACCACCCAATATACGCCGGTTGGCCTGGCCATTGCCTTGCTGGGCCTCTCGCAGTGGGATCGCCACCAAAGTGATCTACGCAACTTTAGCCTGCTCTGGGTGGTTCCGGTCAGCATCTATTCGATCAACTACTATACGCGTGACAGCGAAATCTACCTCCTGCCCGTGGTATGGTTAGCGGCGCTATGGCTCGGCGTCGGTCTCACCAATCTCTCGACTTGGGCACAAACCGACGGGCTAGGCTGGTGGCAGCGAGTACGCCCACCCGCAACCGGACAAACCGTGACGCGCGCCCCGACCTGGGTGGCACCAATTTTGGCGGCCTTGCTCTCTCTTGGCTTGCTCGAAATGACCACTTGGCGCTGGTCGAGCCAGTCGCTCCGCCAGGATCAGCAAGCCGATCAGTTTATTGCTGGCGTGATGGCGGTGATTGAAGCGGATAGTATCATTATCAGCAGCGCCGACAACGAAACGTTTAGTCTATGGTATGCAGCATGGGGCAGTGGAGTTTTGCGCCAACGTGCGCCACAGGTCGTCTTATTGAACTATGCGCTCTACCAATTCCCTTGGTACCAACGCTTGGTGGCAAAGCTCTATCCCGAGGTGGTAGGCGATAGCCAGTCGATAGAAGAGATCCTGGCGCGCAATGTGGATAAGCGTACTATCTTTTTTAGCGAGAAATTTTCCTTCTGGTCTACCGATGAGCTGCAACCAGCAGGGCCGATCTGGCGCTATCAACCAAGGCCTGCAGAGTAAGCCACACGCGTTTCTACTGGCCCTGGGCGCGCATCTGTTCGATCACCTGGGGCAAGACCACCTCCGCCGCACCTTGGAGAAAGAAGTCGGCCCGCGCCGCAATCGGGTTGTGCTGGGGGTTGACATCGATTACTACAGCACCGGCAGCTTGGGCAACCTGGGGCAGTTCGGCCACCGGATAGACAACCCCACTGGTACCCACCACCAACATCACCTCACACGCTTCCGCGGCCCGCCAAGCGGCGTCAAGCGCAACGGACGGCAACCCTTCACCAAACCAAACCACCCCCGGGCGAATATGTCCTCCACAAGAGCGGCAGATGGGCGGCTCGGCATGCGTACGCTCGTCAGGTTGCAGCGCGTGGGGTGCGTGGCAGCGATTACAATGGAACTGGCTGATCTGCCCATGAACATGCCAAAGCTGGCGACTACCCGCGCGCTCATGTAAATCGTCCACATTTTGGGTGACCAGCGTAAAAGCAGGGGCGACACGCTCCAACGCGACCAGCGCCAAGTGGCCGGGATTGGGCACGGCGGCTTCCACACTGGCTAGCCGCGCCATGTACCAACGCCACACCAGCCCTGGATCGGCGGCAAAGCCCGCCTGCGAAGCCAGCCGTTGTGGATCAAAGCGCGCCCAAAGGCCACTCTGCGCCGCGCGAAAGGTGGCTACGCCCGATTCGGCGCTGATCCCTGCGCCCGTTAAACAAACAATCCGTTTGGCTTGGGCCAGGGCAACACTCGCCTGGGTGAGCAACGGCACATCTGCCATTCATGACTTCCTTATTCTGCCAACTGGACCAGAATTGCCCAGCGACCTGTCAGGTTTGGCAAACCTGACAGGTGGGAAGCAGCCGTGTTTCGACCAATGTCTAGACAGCCATCAAGGCATGGGCGCGCGGCTCATGCCATTGCAGTTGTAGGTCGGTTTTGGCATGGGGTTTGAAGGCAACACGCACTGCGTCAATCGCCGTTTCTAGCACGTCGATTTCTGCCAGGTCGGCCACGCCCATCCCTAATTGATGGCCGTAGTTTAACAAGCCCAGTTCCAGCGGTTCAAAGCCCATCGCTTTGGCGACCACAGCATCGGCTGCGAAGACATCCACACTCGCCGCGGCCACGCCAAAATCCACCCCATCATCCCCGCCAGGGCCATCGCCCTGCAGGCCACGCGTCCCATCGACGACAGCAATCGCGGGCGTGAGAAAGCGCGCCAGCCGGATAAGGTTGATATTGAGGATCTGCGCCTCTTCAGGCAAGGTGCGCTCGGCGTGGCTGTTGAAGCCATGCATCTTGACCCGATCCGGCTTGTAGAGCGTTCCCATAATCATATTTTTGAGTGCCAAGGTCACCACACAAACATCGTGGGTCTTGGCAATGGCCACCGACATGGTACAAGGACAGTCAAGCACACTCTTGGGCATGCGGACCACAGTCTCGCTATGATCGGCTAAGATAATAGGCGTCTCGACCCAGTTGGTCTCTTGGTTGAGGTCGATCAGACGAATGGGAACGGGATATTCTGCCGTCAGGGCATGATAGCCAAAGGTATCCCACGCCTCACCTGCATAGGTTTCGTTGCCCCCCTCGGCGATCAAGATTTCGTCGGGTGGTTTGGGGATGCTTAGCAAGAAGTCGATGGCCCCGCGCATGGCGTCCACATGGCTAGAGGCCAGTTGATTTTTGCCCGACAGAAAATTTGGCTTGAGCATCACCTGTTCGCGGATACGGGGGATGACATCCGCGCGCACCAAGTCCAGCGCGCGATAGACATTCTTGCGGCGGTTCCCTTCCCGGGCCAAGCCCACGCGCGCACGTTTTATACTCATAGCTTTCTCCTTTATCAATGATAGTAACAAGGTTGTAGAAGCCTAAAACTTGCTCTTTCGAGTAGCCGTGCCGGGGACGGGCCACATGTATTCTCCCCTTGCAACAATGGCTGGCCCGTCCCCGGCACGGCTGAGGCACATGCGACTCCGCCCTTGCAACAATGGCTGGCCCGTCCCCGGCACACCATGTGGTTCCTTAGGCATGGGTAATCCGTGGCATGCGGGTAGACTCCCGCTGAATCTCGGCCTGGACAAAGTCGAGCAGCAGTTGCGTCTTGATGGCTTGATAGGCCGGATCGTCCCACCGGTTCTGCAATTCGCCCGGATCAGTTTCTAGATCAAAAAGCTCACCATAGTCGGCGTCGCGATAGACGGTAAGCTTATAGCGCGCGGTGATCAGCGTGCGCAGATGGACCGTTGTGGGGTTGTGGCGGTTTTCGACCAACGCCCAATCCCGTGCAGTGGCTTGTTCGCCCTGCCAAACTGCCCATTGATTCACCCCTTGCATCCGGCCTGGTGCGAGAATGCCAGCCGCCGCGAGCAAAGTCTGCGGATAGTCTACCAGACTTTGCAGAGCCGCGGAAACCTGCCCCGCGGGCACTGTCCCCGGTTGGCGCACGAGCATAGGCACGCGCAACAGATCTTCATAATGAAATGCACCCTTGGCGATCAGCCCATGTTGGCCGATAAAGTGACCATGATCGGTGGTATAGACGACCAGGGTATTTTCCGATAAGCCCGTGGCATCCAAGTAGTCAAGAATCCGCCCCACTTCTTGGTCGATCAGGCTTGTCATGCCGTAATAGGACGCGAGACTGCGCCGGATCTCTTCATCACTGTGTAGATGGGAATGGAACCCATGGAGACCGCGGCCACCTGGCTCTTGGTAGTCCGACCAATCAGGGTTGGCTTCACGGGTGCGGGCAAAGTGGGGCGGCATGGTCGCAAACTCGCCTTCGGTGTAGTGCCCTGGCGTTACATGGGCCGGGTCGTACAGGCTGGCCCATGGCTCTGGCACGACATAGGGCGGGTGGGGATCAAAGAAGCTGGCCCAGAGAAAGAAGGGCTTTTCCGCGGCGACCGAACGCTCGATATTGGCAATGGTCCGTTCGCCGATCCAATGGGTATGGTGATATTCCTCGGGCAAGTCCCACGTTAGCGCATCGCGCATGTAATAGGGACCGGCATATTTATCATCGGCGCGATGGGGCCAATCGACAAAGTAGTCGCGCCAGTTGGTGAGCCCTTTCTCCTCCAGCCAAAGCGCATAGTGCTGACCGGCATGGGATTCGTTGGCGTGCATACGTGCTGTCTCTACATGGTCAAAACCATACCAGGGGCCGTGAAAGTCGCGCCAGAAAGCCAGATCGCGCAGATGGGGTTGGCTTTCCAAGGACGGCATGCCCGGCTGCGTCGCTAAGGGTTGAAAATGAGCCTTGCCAATGAGAATTGACGTATAACCATGGGCCTGAAAGAGTTCACCCACCGTCGGCACATCTTCGGGCAGGGCAACGCCAATCGCCCAACAGCCGTGGCTAGAAGGGTAGAGCCCGGTGATGAGCGATGCACGGGTGGGCGAGCAGGTGGGATTGGGACAATAGGCCCGGGTATAGCGAGTGCCTTCGCGCGCCAGGCGATCCAGCGCGGGCGTCTGCAACTCGGGATTGGTGCAGCCAAGGGCATTATAATGCTGCTGATCCGAGGTGATCAACAAAATGTTAGGACGCGTCATGAGCAAACCTTTCTCTGGGCAAGGGGCTAGCAAGCGTGAACAGCGCGCACCCGCCTACGGCTGTTCCACAGGCGGCGGGGCCTGCCAGCCAAAGGCGCTGGACTCCCAACTGAGGAGATCGCCCTCGAGATGGTCGCGCCGGCCCAACTGCTCCATGATGTACATCACGTGGGCGCGGTGGTGCATATTATGGGTGATCACATGAGCAATCGCACCGCCAAAGGTTTTGGCAACGGGCGGGTTGTCGAGCGTATCGATAAAGGTATCGTCCTCACGTTGCTCGCGGACAATGGTACGGGCCAAGGCGGCAAATTCGCGCGCCACCTGAGCCAGGCGCTGCTGCAAGTGGGCTGGCGACTCAGCCTGCGCGGGCGACGCGGCCACTGGTCGTTCGTAGAGCAGATCAGTCCACAGTTCCATCGCTTCGATCATGTGGACAAAGGTCTGGCGTAGAGAAACATGGTCAATGGCAAAAGGCTGATCCCACTGTTCAGGCGTCAGCGTCTGGCATTGTTGTAAGAGTTGCTGCGTGGTCCAGACATCATGGCCCAGCAGGCGGTCAATCATATCCATAACAGGCTCTTTCCACGGCCCGATTGCGCCACGCTATACGGCGATCGGGGCTTTAATGGCAGGATGACTCTGATACTGTTCGAGGGTAAAATCGGCATAGGTGAAGTCAAAGATAGAACGCACCGCCGGGTTGAGCACCATGCGTGGCAGCGCATACGGCGTACGACTCAGTTGCAACTTTACCTGTTCCACATGATTGAGATAGATGTGAGTATCCCCCAAGCTATGAATGAATTCACCTGGCTGGAGATCACAGACGTGGGCTACCATCATGGTCAGCAAGGCATAGGAGGCGATATTAAAGGGCACGCCCAGGAAGAGATCACAGCTCCGTTGATAGAGCTGGCAGGAGAGGCGGCCATTGGCAACATAGAACTGAAAAAGGCAATGGCAAGGCGGTAACTTCATCTGCTCAATATCGGCCACATTCCACGCCGACACAATCAGCCGCCGCGAATCGGGGTTGCGTTTGATCTGGGTAATTACATGTTGGATCTGATCAATGGCTTCGCCCGTAGCGGTCGGCCAGCTACGCCATTGATAGCCATAGACCGGGCCGAGTTCACCGGCAGCATCGGCCCATTCATCCCAAATAGAAACGTTATGCTCATGGAGATAGCGGATATTGGTGTCGCCGCGTAGAAACCAGAGCAGTTCATGGATCACCGATTTCAAATGGACTTTCTTGGTCGTGACCAAGGGGAAATCAGCGGCGAGATCAAAGCGCATTTGATAGCCAAAGACGCTCAAGGTGCCTACACCGGTACGATCTTCTTTGCGGACACCGTGGTCCAACACATGGCGTAGGAGGTCGAGATAAGGTTGCATGGAGAATCGCTCTCTAGATATACGAATTTTACCAATGCATGACAAAACCGCCATCGACGTTGATCGTCTGGCCGGTGACATTGTTGGCGCGGGCCGAAGCCAAGAAGACGGCCATGTCGGCCAAGTCCGTGGGCTCTTGCCAACGCTTGAGGGGCACGACCCGCCCGATCTTGTCCATGGACCATTGCTCAAAGGTGAGCTGTTGATCGGCGGGCAGATGGGCGTTCGATGCCCGCCAAATGGATTGGTTGAGCGGCGTATTGACCATACCGGGGTTCAGCGTATTAACTCGAATGTTGTAGGGGGCCAGATCTTTGGCACAGCACTGCGAAAAGTTGATCAGCGCAGCTTTGGACGCGCTATAGGGCGGGTCGGTCTGGGAGCCAATTTGGCCCGCCACCGAGGCGAGGTAGAGCACTGAACCATTGTGGCGTGCGCGCATGGCTGGTGTAAAGGCATGGGCTGTGTGAACGGCCCCCAGAATGTTGACCTCGAGCACCTTGGGCCAATCGCTCGGGGCTAGATTCCAAAAGGGAAAGCCATATTTACCCGAGCCAATGCCCACCGCAAAGACCACATGAACCACTGGGCCAACTTCGCGCTCGATCTGGGCCGCCGCGCCTTGGAGAGCGGCATAGTCGGTGACATCCACCACAACGGGGGTTACTACTTGGGTCGCGGTGGTCAACTCTTCGGCAATGGTGGTGACGGCGGATGAACGATCCAAGGCGACGACGCGTGCGCCTTCGGCCACAAACGCTTGGGCAATCGCATGGCCGATCCCACTGGCCGCGCCTAAGACCACGACGACCTGATTGGTTAACTCAAGTTGCATAAGCAATCATTCCTGTTTCTGATGAGCGCCATAGCAAAGCGGCGCAGTAGAACAAGCAAACCTAGTTAGGGTTGATTTCGGCGCAGGCGGGGGATGGCCAGAATCACTAAGAGAATGACGATCGGAATCCCCAATAGAATCGCAAAGGTACCCAGCCGATCAGCCCACACCGGCGATACGCTGACTATTGGGGTCGGTGTGGGCAGGCTGGGCGTCGGTGCGGCCAACGCTTGGTCTGGAACCGCGGTCGTGGGTTCTTCAACCACGGTTTGGGTTGGCAAGGTGGGCAGAGGATAGACATTATTGGTCGGCGTCACCACTGGTGGTAGCGCCGCGGCAGCACGTAGCGGCGCTGGCGCCAGCGCCGCCGCAACCGTTGCACTAATATCGGGCGAGGGCAAGAGGGCCAAGGTTGGGGTGATGGTAGCCGCCAACAAAGGTGAGACTACGTTTGTTTGTACTGGTGACAAGGTCAACGTGGGGATGATGGTATAGGTTAAATTCGGTGTCACCGGAATAGCCACAGCGGTCGCGAGGAGCGGCGTAGCAGTGGCTGGGGGTAGGGCTGCGGTGGGTGCTACGATGGGCGCACCACAGACGCGCAGCCGCACATTGTCTAGGTACATCCAGGTACGGGCATTGTTGGTATCATTAAAGGCATTAAAATAGAGGTAGAGCGTCTGCCCACGATAGAGCGAGAGATCCACCGCGTCTTCTTGCCAGACCCCATCGTTGCGTAATTCGCGGCGGAGGATCTGGATGGGCTGCAAATTGGGCGAGAGGAGAATCACATCTTGGCGGTCGGTTGTGCCGGTGGGGATACCGGTCTGGGCACTGTGTAGCAAGCGCCACCAGCGTAATTGCACGGCCCCGGTGGTAAAGGGAATGGTGACGAGTTGACGGATCGAAGAAAAAGTCGTCACATTGGTGGGGTTTTCGGGCGGGTTGCCAAGCAAGACCGCGCGCGCCCCCTCTTGGACAAAGGTATTGACATAGCGCGCAGGCACCGGATCTTCGCCAAAATGCCAGCCATCATTGCCTTCAAAGGTGCCATTCACCACAATATTAGGACAACTGGGATCCTCCGGCGGGGGTGGGATATAGGTTGGCACGGCGGTAGGCACAATGGGCGTAACCGGAATCGGTGTTGCGCTCGGAATCAGCGTTGGCGTGTTGGTCGGCAAAAGAGGGCCAGTCGGGGTCGGCGACAGGGTCGGCGTATAGGTTGGCAGCGGCGTCTGGGCACAATACTCCAATTCGACATTGTCGATATACATCAAGGTGCGGCCCCCCACCCCATCATTCCGCACTCGAAAGCGGAGGCTGATCGTTCGTCCAGCATAGAGAGTGAGATCATAGTCACGCGCTTTCCAGCCGCCGGTTCCGTCTTGCGCATTCAAGAGCGTACCAATGAGTTGATCGGTCGTGGCGTCAAACAAATCGGCTTGCTGTAAATCAGTACCAGGGGCGGCGTCAAAGACAGGATAGTACAAGAAGCGCAAAATGATCCGCGTCGCGCCATAGGGCAGGAGAATGGGTTGGTGGCGCACTTCGCTCACGCTCGCCAAATTGGGCAGTTCAAAGCCGTTCCCCAAGCGCATGGCTTGCAAGCTGTTGTTAAAGGTCTGCTCATTGGTGTACATGGGCGGGCGTGTACTGGCTTGTAGCTGCCAACTGGGGTTAAATTGCTCAAAATCACCCCCGCCAATCAGGTTCAAGCAGCCCGGGGCGACTTCTGCATATACGCGTGCCAACGGCGCAGCCGCCGCTGGCACTGGTACTAGGGCCAACAACAAGGCAACATAACAACTGAACCACAAAAGCCAATGACCTTGGCGTAGCGGTTGGTGCGCGTTTGCGCTGTTGGGGTTGGGCTCAATAACGTTCAAAGCAATTGCTCCTACCATAGGCCATCTTGACCATTCACAGCCGTTAAACCGCGTGGCGCTAGTACGATTGGGCTTGGGTTTGTACAAAATTCTATCATAGATGGCCCTATCCCAGGCAATGCACCACGGCAAATGCGAACATTTGCACGGCTTGCCCATCGGCTCCAAATGGGAGCGCGATTGCAGACAGCACTGGTGGTGTTGCTAGAATCAGGAAAAGCGAAGACATTTCAATTTTGCCGGGTTGAAAGCTGCCGCGAACCGCGAAAAGCCGACGCAGCGGCTAGCATGTCGACAAAACCGAGCCAAACAAAGGAAGAGAAGATGCGTAAATTAGCCGTGGGCGATCTGGCCCCAAGCTTTACAGCAGTCACGGATCAGGGCGAAACCCTCCAACTGGAAAGCCTGCGCGGCAAACGGGTGGTTCTTTATTTCTACCCGAAAGACGACACTTCGGGCTGTACCACTCAAGCGTGTGGCTTCCGTGACCGTTATCCTGAAATTGAAGAGAAAAACGCGGTTGTGCTTGGCGTTAGCCCAGATGGCACGGCCTCTCACCAAAAATTTAAGACCAAATACAATCTTCCCTTTACCTTGCTGGTGGACGCCGATCATCAGATCGCTGACACCTATGGCGTTTGGGGGGAGAAATCGATGTACGGTAGGAAGTATATGGGTATTATCCGCAGCCATTTTGTCATTGACGAAACGGGCAAAATTGTTGATGCCCAATATAAAGTGAGCCCAGCCGATAGCATCACCAAAGCCGTGAAGGCGCTAGGCTAGCCGGTTGCTTGCCATGGGAAAACAATCGAAACAGTTTTGCAACAGCGTGGCGCCTCCGTCACGCTGTTTGTTTCGCGCGGGCCTGTGCGAGCATCAGTTGGCTGGCGCTAAGCCGCTATGACGGTATACTGCCGACCAGAGGTATGGTATACTAGCAATCCAGTGAGACCGTACAGTGAGACCGTACAGTGAGACCGTACAGTGAGACCGTACAGTCTGGCTAGGCTCCACTCGGGCATCCACTGGCTCGAACAAGGCCCTGCAGCGCTGGGATGAGCGGTGCTGGGCAGTTGTGAAGCTTCTGATGGCGATGACATTTTATCAAGATGCGGAAAGTGGCCGAAGAGTAGTAAAAGCGTATCCTTTCCGTCTAGCAAAACGTATCAATAGCACGCTGGGTTGTCAGCATGGATGAAATCCACCGCGATGCCACCTTAGATGAATCGACGCTGGTTGGGTTGATCGAACGTGCTCAATCCAAAGGTGACCCGGATGCATTCGACGGCTTATATTTGCTCTTTGCCGATCGCATCTTCCGGTACCTTTTGGCGCGCTTAGGACGAGTTGAAGTCGCAGAGGAGATTGTTTCCCAGGTGTTCTTGCATTTGATCGAAAAGATCGATCGCTACCAAATTGCCCCTAAAGATAACGCCACCATCTTTCCGGCTTGGCTCTACCGGCTGGCCCATAACAAGATGGTAGATATCCTGCGCAAAACTCAGCGCCGGGAGCATGTGGGGATTGAGTATGCCGAAGAGCTGGCCGAACCCCACTCGTTACTAGAGGTGATCGAAAATCAGATCGATTTTGAGCAACTATTACATACGCTGAAGCTATTGAATGAACAGCAGCGCCAAGTGTTGCTGCTCCGTTTTGTCGAGGGGTTTAGCATTGCCGAGACCGCGCAAATCCTCCAAAAGAGTGAAGGCGCAATCAAAGCACTGCAACATCGTTCGTTAGAGAATTTACGTCGTTTTCTCCAGCAGTAATTGACGACCATGTTTGACGAGATTTTAGCGCAGTGCATCGAAGCACTCGAACAAGGCGCAACCATTGAAGAATGTTTGGAGCAACACCCCGCTCATGCCACTGCATTAGCGCCATTGCTTCAATTGGTTGCGGACCTCAAGCGGGAGGCGGATGTCAGCTTGTCGCTACGGGCTTTTGCTCGTGGCCGTGCGCAGTTGGCGGCCCACGCACGAGGAGTTCAATCATCGCCAACCCATGGGCCGCGTCATCGCCAACCCATGTTTGCGCCGGTAAATCCCGTTCGGCCACCAGCCCACCGCAGACAACAGCCACCCGTACCGGCCCAAAATGGCCGAACGCCAACCCGCCGTCCGCTGCCAACTCAGCGGCCCTGGGGCAGGCTCGGCGGGCCGCGCCGGTTGAAGCTCGCCATCATGCTCTTGGCCTTTGTCGGGATCATCAGCTTTGTACATGGGATCACCGTGAGTCTACCAGGGAGTGGCCTCTATGCCGTGCGTACCACAGGCGAACGCCTTGTCGGTGTGCTTATGCGCGCGGCTGGGGAAGAGATCAGCTGGCACACCGCCCAGGCCGAACATCAGCTCCAGGAACTGGCAAGCCTCTCCGCCACGGAAAGCGCAGCAGGCCAAGCCTTAGCACAAACAGCGGCAGACCATTGGCGGGCGGCTTTGGCGGCAACGGCACGCCTGCCACGCCAGGAACGCACGGCTCGCTTAGTCAACGCCCTGGCTCGCCTACAACAATACCAAACAGAATGGAGCGCGACCGCGACACCGGCCACCCTGACCGCCGCGCGCGCCGTTGCGCCGATGATCAGCGCGGGTGAACAGCTGCTAGCAGAAACCATGGTAAGCGAGAGCACAGCGACAGCTACCCCAACCGTAACGGCACCAACGTTAACACACACAAGCACAGTACCCCCGACCGCAACCGCAACGGTGCCGCCAACCGCCACGACCACCCCCCTCCTACAAGCCAGCCCAACCGTGATCTCGTCGGGGCCGGTGCTGATTGCTTCGGCAACACCAACACCCGTTATTGAAGTTTCACCGACGATCCCGGTAGTCATACCGCCGACGGCCACGCCAACCTTACTGCCCACTGTGCCACCAACGGTTACCCCTTTGCCGGTCATGACCATCGAGATGCCACAGCAAGAAGCGACCCAAGCTGAAAGCCGCGACGATGATGATTCGGAGCAGGATGATTCGGAGCAGGATGATTCGGAACAGGATGATTCGGAACAGGATGATTCAAACGAAGCGCAGAACAATCTGACAGCTTCAACGCCGCTGCCCCTTGCCCCTGTCGTCGGAACCCCAGCCATAGAGACGCCTACGGTGGCTCAGCCCGAAGTGTTGGCAACAGCCACACCAACAGCGGAAGTGACCGCGACAAGTATGGCGACGGCAATCCCAACCGAGGTTCCGCACCTCACCCCAGGCCAGACAGCCATAGCCACGATCGCCATAGCGACGGTAGCCCCGGTCTTGCCAACCGAAACAGGCGCACCTACCGCAACCCGGGTGGCACCCACGGCAACGGTAGCCGCAACCGCAACGCCAAGGCCCCCTACGCCGCCCACCGCGACCAAAACGCCCAAGCCGACCCCAACGCCGGATGACGATGATGACGATGACGACGACAAGGATGAGGCCCCAACGCCACCGTCTACGGCTCAGCCTACGCTTCAACCGACCACCAATCCGACAGCTGATCCAGGTGAAGGCACCATTTCAGCGCCAGCCACACCGGTCAGTACACCGCTAGGGCTCCCGACTCTTTCCCTAAGCGAAGCAACAAAAACACCGCGCCCGTAAGTCCATTTCCCGATTGCCCCAGCGCGACAACATATACCTCAGCTATACCTTGCTTCTATATCCTCATCTATTCCTTTTCTCTTCTCTTCTGCCTATACTCTAGTGGAGCAAAACACGGTTGGCGATGCAGCGAGCGCTTTTAGCTCGGAGATAACCGATCAAGCTTTGGGCGTAAGACCGTTGCTGCTCATCTCATCCATCAACGAAAGCAGAAGGAAATTCTATGTTGAACCGCATGACACCCAAGTCCTTAGTAACAGCCCGCGCCATTGCTCTTCCTTTAGACGGCGAAGAGGCTTTGGAAGGGATGAATGCAGCCCCCGCGAATCGTTTATCGCTCTACACCGTGGCTGTTGTTTTGCGGCTGGGCCTAGTAGCCGCGATTCTGTTAAAAGCCTTTGCCATTTGGCAGTGGTAAGTTAGGAGTGGTAAAGCACCCAACATACCCACTTCCATCAACCACAGCGGCGGAGAAACGAAGGCTCTATGCTGGCCGACCGGGTAGAGAACCTCTATCCCCCTTACAGGGACATGCCAACAGAGCGCATGAAGACGCTATACAGCAAGCACGAGCAGAGGTAGCAACGTTAGTGAGTGGCTTCCCACCGAAATGAATGTCATGCCATTATTTTGCATGATTATCCTGACCCAGCTGCGATTGCCTTCGCCCATCGTTTGATCAGTCGCCAATCTCCTCTTGACTGATATTCTCTAGCTGGGCAACCCTACGTCACCAACAAAATATTGCTTGCGCTGGCTTCTATGAGTGCTGCGTTCAATCTGCGTCCTCCCCTGTGCTAGACGCTCCTTCTCTGAACGCTCCTTCTTTGGACGCGTCAACCCTACACTATATCCTGCTACTGTATCTAGGTAGATTCATTTGAACTCTTTTACTTTATAAACTAGGGACATATCGTTTATAGAATTAGGCGTTACGCACTAACTTAGACCAAACCTATCAAGTCTCTAGTTACCCAGCCAGCTGCGTAACTTCTAAGAACGCAATCGGTTAAGAACGCAATCGGTAGCAGCGCTACCCAGTGAAATGCACATCATCTGTTCACCCTAGGCATACGCGGCTGGGCTATCCGAATAGATCCCAAGCGTATAGGGCCTTATTAATAAGCTGACGAGAAGGAGAAATGATTATGGCCGTTTCTGTGATGCCCCAAGTCGCGTCGACCTTTGATCAAACATTGACGGCGCTGCCGGCCAAGCTGAATAATGTTCCGCAAGACTATCGCGAGCTGAAGTCACTCTTCATGACCCTACGCCAAGAAGACGAAGCCTTTAAGCGGGCCATTCGCGTTTCTCATTTCAAGGCCAAAAGCTGTGTGGCAACAGCCCAGGACTTATCCGAAAAAATGTATTTATTGATGAAAGGCCGCGTGCATTTAGTCTGCCGGAATGAACAGACCGGCGTCCAGATTGTGATTACGACGCTGGAGCCGGGTGCTATTTTTGGGCAGGGCGCCGTGAGCGCGCTGGGGGGCAAATCGCTCAAATTTGTGGAAGCTATGGATGATGTCACCCTGTGGACCATTCCAACCGAAGCGGCCACGGCCGTCATTCTCCGCTACCCGATTCTTAGTTGGGGTCTTTTACAGACCTATGCGGCACGGTTAGCCCAAGTGGAAGATCGCCTAGAGGCGGTTGCCCACAAAAAGCTACCGGCGCGCTTGGCCGAACTGCTCTTGAAACTATCGGATCAAAACCACGAATTATATGGGGTCAGCCATCAAGTCCTGGCCGACCACCTGGGCACCTACCGAGAGACGGTTAGCAGTATTCTGCGCAACTTTAAACAAGAGCGCTTGCTGGTGCTAGGCTATCGCAAGATCAAACTGCTCGATTTGGAGACGCTCGAAGAGATTGCGGGCGTCTGGTAGTACAAGGAGTCGTTTCGCGCTAGCTGGCGAGCAGGAGAGACTGCCAACCGCAACGTTATCAATCTTACAGGAGGAACAGTGATGCCAAAGCAACCGACAACCACCGTGACCCACGATGACCAAGCGGTGCTTTCCACCGCGGAATGCGCCGAGGTGATCATCGAGACTGTGGCCCAATTGCGGACAGAAGCCGGGCTCAGCGCTGACCAGGATATCTCGATCTATGTGACGGACGCGCAGCTAATTCGTAGCACCCTGACCGAACGAGGCGATTATATTCGGGAAAAGACCCACGCTATCGATCTGGTACGCACCAATGTCAAGGCTGGGATTCCTATGCCTGCCCATCTTCCCCAAAAGGAACTGCATAGCCTCAACGATGGGCCAGCGACCATTGCGATCGAGGAGAGTAAGTAGGAGCGTGGGACAGCGCGAGAGTAGGACAGTAACTGTTTTACTGTCCTACTCTCGCGCTGTCACTGGTTGGTCAAGTAGAAGGGTACTTGCTTGCGATTGTACAGCCAGATATCGCCCTCAAGGCCAACATTGGCGGCAAAGTAGATATCACCTTCCACATGGAGTTGGGTACAATTAACCAGCGAAGGCGCACCAAATTGGAAACGCTCTTTCAGCTGGTTGAACAGACCGTAGTAGTGCTTATCCAGATCGACCACCAACGCCCCAGCCACTTGGCGAGCGGGATTGACGTGGATGGTATAGTCATCGGCCAAGAGATAGGCATCCGACCATAAGGCTAGCAGGTCGTTGGTATTCTTGACGGGCAAGAAGCGGCTACGGGGGATCTCCATTGCTTGGGCCTGGGCAAAGAGGCCAATGGCATGGCCCATGGCGGTCTCTAGTTGATAGACCTTTGGGCTATCGGGCTGGGTGGGGTCCACTGCTTTTTCGTTACGGATCAGCGGTAGCTTCAGCACACCTTGGTGTTCCGCCAGCATTCGCTGCAAGGTGGGCAGGTGAATCCAAAGATTGTTGGTATTAAAATATTGATAGCGATCAATGTCTTGAAATTCATGCAGCTCTTCGACAGGACACTGCGCAAGCTCGCGTAAAATCAAGCCTTGTTTGGGGTGTACAGCCAAGTGGCCCCCTTTGCTATCGGCGGGCTGACGTTTGGCAACCTCCATCAAAAAAGGCAATTCCTTCTGCGCTATATACCCCAAAATCGCCACATCCACCGTCGCGCCCAGATTATCGGCATTACTAATCAAGGCATATTCATACCCTTGTTCCAATAACTTCGCGAGCATGCCACTGGTCTGCAACGCTAGATAAATGTCCCCATGCCCTGGGGGGCACCACTCTTTAGCTGGTTCAGCGGGCCAATGGACAGGCGTGCGATCCTCTTTCCAAATTTTGGGAATCTGATGTTGCAAAAAGTCCACCGGGACATCCTGTTCTAACAAGGTCGGGTAGGCCCGCAGCGCGGCGCGAGATTCAGCCTGCGTATTAAAACTATTCATCAGCACAAGCGGCAGGCGTACACCATAGTGCTGGCGGGTATACAACACCTGGCGCGCAATAATGTCTAGAAAGGTCAAGCCATCTTTTACTTGCACCAGCGACTTGGGGCCGCGCATGCCCATGGTTGTGCCCAGGCCACCATTCAGCTTGATGACTACGGCCCGGCCAAGGGCAGCTTCACCCGCTTGGACATAATCGTCCAATTCCGTCGCTACGGGCAGTGAGGTCACCGGGTGAGCTTCTTGGCCCGACACATGTCCGGTGGCCCCATGGGCTAGCTGCTGATAGTAATAATAAAAAGCGCGTACAGCAGCGGCAGGCTGCCCCGCTTCTTGCATTTTCTGGGCGAAAGGGACAAACTCGGCAGCAAATGCCTCCGCCTCCTGTGGCGAAGCACTCTGTTGTCTGGCTGCCATGACTTGTGGCCTTGCTTTCATCGTAACTCCTATTCTCTTTTAGAGAGCTGCCAGGTTTTCCCAACCTGGCAGCTCTGGCCTCCGTGCGTAGCTCTCAATACCCTACGCGAATTTTCTGAGAAAGCCATAGCATTGGGTATAGAAAAAGGACACATTTTTCGACAAGATGTCGTGCTAGCCGAATGATGTCAAATGATGTCAAATGATGTCAAAGAGCAGGCAAAGACTAGGCAAAGATTGTATCTTGGCTCTGTGCCTTTTCCTATCGCCCCAGCGATCAGCCGCGCTATACTGGATTGTGTTGAAAGGAGGTATTATGCAACAGCCACCTCGCCAACATACGACCTTTACAATCCATGAGGCCAGCCTCCCTGCGCATCAACAGGTTTTTCTAAGCTTGCACTTTGCATGTTCGCCAACCAAGCAACGCCAAGTGCGTTGGTATCACCTGAGAAATCGCCTGGGGTATCGCCCCGCCTACCATCCCTGGTTATTGAGCGGATTGGTGCTGATCTTCTTTTTCTGGCTCGAATGGAGCCAGCCATTGCCAGTCCAAACAGCAGCCCAAACCGAAACGCCAACCGCGCAACCAGCGGTACCCTTGCCAATGGCAAAGCGATTCACACAACCATCCTACCCATAAGAACCTACCATGCTGACCATGCCCATTCCGCACACAAGCAGAATTGTTCAGGCGCTCCCAGTTTGCAATGCCCTTGTTTTCAATCATTGTGGGGGCAAGCGTGCGCGCAGCGTACCCCCGCCGACTAGCTGGCACCGTAGAATTGGTCCTGTCATGCTAGGGCTGGGCCTGACGCTGTTCCTCACCGGCTGTGGCGAGGCCCCCGCGATCTTCGATGCCGCCGGTGAAGCAGCCCGTGTGATCAATCGCCTTTGGTGGCTTCTCTTTGGCTTGGGCAGCGCCGTCTACGTGGTGGTCATGGGCTATCTGCTTTGGGCGCTCCATCGGCGGCGGCAAGCAGCCCCGATCAATGAGCTAGCGACGGGCGGGAGCACGCGCACGGTCGTTTGGGGTGGGATCATTATCCCCGCCATCATTCTCCTCATCGTCTACGGCTTTTCGGTTAGAACCCTGTGGATCCTTTCGGCGCGAGCCGCCGATGCGCAGCTCGTGGTGGAAGTGATCGGCCACCAATGGTGGTGGGAAGTGCGCTATCCTGAGCATGGGGTGATCACCGCCAATGAGATCCACATCCCCGTGGGCCAACCCGTGCAGATCAAACTCAGCTCGGCAGATGTGATCCACAGCTTCTGGGTACCCGAATTGCATGGCAAGCTGGATATGATCCCTGGTCGCACCAACACCTTTTGGATCGAAGCCGACGAGGTGGGTGAATTTTGGGGACTTTGTGCAGAATTTTGTGGGACCCAACATGCCAAGATGCTCTTCTTGGCGATTGCCATCCCGCCCACAGAATTTTCTGATTGGTTGGCCGCGCAACAGCAAGCCCCACCAGAACCGACAACGGCCCTCGCGGTGCTTGGGCAGCAGATCTTTCTCGACCGCCCCTGCGCCCAATGCCATGCCATTGCTGGCACCCCGGCGACAGGACGCTTGGGGCCTGACTTAACCCACTTGGCGAGCCGGCGGACGTTGGCCGCTGGCATCATGGAAAACAATCTAGGCAACTTGGGCGGCTGGTTGGTTGATCCACAACATACCAAAAGTGGCAATCTTATGCCAGCCAGTGTCCTCAGCGGCGAGGAACTCCAAGCGCTCTTAGCCTATCTGCAAACATTGGAGTAGCGGGAGAGGGGCTAGCGACTGGAGGCTAGCGATTAGAGACTAGTCGCTAGTCTCTCTCCCCTTCCTCGGCACGATGCTAAAGGAGAGTGGTTCTGTGAGTGGTTCTCGGTCTACGCCGCAGTCGGCACCGCCACAAGCGGCAGCGGCTGCCCCTACTACCCCAGCGCTCAGTGAAGCGGAAGCAACCGAGCGCCTGGCCGAGCTATGGGCCGATCCGCCGGGCTTTATTGGCTGGTTTCGTTCCCTGCAAAATGATGCTGTGGGCGGACGCATTATGGTCACGGCCTTTACCTTCTTTCTCATTGGCGGCTTGTTGGCCCTGCTCATGCGCACCCAACTGATCCAAGCGGACAACGACTTGGTGGGCGCGGATCGGTACAATGAGCTCTTTACCATGCATGGCTCGACGATGATGTATCTCTTTGTCGTGCCCATGTTGGAAGGCTTTGCCATCTTTTTGTTGCCCCTGCTCTTGGGCAACCGCGAAATGCCTTTCCCTCGCTTAGGGGTCTTTAGCTATTTTACCTTTGTCATGGGTGGGCTGCTTTTTTATGCCAGCTACCTCTTTAATGCCGTGCCCAACACCGGTTGGTTTGCCTATGTGCCACTCAGTGGTCCCGAATTTTCACCGGGCCGGGCGTTGGACTTTTGGCTGCTTGCGCTGGGGGTCGCCGAGGTCGCTGCCATTGCCGCTGGGGTGGAGATTGTCATCACCATTTTGCGCATGCGTGCGCCAGGGATGACCCTGGCGCGGATGCCCGTGCTAGCCTGGGCGCTGTTGGTGACGGCGTTTTCTATTCTCTTTGCCTTTACGCCGCTTTTTGTCGCCACCATGCTGTTGGAGCTGGATCGCAAGTTTAATACCCAATTTTTTGATCCATCGGCGGGTGGCAGCCCGATCCTCTGGCAACATCTCTTCTGGATCTTTGGGCATCCCGAAGTCTACATTCAATTTATCCCGGCCATCGGCATGATCTCGATGATTATTCCAGTCTTTGTACGCCATCGCCTGGTCGGCTATAGCTATATCGTTATGGCGATTCTGGCTACGGGGTTCATTAGCTTTGCGCTCTGGGTCCACCACATGTTCACCGTGGGGCTACCGCAGATCGCCATGCTCTTCTTCTCGGTTGCCAGCATCTTGATCGGCATTCCCGCTGGGGTGCAGATCTTTGCCTGGATCGCCACCATTTGGAGTGGCAGACCGATCTGGAAGACGCCTTTTTTGTTCGCGGTGGGCTTTATTGTGATCTTTGTGCTCGGTGGCATTACCGGCATTATGGTGGGTTCTATTCCCTTTGATTGGCAGGCCCACGACTCTTATTTTGTGGTGGCACACCTCCACTATGTGCTGATCGGCGGTTCGGTCTTTCCCATCTTTGCGGCGCTCTACTATTGGATTCCCAAGATCCATGGCAAGCTGCTCAGTGAACGGCTGGGCAAGTGGAACTTTTGGCTCATGTTTATTGGGACGCATGTCACCTTTTTCCCCCAACACATTGTGGGGCTGCTCGGCATGCCACGGCGCATCTACACCTATCCCGCGGCCTTTGGCTGGGACATCTACAATCTGATCTCGACCCTCGGCTCCTATCTCTTGGGGCTAGGGGTCCTCCTCTTTGTGGTGAACTATTTCTATAGCCTCTATTGGGGCGAAGATGCACCAGACAATCCTTGGCAAGCGGATTCGCTGGAATGGGCGACAACTTCGCCCCCGCCAAACTACGGTTTTGCCGATCTGCCGGTGGTGCGCAGCCGTCATCCGCTGTGGGATCAGGCAAGTATCTACCCGCGTGATGATCGCATGGCGCGGTTGATGGATGCGCTCTCGCACTACCCACTGAATTGGCGCGGTGCCCTGACAACCAGCGCGATTGATGCCCAGCCACAGGAGGTCTTTCGGGTCGCGGGTCCATCGATCTGGCCTTTTATTACCGCCCTGGGCATTATCACAATCTTTGGTGCAGAGATCTTCTCCTTGCGGATTGCGGTTATTACAGGGGCATTGCTGTTGATCGGTGGCTTGATCGGCTGGCATTGGCCAGTGGACAAGGTGCCGACCACCGATGCCGAGCTGGCCTTTGAACGCGCGCATGGGATTCCCGTGCGCCCGAATGGGAGCCGCATTGTCGCCAACTGGGCCATGAACTTGTTGATTCTGCTGATCGCGATTGCCCTCTCCTGCCTCCTTTTTAGCTACTTTTATATTCGCATCGAAAGCCCTGCTTGGCCCCCAGCAGGCATTGCGCGGCCAGCATTTTGGTGGCCCCTACTCAGCACGTTGCTCTATCTAGCGAGTGGCGGCGTGCTTTGGTGGGCGCGCCGCGGCATCCAACAAGATCGGCAGGGTCAGCTGCGAGTGGGGCTAGCTGGGGGCTTCCTTTTGGGCTTGGCCGCGGTGGGGCTTCTGATCTATGCCTGCTGGGGCCTTCCGTTCACTCATGAAACCCACGCCTACGGCTCGCTCTTTTATGCCCTGCATGGCTTTCTGTTGGCGGTGGTCGTGGGTGGTCTCTTGCAAAACGCTTTGACGCAGATCTGGTCCTGGCAAGGCAACTATACGGCACGCGACTATGTAGCCATTGATGTCGGCGTGCGCTATTGGTGGGCGACCATCCTCTACTGGCTACTGAGTATGGGCACCGTCTACGGCGCGCCCTACCTGATGTAAAACGAGGGTGTGGATTCATGGTGAGCACATTTGTGGGGAAAAAGGAGTTTACGCGGTGACGAGCAAGCTGAGTGCAACAACACCAGAAGCAACTGCCGACCAGATTATTGCCGAAGAAATGTTGGCGGCCCGACGGCGGCACAAGAACCCGCGCCGGACCCACCGGCAGATCCTGATCGGGAGTCTTCTCTCGCTAGTAGCAGGGCTGGTGATTATTCAATTGATTCCCGTTGGCAGCCGGACAAACCCACCCACTGTGGTTGAGCCCAATTGGGATAGTCTGGAGACGCGCGCATTAGCCCAACGTGCTTGCTTTGACTGTCACAGCAATGAAACCGTTTGGCCTTGGTATAGCTATGTTGCGCCGGTCTCCTGGATGGTGGTAAAAGATGTCCATGAAGGGCGGCGGGTCTTTAATCTATCCGAATGGACACCCGCCCAACAAGCAGCAAGTAGACCGGAGGAAACCGTGGAGCTTGTTTCTAAAAATCTAATGCCGCTGCCCTATTACATAACCCTGCATCCAGAAGCCGACCTGACGAACCTAGAAAAGGGTCAATTGATCAATGGCCTCATTGCCACCTTTACTCAATCCGGCGAAGAGCTGGACGCGGCCAATCTCGAAAAGCCCGAATAAACGCGTTGTGTCTATTTAACTACGCGAGGAGGTATGCCGTTGGTTGGTATGACCAGAGCGCTGATCGGTTTTCCAAACTAATCAGCGCTCGCATTGCGCCAGCCCTAGACGAAACATATTTCGTCAAATGCGCTTTTATCGCACGCGCTTTTCCAACAAAAAGCCCTGGCTATGGTAGCCAGGGCTTTTGTTTTATTTAGTTGAGCGCTACGAAACTGTTCGGTAGACCAGCGTTACGCGATTTTGAAACCCTACCAACGCTGGTCCGCAAACGTAACGTCTATGCATTTTACCGCTTAGACGCGCTGGCGGCCCAAGTAATCTTCTACTTCGCGTTCGGCGCGCTCACGGGTATAGCCATAGCGTTCCTGCAAGATCCCGACGAATTCGTCGTAATTCCCTTCAATGCGGGCGACATCATTATCCGTTAGGTTGCCCCACTGCTGCTTGATATTGCCCTTGATCTGATTCCATTTGCCCTTCAAAATATCGCTATTCATCCTTATTCTCCTTATCGTTATGGTTCCTCCGCATCCGCTACATTGCTTCGCCGATGAAGCTCTATAGAGTTTGGGGATGGCTGGGGAGGACATCTCTATCTTATCAGAAGAGGAAGCGGCCACAATGGGAAAAGATATAGATCATAGACACAAGCTCATGCTATATCTTTGGTCGCCCACACTGGCTGCGGTTGACTTGGCCGCAAAACTGCTGGCCGGGTTAATAGAAACTAGACCCGTTCTCGCTCTCCTGCATGTACACCTTCGGCAAATTCTTCGACCATCTTCCGGTTAAAGGCAGGCAGATCATCGGGCTGGCGACTGGTAACGAGCCCTTGATCCACCACCACTTCCTGATCAACCCAGGTGGCCCCGGCATTCTTGAGATCCGTCTGGATGGACGCATAGGAGGTCAGCTTGCGCCCACGGACGACATCGGCTTCGACCAGGGTCCACGGCCCATGACAAATGGCCGCAACCGGTTTATGTTCAGTAAAGAAGGCACGGGTAAAGGCTACAGCCTTTTTATTCATCCGCAACTTGTCTGGACTCATCACACCGCCAGGGAGCAGCAGGGCATCATAGTCCTTCGCATTGGCCGCGTCTAACGCAATGTCAACCGGGAAGTCGTCGCCCCATTTTGTATGCTCCCAACCGCGTACCTTCTCACCCTTTGGGGAGATGATATGGGTTGCTGCCCCCGCCGCTTCCAACGCCGCTTTGGGCTCTGTCAACTCCACCTGTTCAAAGCCATCCGTCACGAGAATCGCGACCTTTTTGCCAGCAAGCTGCCCCTGCTGGTGGCCGTTCTTCGGCTTTTGACCATTTTTTTGGTGATGCATGGGTTGTCTCCTTTGTACGATAGTTAACCACTTTTCCCCGATCAACCGTTGGGCGGGCTGTCGCCTAAGCGGGATAAGGAAAGGCTAACTGACTTTGTGCCGGTTACAGCGCTGCGTAGCAAAGCCGCTCTGCACGCTCTGCTCCTTAGGATAGGCGCATATGGGGATAGCTTCTCTCTATCCAGATAGCAAAGCCAGTCACAGATCGGGTCATAGATTCTCTCGCCCAACCGCCGCCCTTCGTTATATACGGGCGTAAGCATTAGGCGCAGACATAATAATGCGCAGACATAATGGGTAGACGTACATTTGCTACGCATAAAGCTATGTCTCTTTCTATATCTTTTCTCTATATCTGGACCATTCCGAAAAATGAAATGACTTCATAAGATACAACTAAACAAGTAAGACTGATAAAGGAGTATAAGATGGCACACGAAGTTCTTTATGAAACTGGCAAGCGAAAAGAGAAATCAACCAAGGGTGAGAAGGCCAAGGAAGCCCCTGACCAACCATTGGAAAACGAAGAGGTTGGCTGGGAAGAACAACTCTGGATGAATCAGGCGAGTACTACGGCGGAAGAGGTTGCCGACAATTGGGAAAGTAGCGACCATGTCAGGGCCAATGGTCTGCAGAGCCAATGGAACCAAGTGCGCAACCAGGTTGAGCAAGGACTACAAAACTGGATCAAGGGCGATTCGCTCCGCGATGTGGCAGGCGCCTCGCTCCATGGGCTCAACGAACGCTTGAACGATGATCGCAGCCGCGAGGAGATCAAACGCTGGTCTTCCCTGGTTGGTGGTGGCCTGTTGGCCTTGTGGGGCTTGCGGCGCTCCATGGGCAGCTTGGCTGTGATGGGCCTGGGTGCGGGGCTCATTTACTATGCCTTCACCGGCACATGGTTGCTGCGCATCAACAATAGCCGTCCGCGCCGCCAAACACCCCATACTGGCCGCACAGGCTCGACCTCGCTCGATAGCAATCGCCCCCTTGCGATCAAAAATATTATTGTTAAAGCACCGCTCCAAACCGTCTATGCAGCCTGGGCCGACTTTGAAAATTTTCCCAACTTTATGCAACACATCCGCTCTGTCACCAAGACGGGCGAGGCGACAAGCCACTGGGTGATGGATGGGCCGCTGCACAGTCGGCTCGAATGGGACGCCGAGGTCACGCGACAAGAAGAGGACAAGCGGATTGCTTGGAGCAGCACCAGTGGTGATATCAAAACAAGTGGTCAAGTCACCTTTAATGCCTTGCCGGATGATCAAGTCGAAGTGACTGTGATGCTGCGCTATATTCCACCAGTTGGCATCGCCGGTGATCTCTTTGCAACGCTCTTTGCCGATCCAGAGGGCAAGCTGGCCGCCGATCTGCGGAATTTCAAGCAATATATTGAAAAGCAAGCCAATCAGCGCAAAGGCGCAAAGGCCAAGTAAGCGATTTACTGGGCGGTCGTGCTGGGGGTATGACTCTTCTACACCAGACTGGTTTTGAAAGCTGGTCTGGTGTACTATAACTTCCCCCTTTTCTTACCAAAGCCGGGCTTTGACAAAAGCTCGGTTTTTGCGCATGCTATTGGGCATCGCGAATAATCCTAATCTTTTACCAAAGTGAGGATAGCTTTTGTCAGATTGGCGCTTTGACCTGAAACAACGCGGTTCTAGCCTCTGGGAACGCATTAAACGTACCGAACTGGTTATTCTGTTGGCAGTTGCCCTCGTCGTCAGTGGTACTTGGCTTTTTATCCAAATTGCGGATCAGGTGTTAGAAGGCGAAACAGCCATCCTTGACGAGCAGATCTTACTCGCGCTGCGCAACCCTGCTGACTATAGTGACCCACTAGGGCCACCCTGGGTCGAGGAAGCCATGCGCGATTTTACGGGCTTGGGCGGCGCGGGCATTTTGATCTTCCTCACCGCCAGTGTGATTGGCTATCTGCTCATTCTCCGCAAATACCGCTCAGCCTTACTGATTGGGCTAGCAGTCGTCGGCGGCATGATCCTCAGCCAGAGCCTCAAGAGTCTCTTTGATCGCCCGCGCCCCGATCTGGTGCCCCACGGCTCCTTTGTCTACTTTGCGAGCTTCCCGAGCGGCCACTCCATGCTTTCGGCCGCGACCTATCTCACCATTGGCGCGTTGTTGGCCCGCCTCCAGAAGCAGCGGCGGCTCAAGTTTTATATACTGGGGCTGGCGGCAACCATTACGGTGCTCGTTGGGGTTAGCCGCGTCTACCTAGGCGTTCATTGGCCGACCGATGTACTGGCTGGCTGGGCGGCAGGGGCTGTTTGGGCGGCCTTTTGTGGGTTGGGGATGTGGTGGCTCCAGCAACGGGGTAAAGTTGAAAAAACAGTGGCCGAGTCAAGTGATGGACCCGCAGAAGAGCCAGAGGAATTTGTCGCTTCACAGCACTAGATCAAGACAAGGCCGGTGCGTAGGCCGCGCACCCAAGATAACCAAAACCATCGGCACTACACCTTCTTTGGATTGCTAGGCGCTGGTAGCCGATCATCCTTAATGGGCCAGCGCTTTTTCATTAATACCGGTGCGAAAAAGGCCACCTTCAGCAATCGAGTTTAGCTTCTTGTTCGCTTCTCCCTCTTCATCTAAGGTTTTCTGCAACAAGCTTTTAGCATTGCTGAAGCCAAGTTCATCGGCATAGGTGCGCACTGTGCCATAACCGGCAATCTCGTAATGTTCCACCCGCTGGGCAGCGGCGATCAAGGCAGCGTCTTTCACTTGCGGATCGCCCGTAGCTTGCATTACATCTTCGCCCTCCTTGAGCAAGCCCTGCATTGCTTTGCAAGTTTCACCTTGGGGGTTGGAGCCTAATTCAGAGAAAATCTGCTCAAGGCGCTGCTTTTGGGTACGGGTTTCATCCAGATGATTCTGAAAGGCTTTCTTTAATCGTTCGAAGAAGCCGCCTGCGCCAGCTTTGGCAAGGCACTGATCAATGGCAGCCTGCGACGCACCGTCGGGGAGGGTGGACCAATGATGTTGAATGATAAATTGGCCTGCCCCTAGATCCACCTGATTGATCCGACAGCCACCAACCTGCAAATGATGCCCAAGAGAACGTACCAAATGTTCCACGTCATAGACCCACCCATTACTGGCATCTTCCGCCAGGAGAAAGCGCTCATTGGCGCGGGCTAGCGCGGCCTGCGCTTGTTGATGGTCGTGAATATGGTCAAGCGCAATCACGGCTTCGCTCACCTGTTGGAGGAGATCAACTTGCAGTTGTACCTGGGCAGCTTGGGCGCGCCGGTGTTGGACTTCCATCAGTAGATCGGTCAACGCCTGCCAGAAATCGGAGCCATAGGATGCAGCGTGCGTGGCGGTAGGGTGGTAGTGATGAGATCGTACCCCGTTTGTGCCTGTAGCTGGGTCAGCACAGCGACAACAGACGCCGGCTCGACCGGCATGGGAGCCGCCTGCTCATGGGCACTTGCGCCCGCTTCGCTCCCCATGGGGTGCGTAGGTCGGTTGGAACTTGCATCCACTGATGTTGTCATAAGAATTTTTCACTGAATGATTACACTGATAGAAGTTACGCAGTTGACTGGCGTGACCAGAGACCTGACAGGTTTGGAAAACCTGTCAGGTCTTGTCCAAGTGCGTAACTCCTAACTGAATGATTGCGTGGTAGCGATTGAAGGTATGCCGTTAGTCTCGCGGCCCAAGAGCGGTCAGCTTTTGAAAACTTGACAGCTCTTGCACTTCAGGGGGCGGCGATCTTCTGTTTGGGCCACGTAAAGGAGAAGGTTGCCCCTTGGCCGATCGCCGAGTGTACGGAGACTGTTCCGCCCCGGTACTCGACGGCCTTTTTGATCAGCGCCAAGCCCATGCCACTGCCTTCAGACTGATCACGCGGTTGCAATGTTTGAAAGATCCCAAAGATGCGGGTGTGGAATTGGGGGTCGATCCCAGGCCCGTTATCGCGCACATGAAAGAGAAAGTGAGTGGCGGCTTCTTCGGCGCGGATCTGCACTTCGCCTTGTTCAGGCTGATGGTGATGCTTAATGGCATTGCCAAGCAAATTGCGAAAGACCAATTCGAGAGGGGTACGCGCCGTCCGTAGGGTGGGCATTGGCCCCAAAAGGGTTAACTTAAAGCCCGGCGGCGGGGCCAACAGGTCAAACATATCTTGCAGGAGTGCCGCTACATCCACCATTTCGGTGGCTCCATCATGCCGGCCTACACGCGAATAGGCCAAGAGATCGTCGAGGAGGCGCTCCATGCGTTGGGCACGCCCACGGAGCTTGGTCAGGTGCTCGCGCGAAGGCGCTGGCAGCACGGCAGCCGCATCTTCGGTGATCCAGTTGGCGAGATTGACAATCGCGCGTAGCGGCGCTTTGAGATCATGCGAGGCCACATAGGCAAATTCGTCGAGGTCGCGATTGCTTCGTTCTAATTCGGCGGTACGCTCGGCCACTCGTTGCCCCAAGGTATCGTTGAGCCGCCGCAATTCGGCTTCGGCGTGGCGCAGTTCGGTGACATCAATCACGGCAGCCCCCACAAATTGCACGCCGGTTGCATCAATGGTAACGGGGTACCAACTAGCCAACACATGCCACACTTCATCTGGTTGCGTCGGGTTAGTGCCACTTAAGGGCTGATTATAAACACCTTGGCCCGTCGCAAAAACTTGTTCGATAGTCGGCCCTATCATTGGTGCAAGGGGTGGCAGCACCGTCGCCAAGGATTCCCCCAGATGGCTTGCCATGGAAAGCCGTGTCAGTCTGGCAAGTTGAGGGTTGACCCGAACAAAGCGCAGAGAGTGGTCGAGAAAGGCAAATCCAATGGGTGCGTTGTCCAACAAGGCTTCGAGGAGAGCCAGCAATTCAGCCTGTTTTTGTTGGGCGGCTTGTAAGTGCGCTTCGGCCTGCTTGCGCTCCGTAATATCGCGCACGACATTGAGCACGCCCAACATGTTGCCCGCTGCGTCCCGGTAGGGAGTTTTCACCGAATGGAGGCTAACGAACTGGCCATTCAGTTCGGCTTCCATCTCTTGGACTTGCACCTCACCATTGATGAGGAGCGCCGCATCTTCAGCCGCAATGGCCGCGGCGGTCGCGGCGGGGAAGATTTCATCATAGGTCCGGCGCAACATCTCCGCGGGTTTCATCCCAGCGAACGTTGCTGCAGTCTCGTTGACCAAGAGGTAGCGACCTTGTAAGTCGCGCATATAAATCCCATCATGCGTGCTGTTGACAATACCTTGGAGAAGCAGGTATTGTGATTGCAGCTCAGCCAGCCCCAATTGCCGTTGCTGTTCTAGGTGCGCGACAGCCCGCATACTCTGGTAGACTAAGAGCGAAAAGACGGCAATGCCGCTGGAAAGGAGCAACGCCGATTCCAGATCGCGGCTATAGAGCCCGGCACGTTCGCCCCATTCTGTCAAACAACTCAATAGAAGCAAGGAGAGTGTACCGCCAAAGGCCATGCGCCGTGCCATCATGCCTTGGGGACCGTTGCTCCAAAAGAGCGCCATCATGCCCTGTTGGGGGCGGGCCATCAAAATACCCCAACAGAGGACGCCAAAGGCAATGACGACCGAAAATGCCATGCCGGTAAAATCAAAAAAGCCGACCAATTCATCGACCTCATAGATATAACCGACTAAGGTCATCAGGGTGATAAAGCCCGCGACTAACGTTAACCATTCAGTAGGACGCCCCCAAGCAAATTCGGCATCCAGCACCAGCAAGGCACAACTCACCAAGAGAAAGCATAAGGCGGTGTTGAACGCCATGCCATTGGCTAGAAATGACGTCGGCGCGCTAGCGTGTGCCCCAGCAAAAAGCGTATTGATACCGCTATCCCAACCCAAGAGATATTGCGCCAACGTCACGCCACTCAGCACCAGGACCAGCACGGCAGCGACTTTGGCCCAATACCGATGACCTGGCACGGACGGCAATTGCGTCAGCCCAAGGGCCAGCCCACAGAGAATAAAGGCCAGGGCCGTATTCGTTTTCATCATTAACGGGAGGGGAATGGGCGCCGCGGCCCAAGCAAAGAGGGCAGCCTGCTCGACAAAGAGGAAGCCAAGCAAAATGGTGCTCAGGCTAGCGACCCATTGGAGATGGTGCAGGGTCTTGAGCATGGCGGGGCTGATGGGATTGACCATAGCCTGATTCGTCATCACCTCTGCCGTTGTTCTAAGAAACGTTTTATATGGACTCATCGATGAGAATACTTTTCTGCAACCAGCCGGTGAAAACTATGACAGTTGTGCCAGCCGTTTCGGCCAAGTAAACCGGAACGTAGTACCCTCACGACTGGAAGATTCGACGTGGATCACCCCACCGCGATATTCGACGGCACGCTTGGCAATCGCTAGCCCCATCCCACTTCCTTCGATCTCATCGCGCGGGCGCAGGGTCTGGAACATGCCAAAGATGCGCTCATGATATTGGGGTTCAATGCCAGGCCCATTATCGCTCACCCAAAATTCGACAAAGTCCCCGGCATCACGGGCCTGGATCCGCACTTCGCCTTGCGTCGGCTGCTGATGATGCTTAATGGCATTGCTGATCAAGTTGCGGAAGACCAATTCGAGAGGCGTGCGTGGCGTCAAGAGGCTGGGCATCGCGCTGACCAATTTCACTTGAAAGCCCGTGGGTGGAGCTAAGAGATAGACGGTATCTTGGATCATCACATCGGTCTTAATTTCTTCGACCACCCCTTCGCGACGGCCTACGCGCGAATAGGTCAACAGATCATCTAACAGACGTTCCATGCGTAGCGCGCGGCCCCGCAACTTGTCTAGATGATCCAAGGAAGCCGCGGGGAGCTGCTCGCCGGCATCTTCGGCAATCCAACCCGCCAAGTTCACAATGGCCCGTAATGGTGCTTTCAGATCATGCGAGGCGACGTAGGCAAATTGGTCTAGCTCGCGGTTGCTACGTTCTAGCTCGGCGGTGCGTTCCGCCACCCGCTGCTCCAACGTGGTCATCAGCTCGCGCAGCGCTGTCTCGGCAGCTTTGCGCGTCTCAATGTCCTCAATGACGACCAAGCGATATTTGATATCGCCATCGGCCTCAAGCACCACGGAGGCGGTGATATTGACCCATTTAATTGTCCCATCCCGACAGAGATAGCGTTTCTCGGTGCTATAACTGGGAATAGCGCCAGACAAGAGCTGTTCACTCAGGGCAAGGCTAATCCGGCGATCATCGGGGTGGGTTAGCTCCAGAAAATTCTTCTGGAGTAACTCGTCACTGGTATAGCCCAGGATTTCACACAGCCGCGCATTGACCCGCAAATAGCGACCATCCATGTTGACGTGGGCCATGCCAACCGCGGCCTGCTCAAAGGCGCTGCGGAAGCGCTCTTCGCTCTCGCGTAAGAAGGTTTCGGCTTGTTTGCGCGCGGTAATATCAACAAAGACCCCCAAACAGCCGCGCACGTTGCCCTCTTCGTCATGCAGAGGCAGGGCGTACTCATAGAGATTGATCACTTCCCCACTACTGCGCACAACATCGGCTTCAAAATTCAGCACAGCCATATCATGAGTGACCGCGTACTGCATGGGCAATTCTTCGGGCAAGAGTTCACGACCATGGTGGAACACGCGGAAGGGGAGTGCGTCGCCCGATGGCGCGCTTTTGGAGGCATTTTCCGCCGTTTGAATGCCCAACATCTTGGCCCCCACCGCATTACTCGTAATCACTTGGCAGGCGGGATCGTGGGCCACAAAGATGCCAATCGGCGCGACATCCAACAAGCTTTGTAATTCATCCAAGCGACGCCGCAGATCGCGGTTGAGTCGCTGGATCTCTTCTTCGGCTTGTTTGCGTTCGGTAATATCACTGAGCGCGCCAGTCATCCGAATGGCCTGACCAGCCTCATTGACCGAGACACGGCTACTAATGCGTAACCAACGTAGATCATTCTGGCGGGGATGGGTAATGCGATATTCGTAGTCATACGATTCCCCATGGGTGACAGCACGCGTTAGCTTTTCCTGAACGCGGTCGCGATCAGCTGGGTGAACGCGTTGGAGCCAAGCGTCGCGCGTCAGCTCTTCATTGGGCAGAATCCCCGTAATGGCGCGGTAGATTGCGGAATAGGTCGTCTCGCCTGTCACTAGATCATGGTCGTAGATGCCAATGTTGCCCGCTTCTGTCGCCAAACGTAACCGCTCTTCACTGATCCGCAAGGCTTGCTCCCGTTGCTGAACGGCCGTATGCAGTTGGGCATTGCCCAGCGCCGCGGCGGCGCGGCGCGCCAGCTCTTCGGCCATGGTAAGGTCATCCGGCATAAAATGGCGTTCACTTTCCGTGGCAACAAAGGTAATGGTGCCGAGGATACGCCCATGCGCTTGGAGCGGCACAATCATCAACGAACAATAGCCAACCGAGCGCAGCAGCGCCAGCTCTTCGTCGTTTTTGGCTACCTGCTGCAACATGGCATCGGTAATCGCTGGGTAGAATTCCGATTTTCCCGTCCGAATGACTGCGGGGGGTCCCACCGGAGCATTCATATCAACAGGATAGCGTTCGCGCAGGGTTTGTGCCCAGTGCACCTTGGCCGGATCGACATGGGCGATAAAGCCATCACTGAGCTGATCTTCTTCATCGAGCAGATCGATCACACACCAGTCCGCAACGTCTGGCACTGCCGCCCGCGCCACATTGTGCAGCGTCGTGCGGTAGTCAAGCGACTGGGCGAGAATATGGCTGGCTTCGGCCAGAAAGCGCAGACGTTCTTCCGCATGTTTCCGGGCCGTGATATCGGTGATCAGCGCATAGAAGCCCAGCACGGCACCTTGCTCGGACTCTTCTGTACTTATATCCGGCACATAGGTGGTTAATACCGTACGGGTCTGACCATCGGTGTAGGCAATGGTGTTTTCAAAGGTGATGCGCTCGCCCGCTAAGGCCCGGCGGATCTGCGGTTGTGCCACGGCATAGGCTTCCTTCCCCAATATCTCCAGCACGGTATGTCCCAAAATCTGCTCGCGCGGGCGGGAAAGCCACTGTTCATAGATGGCATTGACAAAGCGGTAGCGTTCATCGTGATCGACGTAGCTAATTAAGCCAGAGGTATTGTCCGTGACCAGGCGCAGTTGTGCTTCACTGGCTTGGAGGGCAGCTTCGGTGCGTTTGCGTTCGGTGATATCGGTAAAAACGACAAGGGCATGGGGTTCCCCATGGAGTTGAATCAACTCGGCAGACATGAGCACCGTCCGGGGTCGGCCATCGCGCAAGTTAAGCTGAACTTCGGCTGCGCGCAACGCGCCATTCTCCACTAAGCGCTGACGCAGATGCAGGCGCGGCGCAATACTCAGCCCGATCTCTGCCGGTTTGCGACCGACCACTTCGGCTTGGGTGTGGCCGGTATCGCGTTCCCAGGTTGGGTTCACATGGACATAGCGACCTTCTGTGAGCGAGACAATGGCAATGGGATAGGGGCTGTGGTGGAAAATGGTGGCAAAGCGTTCCTCACTTTGGCGGAGCGCGGCTTCGGCGGCTTTGCGCTCGGTAATATCCGTTAGGGCGGTTAAGGCGCACGGCTGCCCATTGATGGTGACAATGGTTGCCCCCATGAGGCAGGTACGCAGTTGTCCATCTTTCATGCGGAAGAGTGCTTCGACATCTTTAATGACCTCTCCAGCGGCCAACTTGGCTAACCCCGTGACCCGCGCTTGGGGCTCGGCCCAAAGGGCCAATTCATCGGGTGTGCGACCAAGGGCTTCGGCGCGTGCATAGCCGGTTGTCTGGACAAAACTTTCGTTGACTTCGAGCAAACGGCCATCCGCTAGGGAGGTGATCGTCAGGATGAGGGGGCTCAGGCTAAAGGCCGTGGCAAATTTTGCTTCCGAAGCAGCCAGGGCCGCTTCTGCCGCCTTGCGTTCACTACTGTCGCGGATCACGCTGACCAACAGCCGTTCCCCGCCGACAGTCGCGCCGATCGAGCTAACTTCGACCGGGAATACTGTGCCATTGCGGCGCCGATGGAGAGTCTCGAAGCGAATGCCACGCCCATCATCGGTGCGATCGGCCTCGGTAATTTGGTCGTCGATCTGCGCATGGGTGGTCGGATCGCGCAGGTCCTGAATCCGCATCTTGAGTAAGGTGGCGTGATCATAGCCATAGGCTTTTACCGCGGCCTCATTGGCCTCGACAATCTGACCATCTAGGCGCATAAACAGAATGATATCGCGGGCTTGGTTAGAGAGCAGCTGATACCGCGCGAGGATGGCCTCGGCTTGTTTGCGCTCATCGATATCGATACAGCCGCCAATAAAGCCTGTAAAACGACCATCCGACGCTAACCGGGGCGCGCCTTGATCCAGCACCCAACGATAGGTGCCATCATGCCGACGCAAGCGATATTCCATCTCGAAGCTTTGCCGCGCCGCAAAGGCGGTTGAATAGATCGTCAAGGCGCGTTCATAGTCATCCGGGTGGATACCTTCCATCCAGCCATGGCCGCTTTCTTGCTCGAGCGTGCGCCCTGTAAAGGCCAGCCAAGCACTATTGAAAAAGGTGCCGCCTTGATCGAGGCCCGCCACCCAAATGAGCACAGGGGCGGCGTCTGCCATCAAGCGGAAGCGCTCTTCACTTTCGCGCAACTCAATTTCGGCTTGCTTATGGGCTGTAATATCGCGGTTGATCTCCAACACTAAGCGCTCACCTTGTTCATCGGTGATCAATTGGTGGCGGGTAGAGACGACGACGGTCTTCCCCGCTTTGGTTGTGTGGATCACTTCCCCTTCCCAAAAGCCCTCCCGTTGGAGCGTCGTCAGGAGCGTCGCTAACGGTTGTGGATGGCGCGTTGCCAACAATTCATGCGAGACTTTACCCAGCGCCTCTGCTTCGCTGTAGCCATAGAGCGTCTCGGCTCCGTGGTTCCAAAATTCAACGCCGCGTTCCAAGCTCCAGATCATAATCGCATCATAGGAAAGGCGCAGCATATCGGCATAGCGACGCAGGATCCGCTCGGTTTGTTTACGCTCGGTAATGTCGCGGGCAATCGCCTGCCAGATCCCGTTCGGAAGCACCTTGGCGCTCACTTCGACCTGCACAGTAGTGCCGTCTTTGCGCAGCAAGCGCCATTCCGCCACTTGGGTTTCACCCGTCTCCAGGAGGTAGGTTTGCGCAGCATCCAACTTGGGCTGTTCGGCCACGACAAGCAGCTCCTTGATCCGCTTCCCGATCAATTCGTGGCGTTCATAGCCCAGCAGATGGCAAGCGCTGCTGTTTACATCCAGGTAGACGCCATCCAGATTGGCGATAAAAATCGCGTCCGACGCGTGCTCAATCAGAGAGCGGAAACGCTCTTCACTGGCGCGGACAGCCGCTTCGGTCCGGCGACGTGCAATGGCAGCGGCTAAGAGATTGGCGACGGCTTGGAGATAGTCAACATCATAGGTAGCAAAGGCACGCGGTTGACGGCTATGGACGCTCAGAACGCCATAGGCATCGAGGGGATTGGTTTCGGCAGCCATTGTCGCCCCTTCTGTTACGCCCGGCCCTTGCAGCGGCACCGCAACGCTGATGCCGCTCCGCACGCCGTGGTCGTTTAACATATCGGGAGAGCGGAAGCGGGTTTCGGTGCGCAGGTCACGCACAACGACCGGGGCATGGGAGTGCAGCGTATAGCCCGCTTGCACTGTTGCGGCGGCGGTTACCGTGGCGTGACCGACCAAGCCGGTTTGCCACCCAACCCCCGCCTTGAGGAGGAGCCGCTTGCCATCTGGTTGCAATTCGAGCACCTTGCACAATTCCATGTCGAGCACTTCTGCCACCCGATGGGTCGCAGCCGTCAGTAGCGTATCGAGATCCCCTCCGGTTAGCGCTTGGCGGCTCAGCTCGGCCAAGCTTTGCTGTTGCCGCCGCTGGCGTTCTTCACTTTCGGCACGCTTCAAATCATTGATATCAACAAAGGTGAGAACAACGCCATCGTTCTCGCCCGTGATCGTACGATAGGGGAAGAGGCGAAGGATAAACCAGCGAGCATCGTCGCGCTGGACGGTCTCTTCAATGCGCTCGTCGGTTGCTTGGACATGGGCGGCCAGTTCATATAAGCCACTGTGGCGCAGCCGGTGGGTAACGTGGGAAAAAGGACGACCCACATCCCCTTCGATCAAATTAAACAGATCGGTTGCCCGGGGTGTAAAGCGTTTGAGCGAAAGAGTATTGCTTAAAAAGATGGCCCCCACATCAGTAGAAGCGACTAAGTTCAGCAGATCGCTGTTGGCGCGATGCAATTCTTCGAGCTTGCGCGTCAATTCACTATTGACGGTGATCAGCTCTTCGTTCATGGACTGCAATTCTTCTTTGCTGGTCTCCAACTCCTCGGTGGTTGACTTCAGCTCTTCGTTGATGGATTGCAGTTCTTCGTTCGAGGCTTTCAACTCCTGGCTCGAAACTTCGTATTCTTCGATAATGGTCTGGAGGCGTTCGCGGGTGCGCAGGAGCTCTTCTTCCATACGGGCGACCAGCGACAGGTCGATTTCCATCGCTTCGTCGGCGGTTGGCAGGCCAAAGAGCGCCGAGTCGGCTTGGATGGCAAAGACCACTTCCACATAGCCAGAAGGGAAGCCAGGCTCCGCGACAGGGCCAACTTGCAGTTGCAACATCTGGGCCTGATTGGCTAGATCAACCCGCAGCAGACGCGAGATCGTGCGCTCCCCTTTCTGAAAGGCTTGATAGAGCGCGGCGCGCAGATCTAGGCGTAGATCGGGCAGGATCTTCTGTAGCACATTTTGGGTAATGGCCCCGTCCCGCTCTTGGAGGTAACGCTCGGCCCCGCCAAAGAGGTGGGTAATATCGTAGTTGTCATTGACCAAGAGGCGCGGGGGTGTATGAACGCGCAACGACCACGCCGTGTAGAGCTCCTCAATGGTGCGTGGTTTGGCGGCGAGCCGTTGGGTCATCCGCTCGGAAAGGCGGCCCCCCAACGCGGCCAGCGAGGTCGGCGCGCTCAGGGGGCGGCGTTGGGGCGTTGTCACCACCTCGCGCCGCTGGTAGAGATGGCAGTTTTTATTGAGCACGGCAAACAAGTCATTGGCCGCATCCGCCGACTCCGAGGTCCCCAGAAAGAGATACCCATTGGCGTTCAGCGCATAGTGAAAAATGTCAAAGACTTTTTCTTGGGCCTCGCGGTTGAAGTAGATGAGCACATTACGACAACAGATTAGATCCAATCGGGAAAAGGGAGGGTCTTTGAGCAGATCATGAACCGCAAAGAGCACATGCTCCCGGATCTCGGGTTTGACACGATAATAGCCATTTTCCTCCGTAAAGTAGCGCTGGAGACGGGCAGGTGCAATATCTTTGGCGACGGCGGCGGGATAGAGGCCGCGCCGCGCCGTGGCGATCGCTTCAGCGTCGAGATCCGTGGCAAAAACCTGAAGACGGGGCGGCTCGTTGGCCAATGCGGCGCGCTCGGCCAATTGAATGGCGACCGAATAGGCCTCTTCGCCGGTGGCGCAACCCGCAACCCATACCCGTACAAAGTCGCTGCGCCCTTTTTCGCGAAAGAGTTGCGGGACACAATCGCGTTCTAACATTTCATAGGCATCGGCATCCCGAAAGAAGCTCGTCACCGAGACTAGACAATCGCGAAAGAGGGCAATGGTTTCATCCACGTTGGTTTGGAGCAACTGTAGATATTGTGCCAATGACGTGAGGCCAGCCATGCCCATGCGCCGTAGAATCCGTCGCTGCAAGGTGGAGGGTTTGTAATGGATCAGGTCATGCCCAGTCTGCTTGGCAATTTCTACCAGAATACCCGTAAAGAGCTGACTAAAGTTTTCATCTTGATCGCGCAGATTAGGGGTGTTCTCATTAGCCAAATCGCCTTTGGTTTGCACCAAATATTGGGCCAATTCGCTGGTACGGCCCACACAGTCAGCGATACCGGTCGCCATGGCGCGGCGTGGTAAGGCTGCGTGGGGGGCATCGTCTGGCTCTTGGATGAGGACCAAGCCACCCTTGGCTTTGAGTTGCTGCAAGCCAGCCACGCCATCGTCGCCATTCCCGGAAAGGAGCACGGCCGCGGCATTAGCGCCTTGATCCGCGGCCAGAGAGAACAAAAAGGTATCAATCGGGCCCTGGTTGCCGGTACGGGCTAGGTTTTGCAGGCGCAAGCGGCCATGCTCCACAGTAAGCTGCGCGCCATGAGGCACCAGGTAAATATGATCGGCTTGCGGGATAGCGCCATCGGACGCCAACACCACGGGCATGTCAGTTCGCGCCATAAGTGCAGCCAGCAGTTGCTGATGTTGCTTGGCCGCCATGCGGGTGACAACGATAAAAGCCATACCGCCGTCAGTGGGCATGTTACGGAAGAAAAGGGGTAAGACCTGCCGACTGCCAGCATTGCCCACCAGCCCAATCAGCGGAAAAGCCACGGGTGTTTCCGCTGCATCCTTTGCATTCACCTTCGTTGTTGACTTGGTGTCCTCAAGCGAAGATTCATTGTGTAATTTTTGTTCTGACATGGCATCAACTTGCTCTGAACTCTCGTAAATAGGCTTGTCGTCGGTCGTTTTGTCGCCCCGTCAAGCGAACTGAGTTTTGCTTTGAGCGATCAAAGCGGCAGAAACCACCTAGCGCCGAAGGGTACCCCCTGGCTGGATGCGTATTTTTGGGGAGGGTGGGTGGGCCACTTTGTGTACGCGCTCGCTGCGGAAAGCCCTTCGACCAGGCACCCTGCCAGCACAACAGGCAGTGCCGCATGGCCTTCTGCAGTGACTTGTCACTTGACGTGATTCAAAACCATAGGAGACTTGCGCTATAGCGATTTTGTATACAGGAACGCGCGCAGCAAACGTCGTTACTCAGATTACGCTGCCCTGGAAGTATAATATCATTAATGAGAATATAGGGCAATGAAGTAGCCGTAGCCCAATAGCGCAAGTACAAGCGTTGTGCTAGCCGCTGAGGCGGCTTTTCGCGGTTAGTTGCCGGGTTTATCCGCAGCTAGCAGGTCAACAGAAGCTAGGCGCGGACGCGGCAAAGCGGTCTATCAGCCAGTGGTTTGCTCCTCGCGCGTCGGTGCGCCAGAGAACATTACAAGCTGATAGACCGCCTACTTATTCGTCCACTTCAAACCCCACTTTGAGGGTCACTCGCCACAAGGTCACCTTGCCATCTTGTAGATCACCGCGTGTCTCGATCACTTTGAACCAACACATATGATGGACTAACTTGGCGGCTTTGGCAATCGCATTGGTAATCGCGCCTTCCAGACTCTGCTTCGAGGTACCTGTCAGCTCAATGAGCTGCTCGATTGGTTCTGCTGTGCGCATGCTTGCTCCTCTTTGGCTACCGCTTTGTTGCATCGCTAGCAAAATTAGCTAGCCAAGCATGTACACAGGAAGCATAGGGCTGCTATCGCTGGCGACGCTACTGTGGCATCGCCCAGAGAGCCCTGACTCGAAATAGCATAGCGCAAATGGGGTGAAATTGTACTCTACCTAGATAGAGGCCGCGGATATAGCTCGCGCCATATCCGCCCCAGGTCATTCTTTCGGGTCACTCTTTCTGGTCATTGGTTCGACACGCGCTAGTAGAACGCTACCCTGGCAGACCGCTACCCTGGCAGACCGCTACCCTGGCAGACCGCTACCATTGCGAAAAAGGATGGGTCACCAAACTAGCGTTAAAATAACGGCGATCCGTGGTCACTTCTTGGCCCACCCACGCTGGCTTGACAAAGGCTTGCTCAACGCTCGTCAGCTCGACTTCGGCGACGATGAGGCCCGCATTTTCACCTAGGAATTCATCAACTTCCCAGATCAGATCAGCATGGGGAATGCGATAGCGGATCTTTTCGATCAAAGGCCGTAGGCAAAGCTGATCCAACAGCTCTGTTGCATCGGCCATAGGAATTTCATATTCATACTCGGCCCGGCTAGCCCCTTGCGACTTGCCTTTAATGGTCAAATAGCCAGCTTGTTCACCACTGGCGCGCTCATGGACAGTGCGCACACGAACAGTCCGCGCCTTGTCTACTGTCAGATAGCCTTGGCGATAGTGCGCGCCCCCATCAGTGCGCCACGCATCCCCCTGGACTAAAAATTTGCGTTCAATTTCCTGTGCCATGTTCCCTGCTTTCTTGGATTGATTGGTGCGACCTGTCACTTGGCTGTTGTACCTAATGCTATACGCTACTATAGCACTACCTAGGTTCTGCTGACATTTATCGCGCGGCCATCGGCGCTTATCGCGATCACGCGATACCTACCAGCAGCGGCTGGTGAAGGGCTTTTCTTCTCGCTTATGTTAGAGACGGTTTGTCGGGCAGCAACCAAAAGAGCAGCTAGTAGGAAGTAGGCCAGCCAAAGTCAGCATAGTTCTATTGCCTTTCCATAACCCCTTCTCTATCTTGGTACATTCCGCATCCGCTCTTTCTATAAGAAGCTAAGACAGGCTTGCTTTTCTGCCCTGTTATTTACAACGTTGTTCACAACCCAACCCACGTCGTAAGCACGCTTCTGGGCCATGCTGGTCAGCGTGGAGCAGAAACTTTGCCAGAAGGATGCGGCGTAAACCACGTCATGGAAGATTCAAAGGAGATAAACCATGAAAAAAGTACTAGGTCTTTGTTTATTCCTTCCACTGCTGGTCTTAGCAGCTTGTGAAGGAATGGGAACAGGCAACGTGCCGCCCGAAGCCACCGCGACCGCCGCGGTGGCCACGGTAGCCGCGACGCCAACGGAAGAATTGAGCGCTACCACGGAAGTGACGGGCACAGAAGGTCTCACCGAAACCGAGGGCATGACCGGGACGGATGAGATTACCGAGACCGAAGGCATGACCGGGACTGGGGGCTTAACCGAGACTGGGGGTGTCAGTGGGGCTAGCGTTATCACCGGGACGGAAATGATGACCGGGACCGCGACAATGACGGAAACGGCGGGTGTCGAAGCTGCCCCACGACACCTGATCCGTGCGGCTGACCTACAAGGCTATAATGTACAAAACCCAGCCGGTGAAAGCCTGGGAAGTGTACAAGATCTGGTGATCAACCTCGATACCGGCCAAATTCTTTTGGTGACCTTGGAATATGGCGGCTTCTTGGATATCGGCGACAAGGTCTTTCCCATTCCGTTGAGTGCCTTCCGCTTTGAACAGGAAACGGCTGATGTACCGCTGATCGATCCGGCCTTGCCTGGCGCTGTTGTTACTGATACGACCATTGTAACCGATACAACGACGATGACGGGTGTGGTCGATGACGCCTTGGTGATCGATACACTGCTGATCCTGGATATTCCTGAAGAAACCTTCCAAAATGCCCCGGGCTTTGCGGATAACTTTCCTGTGTTGACCGATCCAGCGAGCATTGGCGACATTGAGCGCTTCTATCGCGAGCTAGGCGAAGATGTGATTGGTCACCCCATTGCCGAAACCAACTTGGACGAACTGAGCGGTCGCGTTGTTAAGCTCAGCGACCTGGAAGGCGGCAATGTGGAGAATCCAGCGGGTGAGGGGATTGGCGAAATTACCGATATGTTGATCGATCTACGCGCTGGCCGCGTGGAATATTTGATTCTTTCCTTCGGTGGCTTCCTTGGCATCGGGCAAAATCGCTATGCCGTGCCGGTTGATGCCTTTGTAGTTATTCCGACGAGTGCGGATGTCGAAGAAGGCTGGCCGGAACTAGTTCTAGACATTACCGAAGAGCAGCTACAGACAGCACCGATCTTTGACGATACCACGCTCGGTCTGCCCGACTGGGATCGGGATAGCCGCCAGTACTGGCTCCCCCAGACCAACTAAAGCGGATATCACATTACGCCCCACGGCGGGATAGTACGCACACCGACTCGAGCGCAACACAAGCAGAGCAGTAGGACCGGCACCCCTTAGCAGCGCAGGGTAAAAGGAGTAGGGTAAAAGGAACTTCAATCCCGATGACGTCAGTAGAGTCATCGGGATTCTAGCTTTTCGGACAGTGTCCCAGGCTGAAGCCCTGAGGCTGGTAGGGGAAGCCCCGCTGAAACCACCGGGCTCTTATCGTCGCTAGCAACAATCAAAAGGAGAACAATCCTATGTCACGCACAATCTTACTGATCATCGTCATCTTCTTGCTACTAGCAGCCTTGCCGACTTGGCCCTATAGCGTTGGCTGGGGCTACTATCCCAGTGGTGGCCTTGGGCTGATCTTGCTCATCATCTTGCTCTTGGTCATTATGGGGCGGATTTAGGCGTCGGGGGTCATCGACGGCGTCTACCGGATGGAGGGGTCAGGGTTAGAAAACCTGACCCCTCCATCCGGTGTTGCTTGACCAATGTCCGCAAAAGGCAATTCTCCATAACAAAAGACCGGTCGCGGCATGCGACCGGTCTTTTGTTATGGGGATAGCTCAACTAGGTTAGGGTCTTTGCCTATTCGGCTGGTGTGGCACCGTAGATCACCTCTAGTTGAACGGTTACATTCAATTGGCCGGGCACAATGGGCCCACCGCCGCCCCCCATGCCGGTTTGACTAGCGAGCGCCATACCAGAGCCGCCATAAAAGCCACCACGGCTGCCAATAATCTCGCTTACGCTGATGACGCCCCCAAGCTGCAGACCAGTCAACTCGGCCAGTTCTTGCGCCTTTGCGCCAGCTTGCTCAATGGCCGCGGCCCGGGCCGCCGAAGCCGCCGCGCTCGGGTCATCCACGCTAAAGGTGACACCAAAGATGTTATTGGCGCCTGCTGCAATCGCGGCGTCTAATACCGTAGGCACCTGGGCCAGATCACGCACAGTCGCATTGACATTATTGGTGACGCGATAGAGGGGGGCTTGTGGCTGTGTACCAGTGGGGCCTGTGGGGCCAAAATCGGCAAAGATGGTAAAGCCAGAAGTTTGAATATCCTCTTCGGCTACGCCCTGTTCCTGAATGGCCGCGAGCACAGCATTCATAATCTCCTGTGCTTCGCTACTAGCAGCCTGGACATCTTCGTTCGCGACTTGCACACCGATATTCACGACGGCAATATCGGGCTCTATCGGCACGCTGCCCTCCCCAACCACTGTAATGGTATTGGGAATCGACGGGGTTGTGGTGGTTGTGTCTTGTGCCTCGGCTAGCTGTGGCACACCGGCTAGCAACAACAGCCCCACCACAAGTCCTACCACGGTTTGACGGGAAATCAGTTTCATAGTAATTCTCCTTATCTATCTTCTGATTGAGTCGGCATCCTACAAATGGCTGGCCGACCGGCAGTACTTGCTTACACCAATTCGCGGACTTTGTTCTCAAAGACAGTACCCGCAATCTGG
>JAHBVH010000017.1 GCA_019637645.1 Caldilineaceae bacterium
TATTCTCAAAGTTGGCGCGACGGGCTTTGGTTGGTTGCGCGCTGTGCCAGCCATCGGCGCATTTGGTATGGCGATTCTGATGGTCTATCTGCCGCCTATGAAGCGTGCAGGTTGGGCGCTCTTGATGAATGTCGGGGCCTTTGGCGTGGCGACCATTATTTTTGGCCTAACCGAATCCTTTTGGGTGGCCTTAGCCATGCTCTTCCTCACCGGCGCGTTTGACAATGTCAGCATGGTTGTGCGCCAGACGGCCCAGCAGCTCTTGACACCGGATCATATGCGGGGGCGCGTTTCCGCCGTAACGAGCGTGTTCGTGGGGGCTTCCAATGAATTGGGTGGATTGGAATCGGGTCTCGTTGCTCAATATTGGGGGCCGGTCGTCTCGGTGGTCAGTGGGGGGATTGGCACCATCCTAGTCGTCGCCACCACTGCTTGGTGGTCACCCGAACTGCGCCGGTTGGGATCGTTGCACAACATCAAACCAATCGAAGCGCCACCAGCGCAAGAACAACCCTCGGCGGCGCTCTCCACCTAGGGGAATGGGCACCTGTAATCTTTACAAATCAATTGGCAAGGATTACCCATGTACGATTAGAGCATTGATTTGGAAAATTGAGCAGTCAGACCACGAGTAAAAAGACAACAACGCTGGTGTGAAGCGCTCATCGGATAGGTTAGGACGAGCGTTCGACTAAACGACCTGTCAAATATTTATGAATAATGCTGGCTAATAGCGTTTGATAAGGTAAGCCTTCTTCATTAGCCTTGACATGGGCTAAATAAAAATCTCGCTCTGTCAATCGTAAGTTGACACGATGGGTTTTTAAGGTAGTGTTACGGGCCGCTATTTTGGCAGTCTCTATCTGCTTAGCTGCATCTGGCGTTGGTTGTAATTCGTTATGCTCAAACGCATCTAAGATTTCCTGTTCACTGTCATCAAGCTGGTATTTCATAGTTGCTGGCCTTTTCGTAAATAGTTACGCGTTGCCTTCCGGCTGGGGATGATCGTTTTTAAAAAGATTCGTTCCTTGTCGTGCACAAAGGGGACCAGATAAACGTACCCTTGTAGGTTGATCACATAGATTGACTGGTTAGGATATTGCTCCTGATTAGGATGCTGAACAACATCAAGGAGGTGCCCTTGTTCAATGGCTAGCACAATTTCATCAAAAGAAATACCCCGCTCTGCCTTGAGTAAAAGGTTTTTCTCTGGATTCCAGTCAAATTGTTCCATATGCTAATTGTGGCACAATGTGTGCATTTTGTCAACACTTTGCAAAATACAGAACTAGAGGTCAAGCCGGTGACAGATCGTTATTCAGTTGAGATTCCCTTGGGCGGCAGTTGACGGATTTTTTGGACGTACGCGGTGACGCCTTCATCCAATGTCATCGGGTAGCTGTAACCCAAGGCGGTCGCGACGATCTGCGCGGCTTGGCGAAAGAGGGCTAAGGTTTGGAAGAGTGCCTCCCAATTTTCGGCACGGTCCGCGCCCACATAGCTGCGCTCCAATTGCGCCCAGAGCGCCGGCGACAGCTGCTTTTGGAGTCCCTTACCGAGCGCACCGATGGGCATGGTTGGTCTTTCGGCGTCCGGCTTCGCCTCTATCGCCACACACCACGCTAATAGGCGCCGGAGATAGACATGTTTCATGTCATAGTCTAGCGCCCACTTCATTGGCAGCAATTCATCGCGCCAGAGGCACTTGGCAACGTAGGGCGCATCGCTCAAGAACTCTTCCACAAACTGTTGAAATTCTTCCGCCGTTGGCAGTCCTGGTTGGTAGGCGCGATAAGTCGGCGCGGGCAAGCCATTGGTCAACTGCTCTTTGTCCAGCAGGATCGTATAGCCAGCATCTAACTCGGCGGGCAAGCGTGTCGCGGCAACGATCTGCTGCAGGATGGTCAGCGGCCAAAAGGTGAAGTCGATTTTGAGCCCATCGGCAAATTGAATGACATTGCCAAAATAGTCCGCACCGTAGTCTGGCTCGGGCTGAATGGGATCCCAATAGCCGACCAATACCTGACCAAAGCTCTGGAGCCAATGGCGGTCAGCATAGAAAGGGTGGATATCCCGCACAACGAGAATGACATCGTAGTCGGAGAGTCGATCGGTGGTCGCGTGGGGAATCGCCCGCGTACTCGTGAGGAGCATGGCCCGCACGAGTGGCTGTGCCGCGGCCCAAGCAATCAATTGTTGGAGCGTCGGATCCGCTGGTTCGGCGTTGATCAAGGATGGCGCTTCCTCTCCTTGGGGCGTAGATGCAAGGTGATTTCACTGCGGTTATGAAAGAGCTGGCGCGCGGCGACAATGATATAGGCATCCCGCAAGATCGTCAAGGCATGATCGATGATGGCGCGGCGCTGATGCTCGGGCAATTTGAGGGTCATTATGACTTGGCCGTGACGGTAGAGCTGCTGGGCATAGGCGACCATGAGCCGGGCCGAGTCGCGGGCATCCATGCGCATATCGTTGACAATCAGATCAAATTGGTCGGGTTCATTCGCCAAATATTGTTCTGCTGTCATCCGCTTGTGGCGCACACCCCGATCTTTGGCCACACGCGGGTCAAGTTCGCCAGGGTCCACCGCGGTGACATATTGATCCTGCTGACGTAGCACTCGGGTCCACCCGCCGGGCGATGCGCCTAGATCGAGCGCGATCCCACGCGGTGGTAGCTGAATGGCAAAAATTTCCAAGGCTTCGAGCAATTTGAACTCGGCGCGGCTGACTTGGTTCTCTTCGCGGGCAAAGCGGCGCATGCCACCGGCCCAGTTGGAAAGATTATGCAGGGCCAGCGAGAAACCTAGGTAGGCGCTGTAGTGGGTGTTGCGCGTTGCTGGCTGTGGATCAGCGGCACAGACAACCGAGAGGATCTGCTGAGGGGCGCGGACATCTAGGGGCGCGCCCGTGCTGCTGAGCGTTTCGGCGAGCGCGGTGTTGAGGTCAAAGGGTTTATAGTCGAGGTTAGCAAGCACGCGGCTTTGGACGGAAAAGGCCAGATCGGCCTCGACCATGGGCACGATCGCCGCCGCGACTATTTGCTGGATCAGTGCCAGGTCGGCGTGGCGCTTGTTGCGGAGCGGTACAATAGCCTGCACTGGGCAAAGATGGCGGACAAAGATGGGCGGTGCTTGCCGCCAAGCTTCAGCAATGGCGAAAAAAGATTGGCTGCTGCTCACCAAGGCAATCCCTTCGGCCAAGGGCGTATGCTGGGCTTCGGGCGCGCGCTGACGTAACTCGTCCAGCGCCAGATCCAAAAAATCAGCCTCGGCGGTGAGGATCAGCGTGGGCGTCAAAGCTTCGCTCATTGGGCTTGCTCCGGCGCGGCCTGCATAGGTATCGCGACCGCGGTGCGCATTTGGGTGGCAACCGCCAGCGCGCGCGCTGGTGCATCGCCGACATGCTCAGTCGCATCGAGCAGAGGTGGCACTTCTGCGGCAGGAACAAAGTCCGTAATGCGTGGATCGGCAGCCAGGAGGTTCGCCAAGGGATTGGCCTGACCAGCTTGTAGCGCGGCCCAAGCCGTTAGGCTATGTTCGCGGATAACTTCGTGTAGCTCTTGGCGGTCGCCACCCGTACGCACGGCTGCCATGAGCACCCGCTCGGTGGCGGCGAAGATGCCATAGTCGCGCAGATTCCGCGCGGTGGGGCCGGCCCAAATGCGCAACCCTTCGACCAAACTCTGCGCGCGGCGCAAGACTTCATCGGTGAGCAAGAAGGCTTCGGGCAAGAAGAGCCGCCGATTGGCCGAATCATCCAAGGTGCGTTCCAAAATGCTCAGGGCCATATTGTCCCAAGCCACACGGGGGAGGGCGGCCACTTGGCGGGTTAGGCTATCAATATTCTCGGCGGTAATGGGGTTGCGTTTAAAGGGCATAGCGCTCGAGCCCACTTGTTTTGCGCCAAAGGGTTCACTCCATTCACCAATGGGTGGGCTTTGCAGAATGCGTAGATCAAGCGCAAATTTATGGAGGCTGGCACAGAGGCCACTCAGGGCATTGAGGACCAGCAGATCCTGTTTGCGAGGGTAGGTTTGGGTGGCCGCGGTAAAGGCTTGCAGCCCCAACTTTTCCATGACCCGCTCTTCTAACTGGTGGGCCGTCCAAGTGGAGGTCTCCAACAATTGAGTATAGCTGGCGCTGGTGCCAACCGCCCCTTTGAGCCCCTTGCCGCGGATGCCGCTCCACACACGATGGAGTTCCTCCCAATCGATCAGCAGATCCTGGCCGTATTGAGCTAGCCGATAGCCCACTGTGGTTGGTTCCGCCGGTTGAATATGGGTAAAGGCCATGGCCGGTGTGTGGGCTTCCGCCTCAATGCGGTCGGCTAAGGTTGCTAAGATCGAGCGGAGATGGCCTAGGATCAACCCAAGGGCGTGACGGAGCCGCAGCGCATCGACGTTATCCAACACATCCATAGAAGTCGCGCCGAGGTGGATGATCGGTCCTCCAATGGGGCATTGTTCGGCGTAGGTCTTGATCTCCGCCATGAGATCGTGGCGAATCTCCCGTTCAATTGCTTCGGCGCGGGCAATATCGATTTCGGTGGCGTGCGCGCGTAGATCGGCGGCTTGCTCCGCTGCCACGAGCCCGGCTTCGGCTTGGGCTTCGGCCAGCGCCACCCAAAAACGGCGAAGCAAGCGGCGCTTTTCGGCTTCACTCCAAAGTTGGCGCATGGCTGTGCTGCCATAGCGCCAGGTGAGGGGGGAAAGGTAAGTTTCGTGATCAAAGGTCGTCATTACTACTTCTCTTCTGCCAAGTTGTGAACGCATGTTTCGGCGCCATGCGTAGCGCGCGTTATGCAATGGCCGTGACTAGTACAACAATTTTTCGTCATTGTTACTGTAGGCACGGATTTACCTACTTGCCCCTTAAACCCTATCGCATAAGAGTCAGGTTTCTATGGACAAATTCCTACTGTTTTCCTTGCTGGTGGTCGCCCTGTTGACAGTAAGCATATTGGATATTACGGCAACACGCTCGAACGATCAGCTATAGCGCGCCATAATGCTCTGCAATAAATCAAGTGGAAGCGCATGGGCCGTGCGTCCTTGCTGACCAACCATGGTCTCGGCCATACATAGTGCATTGAGGATTGCTTCTTCCACGGCCTCGGCGGTGGCATCAAAGAGGGGGTCCATCTGCTGATTGGGCAGCATATGGATGGCAACCGGCGCGTTACCGGTCAGCGGAACATGATTGCCGGTAGCAAAGGCAAGAAAAATATCGCCACTGCCGTTATAACCTGTGCCGCCGACACGCGCCAAGCCCACCGTTGCGCGCTGGGCCAATCGCTTACATTGATGGGGCAGGAGGGGCGCATCCGTGGCGACGATCACGATGATCGAGCCATCGGCTTTGTGGACCGGACGGGGCGGTGGCACTTGATCGGTGTTGATCAGCTGTCCAACCGGCGCGCCATTCACCCGCAAATGGCGTCGCGCTCCATAGTTAGCCTGCACCAACGTTCCCACGGTAAAGTTGCCACTCTGCGTTGCTACCAAGCGTGACGCTGTCCCGATCCCGCCTTTGAATTGGTGACAGATCATCCCGGTGCCGCCACCGACATTACCTTCGGCCACGGGGCCGCTTTGCGCGCTGTGGAGGGCGGCCAAGACATCGGCTTTGGTGAGATGAAAGGCATTAATGTCATTGAGCCACCCATCATAAGTTTCTGCCACAATGGGCAAGAGCCACTGATTCTCTGGGTTTTTCTGAATTTCATAGTCCACCAATGCATCGCGCACTAGACCGACTTGATGCGTATTGGTGATCGCCAGCGGCGCACCGATTAACCCACCCTCTTCTAGCCAATGGATGCCCGTCATTTCCCCATTGCCGTTAAAGGAGTAATACGCCCCATAACATTGATCATGATAGACCTCGCCCTGGCGCGGGACAATCACCGTGACCCCGGTGCGCGCCACGCGGGGTTCGTCCGCAATGCAGGTGGTGTGGCCGACCCAAATGTCGGACACGTCGGTAATGGCATTATACTGCCCCGTAGGAAACTCGCCGATCTTGATTCCTAAATCACGCAAGCGTTGGCGTGGCATACCTGATCCTTTACAAAGTAGCGATGATGGACATTTTTTAGTATAGCACACCTGAGGTACTGTTACAATCAACCCCACCCAGTTTCTTCGGTTTACCCGATGTGTGGTAGGATGGTATAACGTGTGCCTAGTGGGCACTTTGCTGATTTTGCTGGCCGGTTCGATATTCTTTGTATACCCGTGTGAATTTTTGTTATGTCCATCTTAACTCTTTCCAACATCAGTCAATCGTTTGGCGACTTTGATGTCTTCCTTGGTATTACTGCGAGCATTCCGAACGAGGGCAAGGTCGGTTTGGTCGGGCCGAATGGGATCGGTAAGACGACCCTCTTGCGGATCTTAGCGGGGTTGGCAACGCCTTCGAGTGGGGCTGTCTACACGGCGCAAGGCACGCGTATCGGCTATCTACGTCAGGAAGCAATGGATGCCTTTATGGGGCGCGAGAACACGATCCACACCGAGATGTTGACGGCGTTCCGCACTTTGAAGGCCCAGGAAGTCCACTTGCAACAACTCCAAGAACGGATGGCGCAGGGGGATACGTCAGAAGAATTGCTCCGCGAATATAGCGCGACTCATGATGCCTTTGAGCATGCCGGTGGCTATGGGATTGAACTGCGCATCAGCCAAGTATTACAAGGGCTCGGGTTTTCCAAGAGTGACTGGCCTACGCCGTTGAGCCGCTTGAGTGGTGGGCAAAAGACGCGCGCCTTGTTGGCACGGTTATTGCTCGAACAGCCCGATCTATTGATTTTGGATGAGCCGACCAATCATCTGGATGTGGAAGCGATTGAATGGCTAGAAGGCACCCTGCGCACTTGGCCGGGTGCGATCTTGATTGTCAGCCATGATCGCTACTTTTTGGATCGCGTTGCGAACCGGATTTGGGAGATGAGCCGCAGCGGCATTGAGGAATATCGGGGCAACTATAGCGCCTATGTCCAGCAACGCCAAGAGCGGTGGACACGGCGGCAGACCGAGTTTGATGCCATCAAAGAGAAGTTCTTAACCGAACTTGATTTTATCAAACGTAACATCGCGCGCGATAGCACGCGCGACCGGGCCAAAGGGCGGTTGAAACGGCTGATCCGCGAAGTGCGCGTGGTGGAAGCAGGTGGGTTGCATCTCCTCAACAGTAAAAACTGGGGAGAGGTGATGGATGAAGTCGATATTTCCGAGGCGCGTTGGGGGGTCGAAGATGTCGAGGGCGCGATTAAGGGGCTACAAAGCCCGACTGTCCGCCCTCCCCAACTCAATATGCGTTTACAGAGTACTTTGCGCAGCGGTAACTTGGTGCTGCGCAGCGATCGGCTGACCATTGGCTATCCAGAAAACCCGCTCTTTACCGCTGATCCGCTTGGTCTAACCCGTGGCGAGTGTGCCGCGCTGATCGGCCCCAATGGTACGGGAAAAACGACCTTCTTGCGCACGCTCTTGTCCGAGCTGAAGCCATTGCAAGGGGAGTTGCGCTTTGGCGCGAGCCTCAAGGTGGGCTACTTTGCCCAAGCCCATGATAAGCTCAATCCTAAGCGCACCGTGATGGAAACCTTACTTGACTATCGTAACCTGCCTATTGGGCAAGCGCGCAACTACTTGGCCCAATATCTCTTTCGGGGAGAAGATGTCTTTAAGCCGGTTCACCTGTTGAGTGGTGGTGAACGCGCCAGGCTAGCCCTCGCTTTGCTGGCGATGGAAGGCGCGAACTTTCTGCTACTCGATGAGCCAACCAACCATTTGGATATCCCGGCGCAGGAAGTGTTACAGGAAGTGCTTGAGCAGTTCCAAGGCACTATCCTATTGGTCTCGCATGATCGCTATCTCGTGGACCGCTTAGCCTCGCAGATCTGGGAATTGCGCAGTGGTCACATGCTTGTCTTCCCTGGCACCTATGCCGAATATATGGCCGCCAAGGAACAAGAACGCGAGGCTACCCGAACGGTTGCGGCGGAACAACGTGCCGATGGCCGACGCGGCCAAAGCCAGGATCGGCGTAGCAAAAATGAAGAGCGGAAACGGGAACGCGCCCTGGCAGAGAAAGAAGCCGAGATCTATCGGCTGGAACAAAAGCTAGGCGAGATCGAAGAAGCACTCCAAAAAGCCAGCTTTGAACAACAATTGGCGAAAATTCAAAAACTAACCGCGGCTTATGCCGAAACCCAAACCGCGCTAGAAGAATCGATGTCCTCGTGGGCCGAGCTGGCGGAGGCGTAGGGGAGATTAGAGACGGGAGATTAGAGACGGGAGATTAGGCTGGTGTGAATTTCCAGTCTCTCGTCTCTAATCCGCCACCAAACGATACCCATAACCGCGGATGGTGGCGATAAAGCGCGGGTCGTCGTTACTTTCGGGCTCAATGCGGCTGCGGACGCGGCTGATCATGCGGTCGATATTGGCGTCGTAGACCTCGCCATCTTGTTCGGACCAAACCGCTTGGGCAATTTCATCTTTACTGACCACCCGACCGCGGTTTTGAAAGAGAAACCAAAGCAAGTCGAATTGCTTCGTACTCAGGGGCGGATCAAGCAAGATGCCGTCCACAAAGACCTGCCGTGTATTCATATCAACCCGCAGCCCAGGCTCACGCACGGCGATCAAGGAGGGGGCTGTGACCGTGGCGGAAGGGTCATAGAAGCGAAAGCGCGTGGAGGCAAACTGAATCTCGCTACCATCTTGCAACCAGACGGTTGCGCCGGGAGATAGGCGAACCCCATCGACGAGCACACCATTCTTGCTCTGTAGATCATGGACTTGGTAGGCATTATCGTGACGATGGATCTCGGCATGATGGCGAGAAGCAAAATGATCATCCAAAATCACTTGACAGCTAGTGGACCGCCCTACCGTTGTCAGATCCCCAGTTAACTCATATTCCACGCCCGCCTTTGGGCCGCTCGTGCAAATCAATCTCCCGAATCGACTCACAATCTCTTATCCCATTTCCTAAAGCCAATGAATTTACACCATTTGTCGCTCATTGTATCCCAGTTGCCATACAGACGGTGTTTTTTTCGATACGCTTCAACCTATCCAATACCATACGCTTGACCGACGATAACTTTTCAGCGGACAGTGCGTATAATAGAGTGTAACATCAAAATTCAAACTCAACCAATCAAAAAACTTTGTCCACCGACAGATCACTAATGATGCTCAATCCATACTCACAGTAGCCTGCCCACAGGAGTATCAAAGAACTTTGGCAACCTTGGCAACTTGTCAATTGATGGCTTCTGTGCCGCGCGCGCGTTCCCAATGGAGCTAAGGTAAAGGCACCTTTGACGAGCTTATCGCTACCGCCTGATTGCGTCATCAGCTGGATTCTGAAAATACTCAATCTATAAAACCCTGTGTATAATGATGCAAGCGTGATTCACAATATACCAGCATCAGGGCAAACAGGCAAAGTTTTTTGTAATCACTAATAAATTCGTCAATGGGTAGCACTGCAAATCAATCTTTCGATCAACAGAATCAGCCAGAAGAGATGGCCCAACGCGAGCTCGCTTCCGGTGATGGTCTGCTTCCACAATATTTCGATGGTTACCGGGTTGTAGAACGACTGGGCGGCGGTGCTATGGCAACTGTCTACCGGGCCATTGACGCCAATACCAACCAGCAAGTTGCGCTCAAAGTCCTCGCCCCAGGTGCTGATCATGTGCTGCGTGAGCGCTTTCGCGTCGAAGCGCGGACGGTAAGTACCCTCGAACATCCCCATATTGTCCGCACGCTACAGGTTGGGCAGATCCAAAGCGGCTTCCCCTATATCGCTATGGAGCTAGTCGAAGGCGATAGCCTCGCCACCCTGTTGGAACGCCAAAATCAACTGAGTGTTGTCGACAGCTGTCTACTCCTAGAGCCGATCGCGCGCGCCTTAGCCTATGCCCATAGCCAGCATGTCGTGCATCGTGATGTCAAGCCTAGTAATATTTTATTGCGCCATGCCCAGCCAAATGTCGAGCATAGCATCAAGCTTTCGACGATGACGACCGCCACGATCCCGCTCTTGTCGGATTTTGGCATTGCGCGGGCTCTAGATGCCCCAGAGCTGACTAGCGCCGGGCGTACCATCGGCACGCCCGCCTATATGTCGCCAGAACAATGCGCCGGGACACGCAATTTGGATGGCCGCGCCGATATCTACTCGTTGGCAACCGTTTTATATCGTTGCTTGGTGGGGCGACCCCCCTTTATGGGGGCGACCACGCAGATTTTACACGCGCATGTCTATGAGGCACTCACCATCCCAGAGATGATTGCCCAAGCCTTGCCACCCGCAATTTTGACCATCTTACAGCGCGCCCTGCAAAAGAACCCCGATGATCGCTATGCTGATATGGCGCTTTTTGCCGACGATCTCGCAACCATTGTACGCTATGTCCAGGTGCCGCGGAATGGGGGGGTGACCGAATCGACCTTAACCATGCCGCTGCTGACTGCCCTCCAAGCCGAACAAGACAAGCGCACAGCCCATGTTTTGGTGGGTGGCATCGCTGAACAAAGCGAGCGAGCCCCCAACTTGGGGGGCCGCCCTGCCACGGCTGCCTCAAGCGAAATCGGGGGCCGCAATCCTTTGACTACCGCCCGGACTACCCAGCCTAGCTCGGTGGCATCGCCCCCACCCAAGGGGCGGCGGGGGGCACGGCAACGGTCCCCGAATTGGTTCTATGTGGCCGTTGGCTCTCTCGTGTCGCTGGCCCTGATCATCCTTGCGGTCAGTGCGATTTGGGGCGTTTTACCAAGCCTGGCGTCACTGATCGGTAACAACGATGAACCGCCAACTGGGACGCTCCTGCAAACGGTAACGCCCGACATTGCCATGCAACCTGCGACGACCGGAACGCCACCCCTCACAACAACCTTGTCGATACCCGCAACGACGTCCCCTTCGGCGCTTGCGAATGTACTAACCCCAGACGCAGGCCAACTGGCATTGACGTTGACTCCGACCACCACCATAGCTGGTGTGGCGACAACGCTCCCGCCTTCGGCAACCGTAACCGTTACGACGACGTTGACGCCTGAAATTGCCTATGATGTCGGTACGATTTGGCGGGAAGATGTCCTTTTCTTCTATCGTGACCGGGAATGGCGTGAGACTCGGCGGCGCTTCCTGGAAGCGTTTAGTATCGCTTTGCAACAAGCGGCCAATGTTCCCTTTGACCAAGTACTTGGCATGACGCCAAGTGAGCAAGCGACCTTGATCGCCGACACCTTGCTCGATGACACTGCCGCACCTTTCTGGCGTCAGTGGCAAGCGGCTGTGTCGCCGGATGAAGCACGGCAGGTCCTTTTTGACATCTATGTGGGCATTGCCAATGAAGAAAATAGCGCAGCTCGCCCCGAAGAAGCCTTGGCCTATTTTGATGCCGCGTTGACCTTGCGCAATGTCCCTACGATTGCTAGCCTCCGCCGAGCCACCGCAACGTATGCGTATGCGATTGGAACGCCCAAACTATTGGCTGCCCAGGCGCTCAGTGAAGTCTATCAAACCACGGCTGCTCAGTTTGCCGAATCCCGCGATTTCTGCCCAGCGTGGGAATATATTACTGTTGCCAACGCCTTGAACGATACCCAAGCATTGGCCGAAACGGTTTTGCAGTATCAACAACAATGTACCAATGTTCAGCTGATTCCTTTGCCCCAACCGGTTTTGGTGGAACCCAACGGCTCGATCGTCTATTCAACCCAGGAAGGTGGAGCCTATCGTATCTATCAGAAGGCAATCGGTTCTGCTGATGCTGAGGAACCGTCCCTGTTGATTGAGGCAGGCGCCCAGCCTAGCTTCTCGCCAGATGGCCGCTATCTTGCTTTCTATGGGACACGGAATGACGCGCTTGGCCTGCGCCTTTGGGATAGCAATAGTGGGCGAAATCCATCGGCGATCTTCCCCCAGCTTTCGGCAAACATTGAGGATTCACGGTATAGCCCGCCTAGCTGGGCCCCGGATAGTAGTCGCGTGGCGTTTTCCAGTAATCGCGAAGGCGATCGGATCATGCGCGTCTATGTCACCGGCGCACCCGCGCCTGGCACAACCACGACGGTCGACTTTGGCGAAGATCCGGCTTGGACCCCGCCTGGCAGCGGTCAATCTCTCTTGGTCTATAAGGGGACCGATCGGACGGGGAACAACCCTGGCCTGTGGCTAGCCAGCGAAAACGGTACCAAAGTGCGTCAATTGACCTCGAATGGCACGGATCGCCGACCCGTTTGGTCGCCCGACGGACAATATATGGTCTTTATGCGCCAACTGGAGAGTGGGAATTGGGAGCTTTTCCGCGTCCAAGTGAGCGACGGCAGTGAACTGCAACTAACCGATCACCCTGCCCAAGATGGGCTGCCAACCATCAGCCCCGATGGCCGTTGGGTTGCTTTTGCCACTGACCGCAATGGTACTTGGGAGATCTGGCGCATTGCCCTTGACGGTAGTAGTGAGCAGCGATTGATGCCAATTCAAGGTGTGTTACACAATTGGTTGGAGCACGCAATCCAGTGGGTGAATTAATCCAAAATCAGTCTGATACCACGGATGGTTTCACGTTTACTGATTTAGCTGGCCGCGAGATCGGTCGTTATCGCATCCAAAAGCGCTTGGGCCGCGGTGGCCTCACCACCGTTTATCAGGCCTATGATATGGTGGACGATTTCCCCGTGGCGCTTAAGGTTTTGTTGCACGGCACCGATGAAAAAGTCTACAATCGCTTTCGCTACGAAGCCCAAACCGCGGCGAAATTACAGCATCCGCATATTATCCGTACGCTGCGTGTGGGCGTGGCCCCCGGCAGCGAAATTGCTTATATTGCCATGGAGCTGGTAGAAGGCGAAGATCTCGCCACCTTGCTTGCCAGTCGGCGACGCCTCTCTGCCGAAGAAAGCTGTCTCCTCTTAGCCCCTATTGCCCAAGCGTTGGCCTATGCGCATAAACGGGGCGTGATTCACCGTGATGTCAAGCCCAGCAATATTTTGTTACGGACGGTTGGTGCGGGAACGCCCGATAATGTCGTTCTAGAATCGTTGGACTATCCGTTGGTGCCCCTGCTCAGTGATTTTGGCATTGCGCGGGCGTTAGATGTGCCAGAGTTAACGCACTCTGGCCGCACAGTCGGCACGCCTGCGTTTATGGCCCCAGAGCAGTGCTTAGGTCGCCGCAATGTGGATCAGCGGGCGGATCTCTATGCCCTCGGCGCGGTTCTGTATCGCTGTATTACCGGACGCCAACCTTTTGTCGGTTCGACTGTACAGATTCTGCACGCCCATGTCTACGAACCGATTACGATTGAAGAAGAGAGCTTGCGCCAACTCTCTCCAATCCACATTCAGCTCCTTCAACGCAGCTTGGCGAAAGACCCCAACGATCGTTATCAGAGCGCCGACGAAATGGTGCTCGATTTCCAGCAGGGGGCTCGCTCTGCTGCCGACCTCCAACTGACGACTGATCAGCATGAGCAAAATACAACCCTAACGCTGACCTTGTTACCGACGGTAAAAGCGACGACGGTAGCGGGCCCCAGTGCCATCTTGGTTCCACCAGCGGAACTCCCCACCGAGCTTGATGGCATCGGTGAGGGACAGCGCCCGGCCGCTGCGGCAGATGTCTATTACGATCCGGTGTTGGATCGACGGCTGCGGAGAGCATCGCGGATTGTCTTATTTGTGCTCATCCTGCTTTTGGCCCTCTTCTTCCTTTTTTCCAGGATGAACTTTTCGTGGCGTGAACTGTGGCAACCGCTAACCGGTTGGCTGCCATTGGAAAATCCGGTCTTGGCCTATCAAGCTGAGCGTACTGCCGCAGGGCCGGTGATGGCAAGTGGTAGTGGCGATATACGGCTGGCGCGTGGGGTGGTTGGCACATCTTCGCCGCAAGCTTACCCGCGTGTGCCGATGACCCTTCCCCTTGCATCGCCTGAGTGGACCGAAATGCGATCAATAACCCTGGCTGTAAGGTCTGGAACCCTATCAGCGCCGTTGATCGAGTATCACCAAGCCCTATCGACCACCCTTACGCCTACACCCACTAGACCCATCCTGGCGTTCCCCGTTGCTGAAGAGCCCTGTACGGCAACGCCAGATCCCTTGTTGGGGTCATTCCTTGCGGCGTTAGAGCCACCCTTACAAGCTGAATTTCAATGTGCCATTGGTCGCGCCGTAGAGAGTGATGGGGCGCTCTTGCAATTCGAGCATGGTTACATGTTATATGTATATCAACTCAACCGGATGTTTATTGTGAGTACGCAAGATCAGCAGTGGGATGATCTGAACTTGGTTTGGCTGGATGGTGACACCATTCCCCTGCCCAATGGGATTGTTACGCTTCCCGAAGATGGCGTCTTTTCCCCGATCCAGATGTTTGGCAAGCTTTGGGAGAATGAGGAGATCCGCACCCGCCTCGGCGCGGCGTTGATGCCAAACGCGGCCCGCTTTCCCGTGGTGGCCCAAAAATTCCCCGGCGGCTGGCTCGTGCTGGACAAAGAACGCCCCGCCGAACTCTTCTTCTTTTGGCGGGGGCAACGTCGGCTCTGATCGTCGCCGCGATCACGCACTGTTCAACCCCTAAAAATCCCGCTGTCCCTGAATCCAACGATGTCGCATTCCATCTGTGACTTTTCTGTGCGCGTTGGAGCGTCGCTCGGTATGATTGTATGAGGAGAAATCAATGATTCGCATAAAACAACCCAGAAAACTTAGCCATCGCCCCCTCTCCCTTGCCATAGGGGTATGCTTGTTCTTAACAACGGCCTGTGGGCTTCCCAGGACTCCTGGCTTTGCGGAGCCCACCCCGACGCCAACAGCGGCCCCCACGCTGACCCCAACCCCAACGCCTGTCGCTGAGCAAGGTGTCAGCAGCGCCGCGTTGGCTATCCCGACACCACAGATAACCATGCCAACCGGGTTTACGGTAGTGCAGGATGACCGCCTCCGCTACTCCTTTGCTGTGCCCAGCGGTTGGCGTGCCTTGGATCTGCAAAGCACCCAGTCGCGCACGATTGCGGGCATGGTTGGGCTGGGCGAACAGTTGGAACAGCTAAATACCTTTCTGGCTAGCCCCGCAGGACAAATGATTGGCGTCATCTATGTCACTGATTTAATGACGGCCATGTTTGGGGGCTTTCCCACGATTTTGAATGTGGCCGTTGTCGATGCGCCTGGCTATACCGCCGAAAGGGCGAGTGCTGTAGTACAAGAGGCGATTGAGACCAACCTGAGCGCGTTAGGGGAAGTGGAGATTGGTGCGATTGAAACCGTAACCGTGAACAATCTCCCTGCCCTACGCAGCACCGCAACGGCTGACCTGGCGTCAATCGGCATGAATACAACAATTTTTGGCAAAGTAGTCGGCCTCTTAGCCAATGACAAGGTCTATATTATGACCTTGGTCGCGCAAGGCGATCAGCAGGCGACGAAAGAACCTATCTTTGATCAAATCATCGGCTCATTTCGCCCAGAGTAGTCATCCTATGATCGATTTAGCACCAGGGCATAAGTTGGGCCTGTTGGTTAAAAATCCCGTCTTATTAGCGGGTGGTATGATTGGCTATGGCGAAGCGCTCTATCCTGGCTTGGATCTAAAACAGTTGGGCGCAGTGGTGGTTGGCCCAGTCCTCCACCAGAGCAGTGGTGGGAGCGCTCCCCCGCGTTTGGCCGAAGTTCCCGGCGGAATGATCCTCTCGGCGGGCCGCCAAAATCGGGGTGTCACTGATGTGATCAAACGTTATGCGCAACGCTGGGCGCGGTTAGGCGCGCCGGTGATCGTGCAGGTGGCTGATACCCAGCCGTCTGCGCTAGCCGCCGTACTTGAGCAATTGGCGGGGATCGATGCGGTAGCGGGAATTGAAGTGGTGGCTGGCCAGGATGGCGACGCCGAGGCTTGTAAACGTCTCGTCCAAACCGCGGTGCAGGTCTGTGATGTCCCGGTGTGGGTCAAGCTTCCCCTGGCAGAAGCCCCTCGGCTGGCACCTTTGGCGGTGGCGGCGGGCGCGGTGGGGCTGGTGATGGGACAACCGTTGGCGGCGGCCATGCCTCGGCAACGGTTCGGCAAAAGTGATCCTGTTCTCGTCCAAGGCGCGCTCTATGGTCCAGCGGCCTTTCCGCTGCTCCTGCCGACCTTGTTGGCTGTCAGCCGCTTGGCCTTGCCCGCCGCGCTTATTGCCTGTGGTGGGATTCACGCGGCTGATCAAGCGCGTTTGGTCTTACAGATACCTGGTGTAGTGGCCTTGCAAGTTGATAGTGCCGTCTGGATCGAACCGGGGCTACCCGCACGTTTGGTCGCGGCGCTGGCATAGCGGGCTAGCTAGTTAGGCGTACCTTCTACTGAGAAAAAAGCGAAAGCTGTTGCATAGGCCGGCGGCCATTGAGCAAAATATAGGGGGTTGCTCGAGCTGGATCGTGGACGCCAACGGCACGCAGGTGCGCTAGTTCGGTGAATTTCTGCTGACGCCGGTTGGCCAAGATAGCATCGGCGCTTTTGGGGCCAATCCCTGGAATGTGGAGCAACTCGGCGCGGCTGGCACGATTGATTTCGATTGGGGCTTGGTGGAGATGCGCCGCGGCCCACGCTTCTTTGGGATCGACGGCCAGACCGAGATTGCCGGTTGGTTCAAAGGCCAACTCTTCCATAGACCACCCATAATCGCGCAAAAGGAAACTAGCTTGGTAGAGCCGGTGTTCTCGCTGTTTGGAGCTAGGCGCGACCGTTTCAAAGGGCGTTTGGCTGACGGGATGAAAGGCAACGTAATAGGTTCGCTGTAAGCCTAATTGATGGTACAGCTTTTCACTTACATCCAGTAGTTCAACGTCGGTATCGCCCACAGCACCCACCACAAATTGGGTGACGACGCTGGCGCGTAAGGATTCTTGTTTCCGCAGCTGGCTGATCCACTGGAGACGTTGAAAGAGTTCTTGCCAATAGTCCTTTTTGGGGGCAAGCTGTTGTAGCCTTGCTTCCGTGGCTCCTTCCAGATTGACCGAAACGCGGTTGGCAAGTTGCATGGCGCGCCGGATCTGATCGTATTCTGCGCCGGGCATGATCTTTAGATGTAGATAGCCTTGGTACTGGTAGCGCTTTCGCAAGATCTCGGCGGTATCAATAATCTTGTCCTGGGTGGTTGTGCTACCTTTGATAATGCCCGAAGAGAGAAAGAGCCCATCTACCACTTGGGCGCGCTGCAGCGTATGAAAACTTTGGGCCATTTCATCGGGGCTAAAGGTGACTCGCTGGGTTTTGTTGCGTCCGGCGCGAAAAGGGCAATAGAAGCAGTTGCGCTCACAGGCGGTGGTCATCATGGCCTTGAGAAGCGGCTTTGGTCCAGTTGGGGTACTGACTTCGGAGATGCAGGGCAAAGCTTTGGGCGTCCGTTCGCGCACGCGCTCAACGGGGGTCGGTGTGAGGGCCGCGTGGTGAGGCTCATTCCCGGCTGGTTCAAAGTCAAGCGCGTTATCGAGCAGCGATAATTTCTGGTAGGCATCTGGTGCAACTTTGAAATTCATCAGGTGACCTCGTGGGTAAATTACGACCAGACCTGACTGGTTTGTAAAACGGCCAGGTCTCCGGTGACAGACCAATCTTGGTGGGTGAGATTTTATTATACGAACACTTGTTCTTTTTGTCAAAAAGGAGGAGCTGAACGGTGCGTGCATTGGTGCAACGAGTGAGCCAAGCCAGCGTGAGCGTAGACAACACCCTAGTGGGCGCGATTGAGCAGGGTTTTCTGATTCTGTTGGGGGTCAGTGGCGAAGATACAGAGGCCGAAGCGGCTTTCTTGGCGCGCAAGCTTGCGGGGCTGCGGGTCTTTGAAGATGAGGCGGGTAAATTAAATCTGAGTTTGTTGGACATTGGCGGTGCTGCCTTGGTGGTCAGCCAATTTACGCTCTATGCCGACACGCGCAAAGGACGCCGACCTAGCTTTGTCGCCGCGGCCCGTCCCGAGCAGGCACTCCAACTCTATCAGCGTTTTTGTGAATTATTAGCGGAGCAAGGCGTGCCCGTCCAGCGGGGGGTCTTTCAGGCACATATGGCCGTGGCCTTGGTCAACGATGGCCCTGTCACCCTCTGGCTAGACAGCGCCGAGCGCAGTTGAAGCGGTGGATGATCGGGAACTTATTGCGTAGTTGGTGTGGCCTGTGCTTGTCGCAGTTGGGGGGCTAATGGTCCATCTACGGTTTGGTAGGTCGGCGGCCAGATCACAGGAGCGTTGCGGGCGCTTTGGCCTGCTTCGGTATATTGAAGATAGAGTAATTGGGGATTTGGCCATTGATGCCACAGGTAGGCTGGCACCTCTTCCCCATCGGGTGGATTGGTGCTACCATAGGGAAAGGAATAATAGCCGGATGCTAGCTCAAGATCGGTGTTTTCTAGTGCCCGGATGATGGCATCTGGCTGCAAAGTATCGGCCCGTTGAATGGCATCGGCCATTAGCCAAAGTGCATCATAAGCCTCAAAGGCAGTTGCTTCCGGCCAACGCTTAAAATACTGTTGGTATAGATTGGCAAAGCGCTGCCCAACCGCGGTGACGGTGGTGGGCCAAGGGCCGATTTGCGTCACCACCGTCTGGATCCCATTAGGAACTTGCTGCCAAAAATTGGTGTCATCCAAGGCATCTTGGGGCATGACGAGCAAGGTGCGGCTATCGGGCCCGATCCCCGCGGCCAGGAGCTGTCGTTGGAGTAAAAAGCTATCTTCATGATGCAAATAGACAAAGACCGCATCGGGCAGGCGATCGAGCGCCACAATGCGGGCAATAATCGGCGAGAAATCAGTGGCGGGCAGATCGACGGTAAAGCTGACTGATTGGATGCCATAGCGCGGTAGCCATTGTTGGGCCATTTCCGTGCGCATGGTGCCATAACGAGTATTAGCCACGAGGAGAACTGACGAGACTGCGCCATCGCCATTATAGTCGCCAATGGTTGCTAGCCACTCACCCATCATTTGGCCTAGCATGGTGCGCGTGGGTGCAATGCGGAACACTTCGTCGGCCTGATCAGCCGTAATTTCGTCGGCGTATGGATCGGCAAAGATGATGGGAATATGGTACCGAACCGCAACTTCCTTCACGGCCAGGGCAACATCACTATGGAAAACACCCACGATACCGGCCACACAATCCAAGGTCGCTAATCTTTCGGCAAAAAGCGCGCCTTGAGCTGGTGAACTGCCCGAGTCGTAGACCACCAGGCGGAGCGGCTTGCCGTTGATACCGCCCTGTTCGTTAATATCGGCTAGGGCTAAATTAGTGGCGGCTTGCATGGCAAAGGCGGTGGACATAATGGCGCGCTCAGAAAGCGGGTAGATCACACCAATGACTACTTCTGGCACATCCGCCACGTCCCCGCGCGGGCAGACACGCGCGGTGTTCTCCGCCGTGGTACGATTCCCATTTTGCATGGGGGAAAGCAAGGAGGACTGTTGACAGCTAGCCAAGAAAAGAAACACCAGACCTGCCACGGCGATAAGGTAAAAGATAAACCGATATGGAAAAGGTTTCATGATAACACGTCAATTACCTCTATCGCTTCGCCTGGATTTGACTTACCCTCAAGAGACTTGCTCTGTGCCGTATTCATCGGGGAATATTGGGTCTTGCCAAAGAGTGATACGCATTGGGGGAGTAGAGGAATTGTGCGTGTCGCGCAAGAGCCTAGCTTCTGTAACAATTTGATTCCAGCTGAAATTGCGTTTACAATCTGAACGTAAGTTAGCAATTTCTAGATGGCAACTTGCCACCCTACTAATAATGACAATTAAAGAGGCAAATAGTATAGTATAAGGCAGCTAAATGTAGGAGAATAGACCGAATTCCTACGGAGTATAGCATTGGGTAGAGAGAAGGTCAAACTACTATATAAGTAGTGTACAGCGTTTAGTGCTTTGGCACTATGCTGTGATCACCCTTTAAACGATGCTGGATAGCAGTAACGATAACTCACGCTCTAGCTTGTTTCTCTCTAACAATAAGTAATCATCAACGCTACTGATGCAAAGGAAGGCTTATGAACAGACTGTATTGGCGGACACCTTATCTTGGCCTATTGCTGATCGTCCTTGTTGCGCTCAGCGCCTGTGTTGCCCCTGCAACGCCAGGCTCAACAACCACCGAAGCGGCACCTAGTACGGCAGAGAAGCCGATCATCAAATTGGCTGTCAACCCGTGGTCTGCCTCCGAACTCAACGTAGCTGTGGCGCGCTTGATCATTGAAGAGCAATTGGGCTATACCGTGGAAGAAGTGTCCATTGCCGAGCAAGCCCAATGGGCCGCGTTGGCGGCTGGGGATCTCCACGCCAGCCTAGAGGTGTGGCCTTCTGGTCATATGGACAATGTGGCGGAATATATTGAAAAACAACAGGTCGTTGAAGATGGTGGCTTGTTAGGGCCGGTCGGGCGCATTGGTTGGTATCTGCCCACCTACCTGGTAACGGCGAACCCGGCGTTGGCAACGTGGGAAGGGCTTGCCACGCCAGAGAATGCCGCACTCTTTGCGACTGCCGAGACCGGGGAGCAGGGGCAGCTACTCTTTGGCGATCCGAGCTGGGTGACCTATGAAGCGGATATTATCAAAAACCTTGGGCTCAATTTTCAGATTGTCCAGGCCGGCTCCGAAGAAGCGATTCTCTCCTCGTTAGATGCGGCCTATAGTCGCGAAGCGCCGATTCTCTTCTATTTTTGGACGCCGCATTCGATCCATGCCAAATATGATCTGACCCGTGTTGCTTTGCCCGAGTATACCGAAGAATGCTATGCCAACGCTGCTAGCGGGGGTGTAGACTGTGACTATCCCGCCGATAACCTCTTCAAAATCTTCTGGCCCGGTCTGCAAGAGGCCGCTCCAGATGTCTATACGCTGCTCAAAAATATGAACTACACCACCGAAGATCAGATCGGCATGATCGCCGCCGTCGAGCTAGAGGGCCAATCGGCTGAGGAGGCCGCACAGGCTTGGATCGACGCTAATCCGAGCGTTTGGCAGGCGTGGTTGCCAGAGTAGCAGAGGTCAGAAGTCAGAGGCCAGAGGTCAGAGGTCAGAATCTGTCTTCTGTCTTCTGCCTTTTCTCGCTTCGGGTAATTTCAATAACCAATTCTAGAATGGGAGCAATGTGTGCAATTACAGGGAAAGACAGCTTTGGTAACCGGTGGTGGTACGGGCATTGGGCGGGCTGTGGCCGTTGCCTTTGCCAATGCGGGGGCCAAAGTTGTAATTACAGGACGCCGTGAAGTAAAGCTACAGGAGACCTGTGCGTTGGCCAGTGGGCCACATCCGGTCCAGTTCTATGTGGCGGACGTGAGTGATCGGGAGCAGGTTGCTGCCTTGGTGGCCTGGACACGCCAAACGCTGGGCTCGATTGATATTTTGGTGAATAATGCCGGTGTCAATATTGTGGAACGGCGGATGGAAGTCATCGCACCAGAATCGTGGGATTATTTGATGAACGTCAATGCCACGGGCGTCTTCAATACCATTCACGCGGTGTTGCCAGAAATGCGCGAACGGCGTGATGGTCTGCTGATTACTGTCTCTTCGATCTCCGGTGTGCGCCCCAGCGTGCTCGGTGGCGCGGCCTATAGCGCCTCGAAACATGCGGTCAATGCTTTGATCAAGGTGATCAGTGTCGAAGAGAAAAATAATGGAATTCGCGCCACCATTATCGCGCCCGGCGAAGTCAATACCCCCATTTTAGATGATCGGCCCGTGCCGGTCAGTGATGCACACAAGGCCCAGATCCTCCAGCCAGAAGATGTGGCGGCCTCGGTGCTCTTTGTCGCCACGTTACACCCGCGCGCCCATGTCCCCGAATTGATTATCAAGCCCCTGACGCAAGAATTCGTATAGTGAAGGTCGGTGGTTGGCTAGCTCCACCCTTCGTGCGCAATACCCCATAAACTAGCTGGTGGCAATCGGGCTCGGTCTTCAACCAAGCCCGATTGTTATCTTTCTTCGCCTGCGCCCAAGGCCAGGAGCGCTGTACGTTGGGCCTCGCTAATGCCGGTGGCACCCGTGATATTCAGATTCGCGTAGGGCGCGCGCGGGCGCAAGGTAGTTTGGCAATGACCGGTTTTTTGCGGCCAAAGTTTCGCCGTGCCATCCACACTGGCGCTGGCCAAGAGATCGCCAGCGGGGCTAAAGGCCAAGGTGCTCACCACGTTATGGGGTGTATGCCAACTTTTGACCAGCGCCCCGCTGACTAGCTCCCAATTGGCGGATCATTTGGTCGTTCCCGCTGCTGGCTAATGTCTGCCCATCAGAGCTAAACGCAATGGCCCGTACCCAACCAGTGTGTCCTTGGCAGGTATGGCGGAGTTCGCTCGTGGCGCTCTCCCAGATGCGGAGCGTGAAATCGTTGCTGGCGCTGGCAAAGAGCGTGCCGCTGGGGGAAAGGCCAACGGGTTGATCGGGCGCGCCTGGCCTTTGCTCACCCGCACCGGCTGGATGGGGTTTGTCTGCTCTGTGGTGGCGATGAACCAGTGGAGAAGCGCGAAGTCATTGCCGTGATTGCGTCGCACCACCTCTTCTTGCCGATAGCCAACCGCTAAGGGTTTGGCAACGGGACTGCGGGCCAAGCTGCGATTGATCATAATTCCCGTTGCCACTTGACATCCCGCCGCTGGCTCAGTATACTAAAGGCAACAAATAAAGCCTGAATAACGATGCACCGGAGGAGTACCCACCAATCCGATGCCAGAGAGACAAGACCAGCGGCTGGAAGTCTTGTTCATCCAAGGCTGTGTCTTCGAGAAGACACACCTTAGCCATGGTGGGGAAGGTCGCCGGGAAGGTTGATGAAATGAACTTAATAATCAATAAGCAATGGCTAATTTTTAATGGCTAATGGGTATCGGTTCCAAGCCACTCATTGACAATTAGCGATTAGTCATTGTTTATTCATTATTACCCAGTTTGATCCGGGTCCGCCCGTTACCGCGCTAGAGAGATAGGGAATCGTCTGTCGATAACTGACTATCGATGGTGCGATTGTCTATAATCAAGGTGGCACCACGGAGAGTCGCTTCGTCCTTGCAAGGAGAAGCGGCTTTTTTGTTGTTCAGGGCACAGCCGTCTATCGCAGGAATGGGGAGGATTTGTAACCATGACCGACATTACCATGCCCAAAGCGTATGACCATACGCAAGTGGAAGAAGAGCTGTATCGCTGGTGGGAAGAGCACAATTTCTTTCGTCCCGAACAGCAACTAGCCCTGGGGTTGGCCGATGCCCAGGCCGAATCTTTTGTGATCTCGATGCCGCCGCCCAATGTGACCGGCGCGCTGCATTTGGGCCACGCCATCACCAGTAGTGTTGAGGATATGTTGATCCGCTACTACCGGATGCGGGGGCGGCCCACGCTCTGGGTGCCAGGTACTGATCATGCTGGTATTGCCACCCAAAATGTGGTAGAGCGTATGCTGGATAAACAAGGCATCACCCGGCATGATCTGGGGCGCGAGCGCTTTGTGGAAGAAGTGTGGGGCTGGAAAGCCGAATATCACGGGCGGATTACGGCCCAACAGAAACGCATGGGCATCTCTTGTGATTGGCACCGGGAACGCTTTACGCTGGATGAGGGGCTCAGCGCGGCGGTGCTGGATGCGTTTATCACCCTCTACAAAGAAGGGTTGATCTACCGCGGCAAGCGGCTCGTGAACTGGTGTCCGCGCTGCCAAAGTGCGATCAGCGATCTGGAAGTGGAATATGAAGAAGAGCCGGGCACGCTCTACACCTTCCGCTATCCCTTGAAAGATGGGGCGGGGTATCTGGAAGTGAGCACAACGCGCCCCGAGACGATCCTGGGCGATACCGCGGTGGCTGTCCATCCCGAAGATGAGCGCTATCAGCATCTGGTGGGGAAGACGGCCTTGGTGCCCATGCTCAACCGGGAAATTCCCATCATTGCCGACAGCTATGTCGATCCCCAATTTGGGACGGGCGCGCTCAAAGTGACGCCGGGCCATGATCCCAACGACTATGAGATCGGTCTGCGCCACAACCTGCCCATGATCAATATCATGAACATCGATGCGACCCTGAACAAAGAAGCCGGTGCATATGCGGGGTTAGATCGCTTTGTGGCGCGCCAGCAGCTCTGGGCCGACATGAAAGCGCAAGGGCTCGTCGTGCGGGAAGAACAACGACCGCACCAAGTGGGCCATTGCCAGCGCTGTCACACCATTGTCGAGCCGTTGCTCAGTGAACAGTGGTGGGTGAAGATGCAGCCCTTGGCCGCGCCCGCCATTGCCGCGGTGCGCAATGGCGACATCAAGATCGTGCCCGAGCGCTTTGAACGGGTCTATTATCACTGGATGGAGAATATCCGCGATTGGTGTATCAGCCGCCAACTCTGGTGGGGCCACCGGATTCCCGTTTGGTATGGGCCAGACGGTCATACCTTTGCGGCGCATAACGAGGAAGAAGCGTTGGCCCAAGCGCGTGCGCACTATGGCAAAACCGTGGCGCTAGAGCAAGACCCCGATGTGCTCGACACCTGGTTTAGCAGCGGTCTGTGGCCTTTTAGCACACTGGGCTGGCCTGCCAAAACCCAAGATCTAGAGACCTTCTATCCCACCACCGTTTTGGAAACGGGCTATGACATTATCTTCTTCTGGGTGGCGCGCATGATCATGATGGGGCTCAAGTTTACCGGGAAGGTGCCCTTTGAAGTGGTCTATCTCCATGGCCTCGTGCGCGATGAACAGGGGCGCAAAATGAGCAAGAGCTTGGGCAACGCGCTCGATCCGCTCGATCTCATCGCCCAGTATGGCAGTGATGCCCTGCGCTTTACCCTGCTCACCGGCAGCACCCCGGGGAATGACATGAAGTTGAGTGTGACGCGGATCGAGGCCAATCGCAACTTTGCCAACAAGATCTGGAACGCGGCGCGCTTTGTGCTGACTAATCTGGCGGATCAGCAACTGCCGCTGGCCCTAGGGAACACCGACTATGATATGCGCTACGCCTTGCCCGCACCCGCACAACTGGCGCTGGCTGACCGGTGGATCCTTAGCCGGTTGCAGGCCACGCAAGAAGCGGTGACGCGGTTGGCTGATAGTTGGCAACTGGGCGAAGCCGGTCGCCAGCTCTATGAATTTATGTGGAACGAGTATTGCGATTGGTACATTGAAGCCGCCAAGGTGCGCCTCTATGATGGCACCCCTGCCGAAGCCCAGGCCACGCGCCAAGTGTTGGCCTATGTGCTGGAGCAGAGTCTGCGCTTGCTCCATCCCTACTTGCCCTTCCTCACCGAAACGATCTGGCAGAATTTGCCAGCATTAGGGGGAACCGGCGCGGCGGGGCCACGCGCTTTGATCGCCATACAGTGGCCGCAGCTAGCCGAACACGCCGATGCTGCGGCGGATGATGCTTTTGGCCGTGTGCAGGAAATCGTGCGCGCGATTCGCAACGCGCGCGCTGAATATGATGTGGAAGCCGCACGGCGGATCGCAGCCCAGATCAGCGCCGGTGAACAGGCGGGGGTCCTACGGGAAAACCAATCCTTGTTGCTGACCTTGGCACGGCTGGATGGCAATGCCTTGCACATTGCCCCCGAAGTGGCAGCCCCCGACAAGGCTGTGACCCTGGCCGTGGGGGGCGTGACCGTCTACCTGCCACTAGCGGGGTTAGTCGATCTGGCGGCTGAACGCGCCCGGTTGCAAAAAGAGTTGGATGGCCTGGACGGACAGTTGCGCAAGATCGATGGCCTGCTCAACAACCCTGGCTTTGTCAACAAAGCGGCGGCCAATGTGGTGGAACGCGAACGCAACCGCCAACGAGAGCTGCAAGAAAAACATACTCAGCTGACAGAACGTCTCGCGGCCTTGGCTAATTGAGGTCGTTGGGGATAGGTAACCTGTCAGGTTTAGCAAACCTGACAGGTTACCTATCCGTGGCGATCAGTCCCGCAGAAAGGAAACCGGGATGGGCTTTGCCGTTGAACTTGATCTGGACGCCGATAGTGCTGCGCCGGTAATCGCCTTGTCCGAGGCGATCTATGCGACGTGTGGTGGCAAAAATCTGACCGACCGCGGTGGCTGGCCACACCTGAGCTTAGCTGTTTTTACCGAGCTGCAGCCGCCTTTGTTACAGGAGCTGTTGGCAGACTTTGCCGCGACCACTGCGCCATTGACCGTGACCTTGGTTGCCGTGGGCACCTTTCCGGCGAGCCAAGGGACCGTTTATCTTGCCCCTGTCGTGACGGTAGCATTACTGGCGCTTCATGCGCGCTTCTACACGCTCTTGAGCGCTGTCGGCGTGACTAGCCATGCCTATTATGCGCCCGGTAACTGGATGCCGCATTGTACCGTAGGCATTGACGTGCCCGCGGCGCAAATCGGTCAAGCGGTCGCATTATGCCGCCAAGCTGCGCTCTTTGGCCCGGTTACGCTGACAAGCCTCCGCTTGATCGAATTTCACCCGGCGCGCCCGCTCTATACCCACAACTTGCAAGGCGTGTAGCCCGGCAAAAAAGGATGTCCTCGCGGGGCTGCGATCCGACCCGCGCGATCCGCGCAGCACAGCCCGCTTGAGCGGCGCTTCTGCTATCAGCCCCAGGGCTTCAGCCTCGGGCACCAATGTCTATCACTAGACGGTCCGGCTTGCCTTGCCATCGGCGGTGGATGGTCGGCTGCTGGTTGCTCGATAGGCCGCCACAAAGAGCAAACCCAGGGAGAGATCCAACAGACCGGCCCCTGCGATCAAAAGTGGGACGCGCCCTAGCACAAAAAGCCAGATGATGGCAATGGCATAGCTTGCCTTTTCTAATATCGCCGCGATCATCAATGGGCGGTAGCGGAGCGGATCGCTGCCAATGATCAGAAAGCCGATCTGCCACGCTAAGGTGACCCCAATAAAACCATAGTAATATTCGGGATGGGTGATGGCTGGCGGCAGATCGCGCCCGACCTGTGCCTCACTAAAATAGAAGGGGGCGACAATCAAGATCCCGAGAATCCCCGCAAAGCGAAAAACCCATTTGGCAAAGTTCATAAATATGCTCCTGACTCAATTGTGAGAAAAGACTTGATCAATTCCACGCTCATTTCATCATACCTTTGAGTGTAGCAACAGCAACCAACGGTTACAAACACCGATACAATCTGTGTTACAATTTTGTTGCCTGCGCGTTTTTAGGTATGTTACAGAGACCAAGGAGCATAAGCTGTGCAACTCGAGATCCTGACCTTTTGCGACGCGGCAGCCGAGTATGGTGGGCGCTTGAATATTCTGGGGGCAACTGATACGGTCATTGCTCATGAATTGCCCTTGAAATTTCCTCACTGTGCCATTGTGAGCCGGCTGCGCGCCGCGCGGATTGAAGAAGGTGACCACACCGTCCGCTTGATGATTATTGACGCGGATGGCACCCCGATTCTCAACCTGGATGGCAAAATGTCCATTCGCTTTGCCATGGGCATGAATGGGGCGGTCAATTTGATCATCAATGCCCAACATCTGGAATTCCGCGAGGCGGGTGAATATGCCATTGAAGTCGCGGTAGATGGGATTCAAGTCGGCTCTACTCCTTTTTATGTGCGGCGGCGCGACCTGCTGGAAGGTCGCAGCAATCCAGCCGTGCCGCCAACCCTTGCCTAAGAAGTTTACCATGCGTGTTGTTCTTGATACTCTTTTGCCCGTCTTTGCCCTCATTCTCCTTGGTTATCTGCTCCGCCGGATCATGTTACCGGAGCGAGCCTTCTGGACCGGTGCCAATCAACTCAGCTATTTCGTCCTCTTGCCAGCGTTGTTGGTCAACCAACTGGCCCAAGCAACATTTCGCTTTGATCGCATTGGCGATCTCTGGGGCGTGGCGATTGGCGCGATCGTGGGGGTGACCTTGCTGGTTTTGCTCGCCAAACGCTGGGTTAGCGACACCAATGCTGCCTTTACGTCGGTGCTCCAAGGGTGTATCCGTCCCAATACCTACGTGGCCCTGGCCTTAGCCACGGCCCTTTATGGTCAAGCGGGCCTTGCCTATATGGCGCTTACCCTGGCCGCCACCGTGCCGCTTGTGAATGTGATCAGTGTCGCGGCCCTGGTTTACTACCGGGGTAACGCGGTGGACAAGCGGGGCGCGATGGCCTTCCGTTCCTTGGCGCGCTCTGTGTTCCAAAATCCACTCATCCTCGCCTGTGCCCTTGGCTTGACCCTCAATGTTTCCGGCATGGGCGCCCCGACCGATGTTGCGAATATCCTAGGCCCATTAGCACAAGCTTCGTTGCCCATCGGCTTGTTAACCGTGGGCGCTGGCCTGGACTTGGCTCTATTACACACAGCCCTACGACCGTTGGTATCGGCCACCGTTATCAAATTGATTCTGTCGCCTGCGCTGGCTTGGGGCTTGTGTCGGTTGTTAGGGGTCGATGCGTTGTTGAGCAGCCTTTGTATCCTCTTCTTGGCCCTGCCTTGTGCCAGCGCGTCCTATGTCTTGGCCGAACGGATGGGGGGCGATTATCAACTGATGGCCGGTATTCTGACCGTCGAGACTGTGGCTGCCGGTCTAACCCTGCCTTTATTACTCTTTTGGCTACTCTAGGGGCGATTGCACGATGATCACCTATCAAATTCGCGAGTGTAGTGACCCCGCATGCCAGATGCGCTTTCCTATGTCGTCCGATGCCCGCCCGGGTGAGCGCTGCCCACGCTGTGGCGCGCCCACCCAGGTTGTGGCCGAACTCAACGCGCCAAGCCAAGTAACGCCGTCCGCGGCGCCACCGTCGCGGTTGCCCTTTGAAGCGCTATTAGACAATGTGCGCAGTCTCTTTAATGTGGGCTCGATCTTTCGCAGCGCCGACGGTGCTGGGCTGCGCTATTTGCACCTCTGTGGAATTACCCCAACGCCCGCCAATCCGAAGCTCGCCAAGACCGCCTTGGGGGCGGAACAGAGTGTGGGTTGGCACCATTCGCTAAATGCCGTCGCGACGGTGGCCGGGCTGCGGCAACAAGGGTATGCGATTTGGGCATTGGAAGAAGATCCAGCCGCCACTTCGCTCTTTACCGTTGACCTACCCAGCCAACCGCTGCTCCTCGTCGTTGGCAGCGAAGTGACTGGCGTCGATCCCGCCATCTTACAAAGCTGTGATAAAATGGTGGCTATTCCTATGCACGGTGTCAAGCGCTCGCTCAACGTGGCTATCGCTTTCGGCGTCGCTGCCGTGCTGCTGAGTCACCGTTGGCACACCGCCCAATCCATCCATTCCACAGAAGGCACGCTATGACCCATCCTTATACCCAACCTGTCCGTACTGCCGATACCCTTGGGCTGCTTGGTTTGCCAGCCCCCCTTGCTGACCTTGCTCAACGCCGCTGGGATGTCATTATTGTAGGGGCTGGTCACAATGGGTTGACCTGCGCCGCCTATTTGGCGCGCGCGGGCAAACAAGTCTTAGTGCTGGAGGCGCGGCCGCGGGTCGGGGGCGCGTGTACATTGGAAGAGACTTGGCCTGGCTATCGGATCTCGCCTTGTGCCTATCTGGCGGGGCTCCTGCACCCTTTGGTGATTGAAGAGTTAAACTTCCCGGCCTATGGTTATGATTGGACACCAGCCACCGCGGGCATGTTTGTGCCCTTTGATGACGGTTCCAGTATTCAATTGTGGGATGACGATGAACGTTGCGAGGCAGAGATCCGCCGCTTTGCCCCGCGTGATCTAGCGGGCTGGCGTGCCATGTACGCGGTGATGAAACGGGCCCGCGATGCGATTCGCCCGGCGGGGGCGGCGGATATGTGGCTGGGGCTCCCACCCAGTCGTGAGCAGATCGAAGCGCGGCTCAAAGGCGACCAGGATGCGATCAACCTGCTCTTTCAGTGGTCGATGGTCGAATATGCCGAACGCTTTCTCCAAGATGAACGCTTGCAATGTGCGGTGTTGGGCCAGGGCGTGATCGGCACCAATGCCAGCCCGCATGATCCTGGTACGGCGTCTATTCACTTTCATCATTCTTCGGGGCGGCTCGGTGGGCTGACGGGGACCTGGGGCTATGTAAAAGGGGGCATGGGCATGGTCTCCTTTATTTTGTGTGACATTGCCCGCGCGGCTGGCGTTGTCGTCGCCACGGATACGCCGGTTGCCCAGATTTTGCCAGGGGAAGGAGTTGAACTCCTGGGCGGTGAGCGGCTCTATGCCCCCGTTGTTGTCGCCAATGCCGATCCCAAAGTCACCCTCCGTCTCTTGGGCCGGGCGGCTGACCCGGCTTGGCAGCGCCAGGTGGAGACGATCCCCATGCAAGGATGTACAGCCAAGCTCTCGGTTGCCTTGCATGAATTACCTAATTTTACCGCGCGTCCCGGTACCCGCGCGGCACACCACGGCGGCCAGATCAACACGCCGCTGACCAAGGAAGAATGGAAGACCTACCCCGCGCTCGCGAATGCGGGGCAACTCCCGCCGCGGCTCTGGACCGAACTCTATTTTCAAACCGCCCACGATGCCAGCGTCGCGCCGCCAGGAATGCATACCATGAGCGTCTTTACCCAATATGTGCCCTATGCTTTTGCCGAAGGCACCTGGGCGACCCGGCGGGACGAAGTTGCTTCCTTGGCCTTCGCTTCCATTGGGCGCTACTGTACGAATCTGCCCGCTGCGGTTGCTCACTATGAGGTGATGGGACCGCCAGACATTGAGCAAAAGGTCGGCCTGACGGGCGGCCATATCTTCCAAGGAGAATGTCTCCCGCCCTACATGTGGGATCAGCGGTTGGCCTATCAAACGCCCATGCCGGGGGTCTATTTATGTGGCGCTTGTACCCATCCCGGTGGCAGTGTGATTGCCATCAATGGGCGTAATGCGGCCATGCAAATTCTGGCACGCTGACCTAGCGTAAACGATCAATGCCTGATTGACGCGTTTTGTCTGACACATACCGTAGGGTTAAAACCCACACCTGACCGCGAAAAGTCGCCGCAGCGACTGGCTTGTTTGGATTGACGCGTTTTGCCTGACGCAAAGTTTAACTGAAAAGTGGAATTGGGTTACACTATCCACAATCAGTTATTCGACTGGTTGTGTCTTCATTAACTTTGTTCATCGGCAGTCAGATTGCTCTGCCGCCACTTTGCCTCGATGAGCAGCATTGATTTTATTTGCTGAAAGTGACCGTTTATGAAATTTCCACCGCCTTTCTATCGTTGGCGACCCCACCCCTGGCATGGGTTGGAAGTTGGTAAAAACCCGCCTCATATTGTGCATGCCTACATTGAAATTACGCCTTTTGACTTGATCAAATATGAGATCGATAAAACCACCGGCTACTTACGGGTGGACCGCCCGCAGCGCACCTCGTCCACACCGCCAGCGCTCTATGGTTTTATCCCCCGCACCTATTGTGATCGCCATGTGGCTTCTTTGTCTTCCACGGCAGACCGGGGCGATGGCGATCCGCTTGACATCTGTGTGTTGAGCGAACGTCCTATCAATCGCTCGGAAGTGATCCTCAATGCCCGCGTGGTCGGTGGGTTGGATGTCAATGATGGTGGGGAAGCGGATGATAAGATCATTGCCGTACTGGAAAATGATAATGTGTGGGGTAAGGCTGAAAGCATTAACGATCTCCCACCGATTTTGATTGAGCGCCTGCGTCACTATTTTGCTACGTATAAGCTCCTACCTGGTCAGCCCTCCGAATTAGTCGTCGAGCGCTTGTATGATCGCGATCATGCCTTGGCCGTCATTGAAGCAGCTATGCGCGATTACCAAGAGGAGTATGGTGGCTAGATGGCTGTGGACCGGCTGAGCTGGGAGAAAAACTACCAGGAAGGGCCACGCCCTTGGGATACCGGCCTTACGCCACCAGAGGTTGAAGCCTTTTGGGCGAGTGGCCGTCTACCAACAAAGGGATTGGCCTTGGATATTGGCTGTGGTCCAGGCACCAATGTGGCCTATCTCGCCAAGTTGGGGTTGCGCGCATTGGGGGTTGACCTCGCTGGCAGCGCCCTAACTTTGGCACAGGCTCGCCTCTCGCAACGCCAGCCTGCGCTGCTGCCGCGGATCGCCTTTGCCCAAGCTGATGTCACGGCCTTGCCTTTTCACCAGCTCAATGCCACCTATATCTTGGATATTGGCTGCCTGCATGGATTACCGCCAGCCGTGCGTGCTGTCTATGCGGCTGGCGTGATTGATAATCTAGCACCGGGTGGTTACTATCAGCTCTATGCATTTGATTCCTTGGCCGAGTTGGTTGATGATCCGGTTCGCCGCCTACGTGGCATGGGCGAAACTGAAGTGGAAAGCCTCTTTGCTCCTCATCTCCAGGTTGTAGAAATCATCCGCGCTCGTCCTGACCGCTACCCCTGCCGCTGGTATTTGCTCCGCAAATGATCACAGGTAAGTGCTAAAACCCATCCACGTTGCCCCCAATGGGCGCTCCTTCTTTGGGGCAGTGGGCAACTTTTCTACGGTTTCGCGATAAGAGCACCTGCGAGACAACTTACGCCTTACTCAGTGTTGGTGCCCTTCTTCAAGCACCCTTTGCCTCAGCTTTGACCGTTCCTCGTGATCAACCTAGCCAACCCGACGACAAGGCTGACAAAACCAGTCGGGTCTGTTGACAACGTGGGAGTAGGTGAGCACGCTGCCAACAGATTTGGCGAGTGGATTGAGTGGATTACCCTGATCCCAATCCATTCTATCAACTGTCCAAGCACGAATGAGGCCCTTGCTCTCGGTTCAATCTGCTCCTAAAATCCACTGACAGCGTCTCCTGCCTAACCGCAGTACAGAGAACGAATGTTGACAAAATGAGCTTTGATGTATAAAATGCATGGTGCGTGCAAATTGCGCAACAGTAAAGAGGGGTTATGCGTACGAAAAACGGACAACAATTGGTGCAATCCTTAGAGCGCGGGCTTACGGCGCTAGAAATGGCGATTGAAGGCGGCGTACGTTCTTCCGAGGTGGCCCAAGTGCTCGAAACTGATCGTAGCACGGCCTATCGTTTGCTCTATACGTTGATGGCCAAAGGGTATTTATTGCAAAACCCAACGACCCGCGAATTTACACCGAATCCAACCAAATTCTTTCAGCTGCATAGCAAAGTGGCTACCCTGCTAGATTGGACGGAAATCGCGGCGAGCTTTTTGAGCCTCTTGCGCGATCAGAGCGGTGAGTCTGCCAACCTGGGAGTCCGGCAGGACAATAATGTAGTCTACATTGCCCACAAACCAGGACAAGCGGCGTTGAGTGTCAATTTTGCATTGGGCACCGGTCGGCCACTTCACTGCTCTTCCTTGGGGAAGGTGCTGCTTGCTCAGTTACCCCCGGTGGAAATTGAACAGTTGATTAATCAAATTTCCTTTGTCACCTACACCAGCAAAACCATCACTGATCTCCATCTCTTCCGGCAGCATCTGGCAACCGTCCAAAGTTGTGGGTACGCCATTGACGATGAAGAGACCTTTGAGGGGGTGCGTTGTATCGCGGCCCCGATTTATGATCACCGCAAGCAGGTGATTGCGGCCGTTGGGATCTCGGGACCGTCGACGCGCGTGACCATTGAACGATTGCCCAAATTAACCTACTTGGTGATCAATGTGGCTGACCAAATCTCCAATGCCCTGGGCGCACCGGGCTTTGCTGCAGCTAGCCAAGCAAGTGGTCATAACACAGGAAAAAACGTAACGCCTACCAGCAACGAAGCCTGATCCAGTGGCGTAGGAGATGGGTTAAACAGGGATAAATGTGCCAGTTCCCTTCCAGGAAGCGGCAGCAACTATTCGCCCAAAGGAAGATCTCCATGCCGTTTCCTGGAAGGCATGCGTTCACTTTATCTTGAAAGAGGCGATTTATCGTGAACTCCACTAGCTCATCGACTCATCGGCTTTTCCCGCCGCATCTGCTCCACGCCCGCTGGCATACCTTTGCCGCGGCTGGCTATCGAGAGCCAGTGACAGGTGTGATCTATCGGGGTGAACCACGCCCCACCTGTGGGATGCCGCTGGGCGGGCTTGACACTGGCTGTATTGATCTGGAAGCGAATGGCATGTGGGGCTATAGCACCATTTTTAACCATTTGATCGAGCCACGCGCCCTACTCAACTTACCGATCCTCGGGCTCACTTGCCAAGATGGGGAGCCGCAAGCAGGCGAAGGCGCCGCGCGAAGCTGGGTGTTGGTGGCGGATGCGTTGGGCAAAGACGACACACCGCGCCGCAGCCAAAGTGCTGTTACCTTCCCACCGACGGATTACACGCCCTATTTTGCCCCGATTGGTCTGGAGGGGGTAGCGTTGGCCGAATCGATTGATTACTGGGGCCATTATCCCATCGTCGATCTGGAATTTACCACGACCGCGCCGGTGACCATAGGGATGCGCGCTTGGTCTCCCTTTATTCCGGGCGATGCCTCGGTTTCGATGACACCGGGAGCTGTCTTTGAAATTCAGATTCGCAACCCTGATCAAAGGTATCACCAAGGCACGATCGCCTTTAACTTCCCGGGCTTTTTGCCCCCAACGGTGACGCCACCGGCTGATCTCACGGTAACACGCCAGCCGCTTACGGGACAGTTGAATGGTGTTTGGGTGCAGAGCAGCTACCAAGATGATGCTTGGGAGTTGGGCTATGTGCTCGCCACGTTAGACGGTGTGACTGTGCGGTATGGAGGGCCTCTTAACGCGGATGGTCAGGCTTGGCAGCAAAGTTCTCTGAAACTGCCACCGGTGGCCCCCACCGAAAGCGGCACCGCGTTGACCTTTGCCTTTGCCCTCGCCCCAGGGGCTAGCCAAACGGTACGCGTCGTGCTCGCTTGGCACGCGCCCCATTGGCGGGCCGGTGGTTCCCCCGACCATACTGATACCCATCTCTTTACTCACATGGCCGCGCAGCACTATCCCACCGCCTTGGCGACTGCCAACTGCTTGGCGCATCATCACGCCGCCTTGCTCCAGCGGATCATTGCCTGGCAGGAGGTACTCTATGATGCCCCGGAATTGCCAGGTTGGTTGGCGGACGCTTTGATCAACAACCTCCATCTGATCCCCGAATGTAGCATTTGGGGCCAAGCGCAAGCGCCGCTTGGCGATTGGTGCCGGGTGGAAGATGGCCTCTTTGGCCTCAATGAATGTCCGCGTGGCTGCCCCCAGATCGAATGTATTCCCTGTAGCTTCTATGGCAACATTCCCTTGGTCTATTTCTTTCCCCGAGCCGCGCTTTCGACCTTGCGCGGCTATAAAGCCTACCAGTTTCCCGACGGTCGGCCACCGTGGATCTTTGGCGGTTGTACGGCTACAGAGCCCGGTAACCGCCCGCCCTATGAGCTCAGCGCGCCTGACCAAGGGTATCAGACAGTCTTAAATGGTGCTTGCTATATTGTGATGGTGGCTCGCTATTGGCAGGTAACGGGCGATCCCGCCGTGTTGACCGAATTCTGGGACTCACTCAAGCGCTGTAATGACTTCTCTATGAATTTGCGCCCAACCTATGGCCTATCGCAGGTGGTTGCCATGCCCACGCCTGGCACAGATGGGCATGGGCTCGGCGACACGGAATGGTTTGAAGCACCGGAACCGGGCTGGAAGGGCTATGTCACCCATGCTGGGGGCGTGCGGATGGCTCAGGTTCAGCTTATGCGGCGCATGGCCGATGCGGTGGGCGATGTCGCCTATCGTGAGCAATGCGATGCCTGGTTGGCCGCGGGTGCCCAGGCCCTCGAAGACCATTTATGGACTGGCGACTATTACCTCAATTTCAATGAGCCAGAGAGCAGCCAAAAATCGGATCTCATTTTTGGCTATCAACTGGATGGTCAATGGGTGACTGATTGGCATGGGGTGGGCGCGGCTTTCCCCAGGGAACGCGTGATCAAAACCCTAGCAACGCTGCGCACCGTGAACTGTGCTCTGAGCCAATCCGGCGCGGTCAACTATGCCAATCCCGATGGAACACCGGCCAAGGTGGGCGGTTATGGGACCTTTAGTTACTTTCCGCCCGAGCTTTTCATGCTCGCCATGACCTTTATGTACGGCGGCCAGCGCGCGTTTGGCCTCGATCTACTCCACCGCTGTTTGGAGAATATTGTCTGTCGTTGGGGCTATACTTGGGATTTCCCTAATACGGTGCGGGGGGATGCCGATACGGGGCAACGGGCCTTTGGCGCGGATTACTACCAAAATATGATGTTGTGGGCGGTACCAGCAGCCCTGATTGGTCAAGATCTCACCGGTCCCACCCAGGCCGATGGCTTGATCGCCCGTCTCCTGCAAGCCGGGAAATCATGAAGACCAGACCGGTTTAACAAACCGGTCTGGTCTGGTTCAAGCGCGTAACGCCGATTGCCTATGCTTCTGCCTTACGCTGCGTAGCCATCCTCGTTGTTTTTGCGCCAATTGGGCAGATAGCCACGGCTGCTGCCAAAGCCATAGGAACGCCCAATCTGGTTGGGGCTAGACCACGGCCAGGCTTGCCCGCCAATCACGCGGAACTCCTCGCCCTGCCCACAAAGCCAGTAAAACATATGGCCTACATAGCGGGCCTGGTTGTGACCCCCATAGTAGGCTGTTTGGAAATCAAAGCCGGGTTCGATGAGCCAATCGCGGGTGGGCGCGACGGTGCGCCAGTAGTTATACTTGAGCATGTGGCGCGTGCCCTTGGCCGTGGAGAGCCCACGGCGGTGGAGAATGCTTTGGTGATGGATCCCAATTGTACCGGCTGGCCCCGCGGCAAAGATGCCATTCTCTTCCTCTTTACGTTGGGTAGAGGTGATGTGGGTGCCAGGGACAAGCTCGGTCGGTCCTAACTCAACGGGCGTGTCTTGGGGGAAGTAGAAGACCTCGACCGAATTGAGTTCGGGGCCAAAGATATGGTCGGCGTCATGGTGCCACCGTTGGGAAGGCGACGGACATTCCACCCGGTGGTGGCTGGCTAGGATCGGCAGCCCCACATGGCGGCCCAAGAGCGAACGCATAATACCCGCGACTTGGGAATTGAGCAACACATGCTCAATAAACCAATCTTCGAGGAAGATCGTGCTGGGCTCGTGGGAGGCGCGAATCCGCTCTAGATCCGCGGTCGTCATGCCATCGGGAATGTAGCTAGGATTGGCTGGGATCTTGCCTTCCAGATAATCGCGCGTGCGCTGGTTGATCGCATCGGGTACGGCACCTGGTAGCAAGAGATACCCATCGCGGCAGAATTGTAATACTTGTGAGTCAGTCAAGGTTGGATCGCAATCAAAGGTGCGATTGTTGGCATCGTACTGCATGGGAGCTCCTCATGATGATCAAAGGGTTGACGGTCAAAGATAGTATACCAAAAGAAATGATAGCAATCGCCGTGAGCGGTGATGAGTACAGTGTTCAAAAAGGTAAAGCAGCACAGTCTAAAGGCTATGCCTGCTAGCGGAAGCTGCGCTAAAGCACCCTGGCGTAGGAGCCCACTTGAGCGGGGCTTCCGCTGACAGCGGGTGCCCATTGGGCAGGGCTTCAGCCTGGGGCACCATTTACCGATTTTAATCGTGAACCTTCATCAGCGGGTGTTAGCCTGCATTGTTCGATAGCCTGGTGGCTTCGCGGGCCACCCTAGGCACGGGCTCCTATCAAATGCCTGAATTTACAGTGTGCTAATCACGCTCAATCATTCGCGCGTTTGGGCAATGCCCGCTAAGTCCAGGCGATCAGCAAGATGGCAGGCCACGTAGTGATCGGGCGTTACTTCAGCCAACGGCGGCACTTCCTGTTTGCAGATCGCTTCGGCATAGCGACAGCGCGGATGAAAGACACAACCTGGAATGCCTTGCCCTGGATCCGCGGCTTCGCCCCCCAAAATAATGCGCTGGCGTTGGTGTTCGGGGTTGGGCCGGGGCACCGCCGAGAGCAGCGCTTCGGTGTAGGGGTGCTTGGGCGTGCTCATAATCGCTTCGCTGGCCGCCAATTCGACCAAGCGCCCCACATACATAACAGCCACCCGATTGCTGATATGGCGTACGACACTCATGTCGTGCGCCACAAAGAGATAGGTCAGCTTATATTGATCTTGCAGATCCTGGAGCAGGTTGACAATTTGGGATTGGATCGAGACATCGAGCGCCGAAACTGGTTCATCACAGATGACCAACTGGGGGCGTTGGACCAAAGCCCGCGCAATGCCGATCCGTTGGCGCTGCCCACCGCTGAAGCTGTGGGGATAGCGCCGCAAATGTTCGACTTTGAGGCCAACGGCCAAGAGCATTTCTGCCACTCGGTCTTCTAACTCACGGCCTTTGGCTAGCCCGTGGGCCAAGAGCGGTTCGCCCACCAATTCCAACACCGTCATGCGTGGGTTCAGCGATGCATAGGGATCTTGGAAGATCATCTGCATGTGTTTGCGAAACGCCTTTAGCTCTCTTTTGTCCAACTGGTTGATCTTGATGATCCCTTCGGGTCCATGAAAGCGGATCTCCCCGCCGGTTGGCTGGTAGACGCGGGCGATACAGCGCCCGGTTGTCGTTTTGCCACAGCCACTTTCGCCGACCAAGCCCAACGTTTCGCCCGCGTTGATGGTGAAGCTGACATCGTCCACCGCTTTGACATAACCGTGCGTTCGCCGGAGCAGACCCGATTGGATCGGGAAGTACTTTTTGAGGTGTGTAACCTCGAGCAACGGTTTCGCTTCATTACCCATGATGGACCTCGCTTGCTCTGCGGACTTGGTCGGCGCGTACCGGCACTGCCACCGCCGTGCCTTCATTCTCTAGGGCCGATGCATAGAGAAAACAGCGTACTTGGTGGTCGTCAGCATGATTCACCAACGCTGGCATGGCTTGATCACAGACGCCAGCCATAAAACTAGGACAGCGATCACAGAAGGGGCAGCCCGGCGGCGGATCATAGGGATCGGGTACAACGCCTTCAATGGCGGTGAGGCGCGTCTGCTTTTTCCCATCAATATGGGGAACCGAGGCCAGCAGCCCACGCGTATAGGGATGCATGGGGTTGCTGAAAATAGTGCGCACCGAACCCTGTTCCATTACCCGCCCCATATACATAACCGCCACATTGTGAGCCACTTCGGCAATCACCCCCAGGTTATGGGTGATAAAGAGGATAGCCATGTGGAACTCGTTTTGCAATTCGACTAAGAGTTCCAAGATCTGGGCCTGGATCGTGACATCCAAGGCCGTGGTTGGTTCGTCGGCAATGAGCAGATCAGGATTACAGGAGAGGGCCATGGCGATCATGGCCCGTTGCCGCATGCCGCCACTGAGCTGGTGGGGGTAGGCATCGACGGTACGTTCGGCGCCCGAGATGCCCACCCGGCGCAGGAGATCGATGGCGCGCTCGCGTGCTTGGGGCTGGCTCAATGGTTGATGGAGCAGGATCGCTTCCATAATCTGGTTGCCAATGGTATGCATCGGCCCGAATGAGGTCATCGGTTCCTGAAAGATCATGCTAATGCGTCCGCCCCGGATGGCCCGGATCGTTTGGCCGCGCGGGTCGAGCTGCGCTAGATCGATCACTTCGCCGCGCGTGCCATTGGCTTGGCGCGCGTGGTAGAGAATCGCACCATCGACAATGCGGGCGGGCGGGGTGGGGGTAATGCGCAGGATCGACTGGGCCGTCACCGACTTGCCGCAGCCACTTTCCCCGATCACGCCGAGTGTCTGCCCGCGCGCGATTTGCAGATTGACCCCATCGACGGCACGGACAATACCTTCTTGTAGAAAGAAGTGCGTTTTGAGATTTTTGATTTCAAGGAGTAGATCGTCCTTCATTTCCACCTTATTTGTCCACCTTATTTGTCCACCTTATTTGTCCACCTTATTTGTCCACCTTATTTGTCCACCTTACTTGTCCACCTTACTTGTCCACCTTACTTGTCGCTTCTTGAGGCCCAGCACTGTCCAGTTTGCAAAATCGCACAGGGCGCGTGGCTTTCTCACAAAATTGAGTACGGGTCGGCGGCATCGCGCAGGCCATCGCCTAAAAAGTTAAACATGAGCACGGTCACGATCACAAAGGCAGCTGGCAGCAACAGCCAGGGACGCAGCGCCACGGAGACAATCTGTTGCGCATCTTTCAGTAAGACGCCCCAGCTTACGGCTGGCGCTTGTAGGCCCAATCCGAGAAAGCTAAGGGCCGTTTCGCCGAGGATCATGTGGGGGATCGCCAGTGTCACCGCCACCACAATGTAGCTGAGGAAGAGGGGCAGGAGATGGCGTGTAATGATGCGCCATTCGCTGACGCCTGAAACACGGGCGGCAATGGCGAAATCCTCCTCGCGTAGTGATAGGAGCTTACCCCGCACGGTACGCGCCAACCCTGCCCAGCCGACAATCGAGAGGACAATCGTAATGGCAAAGTAGGTTTGCACCGTTGTCCAGTCGCGCGGGACCGCGGCGGCTAGGGCCATCCACAGCGGCAGGGTGGGAATCGAGACCAGTAAGTCAATGGCCCGTTGAATAAACTCATCGATCACGCCGCCAAAGTAGCCTGAGACCCCGCCGATGATCAGCCCCAGGAGAAAGCTCAAAAAGACGCCTACCAAGCCGATCGTCAGGGAGATACGCGTGCCGTAGATAACGCGTGAAAAGACATCGCGGCCCAGCCGGTCGGTGCCAAAAAGAAAGAGATACCCTGGTTCTTCCATGCCAAAGAGATGGCGATCCGTGCGCCAGATGCCCCAGAGTTTGTACTCATCTCCTTGAACCCAAAAGCGCAGGGGAAAACGCTCCTCGGGGTTGATGGCGAAGACGCGATTAAAGGTTTTGTCCACGGTGCCCGTCAGGCCATAGACATAGGGGCCAACAAAGCGCTGGGCGCCATCGACTTCGGCAAAGAAGCGGACGCGTGTAGGCGGGGCAAAGAGATGGCTCGGAAAGGTGCGATCTGTCTGATAGGGGGCAATCACTTCACAGAACGCGGCAATGAGATAGAAAAAGAGCAACACAATCAACGCCACCTGGGCTAGTTTGTGTTTGCGAAATTTCATCCGCATGAGCTTCCATTGGGAAGCGGTATAAAGCTCCTGCTTGGCGCGATCACGTTCTGGTCTATCGACTGCAGGGGGCGCGGTGGATAATCCTTGCGTGTACTCTTGCGTGTCTGCCGTCATTGTGCGACTTCCTCATAGCGAATGCGGGGATCCAGCCAAACCAGTAGAATATCCGAGACTAAGGTGCCGATCACGGTCAACACGCTCAAGATAAAGATAATACTGCCCGCCAGATACATGTCTTGGTTCATCAGGGCGTTGAATAGCACCGGCCCAACGGTGGGAATGTTCATGACCATCGAGACGAGAACTTCGCCACCCACAATGCCCGGTAACATCCAGCCAATGGTGCTGATCACCGGATTCATGGCGGTGCGTACGGGATATTTGACCAAGAGCCGAAATTCAGTCAAGCCCTTGGCGCGGGCCGTGATCACATATTGTTTGTTGAGTTCGTCGAGCATCATGCCACGCATGGTGCGCATCAGCCCAGCGGTGCCACTCATGCCGATGATCACGACGGGGACCCAGATGTGTTTCAAGAGGTCGATGACTTTGGCAATGCTCCAGGGCGCGTCTTCATAGGCGGGCGAAAAGAGCCCAATGGCTGAAATATCAAAGGTGACAAATGCCACCCACACAAAGATCAGCGCCAAGAGAAAGGAGGGGACCGCCACACCGATAAACGAGACAAAGGTCCAAAAATAGTCCACCAGCGAATATTGGTGCGTGGCTGAGTAGACCCCGATGGGGACCGCAACCAACCAAATAAAAAGCGTGGTGGTGATGGAGACGGCCGCCGTCAACGGGACGCGCGCCAGAAGGATCTCGGCGACGGGCCGGTTGTATTGAAACGAATTGCCAAAATTGCCGTTGAGCAGAATATTTTTCATCCAGAGCAGATATTGCGCGGGCAGCGATTTGTCCAGACCATAGAGAAATTTAAGTTGCGCAATCTGTTCCTCGTTGATCGTCGTGCCCGCGGCGCGTAATTGCATAATATACATATTCAAATAGTCACCCGGCGGCAGTTGGATCAGGGTGAACGAGATGATCGAGATGATCACCAAAAGGGGGATTAAAATGAAAATCCGTTTGATGATGTAAGGCAACAACATGGGACGGGCCCCTTTACCTCTCGTGCATATGGCGGTCGGCGTACGCGAGCCTACGGGAAAGCCACAGGCTGAAGCCCTGTGGCTGCCAGAAAAAGCCCCGCTGAAGCGGGCTGCTACCCCAGTGCGCTTCAGCGCAGCTTGCTTTCGCAGGCGGTGGTTTCAACCACTGCTTCACACGGCTTCTCCTGGCAGGTGTAGCCTTAGGAAGCTTCCTGACTGATTTTGGTGTTGCTTGTCGGAGGGACCCCGGCAAGCGGAGGCCCCTTAATCTTGAGGAAACCCTACTGCTCTGGCTACATATGTAATCCGACCAGCTTTATGGCTTATAGAAGAACCACTCCGCCGCTGCTGCATTTTCAATGGCGACACCGGTTTCGGCTACATTACCCAACTTGGCATTGACAATCAGCGGCCCTTGGACTGGATCGACAATCGGAATCCAGAAGTAATTTTCCGAGATGATCTGGCGCATCTCATCCCACAGCTGCTTTTGGACATTGGGATCAGCGGTGGCAAAGAGTTCATCCTGCTTGGTGCGTAGATCCAAGTAGGCTTGGGGTGGTTCAATGCCCACCACCTTAGGATCGGTCTCATCGGGGTTTTCGGCTGCTTCCCGGCCACCACCCAGGTTCCAACTCACCCAGCGCATCCAGAGCGGTGCATAGGTCTGTTGCCAAGCTTGGCCGATATAGTCGCCATTTTCATGGAAAGGCCAGCGGGGATAGTGCGCCCACCAGGTGAAGGCTTGGCTCTCGTTGGCCCCGGTCTTGGTCAGGAAGAGATTGGTTTCGATCTGCTTCACGGTGGTGCAGATGCCTACCTCAGTCCAGAATTTGGCAACCAACTCGCCAACGGGAATTTCTTCGCCCGTAAATTCGGCCATTTCAAAGGGAATGGTAAAGGGTTTGCCATCGGGGCCAAGGCGGCAACCATCGGCGTCCGTTTGATCAAGCCCCAAGCTATCGAAAATCGCCCGCGCCCCGTCGGGATCGTAATCGGGGACGGCAATGGTGGTAGGAATGTGGGCGATGCCAAAGTAGACAGCATCGATGATCTGTGTCCGGTCAACGGCCATGGAGAGCGCTTTGCGGAACTCGGGGTTGCCCATAAACTCTTGCCAGATGGGATTTTCATAGGTGATGTTCAGGAAGACTTCACCCAAAGAGGCGTGTTGATCCTGAATATGGACAACATAGCCTTTTTCATCGGCATATTGGGCATAGAGGGGCAAGTTGGCTGGATTGACGGGGCGACGCGCCAGATCGACATTGCCAGCGATAATCTCGACGGCGGCAGCATCGACATCTTGGACAATTTTCACTTCGACGGTATCAATATAGGGTAGCTGCTGGCCCCATTCATCGACCTTCCAGTAATAGGGGTTGCGCTCTAATTTCGCACTAGTTTCGGTCATGTTCGTGAGCACCCAAGCACCATAGGTGGGGAGCCCCGTATTGTGCTGCTGGCTGGTGCTTAGATAATAGCCCCACATCCGATACCATTCGCCATCTTCAAAGCCCCGTTCCTTGACCTTGGCCGCCAGATCCTCGGGCGTGGCATAGTCAACATGGATCTGCTTGAGGTAGTCGCTGTCGGTGATGTTCCCCAGCCCAGCGCCATAGGTCATCAAACCACTCCAGCCACCATAGGGCTGATCAAAGGTAAATTGGAAGGTATAATCATCGATGACAGCAAAGGTGGGCGGATTCCCATCGGGTTTGTGGCCTGCGCGGAAATTTTGGCTGATCGCTGGCGTCAATTGGGGATTGTTGATCACATCGTTCCACCAGAAGGCGACATCTTCGGTGGTGAAGTCCGCCCCATTGGAGAATTTCATGCCCTTGCGCATGTGGAAGGTAAACTCTTTTTCATCCGCACTAACATCGAGCCCTTTGAAGACGCCGCCAACCATGGTCGCCGCATCGTGGGAGAGGCCAGCGGTTTCCATCCACTGTTCATTGTTGGCCCAGCCGGCATCATGGCCAATAGTACCAGCATCATAGTCGATCAAGCGCAGTGTGCCGCCATGAACGCCTTTTTCCATGGTGGTCCAAGGAATGCGCGGATTGCCGACCAATGGTTCTAGCGGTACGCGCTCTTCCACCGGTGGGAGCTCACCCGCTGCGACTTTGGCCGCCAACATGGGTGCTTCACAGACCGTCATGCCAGGTGTCCACTCGGCATCGCAACTGGCCCCCGCCGTTGTCTCGCTGGCGGCGGTGCTCGGCGCTTCGACCGCGGCTGGCGCGGCTTCTTCTTGGGCCGGTGCTGCGCCTTGGCACGCGACGAGCGCGAGCAAGACAGTACTAACGATCAGGTAATACAGACTTTTCCTCATCGGTTCAACCCCTTTTGGTTCACTTTCAAATGCTTCGTTTCCTCTCCACGATCCTATGGCAGAGCGTGGGCAGACGATTGGGCTATGGTTGTGCAAATTTGGTCAATCGGTGTGGCATGTGCAACACGACTCTTGGCAAAAGTAGTCGCTGACCAACCCAAAGCGTGCCAGCTGCGGCACACTTTGGTAGACTGTGTAATGGCAACATGCTCTGGGGACCCCGCTTTGTCAAAAGCTCTCTTGGTGCCGCTTCACCGCCTTTCTTTGTCAAAATCATGGCTGATTGGGGAGGATGACTTGTCTTTTAGAATAGGTTGGTGAATAATTCGCACGTGTAGTGTGCAATACGCACATGATAATGGGCAAAAAAAGATTTGTCAAGTCGCAAAAAAGTAACAGTGCAGCCTACATGGGATGACCATGGGCAACAGGCCATTGCCTTGCTTGGGTTTCGCCCTAGGGTAGGAGCACACGCAAACGCCATGCAGAAACGAGGACAGAATGACTTTGATCTGGATTATTTTGGCTGCAGCGATTGGAATGGGGCTGATCTTTGCCTTGATCAGCCTCTCTTTTGTCTGGCTCCAACGTCAGGCTGGTCGCCAATTTGAAGAAAAGTTTCAAGATGCCAATCATATTGCCCAATCTGAGCGGCCACCACCTGCCTGGCGTGCCCACACCCGCCAGCTACTGCAAGAAAACCAGGCGCGCGGTCAGCGCACGGCCCAACTGGATCGTGTGGGGAACCGCGCCAAAAAACGCTACCTACGTCAGTTGCAGGCCCTGATTGGCTTCCTCGAAAATGGCCGTTTTTATGATTCCCTCGCCACGCGACAAGAGCTGGTTGATCGGCTCAAAGATATCCATGCGCAGTGGCAACAGTTGCCGTGGGAGGAGCTGATCGAGCCGTAGCGCCGTCTTGCCAGCCCGGCGCGTCGCGTTGTTATGCCTGATTGGTGGGTTGACAGATTTGATTTGCCCACGGTAGAATGTGGGTAATACGCATTGTTAGTGTGTATTTCGCACGCTCTACCAAACCCAAAATCAGGAGCCCGCTTATCTTATGAACAAACTTGTGATTACTGTTACTTGTGATACCACCCTGACTTATCCCCATAATCCCAACGGTCCACGGCCAACCGATACCAAAGGGCTGGCTGATGAATATAGCCGCTCCATTGATGCCGGTGCCTCGATCTGCCATATCCACGGCACCTACACCAATGATCCAGTGATCCAGCCGGACGGTCGTCAACTCCAGATCCCCGATTTTGAAGGCTGGCGTGTGATCACCGAGCGGATTCGTGCCAAAGGCAAGGCCATTGTGCAATTTGGCTTGGCTAGTATTCGCTTGGAGCAAAAGTTGGAGCTTTGGGAAAAGTTGCGCCCAGATATGAGCTCCATCAATTTTAACTCGCATGATGAATATTTTCAACCCGACCCACGCTTCCCACCAGCTGGCTATTGCTACTCGATCCACCCCATTTCCGAGCTGCGCGACTATTGTCGGCTCGCCAACGAGCGCAACGTCAAGCTTGAAATTGAAAGCTTTACCACAGGTGCCTTCTGGGCGATCGAAACCATCCGCAAAGGTGAGTTCTACGATGCCCAAAAGCAGCGCATCGACGAGCCAGGACTGCTGCCAGATCCGCTCTGGCTGACCATCTTTTTGGGGTGGCCCGGCCAAAGTTGGACACCACCCTCGGCCAAGGGGCTGCAATTTATGGTCGATCACTTGCCCGCCAATGCCAACTGGAGCACGAGCTGTATGACCCCCGCCGTCTATTGGTCGGTGATTGCCCACGCCATTGCGATTGGTGGTAATGTGCGGGTTGGTATGGAAGATTGTCCCTATATCGAGCCAGGTGTCTATGCCAAAAGCAACGCGGAATTGGTCGCGCGCGCCGTGCAGATCGCGCGTGCCATTGGCCGCGAAGTGGCCACACCCGAAGAAGCGCGCCAAATCACGGGCTTGGCCCGCTAAGATGCTTCCGCCTTTCTGGCTACCCACTGGGCGCGGCGTGAAATGCAACCCCACGCGTCGCGTCTTGGGCTCATGAAGGGCCGAAAATAGTTCCGGCAAACCAGTGCAGCCTGATGAAGGGTAAGCAATGAAAGCGGTAGACCTTACTCGTGCGCTTTTGCGCAGCTTGACCGAGCAGGCGCTGATTTCAATCAGCGCTGAATTACTGCGGTTGTAGCCCGCTTGAGCGGGGCTTTCTCTATCAGCCACAGGACTTCAGCCTGTGGCTCAATGTACCTGTGTTTTGCAAAACCCAAGAGATCGAGAGGCGATACGATGGATGTACAAGCAGCGATTGAACATTTGGACCTCTATGGTTACTGTGTCATTGAAGACGCCATTCCGACTGAACAGGCCGACCGCATGGCCGCCACCTATTTCCAACTACATCGTGATCCGGCCAACCGGGCTTGGTTTCAGGACCAAAAGGATGATTTATATCAAACGTTGTTTGGCTTGTTGAATCTAGATGAGCAGTGCTGGGCCTGTGCCGCACATCCCAAGGTCCTGGCGTTAGTCCACCATTTTCTCGGTGCCAATGCCCGGCTTGGTGAAGCCTGTTCTAAATGGGTGAAGCCCAACGCCCCCGCTGGTGGCGTGCATGTGGATTCCACCAAGGATCTACCCGCGCTGTTACCTGCCGAGCCGTGGATGATCAACACCATGTGGATGATGACCGATTTTTCGGCAGAAAATGGCGCAACCTTGGTCGCCCCCTTTAGCCACCGCGCGCGCCGCCGACCATCCAAGGGGATGAACCCAGCCGACAAACACCTGCAACCCGTCACAGGCCGCCGCGGCTCGGTTTTTCTGTGGCATGGTGGCATCTGGCATGCCAATGGGGCCAATACAACCGCTGATCAACACCGCATGGGCCTCAACATTGCCTACTATCCAGCTTGGTGGAATTTGGCGCGCGAAGGGGGCCATCAGCCCGTGCTGCCGGAAGTTTTTGAGCGCATGCCCGCTGAATTACAGCAACTCAACCGCCACCGCGTTGGCAAGGTACGCGCAGAACTCTATGATGCGCGCTAAACCGAGCCGCATAAGCTATACTGTTCCTTGCCAACAACGATGAAAAATTTAAGGACGCGGCTGGATGGCCTCTCCGCGCAGAGCTGCGTCTATCCGCGTTCGCATGCTCCCACAGAGGAATGAAGGAGTGATGCTCTGATGATAATCGGCAATCCGATGATCTTCCGTCAGTATCCCTTGGATCGCGCCGTGCGGATGCTGCCCGAACTGGGCTATCAGGGGGCTGAGTTATGGGCGCCGCAGATCGCCATCTGTAAGACGGCTGCCCTACGTCATCAACTGGCTGACTTTGTCCAGTCAACCGGTTTGACGTTAACCGGCGTGAATGCCGCCGATGCTGACTACTTTTCCGCACTCGCAGCTCCAGGCGATCTCGAAGCCGTCTTAGCCGGTCTGCAACGGGATATCGACCTCGTCCACACCTTGGGCGGCGACTATCTTCTCACTTGGGAGGGGCGCAAACCCGCGGGCGCGACTCACGATGAGCGGTTTGGGTGGCTGCTCGATACCACGGTCGATCTCTTCCGGGCTGCGGTGGCCTATGCCCAGCGCAAGCAGGTTAAGCTCTTTGTCGAAGTCCATCCCTACACCTTGGGTATCGATCTAGATTTTCTCATCCGCTTGTGCGACCGGGTCGATTCGGACGCGTTTGGGGTCACCTATGATTGCTGTCATTTTGGGGTGGGGTTGCCCAATCACTATATTGATGCGATTTATCGTCTGGAGCATCGCATCAAACATTTGCATTTTTCGGATAGTGACAAGGTGAGTTCCGAGTTACACTTTGCCCCTGGAACAGGTGGATTGGATCTGGAAGGCATCCTGAACGCGCTGCGCACCATTCACTTTCAGGGGCCGGTGATGTTGGATCTATGGCTCTATCCCTTTCCCGAGGAAGGCTCCCGCCTGGGGCTGGCCTACCTCCAGGATAAGTTGCAGCTATAAAAAGGAGGTCGCTGCACCATGAAAGCCGCTCTGTTACGCCAATTGGGGCAGCCGTTGGTGATCGAGGAGGTACCCACTCCATTGCCAGGGCCGGGGGAAGTGCTGGTCAAAACCCAAGCTTGCGGCATCTGCGCCACGGATCTCCATATCCTGGCCGGGTGGGGCTATGAACCAACCTTGCCCTTTATCATGGGCCATGAACCAGCCGGGATTGTCCATGCTCTTGGCCCTGGCGTTACTGGCTTTGCCCCAGGGGATCGGGTAGTGCCGAATATTTTCTATACTTGTGGCAACTGTCGCTACTGTCGTACCAATCGCGAGACGCTCTGTACCAACTTAGGCGGCATCTTGGGCGTGCTGAACCACCATGGCGCGTATGCTGAATATTTCACCGTACCCGCACGCCAGTTATTCCATCTGCCCGAAGTGATCGCCTTTGCCGATGGTGCCGTCATTGCCGACGCGGTGGTCTGTGCTATGCACGCGCTAAAACAGCGCGCCCAAGTCTACCCTGGTGATCAGGTATTGGTGATTGGCATTGGTGGAGTCGGGCTCAGTGTGATCCAAGCGGCGCGCACGGCAGGGGCACAGGTCATCGCCACCGATATTCGTCAGGAAAAAGTAGATCAGGCGCGCCAACTGGGCGCGCTGGGGTTGCTTTTTACCGATCAGCCAAGCTGGGTAGCAGCGATCAAAGCCTTGACCCAGGGCGAAGGGGTGGATGTGGTCTTTGATTGCCACGGCAGTGAACAGACCCTTGGGCAAGGGGTCAATGCCCTGCGCAAAAATGGTCGCTTGGTGATCATTGGCTATACCCAAGAGCGTTGGCCCCTCGCCCCCCAGTGGATGTCGCGCTTTGAATTAGAGATTGTCGGTTCGCGGTCGGGGGGACGGCAGGATACTGCCGATGCGATTGCCTTGGTGGCGACACCCCACTGGCAATCTATCGTGTCAGACCACTTTCCCTTGGCGCAGATCAACGAGGCCCTCGCTTTGCTCAAAAGTGGCAAAGCCCGTGGGCGCATTGTGATGACGATGGATGGATAAGGGTAGGACGCGGATGAACGCGGATTTGCGCGGATAAGGCAGAAAATCGCATAGCCCTGCGAAAATCCGCGTCTATCCGTCTCCTACTATCTGAATAATTGTTACAACAACCAAAAGGTGGAGTGGCAAGATGGATCTGGCATTACGCGGCAAAGCTGCATTGATTACAGGTGGAGCCAGTGGGATTGGGCTGGGCATTGCGCAAGCCTTGGCCGCCGAAGGCGTGAATATAGCCATTGCCAGCCGTGATCCTGATCCGGCGGTGATCGACGAATTGCGCGCGACAGGAGTACGCTGTGTGCGCCTGCCCTGTGATGTGAGCCAGGAAGCACAGGTCGTGGCGATGGTGGCACAAGCCATTGACGAACTCGGTCAGCTTGATTTTTATGTGAATAATGCGGCCTGGACTTGGCACCGACCCATCACGCAAATTGACGCGGATTCCTGGTATAGCACCCTCAACACGAATCTGTCGGCCTGCGTATGGGCCTGTCGCGAGGTCGGCAAACACCTGATTGCGCGGCGGCAGGGCGGCATTGTGATCATCGGCTCGACGGCCCGTTTTACCGTCGCCTATCGCGAAGCGGCCTATCGCCTCTCCAAAGTGGCGCTCCACGCCTATATGCAAAATCTCGCGCTGGAAATGGCTCCTTATGGCATTCGGGTCAATATGGTCACGCCGGGACACTACAAAACTCGCATGACGGGTAACATCCCCGCGCCGGTGGAGGATCAATTGCGCGGCTTGATCCCCGCTCATCGCTTTGGGCAACCTAGCGAAGTGGGCAATGCCGTGGCCGTGCTGCTGTCGGATCGGGTTAGCGGCTATACCTATGGCGCAGATCTTGTGATCGATGGCGGCCTCTCCCTGCAACCACTGCCCCTCTTGGGTGCCGATGAAATCTATCAACTCAATTTGCCGATTACCTGATTCGTGGAACGTGATTCGTGAGACCTGATTCGTGAGACGTGATTCGTGAGACGTGATTCGTGCTGCGTATTCATATCCGTTCCACGAATCACACCCAATTTCCTTAGAAGTTACGCACTGGGACAAAACCTGTCAGGTCTCTGGTCGTACCAACCAACTGCGTAAGTTTTACTCCTATCAAACCAAAAGCGAGTATATCGTTATGACAACTGCGAACGCTGCAACTGCGCCTATGATTGCCTTTCGTAACCGCATGGCCGGTGGTGAAATCTGTATTGGGGCCTCGATTACGCTCACCGATCCCCATGTGACCGATGCCTTGGGCGATTCGGTGGATTTTTTCTGGATTGATTTGGAACATAGTTTGATGAGCCCTGAATCATTGGCTGGTCATCTATTGGCTGCCAAAGCCAGAGGGGTTCCCGCGTTAGTACGGGTCACCGGCAGTGGCACCCCGTTTATCAAGCCGGTGCTGGATGCGGGCGCGGCTGGGATCATTGTGCCCCAAGTCCGCTCGGCTGCCGAGGTGCAACAGGTGGTCAATGATTGCCGCTACCCGCCACTGGGGGAGCGCGGGTATGGGCCACGCGTGCCGTCGAACTATGGGCGTGATGTGGGCCTGCCCTACACCGAGCGGGCTAATCGCGAGATCTTTGTGGCTGTCCAAATTGAGAATGTCCAGGCATTGGCCGCGTTGGATGACATTCTGGCGATTCCAGGGCTTGATTCCATTGTGCTGGGTCCGTGGGATCTCTCGGCCTCTATGGGCCTATTGGGCGAAGTGGAACATCCCCAAGTAGTGGCGGCGCTGGATCTGGTGATTGCCAAAAGCCGCGCCGCGGGGCGTTTTGTGGGCGCAGGCATGGGCACCAATGCCGATTTTGCCGCCAACATGGCAAAGCGCGGGGTGCAATGGCTGCAAGTGGGGGATGATTGTGGCTACATGATCCTAGCGATGGATCAGATCCAAGCCAAAACTCGCCAACAATGGCAGGCTAGCCGACCATGATTATCGATGCCCATGCTCACATCTTTCCCAAGGTACAGGGGCTCAACGCCGCTGGCCCGACCCAAGGGGCTGGCTATGGGCGCATTCGGATGGGCGACGAGGTGATCCAACTGCTGCCCCCCTTCTGTGCCGAAACCGTCTTTACGCCGGAGATGCTCATTGCCCATATGGATTGGGCGGGTGTGGAGCAGGCGCTGCTTTTGCAAGGCCCCTTCTATGGTGCGTGTAATGATTATGCCTTGGCCGCCTTGGCACACTACCCAGACCGATTGATCGGCGCGGCCTATGTCGATCCGTGGGAGCCGACCAGTCGTGCAACCTTTGCGGCTACGGTTGACCATACCTTGTTTCGGGCGGTCAAGCTAGAGTGTTCAGAAGCGACCGGCCTCTGTGGCATTCATCCTCAGGCCCGTTTGGACGATGCCGAAGTGGCGTGGCTTTGGCCTGCCCTGGAAGAGCGTGGCTTGGTGTTGGTGTTGGATCTGGGCGCGGTGGGCAGCCGTTCCTACCAGACTGCTGCCGTGCGCGCCATTGCTGAACGGCACCCGGGGCTCAAGATCATCATTGCCCATCTCGGCCAACCGACACCAACTGCCGAAGCTGACCCTGACCGTTGGCAACGCTGGCAAGCGCAGATCCAATTGGGGTTGCTGCCCAATGTTTGGTTTGACACAGCCGCGTTACCTGCTTATCTGCCCCAAGAGAGCTTTCCCTATCCCAGCGCAGCGCGCTATCTCCACTGGGCTTTGGAACAAATCGGTCCCCACAAAATTCTCTGGGGAACCGATCTGCCAGGGCTCTTGGGCCACGCCACCTATCGACAACTCTTGCAACTGGGGCAGCTCCATACGCAACATCTGTCCTCGGCAGAGCAAGCTTTGGTGCTAGGGGGCAATGCCGCGGCCCTCTTTGGGTTGGCGGGGTAGACGTTTGGTGCAAGCGCCACAGGCTGAAGCCCTGTGGCTGGTAGAGGAAGCCCCGCTCAAGCGGGCTACCACCCAAGTGCGCGTAAGCGCAGCTTCCTCTGCCAGGCGCAGCCTTCAGGCTACGCTTACGTTCGACGCTAGGCTAACTTTCCACCAAGCGGCGCAAGGCTTCGCCGTTATTTTTAAACCATTGATAGAGGATCGCAATATCGGTGCCGATACAGAAGTGGCGGACACCGAGGTTTTGGTAATAATCGGCCTCTTCCGGCACACTAATTTCCGCGCGCGGTTGAATGCCCCGTTTGAGTGCCGTCTCAATGACATACTTCTCGACGGCTTTAATTTCGGCGGAGCCCCGTTGCCCAGCCTTGTCGATATTCATCGTGTAATCGGCACCACCCCATTGGATCATGTCCAAACCGGGCAGGGCTAGAATCTCTTCCAGTTGATCCACCGCACCCTGCTTCTCGATCATCAACATCACCACCGTATCACGCAAAGCTTGGACATATTCAGGCCCACCGCCATAGCCCATGTAGGCATGGCGACGCATACCCACGCCAAAGTTGCCGCCATCGGTCTTGGTGTCCGGCTTGACCGAGAGAATACAATGGCGTGCTTCTTCGACATTGTGGCAGTCGGCAAAGAGAATGCTCTGAAACCCCGAACCAATGGCGCGCTGCCCCACAAACTGATGGGTGTCATAGTCCACCTTGATCATCATACCTACGTTATAAAGCTCAGCGGCGCGACAGAGATTATCCAGATCATGGAGAGTGTAGGGTGCATATTCGGCAACAAACTCAATATAGTCATAGCTGCCGGTGTGGCCGATCGCCTCGACAATCGACGGCCAAACGGTGTGAATATGGGTGGAGACGCTTGGCTTGTTCTCATTGAGCAACTGGCGTAATTTGTTGGGACGCATTGGATTCTCCTTGGGAGCTTGCTGTGAAAATATTGGGTGCTGCGTGAGACGTGTTGCGGAATCACGCAGCACGTCTTACGCAGCACGGTTAACGTTGTTCGGCGCGGACCGAGGCCCGGCGCGCCCGCTGGCGTGCCCAGAGCCGTAAGCCCTCGATCTCCTCTTCCATCATGCGGCTGAGGGGGACAGTCTCTTGGAGGACATTGAGTAGATCGTCCATGACTAGGGGGCGCCCTTGGTCAAATGCTTCGTATAGCCCAGCAACGACGGCCTGCTCGATCTCGGCCCCCGAGAGGCCATCGGAGGCCATCGCCAGCGTATGTAGATCAAAGTCGGCGGGGTTGCGGTTGCGCTGTTCAAGATGGATCTGCCAAATATCGGTTCGTTCCTGGGTGTCAGGTAGATCGACAAAGAAGATTTCGTCAAAGCGCCCTTTGCGGACCAACTCGGGGGGCAAATGGTCAACCGAGTTGGCCGTGGCAATGACAAAAACCGGGGCCTGCTTTTCTTGGAGCCAGGTGATAAAGCTGCCAAAGACCCGCGCCGCGGTGCCCGCGTCGCTCACATTGCTTGAGCCAACCCCAGAGAAGCCTTTCTCGATCTCATCGACCCACAACACGACGGGCGCAATACTTTCGGCCACTTTGATCGCGGTCCGTAGATTTTCTTCACTAGAGCCGACGAGCGACGCAAAGAGCCGACCGACATCCAGCCGCAACAGGGGCAACCGCCAGGAATTGGCAACCGCTTTGGCAACTAATGATTTCCCGCACCCTTGCACGCCGACGAGCAGAATCCCTTTCGGTTCGGGCAGGCCAAAGGCGCGTGCCTCTGGGCCAAAGGCGCGGACTCGTTTCCGCAGCCACTCTTTGAGCGTCTCCAACCCACCGACACTTTGGAGCTGCGCGCTGCTGGCATAAAATTCGAGCAAGCCGCTTTTCCGAATGATCTGCTGCTTTTCAGCGGTCACGGCTTCAACGGCTTTGCCATCTAGCACCCCTTGCGCCTGGATGATCGCCTTGGCAATGGCGTTGGTGGCTTCGGTTTCGGTTAGGCCCAGGCAAGCTTTGACCAAGCGTGCTTGGTCGCGCTTTTGGAGCTCGACTTTGATCTTACGTCGTTTATTATTTTCGATCAACTGCGTTAGCATGGCATCCAAGCCAGCTTCGGTCGGTAGATCGAAGTCGATGACCGTGATCTCTTTTTCCAATTCCGGTGGGATCTTGAGCACCGGACCCAACAGGATGACCGTTTTGTTGCTAGTTGCCAACCCAAAGGCCACCTCCCGTAAGCGGCGGACAATGGTCGGCTCTTTGAGAAAAGGATGAAAATCGCGCAGCACCCAAAGCGAGGCTTCTGGCTCGTCGAGAATCATGGTCAGCAAGGCCAATGGATCGCGCTTGCTGGAGTCTGGGCGATCTGGCAGGGCTGGATTACTAATCCCGGTCGTGGCGCTCCAGAGGATCAGGCGCTTTTTCTGGCGTTGGGCCAGGTCATCAATCTCTTGCAAAGCCCGCTGTTCTTCCGGCGTTACTACCCAAAGGATGGGGTAGCGGGCGCGAATATAGGTGTCAAGTGCTTGTTTCAACCGATGGCTCCTCTCGCCCTCAGCGCGCCTGCCAAAGGCGTCCTTGGACTTCCCATTTGCTCAGTTCATTGCCATTCAAATAGACTTTGGTGCCCGCCCAGCTTTGTACATAGTCCCAAAGCCGCCAAAAGCGCCGTAGTTCACCCTTCTGAAAGTGGACGCGATGAATGAGATGGCGGTCTTCGTCCATGAGCGCGAGATAGCCGGGCTGTTTCTGGGCCGCCATTAAGGCCAGGGCAAAAAATTCAGAACGGCTCTCCTCAAATTCGAGCACCAACTGCCAACCACGGTTGGCGTTTTCATCAACTTCGTCTTCGTTCTCATCGATGGTTGCGAGCATCAGCATATCTTCGTCATGGCTGGCTAGATCGCGCAACAGGGGCTCGAGGGCCAGCCGTAGATCTGCTTGCGGGATAGCCAACCGGAGATCGCGATGACAAGTACGCCACGGTTGTGGCTGTTGCGCACCTGCGGGTAATTGACCGAGAGCATAGGCCAAGGGCTCTTGACCGATGGTCGTTGCCAGCGAAGAGAGGCGTAGCGCACGTAGCGCGCCGCTTTGGATCGCCATTTCTAGTGACCAGTGCTGAAAGAGATAGGGTAGCTGATCTGGTTGGAGTTTCTGACCCAACAGGGCTTGTTGGCCTATGGCAAGGCCAAGGAGCGCGCCCGGCACTTGGGCTCCGGCTAACCAAGTGGTTAAGCCAGGACCATTTTGTTTGAACCAATAGATGAGTAATTGTAACCGTGCTAGCCCTAGATGATGATGCCAGGTCGTGGTGTTCAACAGGCGTTGTACCTCTTGCTCCACCTGCCCGGCGCGATCCGGCTCGAGTAAACCGACTTCTAGGTGTGCTACATAGAAATGTTGAAAGGCCGCTGCCGCGGGTTGCTCTGGATGATTCAACCACTCGAGCAAGGCACGTCGTTGCGTCGGCGTAAAGGCGGCATACCCTACGCCACTGGGCGGGAAGGCAGTCGTTACCGCGGACTCTGCTATGGGTTCGACCGCAAGTGTCGAATCGATCAGCATATAATCCACGAGCGGCGGCGTGGGGCTCAGGCGCACCGTTAGGGGCGTTGTGGCCTGCTCCGCCACCTGTTGCAAGATGACGCTGGCCGGGTAATGATGTCCGGCCACCCGCACCAATGGGTTGTTGATCAAAGGATGGGTACGCGTTGCTTTCCGTTGTTTTGCCATCCCTCTATTGTACCGATTCTTGCCCGAAGTGTGAAACCGACAAATGGCTTGGGCGGCGGCTTCGCTTTGTTCGCAGAGGGATTTATCCCTACTTTCCAAATCAGGTATAATAGCGCAAGGCGTTACGCCATTGGTCGGTATGACCGCCAACGCAAGATGCTATTCGGTTTACAAACGCGCGACTCACTGCATAGAAAGCTAGGATTCATGGCTCACATTGTTGGTCTTGCTGAAATTGTCCTGTGGACGGCGGATAAGGCGCAGGCGGTTTATTTTTATCATGAGTTGCTGGGGCTCCCGATCCTTTCCCCGCCCACCTTGCCCAATGTCTTTCTGAAAGCGGGCGAAGGCCAGGCCGGGATTCCCCAAATGATCGTCTTGGTGCCCAAATCAGACGCGATCCGCGCGCAGCCTAGCGGCTATCAACTTCATCACTTGGCCTTTGAACTGCCCACCGAAGCATTTGATGCCCAGCAGCAGGCCCTCGTGGCGGCCGGTTTCCAGCCGCGTAGTGGTGTACACCCGGTGTTGGCCAGCCGTACTATGTACGTGGATGATCCCGACGGCAACGAGGTCGAGTTTATCTGTCGCACCCCAGTGGTCTAACCCACAAAATTTCAGAGGACGATCTATGTCTGCAGATGACTATCCCATGTTAGCGGTGGACGATGCGTTGGCGATTGTGTTGCAACAGACCCAACCGTTGGCTGCCCACCAGACTCCCCTGGCCGAGCTCCTTGGCTTGGTTTTGGCCGCATCGGTTACAGCCCCAGAGCCGTTGCCTCCTTTCCCTGCTTCGATTAAGGATGGCTACGCCGTCATCGCCGCGGACGGCCCTGGTGAATACCCTGTGATTGGCGAGGTGACGGCAGGCCGCGTGGCCGACTTTACGCTGCCAGCGGGCAGTGTCGCCTATATTACAACGGGTGCGCCGATCCCACCCGGCGCGGATGCCGTGGTCATGGTCGAAGAGACCACACCTGTGGCAGGGCCTAACGGCCAGCGCCGGGTCCACATTCGGCAGCAAGTGCGCGCCGGGGCTGATATTCGGGTGGTCGGCTCTGATATTGGTCAAGGCGAAATGGTGCTGACCGCAGGTGTGCAACTGGGCGCGGCAGAAATTGGCTTATTAGCCACGGTTGGCGCAGCTGAAGTTCCTGTCCGTCCACGTCCACGGGTTGCCATCCTCTCAACCGGTGATGAGTTGGTCGAACCTAATGAGGCGATTGGCCCGGGCCAGATCCGCGATAGCAACCGTGCTATGCTCTATGCCGCGGTCCTTGCCGCGGGGGGCACACCTGTGGATCTCGGCATTGCGGGGGATAGTGAGGCGGCGCTGCGTGACAAAATCGATCTGGGGCTGCGCACCGCCGATGTGCTTCTCACTTCCGGTGGCGTTTCCATGGGCGATCTCGATCTGATCAAGCCCTTGTTAGAACGGGCGGGGACAGTCCATTTTGGGCGTATTCGCATGAAACCGGGTAAACCTTTGACCTTTGCCACCGTCGCGCAAGGTGATCGCCAGAAATTGGTTTTTGGGCTGCCGGGCAACCCCGTGAGCAGCTTGGTTACTTATTATTTATTTGTGGCACCTGCTTTGCACAAGCTCGCGGGCTGGTCGAATCCGCATCTGCCACGCGTGCAAGCGCACTTGGCCCAACCGCTACCGCTGGATGCCTACCGACCGGAATATCACCGCGCAACCTTGACTTGGGAACCAACGCTCAACGATGGCCGCGGCGGCTACTTGGCCGTTAGCACGGGGAGCCAGTCGAGTAGCCGGTTGCTCAGCATGCGCACGGCCAATGCGCTGCTTGAATTACCCCAGGCCAAAGGAGTGCTACCCGCTGGTACCGTCGTGTCGGCGCTGTGGATTGGGTAAGTGGGCCTAGGTTCGCGCCGCTATGCCAAGCTGACAAAGCCAGATAGGAAGCAGAAAATTGCATGTCTACCCAACTAACACATTTAGATGAACAGGGCAATGCCGCCATGGTGGATGTGGGCGACAAAGCCGTCACCACGCGCACCGCGGTGGCCGAGGGCGAAGTACAAATGCTACCTGCCACCTTGCAGGCAATCCGCGCTGGGAATTTACCCAAAGGCGATGTCCTGGCCGCAGCGAGAATTGCGGGTATTATGGCCGCTAAGCGCACCCCCGAACTGATCCCCCTTTGTCACACGCTGCTGCTGACAAAAGTTGCTATCGACTTTGTGCTGGATGAGGCCGCCAGCCGCATCGTGATTCGGGCGTTGGTCCGCTGCAATGGTCAAACCGGTGTGGAGATGGAGGCCCTGACCGCGGTCAGCGTCGCGGCCCTGACTATTTATGATATGGCCAAAGCGATAGAAAAGACAATGACCATTGGTCCGATTCGCCTGTTGGAAAAACAGGGTGGTAAATCGGGCGATTGGCAGCGCAGTGCATGAAGGGAAGGGCAATGATGCAAGTGAAGGTATTGTTATTTGCGACGCTGCGCCAACTGGCTGGTTGGAAGGAGCAAGCCATTGAGCTCCCCAATGATGCCACCCTAGGTGATTTGCTGGCGTACTTGACGGCCGCCCAGCCGCAGCTAAATTTGGTGCAGCGGACCATCTATGCCGCGGTCAATGAGGAATATGCCAAAAAGGAGCGACCTTTGCAAGAGAAAGATGTTGTGGCGATCTTTCCGCCCGTTTCCGGTGGCGCAGAAAAAGTTGCCCCCAAACGCTTTGTTATTACCGAAGAGCCGCTCTCTTTGGATGATGTGGCGGCTCGAGTTAATCGGCCCGACTGCGGCGCAATTACCACCTTTGCGGGTACGGTACGGGGCGAAACAACGACCACCGACGGCGTGCGCGGCACCGATTTTCTAAATTACGAAGCCTATACCGAAATGGCCGAACGGATGATGGCCCAGATCGGTGATGAAATTCTAGCGCAGTGGCCTAAAGTGCAAGCCGTGAGCATTTTGCACCGCATTGGCCGGATTGAGGTAGGGGAACCTAGTGTGGTCATCGCGGTGGCCACGCCCCACCGTGGCGATGGTTGCTTTGAAGCCTGTCGTTATGCCATTGAGCGTCTTAAGGCCATTGTCCCCATTTGGAAGCAAGAAAATTGGTCCGATGGTCAAGTGTGGATCGAAGGCCCACGCCAACCCGAGATAGATCTCTCTGCACCAGCAGACCATGGACCTGCTGCATAGAGCTAGGCGTATAGCGCGCTATAGCCCGAAGATGGCCTTCACTTGATTCGTGAGATCATCGACCGTCAACGTGCTATCAACATTGATGACGTTTAACTTTAGCTGCTTTGCTTCGTTTTCGAGACGGCGCGTGAAAAGAGCATCGCGTGTGAGGAGGTTACTGAGGGCGCGTTCGGGGTCACTGGTTTTCCCAATAAAGCTCCAGTGGATTCCGCCCCGATGCGCAAAGACTGTTTGCCGAAATGCGGGCGTTGGGAGCAGCCAGACGGCATGGTTGTGGTCGGTGAGGAGTGGCTTTACATACGCTGGCAACAGCCGGAAACCTTCGACGACCACACCAACTTCTGTGGGCAAACGGAGAAGATCGTCAACGATCATGCGGAAGCCCTCGCCCTGGAACCAGTGGAAGGTTGCTAGCATAATTTCTGGGGAGCGATTGACCCAACGCTCGTCCATCGTCATGGCTATGAACGCATGGAGCAAAGGGCAAGACTCCGCCGTGCTGCGCTGAGCATGGTCGGCCATCACGTCGTCGGTGGCGTAGTAATGAAGGCCAAGTTCGGTCGCTAGATGGCGAGCGATGGTCGATTTGCCTGCACCACTGCCGCCCCCAATCCAATAGACTTGGCGGAGTTGCTTTTGCAGGGCTTGGGCATCGGCAATCAGTTCAGGATCTCTTGTTTGCAATCTTCTCCCTTTCTGCTAACTTGCGCACTTTGCGCGCCACTCTATCCGTCATCTAGTTATAGCTTACCTTCATCGAGTAACGCCATAATTCGATCGCGATAGGTTGTATCGCGATTGGCTAGCTCGGGTTCCAATTTTGCACCCTCCTCATAAAAATAGCGGATACCACGCCCGCGCGCCCGACCTTCAACGGTATGGCCATCCAGGGCATAATCGGGGATAGTGGGCCGCACTCCTTCTTTTTCAACAACATGCGAGATCCAGCCTGTCATCTCATCGCTAGAGCGATCTTTCTGACAGCTACAAAGATAACGTACGGCATGGATCGCAAAGAGTTTGCGATCGTTTGCCTCTTGAGGCAGACTTTGCACCATCTGATAAAGGGTATGAACTAAGATGGATGCACTTGGCTCGGCAAAGCCGATATCTTCAACCGAAATCACCATGAGTCGCGACCATAGATAGGCTTCTAGGTCGGCTCCACTTATGACCATTTCGTATGCAATGAGTGCGGCATTTTCTACTTGGCCGCGCCGAATTTCTTTTTGTAGCGCGGAGGCAATCTGATCGCCTGGCAGACCATGTACTGTTTGAACCTCCGACCAACGCCGGCGTTTGATGGTTGTCATCGCTTTTTACATGCCCTCTGATTATTTGTTATAGAGCGCGCGATAGGCCCATCCCAGTAGATACCGCTGCGTCAACATGAGGCGCGGGATCGGGCGTGCATTCGGCGCTGCTGTGTGGAACGTCCGTAGATCCATAAAGTAGACATCCCCCGGCTCGCCAACCATTTCAACGACTTGGAGCTTGACATCGCCAACCTGGCCAGCATCGTGCAGGAAATGGCGGCGGTCGCCGCCTGTATTTGACATCAGTTCGGCAAAATAGCGCTCTTTCTTCAACTTTTTGCGGAGATCGCCTGAACTGATCCGCACCCCCTGATTGAGCAAACGATGAGAGCCGGTCACAGCCAGTGTCCCACCACCACCGGGTTCCACGCTTTCCAGGAAAGCAAAGAGCTGCACCCCGGGAACGCCACTGTGGGCCAAGCGTGGCATGTCCATATGCCAATTTTGGTGCGGGAGCGTCCAGGCGGTTGCATTGGGCAGCGTAAAGAGCAACTGCTGGCCCATGGTTAAGACCGGCTGATTGTCTACGAGCGCGCTAGCTGCCGTGGGTACCTCGTCGCTAAGGAGATCAACGATGGCGGAATGGTCCCAAAGTGGTTTGAGCAACGCCATCCCCGCGGCAAGCTCAGTGGAGTGGGGATAGTTATCCAGGCACCAGCCACCGTGACACCAAATCCCTTCCTGCTCAAGCTGCTGGAAAATCACTTGGCGTGCCTTGGCAAGTTTTTCCGGCGCAAGAAAATTTTTGCGCTTGAACAAGCCATGTACAGCAAAGATTTCTCTTTCACTGGTTGTAAACATGGAGATAGCCGTATCTCTGTCTGCGGTTACAGACAAGCCATGGAGGGAAGGTTACCGTATTGTACAAATTCTAAGCTAAGGGCGTACTTATGCAGTACAATCAGACTATATCGGTGAATCCCCTGCTAAGCAACTGCGCGATCACTGGCTTTGGATGATATTCAACTTGTTGCACCATCTCGGCGGTAAACCATTGTGGGACTTTCTTGCCGTAGAGCGGATGGCTTTCCGAAGCTAACTGGCCACCTAAGAGGCGACCTAAGAACGTGATGGTAATGCTGTGCCAAGGTTTCGCTGGTTGGATGACTTCGCTCACCATCAGCAGTCTTGTTATCGCTGCGTGTAGCCCCGTCTCTTCTTCAAACTCACGAAGTGCAGCAGCTTCCACCCCTTCACCATATTCGACCCGACCACCCGGCACGTTCCATTGCACACCCCCGGCATCAGTTTGATAGTGGGGAATCAGGAGCAATTGATCTTGATGAAGGACCGCCAAACAGGCCCGGACTCGGATATTATTACTCATGATACGCTCTTGCCTTGATGGAAAAGTTTTTAAACGATTGATGAGTGCGGACAAACCCTATTTGTTTGCGCTGTGTGCTGGGTTCCTGATCAGGTTGCCTCTTTTCGTCAACGATGAGAAAAATTTTACCACAGCCCTTCCATCTCTTCAATAGCCAATACCTCATACAGTCGGACGAAGCCATGCTGCTGGCTAAAGTAGTATAAGAATATAAGCTGGTTCTGTTTCCTAAGAAACAGAACTTTTTTGCTATCTGTCTAGGGATAATTGCATCATAAGTCTGCATACCTAAAGCTGAATATTTCTCTGGCACAAATTTTTTCGGTCCCTAGAGATTTATCCATGACCTTCCTGCTGTTCATCTGCTCCTTACAATGCAATGATATGTTCAAGATAATTTCTCGCCTTGGATTCATCTATCTCAATATTGGGCTGATCAATAAGCCTATTTATTGTTCTTCCTTCAAACTGCGATACCCCTCTTGAGTTCCGCCCCGCCCAGTATTTCAAGAGGATGGTCGCCGCAAGTAGGTCTTTCTGAAACATGGATACAAGAACCGTATTGATTATACGCCCCGGATCAACTCCAATGAAGTAGAACATAAATACTGATCGAGCACTAGCAAGGAACTCGAGTATTTTATCGAGGTTATATGCTTTGGGGTTGGAGTTCAGTATTATGATTTTTGTCTTCACATCTGTTTCTGTATCGAAATCATCAAATTGCCGTTGGTAGTCTCCAAGGGTATTATTTGTCCTAAAGGCGGGCAGTCCGTTCTCACCCGACTTTAGGGCTTTGATTAGACGTTGTCTAAGTGTCTCATCATCACCAGCGATCAGATACTCAATGACACGACCACGGACATTTACGTTTTCAATCAGTGCAGCTAATAGTATTTCATTTCTGTATTCGGTCACCTTTTGGTCGAGCTCCTCTTTCAATATCATTGCGTCCTGGGAGGAGACAAAGCGAGTAGCGCGATTGGGTGACTTAAGAATGTTGGCAATCTCTATCTCATTAGCAACAAACTTCGCGCCTGACGGTGTAATATTATTTGTTGCTTCAACTAGGCGCGGTAAGTTTTCTTCGAAACCAACCCCAACATGAATATCAAATAATCTGCGGATGTTTTCAGCAGAATTCTTGATACCCTCAAAGTCTCGCATTATGTCTGAGCCATTAAAGCTACCTCGAATGTTGTTGACCCTCAGTTCTTGTGAGCTATGACTTATCTTTTTTAAGAAAGTTGTGTTTGCTATGAGGCAATAGTTCTTTGTGGGTGTTATGAGGCAAACAATAAATGGTCGATCATCATATTTTTGTAGATTGGACAGAGAAAGTACCGTATTGCCGAAAGCCCGTGTGGCGGATGAGCTGAATCGGATGGCATAATCACTACAGTAATAAACTGATCGGTCCTTGGTGAGGCCGAATGTAGCTGCGACAAGTTTTGATAGGCGCGCCTTGTCATTTATTCCGTTATGCTTTTCGATCAACTTAAGCAATGTTTCAAGAGAATCAGGCATCGAAAAGCCCCTTTATTTGTAAACGATCCACTTTGATGGATGCTGGCTTCTGATCATTGAGGCTATTTCTTTCCCAAAAAACGCCATCGGAATATCCCTGTATACTTGATTCTTCTTCGGCCATTGCGAGACGCTTAAGAGTCCAACAACAGTACTCCTGGTCAATCTCTATGCCACAATAGCGACGCCCCAACTTCCTTGCTACTACAGCTGTCGTGCCGCTACCAAGAAACGGATCAAGAACGAGATCATTAGGATTTGAACTAGCAAGAATAAGCTTTGCTATCAATTTTTCTGGCTTCTGAGTTGGGTGATCCGTGTTTTCTGGCATGGACCAAAAAGGTATTGTTATATCAGACCACAGATTAGAGGGATGAGTAAGTCTATAATTACCGCTATTTGTTTCTTCCCAATCTTTTGGTTTGCCATCCTCATGGCGATAAGGCGCAATTACCCTTCTCTTGAGTTTTACTGCATCCAAATTAAATGTATAGTTATCGGCGCGAGTGCAAAACCAAATGTCTTCGGTATTGTTTTTCCAGTTTGCTTTTGCACCTCGTCCCTTCTCGCGTTCCCATGTAATTCTATTTTGGACATGGAGATACCTTTCTAATACTGGGAAAACCAGGGTAGAGGTTCGCCAATCGCTACATACATACACTGATGCCTCAGGTTTTAGCAAGGGAATCATTATGGATAACATGCCTTCGAACCATGATGCATATTCTTCCGCTTCCTTGGCTCGAAATAAATGACCATTAAAGTTTTTTGTTAGGTTATAAGGTGGATCGAGTATTAGCAAGTCCGCAAATGCTTGGGGCAACAACGGAGCTGCAATGCCAGTATCCTGATTGATAATGCGGTTAGTTATTTCCGATATAGTGGACGGGTGTGACAATTGTAGAAGTTTCGCCGAGAAATTTTTAATTTCCTCTTGGGAGCATGATAGCGTTCGGTTGCGTGGTGCACGTGCCTTCATAGTTTGTCCTTCCGTCTATAAAACCATCTAAGATTTCAGCGGCCGAAGTTAACTATGGTAACTCTGATATATAACCATATCTGACTGAATTATCAAGATTAGAACAGAATCTCTAATTGACAAATCAATTAGGATCATGATAATGTAACGTCATACACGGTAAACACGACAAGAGCGCATCAGGTTACAAGTGAGGCCGCTATGATCAAATTGACAACCGGCCAGGTAGCTAAGCGACTCCAGTATGATCTGCGGATGGTCCAACGCTTAATCCAATCAGGGGTTATAAAAGCCGAGCGGCCAACCCCAACTGGACAGTATCGAATTCTTGAAAAAGACCTGGTCGAGTATGCAGAAGCCAATGGCATCACATTGCTTCCGCTGGAACCTGAAAAATAAAATCGCCCCGGAAAGCCGCGAAGCCAACACCGGAGCGATTACCAGAACCTTAACAACCTACTGGACTGATCGGACGTTACTAGGTCTATGGTCACTCCCATGGGAGTCAACGACAGTGAGACAATGTAACGAACGGTCTTTTAGCTATCAAGGTGCGAAGTAGTTGTTAGCCCAACTACTTCTATGGGGCGCTTGATGGGGCTCGAACCCACAACATCTTGATCCACAATCAAGTGCTCTGCCATTGAGCTACAAGCGCCATGATAGAACTGAATTACCGCAATATCACTTGGGGGAAAAGGAAAGCCGGGGTTAGGAACCCACCCCGGCTTAGCTGGGGGACAGGGATTCGAACCCCAATTGATGGATCCAAAGTCCATAGTCCTGCCGTTAGACGATCCCCCATTAATAATTAATTTTCAATTAACAATTGTAAATTGCTAACGAAGTATACACGATCATTAACAATTAGCTATTTCCAATTGACTATTAATTATTAATATGGTGCCGAGACCCAGACTTGAACTGGGGACACCAGCATTTTCAGTGCTGTGCTCTACCGACTGAGCTATCTCGGCAAAAAAGCCGACCTGTTGGCCGGCCTCCTACAGAGCGGGCGATGAGATTCGAACTCACGACCTTCTCCTTGGCAAGGAGACGTTCTACCACTGAACTACGCCCGCATTTCTCTGTTGGGCTAATTATACTTTCAAGGTGCGTTTCTGTCAAATTCAGGAGTGACTAATTTCTGTTTTCATCACCCTTAAATTTTATGCTTGGTCTTGCGAACAATTTCCAAGCACCCATCTACAAGCGAAAATGCCAGTAAATGTAACAGAAGTGGACCCGGTCGGATTCGAACCGACGATCTTCTCCTTGCAAAGGAGACGCCTTCCCGCTAGGCCACGGGCCCAAAATAGTTGTTAATAATTAATTGACAACGGATAATTGTGAACACGTAATCGCTTCGCAAAGATCCGCTGGTTGCGTTCAATTAATTATTGCAATGCCGACGAGAGGACTCGAACCTCCACACCTTGCGGCAATAGATCCTAAATCTATCGCGTCTGCCAGTTCCGCCACGTCGGCTTGACAATATTTCGCTATTATAGCGGAGCCTAGTGATTTACGCAAATTGTCAAGCGATTTAGCTACTGAAGTTGCTTGACGCAAGCTATTTGCAGAGAAATCAGGCTAAAGACTATCGGAGCAGATGGCATACCCCCGATTCTGTTTACTGTGCCGAGCACAGCATACCGTCATCTGTCTCAAACGCCGCGAAGGCGCTGGCCGTTCATGGTTTGTTGGGTGTGACCCAACCTTACCTGCACCGCTGCGACGAGATTGTATTCTGTTGCCAGAACACAACCCACTCGCCTTGCTCTCAGTTGCACGCTCGCCTAGCCGAAACCATTACTGATTCCGCTGGTGGGCTCTTACCCCACCGTTTCAGCCCTTACCCAGCTATGGAAGACCCAATGGGCACCCAATGCCTGGGCGGGAATCCTTTCTGTTGCGGTTGTAGTCAGCTTGTTGGTCACAACAAGCTGCCCTCACTTCCTGTTTCGTGAGGCAACCTTGCCAGCCAATCCGAAGATCGCCAGCTGAGAGTCGGGAAGTTCCTCTACCGGTTTGCAAGCTTGCATTCCAGCAGCGACGGTTGTTATCTGCTCCGATAAGCTTCTTCGCAGGAATATGTAATTATTAAACTACAAGACCTGTGTGCCGGTACCGTATAAACGGCCCATAGCACAGAAGAGCCTATCATGAATCGGGGTTGCTGTCAAATAATTGTGAAGAATTAGGACAACCCAGCTGTTATTTGAATGATTACGCGCAATGGCGGGTTTGACGGCGACAGAAAAGTATGATATGATTAATGGTTGTCACCTAGTCCATGCTTTGTAGTATCACCAAGCAAAAGCGGGGTAGGTGCAAAAAGATAGAACGAAGTCCCAAGGTTGCTCGACCGAACGGGTCGGGCTTTTTTGTTGCAACAGGCTGGCTCATACGGTGTGGACGAGTCGCCTGTTGGGCAACGACAGGGGTATGGCCTGCAAAGGCGATACACGATTCGATAAACGTTTTTAGCAGCTGCTATGCTGGCTCTGCCGAGCAGACATCAGTTGCTAAGCAGTATGAGCAGGAGTTTCATGAGTAACGAATTTTCCCAATTGAATCTGCACCCTTCGTTGGTGCAGGCTGTCACTGCGCTGGGCTATACCGAACCCACGCCCATTCAGATCGATGTCATTCCGCTACTGGTCGCTGGTCACGATGTTATTGGCCAGGCCCAAACGGGCACAGGCAAGACAGCTGCCTTTGCTTTACCCATTTTGCAGACCCTCAGTCCCGAAGCGGAAGGGATACAGAGTTTGATTTTGGCGCCAACGCGTGAACTGGCGCTGCAAGTAGCCCAGTCTTTTGAAGAATATGGTCGCTACCTCAAAGTGAGTGTATTGGCTGTCTATGGTGGCCAAGCCTATGACCGTCAGATTCGCCAGCTACGGCGGGGCGTCGATGTGGTTGTTGGCACGCCGGGGCGTTTGCTGGATCTGATGGAGCGCAAAGTACTTGATCTGAGCACTGTGCGCACGGTGGTGTTGGATGAAGCCGATGAAATGTTGAGCATGGGCTTTGTCGAAGATATTGAAGCCATTTTGCAGGCGACACCAGCCACTCGCCAGACCGCGCTCTTTTCGGCCACGCTGCCTCCCGCGATTCGCAGCCTGGCCAACAACTATATGCATGAACCCAAGTCGGTTACGGTGCAGCGAAAACAGTTGACGGTGTCGGCGATTGAGCAGCGCTATTATCTGATCAATGAGTCGGACAAACTGGCCGCGTTGACCCGGCTCTTTGAGATGGAACCGATTACGAGTTCGATCATCTTTGTGCGGACGCGCATCAGCGCCGGCGAGTTAGCTAATGAATTGAGTGTGCGGGGTTTCCCGGCGGAAGGGCTGCATGGGGATCTGAGCCAAGAGGCACGTGAGCAGGTACTCAATCGTTTCCGCCAAAACCAGATCAAGGTGTTGGTGGCAACCGATGTGGCCGCGCGTGGGCTCGATATTGATGACATTTCCCATGTCTTCAATTTTGATCTGCCCCTCGATCCCGAAGTCTATGTCCATCGCATTGGTCGCACCGGACGTGCGGGCAAGAGTGGGCTGGCGATTTCTTTGGTAACTCCAGCCGAGCAGTGGCGTATGCGCAAAATCGAAGCCTTTACCAAACAGTCGATCACCCGCACCGCGTTGCCTACCATTGAGGAAATTCTGGCGCGACGTGAGGCTGAATTGCTCGAGAAGATGACTGTCTGGTTGCGCCGTGGGCGCTATACCCGCGAGCGCGAATTAGTCACCAATTTGGTGGAAGCCGGCCATGATCCGTGGGAAGTGGCCGCCGCCGCCTTGAAGGTGGCCCGCGCCGAAGAAAAACAGCGACCAATTGCTCAGGTGAGCGAGGTCCGGGAAATGCGCGAGAGCCGCAACTCGCGCGACCGCGATAACCGTGGCCGCCGTGAGCCACGGCGGACGGTGGATCATGCCAACCAAGGTCAGAGCAACCGTGCTGCTGCTGGTCGGAAGGTTGCCAAGACCTCGCATGAAGAGGGTATGGTGCGCTTGCTGTTGGACGCGGGTAAGGCGCAAGGGATTCGCCCCAATGATATTGTAGGTTCGATTGCTTTCCATGCTGATATTCCCGGCCATACGATTGGTGCGATCCACATTCGGGATCATCACACGCTAGTGGATGTCCCCGAACAATTCGTGGCACAGGTGCTGGCCAAGGCAAACGATTACCGCATTCGACAACATTCGATCAAAGTCGAACGCGCCTAGTCCCTCATCGGAACCGCCGCTGCTTACGCTGAGTCGATCAGTTCCTAGACTCGACTAGCGAACGGATAAAACGGGTAGCATCCTCATCGGGTCACTCAAGCCCGACGAGGATGCTACCCGTAACCTCTTTTTTCTACGCCAAACCTTGGGTGGAAGAAGCGTATGCAAAAACCATCCCTTAAACATCGCCTAAGCTATGCCTTTGACAATATGATGTCACAGGGCATTGTTTTTATGATCGGTGCCATTTCCTTGACCGCGGTGGCTGTGATCTTCTTGATCGCGCTCTTGGCGACAATCAGCGGGATTGACCCGGGCGTTCCTCTGCTGGAATTGTTCTGGCAATATTTGATGCTGACGCTGGAACCTGATGCGCCAGACAATCAACTCTGGTCCTTTCGCCTTGTAACGCTCCTCGTCGTTTTTATTGGAATCCTCTTGGTCGGTACCTTGATCGGTGCCATTACCGCCTCGATTGAAGAGCGTTTGACGAAATTGCGCCAAGGCCGCTCCAAGGTGCTAGAGCGCAACCATACCGTCATCCTGGGGTGGTCGGAACAGGTCTTTACAATTGTGGCCGAATTGGTGGCGGTTAAGGCCAAGCAGCCCTACTCCCATATTGTGATTTTGGGTGATTATGACAAGGTTGCCATGGAGAGCGAGCTTCGCGCCAAAGTGGGCAAAACGGGACGGACGAAGGTGATTTGTCGCCATGGCAACCCGATTGAGATGACCGATTTGGCGATTGTTAGCGTCCACACCGCTCAATCGATCATCATCCTTTCACCGGCCAGTGCCGATCCAGATTCGAGCGCCATCAAAACCTTGTTAGCCATTGTGCATGATCAAGAGCGGCGGCCCGAGCCCTATCACATTGTGATGCATTTGCAGGATCCCAAAAATGCGCGGGTGGCCCAGATTGTCGGGCGCGATGAGGTCGAGATTGTCGTCACCACTGATTTTATTGCACGCATTACGGCCCAGACCTGTCGCCAATCCGGGTTGGCAACCGTTTATCTCGATCTGTTAGATTCAAAAGGCCAAGACATTTATTTTTATGCTGCGCCAGAACTCGTCGATCAGACCTATGGTGATGCCCTGTTGGCCTATACGAATGTAGCGGTGATTGGCTTTCACCCAGAGGGCGGGACACCTTGTTTAAACCCACCGTTAACCACAAGGCTGGCCGCTGGAGACAAATTGATTGTCATTGGCAAGGCAAATACGACCATTTATCCAACAACGGCGTTTCCCATTGTCGATGAGACGATCTTCGCACCTGACAACCCAATTGTCATTGCGCCGGAGCATACGATTATTCTGGGTTGGAATCGGAGCGTTCCGCAGATGATCCATGAACTGGATCGGTACGTGGCACCGGGCTCTACGGTCGCTGTCGTGGCGGATACGGAGATTGCCGAGCGGACGTTGGCCCGCCGGTGCGCCGAACTCGAAAACCAACGGGTGACTTTCTATTTTGGCGATACAGCCGACCGTGACGTGCTGGATGCCCTGCCGTTGGAGCAATACGAACATGCAATTTTGGTGGCCTACTCGGATCAATTCGATGTGCAATACGCCGATGCGCATACTTTGGTTACCTTGTTGCATGTGCGCGATATTGTTCAGCAGCGCAATCTGCCCCTCTCCATTGTCAGTGAAATGTTGGATATTCGGGATCGCAATTTAGTGACAGTGACTCACGCCGACGATTTTGTCGTCAGCGAACAGTTGATTAGCTTCTATTTGGCCCAGGTTGCTGAATCCAAACCGCTCCATATCATCTTTGCCGATCTCTTTGACGCTGAAGGTATGGAAATCTACTTAAAGCCTGCACTGCATTATGTACGGCTAAATACACCAATCGATTTTTATGCGATTCTCATCGCGGCCAGCCGTCGCCAGGAGACCGCGATTGGGTATCGCCTACACCGCTATGCCCATGATCCGACGCAGAACTACGGCATCGTCCTCAATCCTCACAAAGCCACCACGGTTGCGCTGACCGCTCAGGATCGGCTTATTGTCATTGCCGATCACTAGGCTATTCTAAGCGGCCACGTAATTTGGGATCAAGATAATCGCGCAGGGCATCGCCCACAAGGTTAAAGGCCAACACTGTCAGACTGATGGTGAGGCCAGGGAAGACCACCAACCACCATTTGGGGCGGAACTGATCCGCTAGAATGCCCCCAAGCATATTGCCCCAACTCGGTGCGGGCTGCGGAATCCCAAGCCCGAGAAAACTCAACGCCGCTTCGGCAAAAATGGCTCCCCCCAAGGAGGCACTAAAGAGGACTAACGCTGGTGCTACACACTGGGGCGCAACATGGCGGAGCATAATGCGGGAATGGGGAACGCCAATGGCGCGCGCGGCTTCTACATAAGCCATCTCTTTCACGGTCAGCACCACTGAGCGGATCACCCGCACCGTTCCGGCAACCCCAAGAATCGTAATTGCGATGATCACCGTACCCAAGCCACCCCCCAAGGCGGCTAGCAACAACATGGCTAAGATAATCCCAGGAAAAGCCAGGAGAACATCAATGATGCGTTGGCTGATCAGATCAAAGGTGCCGCCAACATAGCCGGTGAGAATACCCCAACTAATGCCCAGAATTTTACTGAGCACCGTCGATACGCCTGCCACAAAAAGCGATAGCCGTGCCCCATAGATGAGCCGACTGAGCACATCGCGGCCTAAATTGTCGGTACCCAGCCAATGGGCAAAGGTAGGCGGGTGACGCAAAGCCCGAAAATCGGCCTCAAGCGGAAAATAAGGGGCGACTTGGTCGGCAAAGAGCGCGAGTAAAATGATGAGAACCAACACCGCGGCGGCTAGTGCCCCAATGGGGGAAGTGCGGATAAAACGCCTGAGCTTGGCGCTGAGCGAATCGGTCAAGGCTAGTGGTGTTTCCATGGTTGGGGGAGAACTTGTGGCAATAGTGGATGTACGCATGATGTTTACTCGTAGCGAATGCGTGGATCGATCCACGCATAGAGGAGATCGATAACCAAGTTAATAAAGACAAAGGTCACGGCAAAGAGAAGGGTCAGATTTTGCACCATCATCCAATCCCGCTCGACTGCCCCTTGGGCCAACGCCGAGCCCAGCCCCGGAAAGCCAAACGCGCGTTCAACGGCAACAGAGCCACCCAGCAGCCCAGCCAACGCTAGCCCAGAAACAGTGATGACTGGCAACATGGCATTTTTAAGGACATGCCGGAGAATGATGCGCCATTGATCCAGCCCTTTGGCCTTGGCCGTGCGTACATAGTCTTCGCGGAGAACTTCAAGGACCGTGGTGCGGGTCATGCGGGCGATGATCGCCGCTAGCCCCACTCCCACAGCGATGGCAGGCCCGATCACCATGCTGAGATTGCGCATGGGGTCTTCCCAGATCTGAACGATGGTGATAGAGGGACGCCAATTAAAGACTAATACCGTAAACAGAATCATGGTCAGCCCAAGCCAAAAGCTAGGAATGGCCATAAACATCGTCACAATCAGCCGCAGCGCATAGTCGAGCCAGGATTCACGCCAGAGCGCGCTGAGCACCCCGGTTGGCACGCCAATCACCCAGGCGAGTATGATCGCCAGCAAGGCAATCTCGGCTGTGATCGGGCCACGGCGTAAGATCGTATCGCGAATGGGTGTGTCGCCCCAAAACGAGTATCCCAATTCGCCACTAAAGACATCCCCCATCCAATGGAGATATTGGCGATAGAGGGGCTGGTCTAACCCTAAACTGGCGCGTACGGCAGCCACCTCGGCATCACTTAAGACATAAAGTCCTTGGCCTTCGCCATAGATCAGCGCGAGGGGGTCACCAGGCAATACCCGCATTGCGACAAAGATCACGACGGTGACACCAAAGAGCGTGATGAACGCCAGGAGGAGCCGGCGGATCAGGTATTTCAACATGATTCGTCTTATCTATCCTATCTACCAAACGGGGCGAGTGGTGACAGCCTCGCCCTGATCGATGCGGAAGGCCGGGGTTGCCCTTGCGAAGATCAATGAGGCGGTGACTGTCACCGGGGTAAGCACCTGTTACGAACTGTTTGGCGGCAAACTGATTTCTTGTAGACGTGACACCCGCAACTGCGTAACGCCTCGCCTTGTCTACCGATCAAGCCAGAGCGTTTCAAAACGTCCCCATTTGGACCAGAGGCGTTGGTCCAAAGCAATCCCTTTAACCGCGCTGCTGGCCATGGCAGAATGGGCACAGAAGCCGATCAGGAAGAAGGGCGGATTCTCGTCGAGCATATCGAGGCCGCGATTGATGATCGCCTGGCGTTGGGTGGTGTCCATTTCCCCGGCTAGTTCATCTAGCAGGGCATCAAAAGCTGGGTTGGAATATTGCGACCAGTTTTGCGACGCGCCTGTGCGCAGGTAGCTGTTCCAGAATGGGTAGGGGTCTAGAATGGACGACGCATAAATATCGGCTTTGAAGAGATCAAAATCACCTGATTTGAGAACATCGGCGGTGAGCGAACGTTCTACGACTTTGACGTCGCCAACAATATTCAGGCTAGTGCGCAGCAACTCGGCAAACGCTGGCACCGCGACTTCCGAGGAAGAGGCTTCTGTCCAGGCTGTAAAGGTCGTTGTAAAGCCCTCGGGATACCCTGCTTCGGCAAGGAGACGCTGCGCTTCGGCAATATCTTCACTTTTATCGGGGCGATAGCCAGGCATGGTTAATAGCGTTTCTTGGGGGGTGGCATAGGGGCTTGCTGAAGGGAGCCAACGGGTGACAAAGGCCGGTTCCCAAACAGGGGCAAAGGTGTCAATTAATGCTTGGCGATCAACTGCCAGGTGAATGGCGCGACGGACGCGCGGGTCGTTAAAGGGGGCTTTGCTGTTGTTGATGGCGACCATATGCGAATTCAAGCAAGCCGCGCGTGCCGTGACTAGATCGTCGCGCGTAGCCCCTTCGTTCCAGGTATCAACTGAGACATTAAAGGAGAGATCGGCTTGCCCAGTCAGCACCGCCGTGCCACGGTCGGCCCAGGCCGCCACATGTTGCAGCTCGATGCCATCTAAGTAGGGTAGCTCGGGGTTCCAGTAGTCGCGATTGGCTTCTAGGACGATCTTTTCCCCAGGAATAAACTCGACAAATTTGAAAGGACCGGTGCCGGGGGGGACAGTAACGCCTTTGAGATCAAAGTTATTTTCCTCTAGGGTCTTTTTTGAATAGATGATCGAATTGTCCCCCGCGATAATTTCCAGGAAATAGGGAGTGGGCTGCTTTAGGGTGAAGACCACGGTCAGATCATCCGGCGCGGTAATCTCTTGCACCATGGCAAGTTCTTCACGGATGCCACCAATGGCTACATTCGCGGGTGGGTTGATGATCCGGTTGAAGGTCGCCACGACATCAGCTGCGCTAAAGGGTTCGCCATCGTGGAATTGAACGCCCTCGCGCAGATGAAATGTATAGCTGCTCTTATCGTCGGCAACTTCCCAACTGGTCGCTAGCGCTGGCACGATGGTGCGGTAGCCATCCATAAGATTCCACATAATCAAGCCATCATAGATCATGGTACAGCCCGCGCAGCCGCCGCCTTGATGAATATCAAAGTGGGTGGGATTGGCTCCCCAGGCTGTTTTCAAGATCCCACCGCGTTTGGGGTTCTCTTCCGGCGCCTTCATGAGCCAATCTGGCCCAACCGTGCTCGTATCGGTTGTGGGCGCTAAGGCAATTGGGGCTGGTGCTTCGATGGGGACAATCGGGGCAGCACCTTGTGCGCACCCAGCCATGACCATGGATAGCAAAACGATCAGCCATAATGCTCGCTTCATCAATCATTCCTCCTTAGGTTGTAGAGCGTGTCAAGTTGGGGAGCGCATAAGGAGCAGACATTCAGCAATTGCGCTCAATCTTCGATTGAAGCAATTGCTGGCTGGCCTTTACACTTGTTGTTGGGATTCTCTTGGGGAGAAGGACCAATGGCTACTTTCTGCGCTATGGTTTTCCAGTCTAAACGAAGCGGGTAACCCTGTCAAATCGCTTTGATGGAGTTGCCAAGGCTAGCCGCTTTAGCAACTAGAGACCTGATAGGTTTTCAAAACCTGTCAGGTCTGGTCCAAGCGCGCAGGCAACCCGCGCGCTGCCTTGTTCCCAATAAAGCGCGCATTTTACTCGGCACTGACTGGTATTGACTATTTCTATAAAACCCTGAAGCTTGGTATAATGCCGCTAAATTCATTTTCTTCGCAAGGCGATCATTCCATGAAACTTGGACTCTACTTCTTCATGGCGCTGGATAACATGGCCCAGCACAAGTTGCGCACTTTCCTCACGCTACTGGGGTTGATCGTTGGCATCTCCTCCGTCCTCGTGATGACTGGGATTGGCCGCGGCTTTGGTCTCACCACAGAAGAGCAACTGGCAACCTTGTTGCCCAATAAGATCACGCTGCGCCAGGGCTACAGCCCCGATGTTGCATCGGCGGCGCTGACGCTACGGGAAGTAGCGCTCTTGCAACGCCTGATTGGGCAGGCCGCGATTGTGGCGGTGGCTCCCAAAAAGCAGCTATGGGACTTGGCGATCAAAGGGGTCGATCCCAATATGCAGTCGGCCATGGTCACCGCGACGACTGCCGACTATCCGCGCATGACCAAGCTGACCTTTGCCCAAGGCCGTTTCTTTACGGTCAACGAAGAGCAGGAACACAGCTTTGTGGCTGTCATCAATCAGAGTATGGCCGATCTGCTGCAACAGAGCGGCCAAAGTGACCTTAGTGTTGTGACCATTGACAATAAGCCCTTCCGGGTGGTGGGCGTGACTGCCCCCGATCAGGGGCCTTTTTCTTGGGGCATGCCAGAGATCATGATCCCGATTAGCTTGTTACAGGGCTATCTGACTTCGCAAAGTCTGAGCTTTGAGAATGGCTCGTTAGCGGTCGAGGAGGTCAATGTGCTCGCAACCGATGCCACCCATGTGGAACAAGCCAAACGAGATGTCGAACGGATTCTCCGGCTGCGCTATGGCCTTCGCGCGGATCAGATGAATAGTTTTGAGCTTTCGGTTGAAGCAGAGTTGTTGGGCTTTGCCGAAGATTTTAGCCGGGGTATTACGCTCGTCCTCGGCGGCATTGGCGCGGTGGCCTTGGTCGTCGGCGGGATTGGTATTATGAATATTTTGCTGGCCGGTGTGAGTGAACGCACCCGTGAGATCGGCCTACGCAAAGCGATCGGGGCCAGCAACCAAGATATTCTCTGGCAATTTCTCTTAGAGGCCATTACGATTTGCCTTTTGGGTGGTCTCTTTGGCGTTGGTTTTAGCTACGGGATTGGCGCGCTCATCAACACCCTTGCGGGCGGTGATTCTATGGTTGGTCTGCGGGTCGTCATTGATCTACGGTCGGTCTTCATTGCCACCATCAGCAGTATTACCTGTGGCCTCGTCTTTGGCCTCTATCCTGCCCTACGTGCCATGCGCTTGAATCCTATTCAAGCCTTGCGTTATGAATAGCAGCTGCAAACATGGGCTGTTTTCCAATCATCTGCCGAGCTTACCCGCAGACGCCCGGTCGTTGAATGGGGAACAGCCCGCAGCCAACCGAATCGTGTGAATATTTATGCAACGAAGACAACATGGACGGCGACGACGATGGCTTTGGTGGTTGGTTGTCCTAGCAAGCCTCTTGGCACTACTCTATTGGCTCAACAGCCGGTTCCTGTGGCTACCACTACCTTGGTTCGGCATGGCCCAGTCCAACCTAAGCCAAGAAGTACCGGAGCTACCCCTGATCCAAACGTCGCCTGTTCAGCGCGCCGCAGATTTTATTCCGGATCTCACGGTGGCGGGGAAACTAGAATTCCGCACGATCTATGAGATTAAGGCCCCCTTCGATGAGACCGTTGCTAGCGTTTCCGTGGCGAATGGTGCCTTTGTAACCGCAACGGCTCCGCTGGTTGCGCTCAATATCGATCAGCTCCAGGAAGAGATCAACAGCGCTTGGCTAGACCTGACGGCTAAACGCCAAGCCCTCGCCGATCTCATGCAAGAGGGCTCGGCGGTGGCGGTGATGGAAGCCAAGGCCGAGTTGTTAACTGCCCAAGAAGAGCTGGAAAAATTAGAAAATGGGCCGGATGCCGCCGAAGTCAGCAATGCCCAACTGGCGATCAGCGAGGCCCAATTAGCCTATGAAGAATTACTCGCGCGCAATGATCCCAATGCCGATGCGGTGCGTGAGGCGCGCTACGCGCTGCGTGAAGCGGAGAATAATGTCCAGCGTGCCCAAATTGCCTATAACGCCATCGCTTGGCGTGGGGATATTGCCGCCTCTTCGGAAGCATCTGCCCTGCAAAGCGCGACCATTGCCCATGAAAACGCCCGGGAAGCCTATGAAGATGCCATTGCTCCTCCAACTGAACTAGAGATCCAGAAGGCGCAAAATGCTACCACTCAGGCCCAAAATGCCTACAGCAAGTTATTTACCAGCGCAACCGCTGCCCAGGTAGAGCAGGCCAAAGTGCGGGTGGCGAAGGCGCAAGCGGCATTGACCACGATTGAAAATGGACCGCCACCACTCAAAGTACAAGAGGCCGAGGGGCAGGTCAAGGAAGCCCTGAATCGGCTAGAAGCTGCGCGTCGTAAGCTTGTCAGCGCCTCTAGCTTGCGCGCACCCGTGGCTGGTCAAGTGGTCAAACTGTCGGCTAAGCCGGGGCAGGTGGTCAAAGAAGGGGATACCTTGGTGGTTGTTGTGGTGCCCGATGAATTTAAATTGACCTTGGCTGTCAGTGAACTTTATATTTTGCGCATTGCGCCGGAAATGGCGGTCCGCATGACGCTGGATGTGTTGCCTGGCGAGTTGCTAACAGGGACCGTCAGTAGTATTGCTCCGCCGGAAGTGCAGACCGATAGCAGCCAGAGTGGATCGGGGAGCATGCCGGGGGGCAGTGTCCAATTTACGACCTATCCTGTTACTGTGGCCGTCAATGATAGTGCCCTAACGCAACGTTTACGGGCTGGGATGAGTGTCCAAGTGACCTTTGTAGGGTCGAATCAAGTCCCGCCCAATGCGTGGCTAGTGCCAGCTAGTGGCCTGGAGATTCAACCCGATGGGACCGGGCTCATTCAATTGATGCGCGGTGATACCCAAACCCCGCTTACCGTAGAAGTAACAGAGCAAACCCAGGGTGAATGGGTCGTTGTGATCTCCACGGAATTGCAAGATGGCGATATGGTGGTTGGTTCGACTTCCTCTTTTCTGGATATGCAAGCCGGACCCTTTATGCGTTAGCACTATTCGATAAAATAGGACTTACACTGCCCCAGAGCAGCCAGATTTGCAAAAGCTGACAACTCTAGGTAGCGTAAGCTCTGAATCATGAGACGAGCGATCATGCGGCAGCAAATAAGTGTTATTCTATTTTTGGCAGGAGTCTTGTGCCTAGGCGGTTGGTCGGTTGTGCGCGCCCAAGCTGGTACACCAGACGTTGTGGTTGATCCCATTGCCGTGGTTAGCGGCCAGGGTGCTGTGCTGCACCATGTGATGACACAGCAGCCGATTGCTGAATTGATCCCGGGTGCTTTGTTGACTGTATTGGCGCGCAGTGCAGATGGTCAATGGTGCTTTGTCCGTACCGAGGAGGGCGCAAGTGGCTGGGTGGCGGTAGCACAGCTATTGCTTGTTGAGATTGCCGATTTGCCGGTCATGACGCTGCCCACCCTCAATGCGGATCTCCTGCGCGAGGATCTATTACCGATCACCGCGACCCAGAGCATCACCCAAATGATCGGCCTACAGCCCGTTCTCGTCGCCACTGCCCTGCCTGACGGTACGACAGGCAACAGTGCCAGTGATGTGACTGCGTTGGTCGCATTACAAGGAAGCCGCCTGAACCTGCGGAGCGGTCCTGGGGTGGGGTACCCTGTAGTTGGTAAAGCCGAGAGTGGCAGTCGTTGGCTGGTCGTTGGGCGTACTGAGGCAACCGATTGGGTGCAGCTCCAAGCGGCCAATCAACTGGATCGTGCTTGGGCTGCCGTCACCTATCTCCAAGTGGCAGGTGATCTCGCTACCGTACCGACCATCACCGCTTTCCCACCACCGCCAACCCCGCTACCATCCACCCCTGGCCCGGCCACACCGACTGATCGCATTCTCATGCCAACCCCCGAAGTTGCCAATGTGTCTGCTAGTGCGGCCCCGGCGGGTGGCGTCTCCGGTCAAGCAGGCAAGAGTGGATTGGCTGGCATGCTCGTCTTCCAAGATCGAATTGGCGGCACGATCTATGCCTATGATCTCGGTCGTGACACGTTGCGCCCCCTGACCAACGGCATCGATCCCGCGATTAGCCCCGATGGGCGGCAAGTGGCCTTCACCCGTGACGGGGGTGGCAATGGCCTCTACGTGATCAATATTGATGGTACTGACGAGCGGCTCATCTACAATGAGCGGCCATTATTGCGCTCACCCAAATGGAGCCCCGATGGCGCGTGGATTGTCTTTAGCCGGGCCAACGGCTATGACGACTGCCGTGTAGTACGGGGCAGTGTCTGCCTGCCCGATGAGGCGATCCTGGAAGCGCTGCCGCCAGAGCTTCAATTCGATATGGAGATCAATAAACTGGTGCGCGGGATCCCCAACCAGCGTACCTACCATACCGTCCTTGCACGGATCAGCCCGGCGGGCAGTGATTATCGGGATATTCCTTCGCTCGATTATGCTGCCGCGCCCGACTGGAATGAGGCCGGCATTGTCTATCAATCCAATGCTGGCATTCAACGGACCGCCGACGAAGCCGAGGCGCGCAGCGTGGAGGTGGCGAACGATGCCTTGTTGGGCTATTTTCATGATCCGGTGTGGCAGCCAGGGGGTGGTCGTGTGGTCTTTCACCGCAAGCAAGGCAGCCATTGGCAGATCTATGGCGTCAATCCAGATGGCTCTGGCTTGGTCGCGTTGACCCGGCCTGTAACCGCCTTGGTGGATGAATTACCTTCTAACGTCGCGCCAGCCTGGAGTCCCGACGGCCAGCACATTGTCTATCTCAGCAATCGTAATTCCATTGAGTCGGCTGGCGCTTGGCACTTCTGGGTGATGAACCCAGACGGCAGCGACCAACGCATGCTACCCATTGATGCCATTCTTGATTACAGCTTTTCCTCGGAGCAAATGGTGAGTTGGGGACCCGTGGCGCAGTAAGCTGGCGAGAAACGAGGACGCGGATAAAAATAAATCCGCGTACATCCGCGTCTATCCGCGTCCTCGCGCTTTGATCGTTGGCGGAACCGCTAGCACGGTGCTGTCACGATGAATCACGTTGGTCGGGCAGGGCACGCGCCAGCCTGCGTAAAATAGCCATGACCAATGCTGCCTCCTCTGGTGTAAGCCGCGCTTTATAGAGCATCTGTCGCACTTTCCGCATCACCGCACGTTGGTTAACCTTGAAAAAACCGATCCGCGTGAGCACTTCTTCGCCTATGGTCAAGAGGTGGGTTAACGCGGCTTGTGTGGCAAGGGGCGGTTCACCTTCGCCAATGGGTTGGGCGGCTAGCAGCGCCATCCGCACCTCGTAGAGCAGCAGCAAGACAGACTGCGCTAGATTCAAGGCCGGATAATCAGCATCGGTTGGCAAGGTCACCAACAGATGGCAGCGATCTAGCGCCGCGTTGTCAAGACCATCGTCCTCCTGGCCGAAAAGCAGAACTACCTTCCCCTGGTGTGCTTGTTGGGCGACCACTTGTGCTGCTTGGCGTACCGCCTGGGTTTGGGGCCGGGCGCGATGTTGGATGGCCGCCGTGCCAATCACATAGCTGGCATCGGCCAAAGCTTCGTCCAACGTGGGGTAGATCTGAATACGATCGACCAACGCTTCACAATGATGGGCCACCCGCAAAATGGTTGCTCGCTCGAAGGGTTCTGGCTGGACTAACCGCAGATCGGCCATGCCCATATTGCGCATGGCGCGTACCACCGCGCCAATATTATGCGCATCTTGAGGCCGATGGAGAACGATGGCGACCTTCTGGAATAAGGCCGTATGTGGGTAATCAACCACAGTCACTCCTGCGTCGGCAATGCGTGGCTACCACACCGCTGGCAACTCTCCTGTGTGTTTTGTCCAAAGTAATACCTCTTATGCTGTATCATAAATAAAATTATAATAATATAAATAAAGTAGTGTGTGTGATATTAGGTGGATGGGGAGGCCCGTCTTTTGGTGTAAAAATAAAGATTGCGTCTGTTGTCGTGTTCCTGACGATTGCTGACTAATTTAGCGTACGCACTCCTTAGCCACCTTGGTGGAAGCCTGCGTTTGCTCATCAAAAAGTGGTAGATTTTGTCAGGAAGCGCTGGGCTGGTCTGGAACAAGAAGGATCATTTTTTACGTTAGCCTATCAACCGGTTAATGCTCTACAAGGGGGCGTTAGGGCTGGCACACCAATGACCAAAACGGGAAGAAAATAGGCCATCGGTACTATTGCAATTGAAGCAAAAATCTGAGAAAGTAGTAATCGGAGAAATGATTATCCGCATGAATAAGGTGTTCATCCGCCAAATGTAGAAGTTGGAACCGGTTTTAGGTCAGTAATAAGGTTGCCACTACTACAGTAGATGGATGAGCCCATAGTTGTCGTAACACTTTTGCTGCCGATAAATGGGAACCTGCACAGAATACAATTGGTTGCCAAAAGGAAACGGCCCAACGATTACGAGGAGTACTGAGTTATGCCTGTGATTCAAGTCGTCTTGGTCGATGACCATGAATTAATGCGCCAAGGTCTACGTGCTATTCTTGAGCAAGAAGAAGGGATTCGCGTCATTGGGGAAGCTGGAAGTGGCGAATTCTTCTTGCAGCAAGTCCAAAAAGGGCTACGGCCAGACGTTGTCTTAATGGATCTCCAGATGAAGGGGATTTCTGGTGTAGAAGCAACCAAGCGCCTGAAGCAACTGCTGCCGCGCATTCAAGTGATTGGCCTTTCCGCGCAAGAAGAGGAGCATGCTGCCTTGGCCATGCGTCGTGCCGGGGCCTTTGGCTACGTCATTAAGGCGGCCCCTGTGACTGATTTGGTCAAAGTAGTGCGGGCTGCCTATACCGTTAGTAGTAATGCCCACAATGCGATGAGCGATGAAGTCAAAAATCGTACCTCACGGTCGGCCCGCCGAACCCGCAAGCATCGTATGCCGCATAATCTAACCCGCCGCGAACTCGATGTCGTACGAACGTTGATGCAGGGTTGCAGCAATAAGGAAATTGCCCGCCAACTTGTGATTTCAGAGCGCACAGTACAGACTCACCTGAGCAATATCTTTGCCAAAATGCAGGTAACCAGCCGTACGGAGGTTGTCCTCGCTGCGATTAACAATGGGTGGTTGCCTGCCACCGCCGAGATGGCTGTGGCCTAAGCTCGGTTTGCTTTGACGTAGTCTACCACCGGCGGTTTTTTCTCCCATGTCTTCCATTCTTTATTTCTCTTCGATCTCCTTATGACCGTTGGCACCTTCGCAATAAAAACGCCAACCTGATTTCAGGTTGGCGTTTATCGTTCTAGTCAAGGATTACTTGCTGATATTGTTTGCTACAATCTCGGCAATCTCATCGGGGTGACGTGCAACCTGCGCGCCCGCGGCTTTGAGCATGGCCATCTTTTCGGCTGCCGTACCCTCGCCACCGGAGATAATCGCCCCGGCGTGGCCCATGCGGCGGCCTGGCGGTGCTGTTTGGCCGGCAATGAAGGCTGTCACCGGTTTGGTCATGTGATCAGCAATAAAGGCCGCGGCCTTTTGCTCATCAGTGCCACCGATTTCACCGATGAGAATGACTTGCTCGGTGGCGGGATCGGCCTCAAACATTTGCAGCACGTCCGTAAAGGTCGTGCCAATAATAGGGTCGCCACCAATCCCGATCGCCGTGCTTTGGCCGATGCCGCGGGCGGTCAGCGCATAGACCACTTCGTAGGTCAAAGTGCCGGAGCGACTGACAATCCCAACATTACCAGGCGTGTGAATATGCCCAGCCATAATGCCAACTTTGGCTTCACCGGGTGTGATCAAGCCTGGGCAGTTGGGGCCAATCAGCCGGGCGTTGGTCGTGTCGATATAGGCACGTACCTTGACCATATCCAGTGCCGGGATATTTTCAGTAATACAGACAATAAGCTCAATCCCCGCATCAGCCGCTTCAATAATCGCATCGGGCGCAGTCGATTCTGGCACAATGATAAAGCTAGTATTCGCACCCGTTGCCACGACTGCATCTTTGACAGTATCAAAGATGGGCACATTGCGGGTGGCCCATTCGCCCCCCTTGCCGGGCCGCACACCGGCCACGACTTGGGTGCCATAATCGAGCATTTGCTCGGTGTGAAAGATGCCCTGACGGCCGGTAATGCCTTGCACCACTACTCGTGTATTCTTATCGACCAGGATACTCATGCCTTGCCTCCTTGGGCCGCGGCGACTGCTTTCTGCGCAGCATCAGCCAGGCTGGTTGCAGTAATCATATTGGCTTCGGCCAGCAAACGCCGACCTTCTTCTTCATTTGTGCCGACCAAGCGTACAACAAAGGGGACCTTGACATCGAGCGAGTTGATGGCCGCTAAGACGCCACGCGCCACTTCATCGCAGCGGGTGATCCCACCAAAAATATTGATGAGAACGGCTTTGACACGGGGATCGCGGAGGATTACCCGCAAGGCTGCGGCTACTTTCTCGGCAGAAGCGCCACCACCTACATCCAAGAAGTTGGCTGGGCTACCACCGTAGAATTTGACAATGTCCATGGTAGCCATTGCCAACCCGGCTCCATTTACCATACAACCGATTTCGCCATCTAAGTTGATGTAGTTCAACCCATGCTCACGTGCTTGGCGTTCGGAGGCATCTTCGGCGTCCTCATCGCGCATCCCACCAAGATCAGCATGGCGGAATAGTGCGCTGTCGTCAATGACCATTTTGCCATCTAGGGCAATCAAACGATTGTCGCCTGTAATCACCAAGGGATTAATTTCAGCGAGGCTAGCATCACTTTCCACATAGGCTTGGTAGAGGCTGCGCGCGATTTTAATAAAAGCACTAAGATGTTCTTTCGGCAGCCCAATGCCATCGGCTAATTCAAGGGCTTGATAGTCCCGCAGGCCCAAAAAAGGATGTACGGCGACTTTAATAATTTTTTCTGGTGTATGTTTTGCAACTTCTTCGATTTCAACGCCACCTTCACTGCTCGCCATGAGCACGACGCGCCGTTGCGCCCGGTCGAGGACCGCGCCCAAGTAGATTTCGGTAGCGATGTTGGCGGCTTCGTCCACCAATACTTTTTTGACGGTCAGCCCTTTAATATCCATGCCTAAGATCTGATTGGCGAGCGTTTCGGCATCGTCTACGCTTTTTGCCACTTTAATCCCGCCGGCCTTGCCACGACCACCAACCAATACCTGGCTTTTGATGACAACAGGTGTACCTAAGCTTTCGGCGATGGCCCGCGCTTCGGCGGCTGTTGTCGCGACTTCGCCCTTTGGAATGGGAATTCCATAGTTGGCAAAGATGCGTTTTGATTGATATTCATGCAGATTCAAGCTACTGCCTCCTTGGAAAATGAGAGTTTGACTACTTACTGTTGATTATAGATCTTGCGGCGGTAAGCAACAAATCCTGGCATTTGTCAATCCATTCATGTCCATTGTTTTCCGCATTTCTGCAATCCAGCGTATAATGGCCTGTTGTAAGTAGCATTGATCGCTGGTGCAAGGTGCGTCAGCTAGGGGGATGGAAAGTGCGATGAAGTCTGGACACTATTGCTATTGTCCCTATTGTGCAACTGCTTTGGAACAGCGGGAGAGTTACGGCCAAATACGGCCAGTCTGCCCGCAGTGTCACTTTGTGCAATTCCAAGATCCCAAAGTCGCGGTGATTGGGTTGGTGACCCATCAACAGCAAGTATTATTGATTCGGCGGTCGGTCGATCCAGGGAAAGGATTGTGGGCGCTGCCGGGTGGGTATATGGATGCTGGTGAGATGCCCGAAGCGGCCCTGCAACGCGAGCTCTTGGAAGAAGTGGGTTTGCCCGTACAGATTGATACACTGTTGACCATCTTTCCCATGGTAGGCGTTGCCGGTCGTACCCAAGGCATTGTATTGGCCTATCATGCTGTCCCTGCTGCGGCCACCCAGACGACTTTGCGCTGTGATGATGATGCCTGTGAGGCTGGCTGGTTTAGCGCTGCTACGCTACCCAAGGAGCTAGCTTTTGAATCGACCCATACGTTGCTGGCCCAGTGGGGCGCACAACCGCGCAATGGGTTAGCTGCTGCGCGTGATTGATCGCCAATAGATAGGAGTGAGGCGTGCAAGTATCGAATCCTTCCGCCGTGACGCAGGCCACCCTTGGCGCCACGGCTACAGAAGCGGCCAAGACTTATCTGGTTACAGGGGGCGCTGGCTTTTTAGGCATTAATTTGGTCCGCTATTTGTTGGCGCGGGGCCACCGCGTCGTCTCGCTAGATTTAGCGGAATTTACCTATCCTGAGCGCCCGCAGATTACCGAGCTGATTGGGGATATTCGCAACCCAGCGGATCTCCAGCGCGCCATGGCTGGCGTCGATTGTGTGATCCATACCGCTGCTGCCTTGCCGTTATATAGCCCCGCCGATATTTATTCGACCGATATTGACGGCATTCGCAATGTATTGGCGGCCGCCTATCACGCGGGTGTCGAGCGAGTTGTTCATATCTCATCGACGGCTGTCTATGGGATCCCCGATCATCATCCCCTGGTCGAAACCGATCGATTGGACGGGGTCGGTCCCTATGGCGAGGCCAAGGTTGCGGCCGAAGCCATTTGTCAGGAATATCGTGACAAGGGAATGTGTATTCCGATCATTCGCCCCAAATCGTTTGTGGGACCGGAGCGGCTGGGCATTTTTGCGCTGCTCTATGATTGGGCCAAAGATGGCAAAAACTTTCCGGTGCCCGGGCGTGGCAACAATCGCTACCAGTTGTTGGATGTCGAAGATCTCTGCGCTGCGATCTATCTGGTGGCAACGGGCGAGCGCATGGTCGTCAATGATGTCTTTAATATTGGGGCCAAAGAATTTACCACGCTCAAAGCCGATTTTCAGGCCGTGCTCGACGCGGCTGGCTTTGGCAAACGAATTATTTCGATCCCCATCGCGCCCATGATCTGGGCTTTACAAATTTTAGAAAAACTAAAGCTCTCGCCCGTGTACAAGTGGGCCTATGGCACCATCACCGAAGATTCGTTTGTGTCGATTGAAAAGGCGGAACGTCTCTTGGGCTTTCAGCCCAAATATTCCAACCAAGATGCCCTGATCCGCAACTATCGGTGGTACCTTGACCATTTACATGAATTTGAAGGGCAGTCGGGCGTTTCCCATCGTGTTCCTTGGCGGCAAGGCGCCCTTTCGGTAGCAAAGTTGTTCTTTTAAAATAATCGAGATGAAACGAAAATTATGGCACTAGGAATCGGCATTGTGGGGCTACCGAATGTAGGAAAGAGCACCACCTTTAATGCCTTAACAAAAACACAAAATGCCGAAGCGGCAAATTATCCTTTTTGCACGATCGAGCCCAACAAGGCCATTGTCCCTTTGCCCGATGAACGGGTGGATAAGCTGGTTACGTTGGTGAAGCCTGAACGGGTTGTCAATGCCACCGTCGAGTTTTTTGATATCGCAGGGTTGGTAAAAGGCGCGAGCAAAGGCGAAGGGCTTGGCAATCAATTTCTCGCCAATATCCGCGAAACGGCGGCCATTGTCCATGTAGTGCGCTGTTTTGACGATGAGAATGTGATCCATGTCGCGTCCAAGGTTGATCCGCGCGACGATATTGAAGTGATCAACACTGAGTTAATGTTGGCGGATCTCCAGCAGTTAGAAAATAAAATCGAAAAGCTGACACGCCAAGTCAAAGGCGATAAGAAGCTACAGCCGGTGATGGATGCTGCGCTTGCGCTCAAGGCGCTGCTGGAAACCGGCAAGCCAGTAACCGCCTATCCAGATCGAAACAGTGAAGCCTACCAGACGCTTAATAATGAAATGCGCTTTCTGACCGGCAAAACGGTGATTTACGCGGCCAATGTCAATGAAGAGCATCTGGTCGATGATAACGAATATGTCCAGGCTGTGCGCGAGCTAGCCGCCGAGCAGAATGCAGAAGTGGTTAAGTTGTGCGCCAAGTTGGAAGAAGAGATGGCGGGGCTGACCGATGAAGAGCGCCACGAATTTTTGGCCTCGCTTGGTGTCCAAGAGACGGGATTGGATCAGGTTATTCGCAAGGGCTTTGACGCGCTGAACTTGATCAACTATTTTACGGCTGGCGTCAAAGAGGTACGGGCGTGGACCATTGGCAAAGGCTGGAAAGCCCCCCAAGCGGCTGGGGTGATTCATACCGATTTTGAGCGCGGTTTTATCCGCGCCGAAGTGATTCCCTATGCGGACTATATCCGCTTGGGCAGTGAATCGGCGGCCAAAGCCGCGGGGGTCATGCGAGTCGAAGGCAAGGAATACATTGTGCAAGATGGCGACATTATGCACTTCCGCTTTAATGTCTAAGCTTGGTTGCTAGGCCCACGCCACTCTTGACCAGTTTTCAAAACTGGTCAAGAGTGGCGTGGGCCTCTACCTTTTCCCTGAAGCTGTTTTTCGTCACGAGAGATCATGCCACGGTTGACTGTTCGGCCTGTTACGGCGCAAAATTGGCTCACGGCGCTGACCTTGGATGTCCACGACTCACAGCGGCATTTCACGGCATCCGTCGAGCGCTCCTTAGCGCGGGCCTATATCCAACCCTATCACTACAACTATGATCCCCACGCGATCTATGTGGGCAGCACCATGGTCGGCTTTTATTGTTTTGTCTACCGGCCCAGCGATCTGAGCCATTGTGTGCTCAATGGCTTTTTTATCGATCAGCGCTACCAGCAGCGGGGCTATGGCCGTGCCTTTCTCGAACACTTTCTCGCCCAGTTGCGTCGCCAATCCCCGCCTTACGCCGAACTCCTGTTGACCGTTCACCCAGAAAACGAAGTGGCGTTCTCTCTCTATCGTGCCTTTGGCTTTGTCAAAACTGGGCGGATGATCGAAGCTGAGGATGAGATGTGTCTGCCGTTGGGGGAAGCGCGCGCCAGCCGATTGACCTAAAATTCCCAGATGCTCAGATCTTCTTCATGATCATCGATGGCATAGCGCTCTAGATCGGCCATGGTGATGAATTCCAGCGCCGAAATATGGGTGGAGGCCAGTTTAATGGGTGGTGCTACACCAGCCTTGAGCGCTTCTTGCCACCGATCCGCACAAAGGCACCAGTAGTCGCCGGGCTTTAAGCCAGGAAAGAGAAATTCAGGCCGCGGGGTGCTTAGATCATTGCCCCGTTGGCGCGAAAATTCTAAAAATTCTTCGGTCATTTGGGCGCAGACCACATGAATGCCCACATCATCGGCACCGGTACGACAGCAACCATCGCGATAGAAGCCTGTCATCGGTTCTGTGCAGCAGACTTCTAGCGTTTCACCTAATACATTTTTTGGTTCGTACATCATTACTCCGACGACCCTTTACTTTTGGTTCATTACTGAGGCTTATTCCGTGACAGAGCTGACAGGTTTACAAAACCTGTCAGCTCTCTTGGGCGTTTATGAGAACCACCGCGCCAAAGAGAGAAAAGTTCCCCGACGACGCTCTCTGCTGGTTCATGACTTTAGGCCAGCAAATACCCCTCATGTTTCAGCAGCCATTCTTTGCGCCACAAGCCCCCGCCATAACCGGTCAAGCGGCCATTGCTGCCGATAATGCGATGGCAAGGCGCGATAATGGAGATGGGATTTTGTCCATTCGCGGCCCCAACCGCCCGGGCTGCTCTGGGGTTATCCAAGGCATTGGCGATGCTTTGATAGGCACACGTTTTGCCGTAGGGGACGGCCAGCAAGTATTCCCACACCTGTTTCTGGAAAGTAGTGCCTTGAAAGCGCAGTGGAATTGTAAACACTTGTCGCGTGTTGGCAAAATACTCTTCTAGCTGGGCTTGTGCCAATGCCAACAGGGGCGAGGTCTGGCTGGGCTGGCGCTCTTCCTCAACAAAATATAAAGTCGCCACTGCTTCGGCGGTTGCCCCTAGTTCAATCAAGCCGACGGGTGATTGGTAGTAGGTATATTGAAGCGGCAGCATAAAAATTCTTTCCTTGGTCTCAATAGTACACTGTTGCTTCAGCTCTTTGCTATGGCCGCCCGCGCCCAACCCTCGAAAGGTACGGAGCCTCCGCAAGCCACGCCAGCGAAAGCCCGCTTGAACGGGCGTGGCTGCCTAGCACCGTCCTGTCAGGTCTCTGGTCACGCTGATCAACTGCGTAACTTCTAACTGTAATAGCTGCATTAGATAATAAATTATGCTTCCACGTCACTTGGCTCAGATGTCGTTATGTCGAGGGCGGACCAGTTCGGGCCGCATACCCCATCCCTGCTACGCCTGCCGCAAACAAGTACTGGATTGACGTGCGTGGTTGGCAAGGAAGTTGCTGCACCTGCTTTCCTATGCTATTCTACCATCCGCTGATCGATATATTGAAATATCAGCTTTACTTCGCTATCGGTTCAGCATCACAGGCGCAGCCGTGCGTCGAAGGAACTGGTGTGATTGCCGCCCGTTGTTACCCGCCATTGTGCCACGCTCGAGCTAATTCCCTCCCTTCGCTATGCATGATTCAATACGTAACTCCTGCCTGAGTTACTAAAGCTGACAGTTTGTGCAAACTTGACGGATTTTACTACGTGCGTAACGATTGATGGTTAGGCTTTACGCAGTTGGTCGGTATGACCAGCGACCTGACAGGGTTGGAAAACCTGCCTGGCCCAAGTGTGTAATTTCTAAGTATTAAAACGAGAGAACTCCCATGCAAAAAAGAATCAATTGGTGTGTCATCGCCCTGGTCTGTAGCTGTGCTGGGCTATTGATGATGCCGCCCTTCGCCCGCTCCTTGACTGCTTCTGCTGCTCCAGCTGTGCAACAACCAGATACCCAGCCGCAAGATGTTGATAGCCCGGCCATTGTGGGTGGGGTAGAGGCAGTACCCAATGCGTGGCCTTGGATGGCTGCCTTGATTTCTGCTAGCCAAACGCGGGCCGTGCTCTTCTGTGGCGGCGCTGTGATCGATCCCAAGTGGGTCTTAACTGCGGCGCACTGTGCCTATAACGTTGACGGCTCGCCTTTACAGCCCAGTCAGGTTGATGTATTGGTTGGCCGCCATCGGCTGAGCACTGAAGACGGCCAACGGGTCGATGTTGTGCGGATCATTCGCCACCCTGGGTATCAAAACAACGAAAGTTATGATAATGATCTAGCCTTGTTTGAGCTAGCGACGCCCGTGGCCGTAACACCCTTGAAATTCATCGACCAGGCCACGACCCAACTTGAAACACCTGGTCGCAATGTGACGGTGATTGGTTGGGGCGCTACCATGAGTGGGGGTGGCACTAGTGATGTGCTGCGCCAGGTCGAGGTGCCGCTTGTCAGCACGGACACCTGTCGGCAGTCCTATGGCATCTTTGATAGCACCGTTACCGATAATATGATCTGTGCCGGATTACGGGCTGGTGGGAAAGATTCTTGTCAGGGCGACAGTGGTGGCCCCTTAATGACCTTTGACAACGCAACCTCATCTTGGAAACAAGTGGGGATTGTCAGTTGGGGGGAAGGCTGTGCCGAGCCGAATTTCTATGGTGTCTATACACGCATTTCGCGCTATGCTGATTGGGTGGCCGCGCAGATTCCCCAATTGTTAACCCCAACGCCAACCGCTACGGCAACGCCCACCATAACGCCGACCCCAACCCCGACGCCAACGGGGACGCGCCTAGCAACGGCAACGCCAACCGCGACAACTACCCCAACCCTCACGCCCACGCGTGAGGGTAGTGCTGCATTTCTGCCTTTTGTGGCCTATGATCCGGTGTTTCTGCTGCGTAACGGGGATTTTGAAGCGGGGGTGACGAGCTGGGAGGAATTTTCTGCGCGCAATGCCGCCTTGATCCAATCGGTGTCGGGCAGCGCGCTAACGGCTCATAGCGGTGAGTGGATTGCTTGGCTGGCCGGCCTCAATCGGGAAGTTTCTCTGGTGAAACAGCAGGTGACCATACCAGACGAAACGCCGATCCTGCAATTTTGGCATTGGATTGCTTCGGACGATCAATGTGGGTATGACCTAGCTGGTGTGCTGATCGGCGAGGATGTGGTCGAACGATTGGATCTCTGTGCAGAGACAGCAACCGATGGTTGGGTGTTGCATAGCATAGACCTAGCTGCCTATGCGGGCGAGACGGTCATCCTTGAACTGCGGGCCGAAACGGATAGTGCAATCATCAGCCATTGGCTTATTGATGACGTTACCTTGGGCTCTGTACCGATGGCCGCCCAACAGCCGCAGCAAGGTATCGTTACCTTCCCCACTAGCAAAGAAGCAAACCACAATCCACTGGCAACGCCTCTTCCCAATCGGGATGCTCTCCGCCTCTGGACACCAGCGCAACGTTGACAAGGCCATGGGTCTCCTCGGAGACAGCCGTGCGGCGGGATTTATTGCGTCATCAGGGGTAGATAGAGATGGCGCACGGGCTGGTAGGCCGGTGGATTGTTGACGAGCGTGATCAGTTGGTTGAAGGCACCAAGGATATCTAGGTTGGAAAAGCGACAGTGACCATAGGCATTTACGGTGATGGCTTGGTGGAGCGCGAGGTTATCTGCCAACATGGTTTTGGTGCGGTACTTCATGGCTTGCTGATACGGCACCACCGGATCACCGGTGGTGTGTAGGGTCACCAGTGGATTGGCTAGTTGGCCGCTGGTTTCGTAGCTTGCGGCTAGCGCGCTCAATGCCGTTGCATCGGCGGTGTAGCGTGCCACTTGCTGGTTGAGGAGAGCGGTCGCGGTGGGGGCGGTGTACTGGCGCGTTTGATTGTCGAACGGCTGACCACCTAGCTTGGTGGTCGCGTCATTTGTCGCGAAGACATTATACCAAAGTAATTCTTCACTACTCGCCAACTTAGTGGTTGGGTCATTGGGATCGAAAGCGACACCACCGGTTGCTAACAATGCATCTACCTGGGTGGCATTGGCTGGATCGGTGAGTACAGGGCGTATCGTATTCGTGTAGTAACTGGTTTCCCAACTATCGAGTAGTTCGGTAGGAACGTGAATGGGAGTGGGTGGCATTACGGCGGGAAAAAAGTAGTCGAAGAGGACGCGAAAGTCGCCCAAATAGTTGATCTGATCCCGAAAGCTGCCATAAGGGCCACACATGGCAAGGCCGCCGTCAAAGATATCGGGATGGCGCTCGAGCGCTAGGGCCGTAATCGCCCCCCCTTCGGAAACACCAGCAAGCAACACCTTTTCTGGGGTACCTTTCTGCGCTGTAAAAAGGTCTACCACATCTACTAGATCCTGCAAACCCTCTTCAATGGCTAAGCCATTAGTTGAATAGCCGCTGGTGGCAAAGGCATAGCCTAGGCTAGTTACCAATTGATCGACACTAAAGCTACTGCCTGGCAAACGCATTTGGTCTTCGGGGATACCAAGCGGACGGTTAGGCGCAACATATCCGTGTGCATAAACAACCAAGCGATTGTTCCAGTGGTCAGGCATGCAAATCCGATAGGCCGCCCCACTAGCTTGCATACCATCTTCACAAGCAAAGGGGACTAGGGGTATGAGGGGCGCGGCTTGGGCTGGGCCGGGAACGATCAGATAGCTGAAAACCACGATAAGAAGCCAGCGAAGTTGCCGTGAGCGGCGATGGGGCTGCCGTTGATGGTGTGGCCGTTGGATAGGTGAACTGCTTCCGGTCATTTTGTGCCTATTTCATGGCATTACATCGAAGCTTGGTTATGTTGTAATTCACGGATGGTTTTGTTGTAGAGGCTACGGAAGATCATCGGTGCACCGGCGACGACAAAGGCAGTTGCTAACTTATACCAATATTCTTTGGGAATGATCACGCGCAAGATAGCAAGGACAATCCCGGTACCAATACAGACAGTGGCCCAAGTGTATTGATCAGTAAACTTCTTGCCCATTGGCGTATTGAGGCCAATCGCGTACAGCGATGAAATCAGACCAATAATTGTATATGATTCCAAACTACGCATGGTTGAATCCTTCAAATTACTCTGATTATCATAAGTCGGATAGGCTAGAATAGACTTACCAAGTATACGTAATTTGTCGTAAAATCCATAATCTGTCTTCGCGTTGATTGCGCTGTATGGGCTTTGTGATTTCATAAATTTTTACCTATGGCTGCTGGCCGCAGACCAAGTGCCTTGTGTATAATCAGTCGACACCGTGGGAAAATAACGGCGAAACCAGGTTATCTTGAGAAGCTGGGTTTGTGATATCGTTCACTGATACAAGAAATGCATAATCATGTAACGTTAAAGCAGGGCGATAGTTTCCCGAAATGGGCTTTCGATCCCTATCTTTCTTCTGAGTATAGCACGAGTCATCGCTGAAGGACAGTCAATGGCGCAACCTAAGAGGTTTGTTTGGCTAGGATATGCCCTCATTTGGCTAGGATTGGCCGCTATGGCTGCCGTGGTAGTTTGGCAAGCGCATGTCACCACCCTCTATCTGGCTGCCCTATTGATCCAAAATCCGGCCTTGCGACCATCGGGCTGGAGCAGCGCCACGTTGGTCGGGCTCAGTAAATTATCGGTACTCGGCTGGGGTACGCTTTGGTTGATGGGTACTTCTTATCTCGAATATCAGCTGCGGACCAGCGTCCTGGAGCACCGTCTGTTGCAACAAACTGGCCGGTGCCTGCTGATTCTGGTGGGTTGTTTCGGCATCGTCTACCTGCCCACTTTGTTCTAAGAAGCTGTTGCAAAAGGTAGTTGACTCCTCCACATCTGACCGGTTTTGATGAAGGGTAAGCAAATAGTTCGGCAAACGGCGGCTGAATGGAGCGATCACATGTCCCTTTTCCAACCATTACTTGCACAACAAGGCGTTGTTATTCTGGATGGTGCGCTGGCGACCGTGTTGGAGCACCGCGGTGCGGATCTCAAAGATCCGCTCTGGTCGGCAAAGATCTTGCTGGAACAGCCCGATCTGATCCGCCAGCTTCACTATGACTATTTTGTGGCGGGTGCCAATGTCGCCATAACGGCTAGCTATCAGGCGAGCTTTGCTGGCCTTGCGGCGCGTGGTCTGGCGCCAGACCACGCCACCGCGCTCATGCAGCACAGCATTCACCTGGCCCAACAAGCACGCACACAATATCTGGCCGATCTACGCGAACACGAGGTTCAGCACGAGCATTCTCATCGCTCCCCTTCTCTCTTTGTCGCGGCTTCTGTTGGTCCCTACGGCGCTTATTTACACGACGGCTCAGAATATCACGGTGATTATGGGCTGACCGTTGCACAACTAATGGATTGGCACCGCCCGCGGCTGGCCGTGTTAGCTGCGAGCGGTGCTGATTTATTGGCGTGTGAAACGATCCCCTCTTTGGCCGAGGGCGAAGCACTGATGCGCCTTTTGGCGGAATTTCCCACACAATCGGCTTGGTTGAGTTTTAGTTGTTGCGATGGGGCGCATGTCTGCCACGGTGAGCGCTTTGCCGACTGTGTGGCGCTCGCTAACACAAGCCCACAAATCGTGGCGGTTGGGGTCAATTGTACCGCGCCGCGCTATGTAGAAGCGCTCCTCATGGACGCGGCGCGGGTAACACAAAAGCTCCTCGTGGCCTACCCAAACCGCGGGGAACAGTGGGATGCTGGTCAGCAATGCTGGTTGCCCGCGGCGGATTCAGTTGATTTTATCACAGCAGCAGAACGCTGGTACGCGGCTGGCGCACGTTTGATCGGTGGTTGCTGTCGTACCACGCCGTCGGATATTGCTGTGTTGGCGCGGCTAGCGCTATCGCGCCCCAAGGCTAGCTAACCAGCGCAGTTGGTCTGGTTAGTCACTGAACGCCTACCGTCCGTCTCTGCTTTCCTTGCTCTGCTGTCGCGGGCGAAGGAACAAAATGAGGAGTGGCGCAATCAGCAGTGAACTGACACCTATTTGGATTCCCCACTCTTCAGCGATGAGGCCAATGAGCAAGGGCGCGCCGATCTCAATGGGAGCAAAGAGCGCGTGCAAGGCCCCTACCGTGCCAGTACGCCCTGGTAGGGCGGCAAAGGCTTGGGCTTGGGCAATCGGGAACCACGGTGCCGCACCGATCCCTGTCAATAAGAGGCCAAAGAGCGCCAGCCATGCATTGGCGGCCATAATGAAGCAAAGCAAGCCACTGATGGTGATCAGCGCCGCATAGCCGAGCACCTTGGTTGGCAAGATTTGCTTGCCCCACCGCGCTAGCCAGCCCAAGCTAAGTAACCCGCCGCCGACAGGTGCTAATAAGAATAAACTGACAGTGCTCGCTGCCACATGGAGCCGGTCGGTGAGCAAGAGGCCAGCAAAGCCAAGAAAAAGTTCATCCAGCAACGAAGGAATTGTTGCCAGCAGCAACCAACGTAGCAGATCGGGGGCTTGTAGACCAGCGGCCAAGTTGGCGCGGAGCGTCTGCCAAAAGGGCGGCTCCTGTTCGCCGGGAGCTATCGTGGATTGAGCCTTGGTCGGGCGTTGCACCCCGAGGAAAAGGGCGAAGGTGAACCAGATCAGTGCGCCCATGCCCATGAGCAGACGCCAACTACCCTGCAGTGCAAGGGTGGCTGCTACAACTAGTGGTCCCACCAGGTCACCAATCGTGGACAGAAAGCCCCAGCGGGTTGTGGTCGATAGGGTCGCGGCGGGGGCTTGGTCGATCAGAATCGCGCCGCCGATGCTAACGGCGGCACTATTCGTCGCGCCCATGAGGATAAAAGCAACCAAGAGCCACTCCCAGCTAGGGCTGCTGCCAGCCAGCGCAAAACCGAGCGCCAACCCAACCATGCCACCCAATACGAGGCGCGGTTTGGGCCAATAATCGCTGGCTGCATTCAGCATTGGGTTGATCAACAAGCCCGTCAACTCGGCGATCGTAAAGAGCAGCCCGACCTGGGTGTAGCTAAAGTGCAATTCCGCGCGTGCCAGGGGGAGGGTCAAGACGGGGATGCCAGAGACAAGCTCATCAATGAAGGGTAGACAAAAGAGGGTCATCCGAAAAAGCCGCGGTGTCGCCCACTGCTGTCGCCACTCTGCTAAACGTGACATAACATTCCTTTCTGCAACTGCGTTTCTGATTTGAAGAAAAATAAAGTTGCAGAAAGAAAGGTGGTGCCCGCGCAAAAAGGCCAGAGGTGATGTCGCAAAAGAAGCAGCGGTCTCTGGCCCAACGGTATCGATCAATTGGCGGCTGACTAGTAGGTCAAGGTCAACACGGACTATCTTTAATACGCATCATTTCGCCTTAGGTGGATTGTCAAGAATTGGGCTAACTGAACAAGTGCGCCGGACCCTAGTATATGTGTAGCGCTCCTGGTTGTCAATCATCCAATAACAAAGATCCAGGCGAATCGCGCACCCTCAACAAGCAGGGTTTATCCAGACGCTATCACGCAGTTCGCGATTGACCAAGACCTCCCTCTTTGTCCTATTTGTAAAATAAGGTACAATAGCCATAATAACCTCTTTTACCACACAGAAGCGATAGCGAGGATTTATGTTGCATCAAGAACAACGGCAACGCACGCGCGACCTGCTGAAGGCCAAAGGCATCACGCGGGCGTTATTTACCAATAGTAGCAGCGTGAAATGGTTAACAGGCTTTGTCCCTGCTGTACAACTAGGCCCGAATTTCTTTTTGGGCGCGCCGCCATTGGTGTGGTATGAAGAGGGTCACTATACGGTGGTGCTGCTGGATGGTCAAGCTGGGAGTGTCGCCCATTTGGCGACAGCTACCGATTGTGAGGTTGTAACGTACCTTGGCTATACCATTCAGCAGCCCATTGCTGGTGGCGAGCGGCTGCGTGAGTGCTTTGCGCCAATCTTGCGTCGCAGCCAAGCCCAAGGCCCGATTGGGGTTGAAGGGCAGGATACCACGTTCCTCCTCCAACAATTGCTCGACGATACGTTGCCAACCCGCGCCCCGCTGACCCCGATTGATGGCTGGCTTGTCCCTCTGCGGATGGTTAAAACGGCGGCTGAAATTCAAAAGCTGCGTGATAACTTTGCCTTGACCGATATTGGTCATGCCGCGGCGCGCCAAGCTGTGCAGGTTGGCAAACGCGAGATCGATGTGTGGACCGAAATTCATGGCGCGATCCAGCAAGCTGTAGGTGGGCGTATGCCCTTGGGCAACGACTGTGTGGTTGGCTACCGCGAAAATAATATTGGTGGCTGGCCAGAAGCGTTGGCGATTCGTGAACATGACAACGTCATTGTCGATCTTAGTACACTGGCGCACGGCTACTGGAGCGATAGCTGTATGACTTATTATGCAGGCGAGCCCACCGCAGCGCAGGTGAAGCTTCACCAAACTTGTGCTGATGCGCTCCAATTTGCGATTTCACTTGTCCGGCCTGGGGTGTTGGCCAAGGCGATCGATCAGCAGGTGCGCCAATTCATGCAAAAGGCAGGCTATGCCATTTATCCCCATCATACCGGCCATGGGGTAGGTGTCACCGGCCATGAAGAACCGCGCATTGTGCCCTATAACGAAATTCCCTTGGAAGCTGGCATGGTCATCATGTTGGAGCCTGGTGCCTATTTCCCCGGTCAATTTGGCGCTCGGTTAGAAGATGGCTTATTGGTGACGACGACGGGGGCAGAGGTTCTGACAAAGCATGATAAGCGGCTGCCCTAGGGCGGAAGGCCACGGTGACTCGTCAAGTACGCCGCGCTGGGCAGTCGCAAAGCTGCGCTGTCTGTTACGCTGTCCATCCTGTTGCGCATCAGGTGAACTAGCTTGCACGTTCATCGCTTTTGCTTTATAGTAGCGAACATTAGATAAGTTTACGGTAAAAGATAAACCATCGTTAAAAGATCATTGCTCATGAGCTGCAAGGCAGCGTTCGCCTCTTTTGCATAGGGAGTGCTGTTCGTTGGCCCAGCGGCTTTGATGGGCGAAACACCATTCATCATAGATAGGATTTCTGTATGTCGGAAAATCGTTCGGCTTTCCAAATTGTGGGGGCATTGCTTGGTCTTGTCATTCTGATTGTGGTGATCAATGCAGCCGTTGGCTATTATCGTGAAGGTGCGACCGAGTTTTCAGAGCAATCGCGTGCGGCTGGCCGTCCTATTACCCTGGCCGAAACTATTAGTGGCACGACCGAAGCCGTAACCGCGACTGAAACGATCACCGGCGTGACCGCGGTTACAGCTACCGCGGCAACGACGGTAACAGCGCCAGTTACGGAGACGACCGCCCTGACCGAAACCGCGGTCGCTACCGAGACGACAGCCGTAACCGCTACGGAAGCCGCCACGGCAACCACGGCGATAACCGAGACGGCCACCATGACGGCCAGTGAAGCCGTGACCGCGACACCCGCGATTACCGTAACCGAGGCTGTGACCGCCACGGGCGAGGTTACCACCACGGCTGAGACAACGGAGACTAGCGCAGCGGCAGTAGCTGTAGTCTCGCCAGAAGAAGTAGCGGCGATTGTGACCAAGGGAACCTGCTTTGCTTGTCACATCATTCCTGGTGTGGCTAACGCGGTTGGGCAAGTTGGCCCTGATCTAACTGACATTGGGGTAACGGGCGCGACGCGGATCGAAGGCTACACGGCTGAACAATACATTCGAGAATCTTTACTCGATCCCAATGCCTATATTGCGCCCGAATGTCCTACGGGGCCTTGCGTGCCGAATCTGATGGTGCAAAACTTAGGTGATGTTTTGACGCCAGCGGAGATTGATACCATTGTTGCTTATCTTTCTTCATTGGGTGTGACGACTCAATAACGCGTCTTTGCCTGTCTGTCTTTTCCTCAATTTACCCACGCTGGTCATATGACCCATCGCGCGGTGACCGGCCACTACACAGAATAAAAAGTTACGCGCGACTAGAAGCCTACCAGCTTTAACCGAGCTGGTAGGCTCTATCTTTTGCATAGGTCGTAAGCTTAGCCAAAACGCAGCGGCTAAATCAGTTGGTGCTTACGTAAAGTATTTAGGGAATTTACGTGATTGTACGGAATAACACTAGTGGTAGATTTTATGTTATACTTTGTAGGAATTACGCCCTTGGGCGAGACCTGACAGCTCTTTGGTCAGGCTGCTCAACTGCGTAACTTCTGACTTTGTTCAAATGCTACAACTAGGGGATAAATAGCTACTTACATTCTGCTATAAAAACAGAACGTGGATATGGCTGCTTGGGTAAATCAATTGGACAAAACCCGCGGTATTCAATAAATTAGCGTTCTATTTACATGGTTGCCGGGAGACTTGGTTCATGGTATCTGTGCTGTTTGGGAGAGAAGCCAAAGGATCAAACAGCTTTCGCCTGACTCTCCTTGTGCCTAGCCACTTGACTAGGTCAAAACCTCTCTGCTTATCTAGGCCACTTCCCCGTCTTCTGCTTGAAGCGAAATGCTAAAACTCTGTCTAAGATAAAGTTGGTTCCTATGCACACCCATCAGGAATTTCACGAAACTTGTTGTTAGTAGAAATCTATCATCCGTTCTAGCACTGGCTCGCGACACCTGCATAAGCTATGTTTTTCTAGATAACCTTGGTTTGGTCGGTTTTGCCTTGCTGGCTTTCCACGATCCATAATTTTTAGGGGACGGGTAGGATCAATCTTGCGCAAACAATCAAATTTACACGTCATGCACATTGCTCTGCCTCAGTCGGAACGCCCCCGTGAACAAGCGATTTCAACCCGTACTATCGTTTGGTACAGTGTATTTGCACTGCCCTTTCTTGCTATGTTGGCCTTTGCTTTTTTCAAACCGATTCTCGTGATGCCCAGAATGGGGTTAGGACCAGGCTTTGCGTTGGTGGACCAACAGGGGGCGCGCCTGACCAATGAGGATTTGCGTGGTCAGATTGTTCTCTATAATTTTACCTATACGACGTGTGCTGCGCCATGTCCGCAGACGAGTGCTATTATGCAGCAGGTGCAAACCCAGTTGCCCGCCATGGTCACCCAAGGCATCCCCGTGACTTTGGTAACCATGTCCATTGACCCTACGCACGATACACCTGAACAGTTACGTGCCTATGCAACCCAAGTTGGGGCGGATCTGACTAATTGGCATTTTGCCACCGGTGAGGCCACTCCGCTCAAATATGTGATTGGGGGGGGCTTTGGCGTCTATTACCAAGCCACGACGGAGCCCGGCGCTCCGGCGCCTTTTACGTTGGATCCAGCCTTTGTGCTTGTGGATGGGGCTGGGATTATGCGGGGGAAATATCGGACGGCAACGCCTGATCTAGCGATTCTGCAGCGCGATATTGAGCTGGTCGCCAAGGAAGCGAGCCAGAGTACGGGAGTCGCTCGCCTCGCCTATGAAGCGGCCCATCTCTTTGTCTGTTACCCAAAATAAGCTTTGCTAATCCTACCTGCCGTTCAAGCAAAAGGGGCTAGGGTGTGCTACCCCTCGCCCGCGTCCACGGCAGCTTGTTCATTATGACTATCTAAGCGAATTATCCTGTTATGGGGAAGAGAGGAGTCTGTTGTGAAAGAACCGCGTGCACCGCAAGGCACGATTGCGCTCATGGCGCTCTTTGCCTTGCTGATCTTAATCTTTTGGGCCAATACCTATTTTATTGTGCTTTCTAGAGGAGTAACCCAATGAGTGACCATGCGCCTACTCTTGCTGAACAAGACAATCTCCCGGATCTACATGTCGATCGCTATGAAGGGATCTGGATTCGTATCAGCCTGATCTCGGTTACGATCTTTGCCGTCGCCGTGGCCATTTCAAGCTTTGCCTGGGGGATTCAATTGCCCGGTTACTACCAGCGCATTGATCCCAAGACACTCACCAATGCCGATAGCCCTTTTGCCAATCCAGGATTGCGCGAACTGGCACCAGGTAAGTATGAAGCCTATATGACCGCCCAAGTATGGAGCTTTTCCCCATCGGAAATTCGTCTTCCTGTGGGTTCAGAAGTGACCTTTTATGTCACGGCGCGTGATGTCCAACATGGTTTCAAAATCGCCGAGACCAACATCAACATGATGGTACTGCCTGGGCAGATTTCGACGCTGAAGGCAACCTTTACCGAGCCAGGTACCTATAATCTGATTTGCCACGAATACTGTGGGGCTGGCGGGCCAACGATTGGGCATCACACGATGTATGCCCAGATTATTGTAGAAAGTGGCGAAGCCGTCGCTGCTAAGTAATGAGAATCTAGCGATTACGCAAGCATAACAGGAGAGAGTTATGTCAGTTCAAGCAATGCCTGCGGGCAGCGTGATGGTTGCCGAACCACGCCCCGTTCCGCTTACCGAAAAAGATCTCAAAATTGTCGATAATCTCACCGGTTGGAATGTTGGTATCGGGATTGGGGCCCTCACTCTCGGGTTGTTTTTGGGGGTGTTACAGGGGCTGGAACACGCCGGCTTTGATTTTTATTCCTACCTCGAGCCGGTGATCAAGAGTTATTATCAAGGCTTGTCCATCCACGGTGTATTGAACGCGCTGGTCTGGACCACCTTCTTTATTTGTGGCTTTTTCACCTTTTCCACCGTGCGTAGCCTCAACCGGCCACTGCGCTACCCGTGGATCAATCGACTCGCCTTGATCTTAATGGTGATCGGTCTGGCTTTGGCGGCCTACCCACTGCTGTCGAACATGGCAACGGTCCTCTATACCTTTTATCCGCCGTTGATGGCGCACTGGCTCTACTACCTTGGGCTGACGCTCGTGGTGGTCGGGTCGTGGACTGTCGGTTATGGCCTTTATTTTACCTATGGGGCCTGGCGCAAAGAAAACCCTGGCGTACGCACCCCTTTTATTGCTCTCGCGGCCATTATCACCATGGTCCTCTGGCAACTCTGTACTCTTGGCGTGGCCGCGGAGATCCTCTTGATGCTTCTGCCCCTATCCCTTGGTTGGATTGATGGCGTGGATCCACTCTTGGGCCGTACGCTCTTTTGGTTCTTTGGTCATCCTTTGGTCTATTTCTGGCTATTACCAGCCTATGTCTCCTGGTATGCCATGTTGCCAGCCCAAACGAATGGCAAAATGTTCAGCGAATCGCTGGCACGTTTGGTCTTTTGGCTCTTCTTGCTCTTCTCGACGCCGGTTGGTTTTCACCATCAATATACCGATCCTGGCATTCCGGTGGGCTGGAAATTTCTCCACACCCTCCTGACCTATGGCGTTGGCTTCCCCAGCATGTTGACCGCGTTCACCGTGGTTGCGTCGTTGGAGTTAGGCGCGCGCGCCCGTGGGGGCAAAGGCTGGTTCCGCTGGATGTTCAGCCTCAATTGGGGCGATGCATCCTATACCGCGCAAAATCTAGCGATGATTCTCTTTGTCTTTGGCGGCATCGGTGGGATTATCAATGCTTCCTATAATCTGAATTTGGCTGTCCACAACACCACCTGGATCCCCGGCCATTTCCACCTGACCGTGGGCTCGGCGACAACCTTGACCTTCTTTGGCATCTGCTACTGGTTGATCCCCAAACTAACCGGGCGCAAACTGCTTTCCAATGGTCTGGCATTGGCGCAAGCGTGGACTTGGTTCTTTGGCATGCTCTTTATGTCCAATGCCTATCATACCTTGGGCTTGCTCTTTAGCGCCCCCCGGCGGACAATGTTGGGCGCCGCCCCCTATGCGTCAGAAGCGTGGAATCCCATGCTCATGGAGTCGCTCTTTGGTGTTTTGTTGCTCTGTGTCAGCGCAACCCTCTTCTTCCTGGTGATCTTTGGCACGGCGCTCAACCCCCGCAAGCTCGATAAGCCGATTGAGATGCCTGTCGCCGAACCGCTGGATCCGACACCAACCCCGGCGTGGTTGGATACGTGGACGCCATGGATGGCCGGTGCGATTGCGTTGATCCTGCTCTCCTATGGTCCGATGATCTATCAGCTAGTGCGCGATGCACAAATGATTATCCCGGGTATGCAGCCCTGGCCGCGCTAAACAAAATTGTTCTTTTACCTAGATGAACAAGGCCATGGCTGACTTGAACCAGCCATGGCCTTGTTCATTCGTTTTCACCTCGCCACCTGACTAGTCATGGGCCTCACCTATGGCATATTCCGCTTTCTCTCCTGATCGTCTACAATACGTAATTGAGCCTTTTTTCGTTGCGTTCGCGGCTGACGCCGAACAGCCGTACAACTTAATCTGGCTTTCTGCGTATATAGTGATAGGGGCGCAATGTTGCTGCTGAACAAAAAAAATTACGAAGCTCGGTGTGGCGTGCTTTGTCACGAAGTACACCACACATAATCACGCTTTACCAATCACTTATACTATCTTTGTATCAACTTAATAAGGAGTATCAACCATGACATCACCAATCAATGAAACGGAAAAGACCATCAACGTAGAAGAGATCCCCACCCCAGAGGCGCAAAGCCAAAGCAATAGCACGCCGCCACCGGCAGGCAGCACCTGGGTCGAAGAAATTGAACTAGCGGGCAGCCAGTTGGTGGAACGAGTCAAGGAGCTAATCGCCGAAGGCAATGTGCGCCGCTTGATCATCCGCACAGCAGAAGATAAAATTATGTTAGAAATCCCGCTTACAACTGGGGTAGCCGTGGGTGGCGTGGTCACCCTCTTGGCCCCAGTGATCGCCGCCTTGGGCGCTCTGGCCGCTTTGTTGGCCAAGGTAAAGATCCAAATTGTGCGTGAAGAGGGCTAATCGTTCCCCTTGCAATACCTGTCACGATTTGAATACAGAAGTCATAGGAAGGCGGTCGCGGTTCAGATAACCTGACCGCCTTCCTATTAGAGCGTTTGGCTGTGGGTGGCGTAGCGAAAGTGAAAAAGCATGGCAACTGACTCAGAAACTGAGAAATTTTTAACCTTTCTCGCCGAAGAGCGCAATAGTGCTGCCCTCTATGCCGCCTTGGCGACAGTGGAGCCAGAGGCCAAGATCGCCGAAGTCTATCGGCGTTTGGCTGCCACCGAAGAAAAGCATGCAGAAAAGTGGGCAGAACAGCTGCGCACCAGGGGTGTGGCCGTTCCGCCGTTCCGCCCAACTTGGCGGACCCGTACGCTGATTTGGGTGGCGCGCCGTTTTGGGGTACAGGCAATTTTGTCGACCCTCTCAGCCACTGAAGACAGCGCTGCTCATGGCTATGTCGCTGGCCAATCGATGGCAGCGATGCAAGCTCAAGAACGTTCTCACGCACGCCTATTGCGTCAGATTAGCCGAACCACCACTGGTGGCATGGCAGGGGCTGCCCTTGCCCAGATCGAAGGCCGTCATCGTTCGGCTGGGGGAAATGCCTTGCGCGCGGCCGTTTTGGGTGCCAATGATGGGCTCGTCTCTAATCTAAGTTTAGTCATGGGCGTGGCTGGCGCGGAACTAGCCGGGCAAACGGTCTTGATTACTGGGCTGGCGGGTTTGTTGGCTGGCGCGATCTCTATGGCGCTTGGCGAGTGGCTTTCCGTGCAAAGTTCGCGCGAACTCTATGGCAAGCAGATCCAAACCGAAGCCGCCGAGATCGCAAGCGCGCCCGAAGAAGAAGTAGAAGAATTGTCGCTCATCTATCAAGCGCGGGGTTTGCCAGAAGCCGCAGCTCACCAACTGGCCGCGCAGCTTATGCAAAACCAAGCCAGCGCGCTCGAGACCTTGGCACGCGAAGAACTGGGCATCGATCCCGCCGAGCTAGGTGGCTCGGCTTGGGAAGCGGCCATTACTTCCTTTCTGCTCTTTTCCCTGGGGGCGATCGTTCCTGTGCTTGCTTTCTTTTTCCTCACCGGCCTATCAGCCATAGTTCTCAGCATTGCCCTCAGTATTGGGGGATTATTCACCATTGGCGCGGCCATTACCCTCTTCACCGGTCGCTCGGTCTGGTTTTCTGGCACGCGCCAAGTTTTCTTTGGGCTGGCGGCGGCGGCGATCACCTTTACCATTGGGCGTTTGATTGGCGTGAGCCTAGCGGGCTAAGCACGGTCAACGCCCTGGGCTTTGGCTGGGTGACTGATGGTTATTCATCACGGCAACAATTTCAGCCATAATCGACACGGCAATCTCTTCTGGGCGACGTGCCCCAATGCTGAGCCCAATCGGCGCGTGGATTTGGGCGATCTGTTCGTCGCTCACGCCCAACTCTTGTAAAGCCGCGACCCGCTTGGCATGAGTCTTGCGCGAGCCTAGAGCCCCCACATAACGGGCAGGACTTTGGAGGGCAACCGCTAATGCCGGGTTGTCGATCTTCTCGTCATGGGTGAGCGCGACGACGTAGGTCGATTCATCCAAACCGATCTCTGGCAAGAGATCCGCGGGCCAGCCAATGCGTAACTCATCGACGTGGCTAAAGCGTTCCGGTGTGGCAAAGGCCGACCGGGCATCCAAGACAATGGTGCGGAAGCCCAAGGTCTTGCCAAAGGTGACCAGCGCAATGGCAATATGGACGGCCCCGATCAAGATCAACTTTGGCAAAGCCGCGTGTACCTCTAGAAAAATCTCTACTTCATCAGCCGCGGTGGTCAGCACGAAGCGTTCCGTCTGTTGCGCGGCCAATGCCCCTTTTCCCCGCTCGGCAACGGCTTGATTAAGTTCCGCGGTGCCCAGATTTCCTTGGGTTTCTCCATTGGGCCAAAGCAATAACTTCCGTCCAATCCCTGGCCCCGCAATGATCGTGGCAAGCCCCACCAAACGACCCTGACGGATCGCCTCGGTAAAGGTTGTATATAGCGCTGACATAATATTGGCTCCATCCTCGTAATCTCTGGCCTATTGGGTCGAGCGGTCAGGACAAGGCGTTGGTTGTCTATCCCCAACCCTGGCTGCTCTCTTATTTATTCTCGTTGATTCTACCAATAGCGCGTGGCTATTGACAAAGTGACGGGTGTGGCCTAGGATCAAGTTGCGCGCCTATGGCCTGCTCTACTGCGTAACCTACGATCACGCAGCACGAATTATCGTTATGTAACCTGAACTATCAGCGATATTTAACCATCCACCTGTACCTACCAACGTACATAGCAAACGAGCGAGAGTGCTTATGTCATCAGCTACTACACCCCTCCGCATCGCGGCAATTGTAACCGAGTATCGGCGCTTCTCTCATGCCGATGTGATCATCACCAAGTTCTTGAAAGGGTTCCCAACGGATACAGGGCTGCAACCGGCGCGCGTCCAAATTGCATCGCTTTATGTCGATCAGTTTCCCGAAACTGATCTCAGTCGGCGCTATGCCGCCCATTTTCAAGTACCGATTTACAACAGTATTCCCAAAGCCCTGACGCTAGGGGGTGACAAGCTAGCCGTTGATGGCGTTTTGTTGATCGGTGAACATGGCGACTATGCCTGGAATGAAAAGGAACAACATCTCTATCCACGCAAACCCTTTATGGAGCAGATCTGTGGCATCTTGGCAACCAGTGGTCGCGCCGTGCCGATCTTTAGCGATAAGCATCTCTCCTATAATTGGCCGGACGCTAAGTGGATGTATGACCGGGCGGCGACGCTGGGCGCGCCTTTTATGGCCGGTTCTTCCTTGCCCGTGGGCTGGCGCAACCCCTGGTTAGAACATGAAGTAGAGACCCCACTGCAAGAAGCCTTGGCGATTGGCTATGCCGGGTTGGACAGTTATGGCTTTCACGCGTTGGAAACGTTACAGTGCATGATTGAGCGCCGGGTCGGTGGCGAGGCTGGCGTGGCCGCGGTGACTTGTTTGGAGGGCGACGCCGTTTGGCAAGCCGGTGCCGAAGGACATTGGTCCTATGAGCTAGCCACCGCCGCCGTCGCTGCCATCCAAGACAAACCCGCGGGCGCGTTGGAGACGCTCTTTGGCGAGAAGCCAGCCGTCTTCCTCTTGGAGCACCGAGATGGCTTTCGTAGCACGGTCTTAATGTCTACGGGAGAAGCGGATACGCTTCAATGCTTTGCCTATGCGGCGCGGGTGCAAGAGACCATTCAAGCCTGTGAAGTCTATTTGCCCCCCGATCCCCATCCTCATTTTAGCTATTTAAGCCTGAATGTGGAGGAAATGTTTGTGACTGGCAAGCCCACTTGGCCGGTCGAACGTACCTTGCTGACCACAGGCGTCCTCGAAGCCGCCCTGGACTCTCGGTACCAAGGCCATCGACGAGTGGAAACGCCTCACTTAGAGATTGCCTATGCTTCGTACACGACCGTCCCCTGGCGACCGACCGGACCACGTCCCGTGGGGGCTGCCTTACAGCCACTGGAACTCCATATCGCGGAGGAGTAACTTGGCCGCGCCCAAGCTACGGCGCTTGGGCGCTTTGTCCCTTTGTTCATGATGGAAGGACCCTACGTGAAGGCCAGTCGTTTGGAAGAGAGCGTTATTGCGGGTGACTATTGCATCGGTTGTGGGGCTTGTGCTGCCGTAGCACCGCAGCGTTTCGCCATTAATTTCGATGAATACGGTATGTTGAAAGCAACGCGTGCAGACACGCCTCTGGCGAATATCGATGCCGAGCTTCCCGCGGTATGTCCTTTTGGGGAAGAGAGCTGGAACGAGGATCAGATCGGCGCCCACTTTTTTGATCGCCATGCCTGTACATATGATCAGCAAGCGGGCTACTTTCTGCATAGCTATGCTGGGCACGTGGCCGAAGGCAGCTATCGCCAAGCTGGCAGTTCTGGCGGCATGACCTCTTGGCTGCTAGCCGAATTGCTGGCCCAGAAGCTGGTCGATCGGATCGTTCATGTGCAGGCGTCTGTGCCTAGCGAAAGTGGACAACCACTCTTCCAGTACCAGATCGCCGAAACCCTTGATAGGGTGCGGGCTGGCGCTAAGTCACGCTATTACCCGGTTGAAATGTCGCAGGTGTTACAGCAGATCAAGCAAACGCCGGGGCGCTATGCTGTGGTAGGGGTCCCCTGTTTTATTAAAGCCCTGCGCCTTTTGATGGTGGCCGAGCCGGTCTACCAGGAACGGATCGCTTTTACGATTGGGTTGGTCTGTGGTCATCTCAAGAGTAGGCATTTTGCCAGCCTCTTTGCCTGGCAGGCGGGGATTGCGCCAGCAAAGCTCACCGCCATTGACTTCCGCCATAAACTGGCCGAGCAGCCCGCCAATCGCTATGGCGTGCGCATGGCGGGGGTAGTCAACGGCCAACCAACAACCGTGACGCGGCCAACGGCGGCCTTGTTTGGCAGCAACTGGGGGTACGGCTTCTTCAAATATAAGGCATGTGATTATTGCGACGATGTGCTGGCCGAGACCGCGGATGTAACGTGTGGTGATGCTTGGTTGCCTGAATACGTCAACGATAGCGCCGGTACCAATATCCTGGTGATCCGCAATCCGGCGTTACAAGCGCTAGTTCAACAGGGCATCGACGCTGGGCGCTTGCAACTAACAGCCATTCCTATCGAAAAAGTGATTCAGTCACAAGCCGCGGGCTTTCGTCATCGTCGCGCTGGATTGGCTTATCGGCTCTATCAACAACAGCGCAAAAGACGCTGGCATCCGCCCAAGCGCGTGGCTGCACAACAAGATCAGCTTTCTTGGCGGCGAAGGCTCACCTATACTGTAGGTGAAAGCTTGCGGGAACGTAGCCATCGGGCCTTTCAACGTGCCCTACAACAACAAAAGTATGCTGTTTTTGAGCAGCGCATGCAATGGTGGACCAAAGCGTATGATCTACTGATCAGCCATCACCTCTTGTTGGTTATGGCGCGTAAGCTGCATCGCCTATGGCCCTTTCCCGCGCGTAAAAAATCCTAATCCTCTACCGCGTAGACCTGTCAGCTTTGAAAAAGCTGACAGGTCTACGCGTGGCTGTTCTATGGCTGTTGGATCAAGGGCAAGAAGAGTTGGGTGGCATTGTCGCCTTGCTCTTCGTCTACCCTCTCCGCGGGCGCTGCTTCATCTGTTTCTGCTTCACTTGTCGCCTCTTCACTGGCATCTTCCTCGTTGGCATCTTCTTCACTGAAGGCATCGTCGGGCACGGCCACATCGAGCGCCCCCTCTGCTTCTTCATCGGCATAGGTGGTGACAGCGGGCAGCGTATCGACGCTGACGCCAGCGCTACTGCTCCCACCATCGGCTGTGCTAATGACCAATATCGGTGGGTTGCTGCCTTCTCGTGTGCTGTAGATGGCACTATTGCTAGAAGAAGTCAGGAGACCAAAGCTATAGAGGCCATTGCCCTGAATCACGGCGGTGACATCAAACTCAACCCAGGTATTGCGGTTGACGGTACTTAGCGCACCCAAGGGCGTCCCATTCATCGGGGGCGCATTCTGCCAAGTCAGCCCTTGTTCTGTCCAGACATTGCTGCCACTCGTTACTGTATTGGCAACCTGATAGAGCGACCCACCGTTGTTACTTTCGTCGGTGACATAGAGCCGCAACTTGGCACTGAGGACGGTGTCACTGAGTCCGCTCACCTGAAATTGCAAATAGCTGCTGCGGGCTGGATCACCGGCGCGTAAGTTCATGGCATTCTTGGTGCCATAGTTGCGGGTGGCCTGTTTGGAATCCACATAGGTATCGGCGATGGGGGCAAAGAGCAGTGCGCTTTGGCTGGCCTGGGCATTGACCTGCACTTGCACCTCATCGCTGCTACTGAGGGCCCCATCATTGGCCGTCAGCCGCAACGTGTAGAGACCGGCTTGGCTAAAGCTGGCACTGGTATCGACCGCGTTGGCATTGCCAAAGGTAACCGTACCAGGACCACTGACTTTGCTCCAACTGCTGGTCAGGGTGTTGTTGGGCAGCCCATCATCATTGACGGTGCCATCTAACGCGGCGGTCGCCGCTAGCTGGATAGTGACATCCGCCCCAGCGTTGATCACGGGCGCTTGATTACTATGGTTGGTAGAAGGGGCGTTGACTGTGATCTGGACTTCATCACTACTGCTGAGGGCCCCATCGTTGGCGGTCAAGCGCAGGCGGTAGAGACCGGCTTGGCTAAAGCTAGCACTGGTATTGGCCGCATTGGCATTGCCAAAGGTAACTGTGCCAGGGCCGCTTACCTTGCTCCAGCTATTGGTCAGTTTGTTGTTGGGTAGCCCATCATCACTCACTGTGCCAGCCAGCGTGGTGGTGGCGTGGTTTGTACTGCCATCCGCCCCCGCATTCACGATTGGCGGCTGATTGGTGGGCTGGTTGCTCCGTGGGCCGTGGCTCCATTCGGTCCAGCCCATATTCTTGCCTGGGTTGCTCTTGGCCGAGGTTGGGAAGCTTGTGCCATAGGCTCGATTGATCAGCCAGATCTGCCAAGTATCATCACCGGTTGCGGGCCAATCAATCGCGTAGAGGAATTGAGTGGCGCGTAGCAAGGCGCGATCTTGCCATTCCCAAGCCGGATAGCCCGCGCGGTGTAAAAGTTCGGCAGTCACCACGGCGCCTTGTAGCCCTTCCCAGGGATAGCCGGTGGATTTGGGCGGCCACTGATAGGAACCCCCACGGCGCATATCATCAGGGATCGCGCCATCAATGGAGCGCCCTTGTTTGGTCGCGCCAGCTGGGTTGATCCCCACTGGATTTTTCGGATCGGCCTGCCAGGAGAGGTCGCCATAGGAAAAGCCTGTGTAGGCGCTGCGATCGCCAAGCCACCCACGAAAGACCGCCGCGGTGCGCTGTAATTCGGCGGTGTCGCCTAGATAGATGGCAATGGCGGCGCGCGCTGCGCCCGCATGGGTTCCCCAGTTGTTGGGGCGATTTTCTTGTGTACTACGCAAGGTTAGACCATCGAGCGTCTTGCCGAGCAACTCGCGTAGTTTGGCTTTGAATTGGGTATTGAGGGTGGCATCGTAATTGGCAAGGTCGATCAAATCGGCGGCTAGGATATAGGCCGTCAATTCGCGCCCAAGCGCTAGGGTACGTCCGCCCTGCTCGGTATTCTTGTGGGTAATGGTTTGAATGGCTGCCACGACGTCGGCGCGATAAGCGGCTTGGCCGGTGCGGGCATAGACGAGGGCCTTGGCCAAGATCTGGATATTGACATCGCTATCTTGGTCGCTTAGATCCGCGGTGCCAGCGGATTTGTCGGCGGCGGCTTTGAGGGCATTCCAGGCTGTGCCACTGGTCGGTAGCGCTGCAATCTCATTCGCGCTGAGCCACATGCCGATGGTCGGCTTAACCACGGTACTTTCGCTAGGCTGGGCTGCTACGGTGAGTTCGGTGCTATTGCTTTGCGTGATCAAAGGGAGCGCGAGAGGAGTGGCGGCTGTGGGATTGGTTGGCGTTCCCGTTAGCCCAACAAACGTTAGCAACCAAGTGCTGATTGCGAGACGCCAGTTGCTTGCAAGTAAAGCCCAAATTGCCATAACGTCACCTCTTGGAATAGCGCTCAACTAGACCAAGGTGCGCCTATCAATTTTTAGACAGCAAGGCTGTGCGCACCTTGGCACTTGATGAGCAACGGAAATCATCAAACGTGTGTGTCTATAACCGCCCTTTGGAGTGAGGTGATGGGTGGCGTGTGCGAAGTGAAGGAACGGTCGAACAAGTACCCTATCCGTATTGGGATCTAAAGGAAATCGGATAGTTCGTACATGGTTCACAAAGGTTTTGGGTAGACCGCCCAAGGCTGAAGCCGTTGGGCTACCGAACAACGCCAGCTCAAGCCCGCTTCAGCGGGCGTTGCTCCTTAGCACCGTTCCTTATGAACATTAACCATTAAATTCGGTAAACCAGCGCTGATTGAAATCAGCATCTGCTAGGTCAAGCTGCGCGAAAGCGCACTAGTGATGTCTACCGCTTTCATTGCTTACCCTTCATCAGGGCGGTGCGGACAACAATGTAGTTACCATCATCCATACGAAGTATTAACAAAATATTAAACTTTATTAATAGAACATTCGAATGGTGTTAGCTACAATAACAAATATAAATCTGTCCTGCAAATGGTTCAGACGAACATTGTGTGCGTTTTATCAAATTTGTAGGAGATGGATCCATAAAATGTCGGAGGGGGCGGCGGTGAACTCCAATTAAATAGCGGGTAAGCGGGGCCGCAGCGACCATTAAAATGATGCATTATTTCGGTATATTCACAGAGAAATTGTCAGCATCGACTCCAGCTTGTTGCAATCGATCGGACATTGGGACGAAGTCAAAGGATAGAGCTGACAGGCTTGCTATACAATCTCCTGCTCCGTCAGCGATTTTATAGTCCATTATTTTGTGATAAACTTAGCTTCTAGCCTGAAATACGTTGTGCCGCGTAGGGGGCGAGAGCCAACGCATCTTCTCGCATAGATAAGGCGAGGATGCGAGGGGCTGCCGAACTCGCTCGGTCGTTTGCAGGCTTATTGTGTGTCCATACCGGTGCCACTAGTGGACAGAGCCATATAAGCTTTACCCACTGATCGGAGCTTTTGTAGTTGAGCTTGCCTTGGCTCTTTGCGATCACACTGTTGTATGACCACAGCGTCTTCACCCCTATTTTTGCCCTACTTCATCCTTTTGCACTCATTTTGTCGGAGGCTGCTTCTTCTTATGTCAACTAACAGTACATCACCTACCGCCGAGACCTTGGCGTTGCTCGATACCATTCAGCGGCGGGTTCTCTGGCTGGCGACTAATATTATTCACCATGCGAACTATGTACGCCCTAACCTAGATGGGGTGAAGGTGGGCGGGCATCAGGCTTCCTCAGCGTCGGTGGTGACGATTTTGACTGCGCTCTATTTCCATTTCTTGCAGGAAGGGGATCGCATCTCGATCAAGCCCCATGCTTCGCCGGTCTTCCATGCCATTCAATATCTGTTGGGGCAACTGCCGCGCGAATACCTAACGACCTTGCGCGCCTATAAAGGGCTACAAGCTTATCCTAGCCGCACTAAAGATCCTGATCGGGTGGATTTCTCCACCGGTTCGGTTGGCTTGGGCGTCGTCGCACCGGCCTTTGCTGCCCTAGCCCAACAATATGCCCAAGCCCATTTCGGTAGTGTGACTTCGAAGCGGTTTATTGCCTTGGTGGGGGATGCCGAGTTGGATGAAGGTAATGTGTGGGAGGCCGTGCTGGATGAGGCTTTAGAAGGGTTGGATAATTTAATCTGGATCGTCGATCTCAACCGCCAAAGCTTGGATCGGGTGATCCCGGGTATTCGTGCGGCCCGCCTCAAACGGCTCTTTGAAGATATGGGTTGGCGTGTGCTAGAGGCCAAATATGGGCAACAGTTGCAGGATCTCTTTGCCTTGCCCCAAGGGGAGCTTTTGCGGCAACGGATTGACGAAATGGATAACGAAGAGTACCAGGCCCTGATCCGCTTACCTGGTGAGCAAATCCGCGCACGGCTGGAACAGGACAATGCCGCGCTCGGGACCGTGATCCAAGGGGTGAATGACGCCGACTTGCCGACTGTGCTCGCCAACCTCGGTGGGCATGACTTAGCCGAGTTGTTACATGTGCTTGGCATTGCGGCGCAGCCATGCGGCCATCCAACCATTATCTTTGCCTATACCATTAAAGGTTGGGGCTTGCCGATTGCCGGTCACCCGCTGAACCACGCCATGTTGCTCACGGAAAAGCAATTGGAAGTGGTGCGTACCCAATTAGAGGTTGATCCTGCCGATGAATGGGCTCCCTTTGCACCAGAGTCAGCGGCGGCGCAACTCTGTCAGCAAGTGCAGACGCGGCTCTATCCAGCCGCCGCTGCCCCACCACCACCAGTGGCTCCCCCCGTGCCAGCGACATTGGGCCTGCCCATCGGTGACAAGGTGAGTACGCAGGACAGCTTTGGCCGGATCTTGTTTCGGCTGGCGGATCTGCCAGAAGCACGCGCCCACCTGATGACCTGCTCGCCCGATGTCTCGTTTTCGACCAATCTGTCGGGCTGGATCAACAAGCGGGGCGCTTTTAAGAGTAAACCCAAGCCCGAATATGAAGGGGAAGCCCAGCAACTCCTCAAGTGGCGGCGCGGTCCGAGTGGTCAGCATATTGAATTGGGCATTTCGGAGATGAACTTATTCCTGCTCTTGGGGACCTTTGGCCTCTCGGCTGAACTGAATGGCCAGATGATCGCGCCGATCGGCACCGTCTACGATCCCTTTGTCTGCCGCGGGTTGGATGCGCTGATCTATGCGCTCTACTCTGGCGGGAAGTTTGTCTTTGCCGGTACCCCTTCGGGCGTGACATTGGCACCGGAAGGGGGCGCCCACCAATCGACCATTACGCCCTCGATTGGCAACGAATTGCCCAATCTGCGCATGTATGAGCCCTGTTTTGCGCGTGAGGTAGAGTGGACCTTGCTCGATAGCATCCGCGCCTGTTTTGATCGCGAACATGGCTACGCTACCTATTTGCGCCTCTCGACCAAACCGATTGAGCAGCAGTTATTTCAAGGGGCGTTAGAGCGACTGGGCGAAAAGGCACTACGCACCCAAGTCTTAGCGGGCGGTTATCAGCTCCTCCATTGGCGACAAAGTGAGACGCCCCTAGACGACCAATATGTGGTGCACATTGCGGCGTCCGGTGCAATGATTCCCGAAGCTTATAAAGCAGCGACCTACCTATGGCAAGAAGGGATAGCTGCCAATGTGCTTAACTTGACTAGTCCACGCCAACTCTTTGCCCAGTGGCGGGCAACGCCCTATGCCCAGCGTGCTCACCTTTTTGATTGGTTGATTCCGGCCAATGAGCGCCATGCGCCTATTATCACCGTTCAGGATGGTGCTGCCCACAATCTGGCTTGGTTGGGCAGCGCCCTTGGCACAACCTTGCTGCCACTTGGTGTCGATGACTTTGGGCAATCAGGCACCAGCACGGATCTCTACCACCACTTTGGCATTGACTGGGAAGCGATTGTGACCGCCGCGTTAACCCTCTGTGCCTAAGCGCTGCTTTAACACCTGACCGGTTTCCAAAACCGGTCAGGTGTTAGCCATTTTGGTAAACCGTCTCTTCGTGATAGGCTGCTAACCAGCGCGGCCGGATCTACTTTTTGTCTGGTTGGCTCTCTTCCCACTCATCATCTTCATCCCACTCTTCATCCTCTTCCCAATCGGGATATTGTTCGGGCGCGTCGCCGACGCTTTCTACCAACCGTGGATATTCAGCATTTTCATCGGCGTTGTCGCGGATGGTATGCACGCGCACGTTAAATTGCCATTCATCGCCATAGTCAAAAAGATAGAGAAATTGCTGGCCCTTGCGTAATTGCAAAGCCGCGAGGGTGGTCGTTCGCACGTCGCCTGCTGGCTCGCGGTCCTCTTCTTCGCCCAAGAGATTGCTCATGTCCAACAGCTCATCGACCTGATCGTCCGACATTCCTTTCAGGGCATCTTCCATATTGCTGATGATCATGTTGGCCATCGCGGGCGGCAACCCCATCTGCTCGCTCATCGCTTGGGCAAATTGTTGCCGTGCTTGCGGGTCGCTCTTAAGGATCTGGATCATTTCCCGTAGCTGATCGGCGCTGGGCATGCCTATGGGCTCTGGCTGTGCGGGCGGCAACCCCGTCGCCTCGATCAAAACTTCATCCGCTTTTTCGTCCCGCTCTGCTTCTGCCGCGCTTTCTTCTTCCCCTGCTTCGTCATCTTCCCACAAGGCATCTTCCGGCAGTGTATATTCGGTGCTGTTATCCCAGGCTTTGCCACTCATAAAGAAGGAGTAAAGATGGTCAGCATCAAAGGCATAGGCATCCTGGATGGCATAGTGTAGCCCTTCGAGGGTGGCATCGGCTGCTAATTCCAGCTTGCGCCACACACGCCCGTGGCCGGGTATGGTAACGTGAAAAGTATAGGTGCGCATTTTTCCCTCCAGTGTTGTTTACCATAGACGAACCGTTGCAACCGACCGAACACCGATTGCAGCAAGAATTGATGATGCCATAACCAGCTTGCAGTTTGCAGGGGAGTGTTACCCCACATATAATCATAGAGTCAGCCTATCGACAATGCAACTTTATATACTCCTTCTGCTCTGTTTTCTCTATCCTGCCATGCGGACACCGTCGGCAACCCCATTGCCCTGACCAAGCTTGCCTGTAGACAGAGCGTAGGTTCAGGATGAATCGACTGTAGAAAGGGATCATTTGTTATGCAATCGCAACCCGCCGAACCGCGTCTCCCGATTGGCCTCTGTATCTTTGGGATCGCCTATAGCGCTGGTTATACAGGCAATTGGGCCCAACGCACCGATGGCAAACCGATTGGGCCACTCGCTTTTCTCGACCTTGCCACCCGGCTGGGCTTGAGTTCGGTCGAAGCACCACCCGCCTATTTTGCGCCAAGTGGTGAGCCGCAGGCACTGGTCGCTTTTCGGGAACAAGCCACCGAGCGGGGGTTGGGCATTGTGGTCGATGGCCCACGGATTGATCCCGTAGCCTTTCGGCCTTGCTTAGAGCAGGCCGCGGTGCTGGGGGCCAAGGTGGTACGCTGTGTCCTCAGTGGCATTCTCTGTGGCGACCGGCGGCCCATGGGCGGCTTTGATGGGTGGCAACGTCATTTGGACCAGATGGTCCAATACCTAAAAGAAATTGCCCCTGTGGCCGCTGATTTAGGCTTACAGGTCGGCATCGAGAATCATCAAGACGCGACTTCGGCGGATCTCATCCGCGTCTGCGAAGAAGTGGGCAGCCCAGCCATTGGCATCACCTTGGACACGGGCAATCCGCTGGCCGTGGCCGAAGACCCTGT
>JAHBVH010000018.1 GCA_019637645.1 Caldilineaceae bacterium
GATGAGTGGCAATGCCATTCGCCACGCAGCAGCCGAGGCCCGCCAGCTTTTACTCCAGTTGGCCCATGAAGAATTAGACGCCACTAGCGCGCCAGAAGCCTTAGTTGTGCAAGATGGTACTGTCACCGACCCTGCCACAGGCCGCCAGACCAACTATTGGAAGCTTTTCGGTGGTCAACACTTTGGCCGCCCTGTGACGGGAACCGTCCCGCCCAAAGCGTTCAAGGCCCATACCTTGGTTGGGCAGGCCGTACCCCGGCTGGATCTACCGGCCAAGGTAACGGGGTTGCCGAGCTTTGTTCACGATCTGCGGCTACCTAGCATGGTCTATGGGCGCGTAGTACGGCCACCAGCCTACGCGGCACAGCTCATCGCCGTCGATGAAGCCAGCGTACGCCAGCTACCTGGTCTCCTGGCGGTGGTACGCGATGGCTCCTTTTTGGGCGTGATTGCCGAACGGGAAGAGCAAGCCATTGCCGCGAGTGCTGCCCTACAGGCCGCTGCTGTTTGGGACAACCCCACACAGTTACCCCAGCCCGATCAACTCTATGCTCATCTGCTCAGCCAGCCAACCCAGTCGCAACTGGTGGTCGATGGTGCGCTTACCCAGGAGCCGATCCCAGCGATGGAGACGCCGCTCCAGGCGACGCATACGCACAACGCCACCTATTATCGCCCCTATCAAATGCACGCGTCCTTGGGACCATCCGCCGCGGTTGCCCAGTGGGTCGATGGTAAGTTGACGGTTTGGAGCCACAGCCAGGGCGTCTACCCCTTGCGGGCCGCGCTGGCCCAGGTCCTTAGGGTTGAGCCTGCTGCTATCCATGTCATTCACCAAGAAGGTGCCGGCTGTTACGGCCATAATGGGGCCGATGATGTGGCGCTTGATGCCGCGCTTTTGGCACGCGCGATCCCTGGCCGCCCCCTCGCGCTCCAGTGGATGCGCGCCGATGAGCATGCCTGGGAACCCTATGGGCCAGCCATGGCCGTGCAACTCCAAGCCAGTCTGGACCAAGAAGGCACGGTCATCGCCTGGAACGAAGATATTTGGAGCTATCCCCACAGTGGGCGACCACGGCCCGGCACAGCGACAGTGGGGGAGCCATCGGGCTTGTTGGCGGCGTGGCATCTCGAGCAGCCATTCCCAGCACCCACCAACCGGATCATGGGAGGACGTCATTCGGGGAGCTTCCGCAATGGGGATCCGCGCTATGCATTCACCCAGCGGCGGGTGGTCAATCATCATGTTGACCAGAGCCCACTACGCACCTCTTCCCTGCGCAGCTTGGGCGCCTATGCGAATATCTTTGCCATTGAATCCTTTATGGATGAATTGGCCCTAGCCGCCGGGATCGATCCGGTTGCCTATCGCCTGCGCCATCTTGCAGATGAGCGCGCCAAGGCCGTGATTCAGGCGGCGGCCCACCAAGTGAACTGGCAACCGCGTCACCAGCCGGCGGGGACAGGCCGCGGTCGGGGCATTGCCTTCGCCCAATACAAGAATATTCAGTGCTATGCCGCGGTCGTGGTAGAGGTGACAGTAGATCGAGCCAGCGGGGTGATCCAGCTCGATCGAGCTGTCATTGCGGCGGACGCCGGGCAGATCGTCAACCCCGATGGCCTGAGCAATCAGTTAGAAGGAGGGTTTGTCCAAGCCGCCAGTTGGACCTTGTTAGAAGAAGTCGGCTTTGACCAGCATGGGATCACCAGCCGCGATTGGGAGAGCTACCCCATTTTGCGCTTTACGGCTGCCCCCGTCATTGAAACCGTGCTCCTGAACCGACCCGACCTGCCCTTTCTAGGCAGCGGTGAAGCGAGCCAAAATCCAACCCCAGCGGCCATTGCCAATGCGGTTTTCGATGCGATTGGCGTGCGGCTACGGCAGTTGCCATTGACGCCAGCCCGTGTCTGCGCGGCGCTAGTAGGCAAGTGAAACGGTCGCTGATAGTTGGTAGCACTGGGCGCTTTGCCGACGAAAGCACCAGCAGGTTTCCCAAAGCCGCCTGATCTCTGGCAAAATAGAGAACCAGTGCAAGTTTTACCCAGAACAAAAATAGGAACCGACTATGCAAAAGTCAATGGATCGCAAATTACAGGCTATCCGCGCCAATCCCCATAACAAGGAATTTATTATTTGCTATGCCGCCGATCCCGATATGGGAGCAGGGATCAATCCGCTGGTGGGGTTATACCCTTCGCTGCGCGCCTATCATGAAAGTTTGGCCGCGCTGATCGAGCAAGCCAAGCTCGATATCATGCTCACGTCGGTATCGGCCATGGATGTGCTGGCGCGGGAATGGCATGTGTTTGACCATTCACCCGTCACCCCTTCGATCCGTGCGAATGATGCGACGGACATTTGGAGCGGGCGCGGTTTTAGCTATGCCAAAGAGCCGTCGCGACCTTTCGCCACCACGACCATTGAAGAGGCCCAATTTGGCACGCTGCTGCCCAAACCAGGTCAACAACCCGATGTCAATCTCGGTCTCTATTCCCTGACCTTTAACAATGACTTTGAATCAGACTGGTTTGCCTTGGAGCGGCTCAAAGCCTTTCGGGTGGAGGCCGTGCAGAAAGGGTTTCGCTACTTTATTGAGGTCTTTAATCCCAATGCACCTGTTAACCTTGCAGCAGAGGCCATTCCCCACTTTGTCAACGACGCGATTGCCCGGATGTTGGCAGGGATTCCCCAAGCCTCACGCCCTGAATTTCTGAAGATTCCCTACAATGGGCCACGCGCCATGGAAGAGTTGGTCACCTACACCTCGACCATTGTCGGTATTTTGGGCGGCCCAGCCAGCACGACCTATGATTCTTATAAGTTGATTGCCGAGGCGAAGAAATATGGGGCACGGGTGGCGCTCTTTGGGCGGCGCATCAAAGACGCGGCCGATCCCTTGGCCTTTACTGAATTTTTGCGCGCCGTTGCCGACGAGGAGCTCACACCGGAGGAAGGCGTTAAAGCCTATCACGGGGCCTTACAGGCGGCTGGCATTCCATCAAAGCGCTCGTTACAAGAAGATATGGTCTTACAAACGCCCACGCTCAAAGCGTAAGCGCTCAACATAGATAGACGCCAAAGCGCGGTCAGGTTTTGCAGAGCTGACCGCGCTTTGGCGAGGTGCACAGGAATTAGGGCGTCAGCCCAAAGCGGGCATCGAGTTCTGGGTCGGGGACGTACTCAGGGGCGGGCAAGCCTAGCTTGTGCAGGGCGCGGGCCGCGGCCGCTTGGGTAGCCTCTTGTTTACTACGGCCTTGCGCCACACCATAGGTTTCGCCAGCAATAGTCACTTGCATGATAAAAGTCTTGGCATGGTCAGGGCCAAATTTTTCAAGCTCGCGGTAGCGCGGGGTTAGTCCTTTGTTGCTTTGTACCCATTCTTGCAGACGGCTTTTGGGATCTTTTTCCAATGCATTCTGCTTCACCCGTTGCAACTCATTGCGCATAAGCGGCAGCACAAAGTTGCGCGAGGCATGAATCCCCTGATCGAGGTAGATGGAGCCCACAAGGGCCTCAAAGACCGCACAGAGCGTTGCGGGGCGCTCTCGTCCACCACTCTCCTCTTCGCCATGTCCAAGCCAAAGATAGGTGCCTAACTTTAACTGTTCAGCGAGGCGCGCCAAAGTTTCTTTGCGGACCAATGCGGCGCGCAAATTGGTTAGGGGCCCTTCGGGATAATTAGGATACTTTTCAAAGAGTTCCTCGCTGACAATAAAGGTAATGATGGCGTCGCCCAGAAATTCAAGCCGTTCATTATCTTGGAGCGTATGCGGTTCGGTAATCTCATTGAGATAGCTACGATGCATAAACGCGCGTTGCAACAACTCTGGATCTTGAAAGACTAATTGTAACTCTTGCGCTAGCTTGCCAATTTTATCTCCGATCATCTTGTTCTTCTCCTGTTAAACTTTTCGCATGACAAACGACAACAACTGCCGATCGCAATCCGTCTTTGGATTGGGATAACAGCAGGCGTCGCTGCATGCTTTGCTGGGTTTATTGAGTTTGACGTCAAGATGACAGGATGACAAGATGACAAGATAAGGGGCGCGCCCATCTTGTCATCTTGTCAGCTTGTCATCCGAGACACGGTACTCCTTGCTTGGAAAGATAGACCTGTGCCGACGTTTTCCACACCTTTCTACTAGCCGAATCTGCCATCCACGCAAACGCGCCATTAGATCTTGGGGGGATTTTTCAGGCCATGCCCGGTTAAAATGCCCACGACCTTTTCCGTTTCCCCAAATTCACCCGTCAATTGGTCAATCGCCACAGCCACCGTTGCACTGGTGGGCTCGACAAAGATCCCGCGTTCCGCCAACTGTTGCTGAGTGGTCAGCACCTCTTCATCGCTGACGGCCACGACAGTTCCCTTGGATTGGCGAATGGCTTCAATCAACGCTTGTCCACGGACGGGGTAGCTGATCGCAATCCCATCAGCGCTGATCCGTTCAATGCGTGGCCCCCCTTCGATTGTATCCGATTGATTGTGGAACGCATCATAGATGGGCGTATAGGGCTCAGCTTGGACAGCCACGAGACGGGGCAGGCGATTGATCAAGCCGGAAGCCATGAGGTGCTGAAAGCCCCGATAAACGCCTAGCAATAAGCCCCCATGCCCAGCCGGTGCCACAACCCATTCCGGAACATTATTCCCCAACTGTTCCCAGATCTCCCAAGCGCAAGTCATCTGGCCTAACAAAAAGGCTGGATGCCAAGCGTGCGACGCATAGACTGTCTCCCGCGAGTGTTGGGTCGCAGCTTCTGCGGCGCGCGTGGCTAGATCCCGCGGGCCAGGCACTTCGACTAATTCACCGCCATAGACCGCGATCTGCGCTTTTTTCGGTTCTGGAGCGCTTGCAGGAACGTAGATGGTTGAGCGCAACCCGGCCCGTGCCGCATAGCAGGCAATACTCGCGCCGGCATTGCCACTGGAATCATCCACCAACCCTTCGGCACCTTGCCCAACAAACCAATTCACCATGACGCTAACGCCCCGATCTTTGTAGCTTCCGGTGGGCATCCAGGCATCCATTTTCCAATGAACAGAACGGTTGGCCCAACGGTCGCTGATCAGGGGCGTCCACCCTTCGCCCAAAGTCACAGGGCGCTGTCCCGCCTTGAAGACAGGCAGCATCGCTGCATACCGCCAAAGTCCTTGCCGTTCTTCATCGATCCGGGCAGCGGAAAAAGTCGGGATTTCGCGATATTCCAACGGTTGACCGCTGACCGGGCAACGGAGCGGGCTGAGTTCAGCTGTAATCTGAAAAGAACTACTCGGACAATACGCGATCAGCGGGCTACTCTTTGGCATGAACCTATGTTTCTCTCGATCATCAATGGTTAGAAAATCCTGCGACATGCCCCTAAAGCATGAATAAAACAAAACTTTCTGAATACGTCTGTAAGCTTAGCTGCACGGGTGGGAAGGATAGTGTATACTGGAATGTATTTCTTTCGCAATTACGCTACGCGCTCAGGCCAGTTAAATGATATACTGTGGACCACAGACAAATTGCCAACACAATGCTGACGCTGCACCAATCTCGCTATGGTATTGTAAAGGAAGCGAAGATCAGAAAGTGTTCGCAAAAGGTTGGAAAGGATAAAGCGTTTTATGGCTATTGATACAGTTTTGCATACGAATGAACAAAGTGTCAACCGTGTGCTACAGACCGGGCTTCCCGTCATGTTAGCTTTTTGGAGCGCCCAGGCACCCTTAGCGGCTCCGTTGGAAAGTCAATTGAATCAAGCGGCAGCACGCTATGCGGGCAAGCTGTTGATCGCCAAAGTCGATACGAGCGTGGAGCGCGGCTTGGTGGAGCGCTATGGCATACGCCAGACACCGGCGCTCGTTTTGCTGAAAAATAAAGGGATTGAAACGACGCTAGCGGGTGTGTTATCAACGCAACCGTTGGATGCATGGCTACACTATTTGGTCGAAGGCGGTAGCCGTCCAGCGCAACCCAACTCGGCGGCAGCCAACCCAACCCACAGCAGCGACAAACCCGTCACCTTGACCGATGCAAACTTTGACGAACTGATCAAGGGGGCGCAGCCGGTCTTGGTCGATTTTTGGGCGCCATGGTGTGGGCCTTGCCGGATGATCGCACCAACGGTGGAACAGCTGGCCCAAGAGTTCCAAGGGCGGGCCATTGTGGGTAAGCTCAACGTCGATGAAAATCCCCGCATTGCCCAATCCTATCAGATCATGGGCATTCCGGCGCTCTATATCTTTAAGCAGGGCCGGGTGGTCGACAAACTTGTCGGTGTCCAACCGGCGGCGGTCTTACAGCAACGACTCACCCGCCAACTGAATTAAGCGACAGGGGAGGAAGGAGCAGAGAATGTTTGGAGAGATTGGACGTGTGTTGATGGGCCTTGGCCTAGCGCTCTTTCTGGTCGGGGTCTTGTTGACCTTTGCGGGGCGCATTCCAGGTTTGGGCCAGCTTCCTGGCGATCTCACTGTGGCGCGCGGCAACTTGCGCCTCTATGCCCCCTTTGGCACCATGATCGTCCTGAGCATTGTGCTCTCCCTCCTGTTAAATCTGATCACGCGCTTTTTTCGGTAGCCAAGCCATCGGTGGCCGCTCCAGAGGATTCCCTCGATAAAGCCAGTGACCGTTGGATGGCGGGATCGAGCCGTGGTATAATCACAGCACATCATCGATAGATCAAGCAGGGGAGGAGCAGGACGCTTGTTTAGACGACTTTTTGGCAAAAAAGATGAAAAGACGCAAGATGAAGTAAAACTGGAAGAGAGCCTGCAAAAGACACGAGCCGGGGTCTTCAGTCGCATCGCCACGATCTTTCAGGAAAACGAAATCACCGAAGAATTATGGGAAGAATTAGAAGAAAGTCTCCTCATTGGTGACGTGGGCATGACGGTAACCCAAGAGTTGGTCGAACGCACACGCCAACGCGTCCAGCTTGAAAATATCAAGGCCACGAGTAAAGCGTACTTAGTGCTCAAAGAAGAAATGGTACGCATTCTCCAGCCCAATGAGCCACTCCACATTGATGAACCCCGCCTCCTCACCGTGGTGCTGGTAGTTGGGGTGAATGGTTCCGGGAAGACGACCAGCATTGGCAAGATGGCTTATTGGTATAAGCAACGGGGACGCAAAGTCCTCTTGGGTGCCGCGGATACCTTCCGCGCGGCCGCTATCGATCAGTTGAAAATTTGGGGCGAACGGGCCAGTGTTGAGGTCATTGCCCATAATCCAGGGGCCGATCCTGGGGCGGTGATCTATGATGCGATTCGCGCCAGCCAGGAAAGCCGCAAGTCCGACCTGCTGCTGGTTGATACCGCTGGTCGATTACAGACCAAATTCAACTTGATGAAAGAGTTGGAAAAGATCAAAGCAGTCGCGGGGAAACAAGTGCACCGAGCCCCCCATGAAGTGCTGTTAGTCTTGGACGCTTCGACCGGCCAAAATGCGATCGCCCAGGCCAAAGCCTTTGGGGAGAGTGCGGGCGTCACGGGCATTGTACTGACCAAGCTGGATGGTACGAGCAAAGGTGGTGCCGTCCTAAGTATTAAACGTGAACTCGGCGTGCCGGTTCGCTTTGTAGGCACGGGTGAGCGGATTGAGGATTTCGCCCTCTTTGATCCGGTGGCCTTTGTCGATGGCCTGCTTGGTGACGAGTAGGATCAAGATGAACCTAGCGATCTTTGCAGCGCTTGGCGGTTTGCGCCCCCGATGTCACCGTAAAGTATCGCCGTAAAGTATCGCCGTAGCGCATAACAGAAAGAGGAATGTGTCATGAGTGAATTAGCAGCGCGGTTTTCGCAGCTCTTAGCGCGCGTCGATGTCATTCGGGGGCGTCTTTGACATTGCTGGGAAAGAAGAAAACTTACAAAGTCTAGAGGCGGAATCCCAACAGTCCGATTTCTGGAATGATCAACAAGCGGCCCAAAAGAAGATGCAAGAAGTGAGCACCTTGCGCGAGATGGTCGAAGTTTGGAACACGCTCCACCGTCGCATTACCGATGCGCAAGAACTTTACGCACTGGCCGAAGATGACCCGGCCCTGCTTACCGAGCTTGAACAAGAAGCCACCGCGTTGGAAACCGAACTAGAAGAACGCGAAACTGCGCTCGCCCTAAGCGGCGAACACGATGCCGATCCTGCCATTCTCAGCATTCACGCGGGCGCGGGTGGCACCGAAGCACAGGATTGGGCCCAAATGCTCCTGCGTATGTACCTACGGTGGGCCGAGCGACGCCGATTCAAAACCTCGATCACCGATATGACAGAAGGGGAAGAAGCAGGCATCAAAAGCGTCACCATCGAGGTGAATGGCGCTTATGCCTATGGCTATCTCAAAGCGGAACGGGGCACCCACCGGCTGGTGCGCCTCAGCCCTTTCGATTCAAACAATCGCCGCCATACCAGCTTTGCCAAAGTCGAAGTCATGCCCGTCATCGACGAAGATATTGAAGTCGAGATCAATCCTAACGATATTGAAATCGAAGTCTTTTTGAGCAGTGGTGCGGGCGGCCAAAATGTGCAGAAAAACCAGACCGCCGTACGCATTCGCCACCTGCCCACGGGCATTATTGTCACTTCGCAGAATGAGCGCAGCCAAGGCCAAAATCGGGAAATGGCGATGAAGGTCCTACGCGGGAAGCTCTATGAAATTGAGCAGGAAAAGCTCTTTGCGGAAAAGGCGCGCCTCAAAGGCCAGAATGTCGATGCCAACTTTGGTAGCCAAATCCGCAGCTATGTCCTCCACCCCTACCAGATGGTCAAAGACCTCCGCACGGATGTGGAAACAGGTAATACCACGGCTGTCCTCGATGGCGAAATTGATATGTTCATTGAAGCCTGGCTTAAACAACAGGTCGGTGAGTTAGGATGATAGTGGGCAGAGGACAGAAGGCAGAGGACGGCTCGACTGAGCGTTCGACTGAGTTCACGCCGAAGACAGAAGGCAGAAGGCAGCTTCTAAATTCGCTTTGCTGTCTTCTGTCGGCGAAGCGGGGTTCGGTGAATTTTTTCACTTGCCCTTTTCAGTAGTTGACAACAAACTTTACCTCCGCTATACTTGCATGGTATGATGTGCAGAATGCAATATAAGCTTTGTACAAATTGCCCTATGTAGGAAATTATGAATAATTTTGCGCTTCTCTCAACCATCTCTGTTGCTGTTAGCGGTATCGTACGCATTCTTAGCGAGCTTCTGGTCGTAGTACTTATTCGCCAGAAGCTATACTTGGTTGGAGAAGAGGCATAGATCTAAGTGCCTTTTTGGTCACCGCAGACCCTTCCCAACCGGGAAGGGTTTTTTTTTACCAATCGCAGCCGACTTCTAGCAACTGTTAAGAAGATTACCGCGACCGTAGGTTTCTGACCCTTTCGAGTCTTTGAGTCTTTGAGTCTTCGATCATTGGCAGTGATTCAACAAGAGATGATAAAGTAAGATCCGGTAGAGCAAGGGATTCTGTTTCGCTTATATTGATGTCACAGCAAATACACTTTGGCTGATAGAAGGGAGATTGTAAGATGAGGCAACAAACGAGCACGGCTACAACTCCAGCCAGGACCAGTGAACCACGCCAGATGACCGGTGCGCAGATGGTCTGGGAAGCACTCTACCTGGAGGGAGTGGATGTGATTTTCGGTCATCCTGGAGGTGCGATCCTGCCCACGTATGATGCGCTGGCCCGCTACGAGGCAGAAGGCAAAATCCACCATGTGTTGGTGCGCCATGAACAGTGCGCGGCACATATGGCCGATGGGTATGCACGAGCAACCGGACGAGTGGGCGTCTGTATTGCCACGAGCGGCCCTGGCGCCACCAATCTGGTGACCGGCCTAGCCACTGCCCAAATGGATAGTATCCCCGTGGTGGCCATTACTGGACAGGTGCCGACTACCTTGTTGGGCACCGATGCGTTTCAAGAATCGGATGTGGTGGGTGTGTCGCAGCCAATTGTGAAACACAATTATCTGGTCACCGATGTGCATGAACTCCCCTTGATCATGAAAGAAGCCTTCTACATTGCCCGTGAAGGGCGCCCCGGTGTTGTCTTGGTGGATATCTGTAAAGATGTACAGAATGCCACTGGCCTCTTCCGCTACGACTTCGATATTGAACTCCCCGGCTTTGAACCTTGGCCAACCGTTGAAAAAGAAGCCATCATTAAAGCAGCCGAATTGATCAACCGCTCTGAGCGCCCTTTGATCTTGGCTGGTCATGGGATTCAAATTGCGGGGATGAACAAGGAATTGCTGGAGTTGGTGGAAAAAGCCGAGATTCCCGTTGTGACCACCTTGTTGGGTACGGGCAATATTCCCGAGACCCATCCCCTGAGCCTGGGCATGGGTGGGATGCACGGCGAAGCCTATGCGAACCGGGCGATTCAAGCCTGTGATGTTTTGATCGCCATGGGGATGCGTTTCGACGACCGCATCACCGGGCGGCTGAACAGCTTTGCCAAGCAGGCCAAGGTGATTCATTTTGAGCTAGACAAGGCCGAGGTTGGCAAAAATATTGTGCCGGATGTGGCGGTGATCGGGGATCTCGCCGAAACGCTGCCCGCTTTGTTGCCCCTGATCGAGACACGCCGACACCAACTGTGGGCCCAAGAGATCAACGAATGGCGCGGCGATACGACCGAGAGCGATATTTTGAATTTTGAAACGGACGAACTGATTCCGCCCTTTGTCATTCGCCAATTGTGGCATGCCACCAAACGCGGGACCGAAAAACCACCCATTGTGGTCACCGATGTGGGCCAACATCAGATGTGGGAATGTCAATATTTCATCCATGAATATGCCGGGATGCTGCTCACAAGTGGGGGGTTAGGCACCATGGGCTTTGCCTTGCCAGCAGCCATTGGCGCGCAAATGGCCCACCGCGATCGGTTGGTTTGGGCTGTCGCTGGCGATGGTGGTTTCCAAATGACCTTGCAAGAATTGGCCGTGCTCCAGCAAGAACGGCTACCGGTGAAAATCGCCATTATTAACAATGGCTTCCTGGGCATGGTACGGCAATGGCAACAGTTTTTCTATGAAAAGCGCTACATGGGCACGCCGATTGTTTCACCCAATTATGTTAAATTGGCCGACGCCTATGGGATCCCGGCCCGTCTTGTGCGCAAACCAGACGAAGTGATTGCTGCTTTTGACGAAGCCAATCAAACACCTGGCCCTTTCCTCATTGATTTCCAAGTGAAGGAAGAAGTCAATGTCTATCCGATGATCCCGCCGGGCAATGCCGTCAACGAAATGATCCGCCGCCCCAAAGTGGGTGTCATGCAGGGCTTTAGCGGCGTGGAACCGAGTTGGTAAGCGCTGGCCGGGTGCGGCCAAGCATGGTACACCCAGCCACACGACGGCTTGAATCACTGCTCAATCAAAGGAATATTCAAATGAAACATACACTGATTGCTTGGATGCGGGACAAGCCTGGCGTGCTCAGCCAGGTGGCCGGATTGTTGCGTAGGCGCAATTTTAATATTGACAGTCTCCAGGTTGGTCATAGCGAAATGCCGGGCATCAGCCGCATGACCTTTGTCGTCAATGGCGACGAACACATGACCGATCAAGTGATTAAGCAATTGCGTAAAGTCGTTGATGTGACCAGCGTCGACGATGTTACCGAACGCCCCACGATCATCCGCGAAATGGCCTTGATCCGTGTGCATACGACGAGCCAAAACCGTGCCGAAATTATCCAAATAGCCGACATTTGCAAAGGCGAAATTGTGGATGTGACCTTGGACAGCATGGTTGTCCAAATTGTTGGTTCAGAGCAGCGCGTGGATGCCTTGATCGAACTCTTAGAAAATTTTGAAATCCAAGAGATGGTGCGCACCGGCCCGGTAGCCATGGCACGCGGTGGTGCCCATCGCCACCGACCCAGCATTGCCGGTTGGCGCGCCGTTGCCAATGGTCAGGGTAGTGTTGAGGAAGCCAAACGTTTTTCTACGGGCGGCGTATAAGTATGCTATAATAGTGGGCCAAAATTGCTATTGATAGACAATGAGGTAGTGTAAGTAGCCAGGTAGCTAGCAGTTGGCCGGTATGCCTAGAAACCTGTCAGGTTTTGAAAGCCTGGCAGGTCTTATGCAAATGCGTAACGCCTAGCCAATTGACAAAATCAACCACAGAAATCGATCGGCAAAAATTTGCGCCGGATGATGACTTTTCTCAACGCAAAAGAAGTGCAATAGGAATCAGCACCATGAATCTGGATTTTACGACCAACATCTTTACCAAAGAAAAGATTACAATTGGCGACACAGAAGAATATGTTGTGCGGGGTGGTCGCCACCTCTTCCCCCTGTTACCCAAAGCCTTTGCGGGCATCAAACAAATTGGCGTACTCGGTTGGTCTTCCCAAGGACCAGCGCAAGCGCAAAATCTGCGCGATTCGCTCGTCGGCACCGATATTAAAGTCAAAATCGGGTTACGGGCTGGCTCTCCCTCTATTGCAAAGGCCGAAGCAGTTGGCTTTACCGCGGCCAATGGCACCCTCGGCGAAATGTATGCGGTCATTGCTGAGTCGGACCTGATCCTGTTGCTCATTGCGGATGCCGCCCAAGCCCAAGACTACCAGGAAATTTTTGCGGCCATTCGCCCCGGCGCGACCTTGGGCCTTTCCCATGGCTTTTTGCTGGGCCATCTCCAAAGCATTGGGGCTTCTTTCCCGGCGAACATCAATGTCATTGCTGTCTGCCCCAAAGGCATGGGCCCTTCGGTCCGTCGCCTCTACGAACAGGGCAAAGAAGTCAATGGTGCAGGGATTAACTCCAGCTTTGCCATTCACCAAGATGTTGACGGCAAAGCCACCGACATTGCCCTGGGCTGGTCGGTTGCCTTGGGCTCGCCGTGGACCTTCCAGACCACCATGGAGTCGGAATACAAATCGGACATTTTCGGCGAACGCGGCATTTTGTTAGGGGCCGTCCATGGCATTGTCGAGAGCCTCTACCGCTGGTTTATCGCCCACGGTCAATCCCATGAAGAAGCCTTCACCAACGCGGTGGAGTCGATCACAGGGCCGATCAGCCACATGATCTCCCGCAATGGCATTTTGTCGGTTTACGAAGCCCTAGACGAAGCCGGCCAAGATCTCTTCCGCCGGGCCTATTCGGCGGCTTATCACCCGGCCTATGAGATCCTCATGGAGATCTACACCGAAGTGGCCTCGGGCAATGAAATTCGCAGCGTGATCGAGGCCAATCGCCGCCATCAACGCTACCCCATGGGGAAGATCGATGGCACCGAAATGTGGCAAGTCGGTGTAAAGGTACGCGCCAACCGCCAACCGGACAAGACGCCCATCAACCCTGTCACGGCGGGCGTGTATATTGCCACAATGATGGCCCAAGTCGATCTGCTCAAGGAGATGGGCCATCCCTATTCCGAGATCGCCAACGAATCGATTATCGAAGCGGTAGATTCCTTGAACCCCTACATGCATTATAAAGGGGTTGCGTACATGGTGGACAACTGCTCCACCACGGCCCGCTTGGGAACCCGCAAATGGGGCCCGCGCTTCGATTATATCTTTATGCAACAGACCTTCACCGCGTTGGATCAGGGCAATCAGGTCGATGAAGAGTTGTTCGACAGTTTTGTGAACAACAGCATTCACCAAGTCCTGGCCGTCTGCGCCGAAATGCGTCCCTCGGTCGATATTGCGCTGGTTGGGTAACTAGAAATCAATACGGGCGGCAACTTATGCACAGGACGGTAGAAGCGATTATTGATCCATCGGGTTTTGTTCGTATTTTGCAGCCCGTTTCTATCCTAACCACCCGCCGCGCACTGGTTACGATTCTTGATGAACCCGTTGCAGAAATTTCAGCAACAGCGTTACTAAGCCAGACCGCTTTAACAGAAGACTGGTTGCGTCCAGAGGAAGATGAAGCATGGTCGTACCTACAGCAGGCGACATCGTCGTACGTGATTCAGTTGTTTGCTTGAGCGGCGCAAAACCGTGATCAAGGCGGGAAAGGGGGTGATGACAATGGACGATGGTCTTGCTGCGCTTAGCCACAGCCAGCCTTCTTTGGACGATATGACAATCAATACGATTCAATCCATTTCATCACCCCTGCAAGGAGTTGCCCAATGACAACGGCCCAGAACGGGACAGCCGCCAACGGCACTGCCCCTGTAACCGAAGAACCCGCCGTAGATGATGTCGATGTCACTCAGTTTGCGATCCACGACATCCGCGCCCATGCCCGCGCCATCGCCAACGGCAAGACGGTGGTCATCTTCGACACAACCCTGCGCGATGGCGAGCAAAGCCCCGGTGCCACCCTCAACACGCAAGAAAAACTAGATATTGCGCAACAATTAGCTCGCCTAGGCGTAGATATTATGGAAGCCGGTTTTCCGGCCGCCAGCCCTGGCGATCTCGAAGCGGTTAAACTGATCGCCCATTCGGTAGGACGCCGGGCGCGCCAAGGGAGCGATGGCACCGTGATCGCGCCGCCGATTATTGCAGGGTTGGCGCGTGCCAATAAAAATGATATTGATAAAGCCTGGGAAGCAGTCCAAGGCGCCGTACGCCCGCGCATCCACACCTTTCTGGCGACCAGCGACATTCACATGGAGCATAAGCTGCGCATGAGCCGCGCCGATGTGCTGGAAACCGTGGGTGACATGGTGCAATATGCCAGTAGCCTCTGCCAAGATGTCGAGTTCAGCCCGGAAGATGCAGGACGCAGCGATCCCGATTTCTTGGTCCAAGTCTTGGAAGTGGCGATCAAGGCTGGGGCGACGACCCTCAACATTCCCGACACCGTGGGCTATACCACGCCAGAAGAGTATGGTGCGCTGATTAGACACCTGCGCGACAATGTCCCCGGCGGCCAAGATGTGATCTTCAGCCTCCACTGTCATAATGACCTCGGCTTGGCTACGGCCAACACCTTGGCGGGCATTCAAGCGGGCGCTCGCCAGATGGAAGTGACCATCAACGGCATTGGCGAACGGGCGGGCAATACCAGCTTGGAAGAGACCGTCATGGCACTCTATACGCGCAAGCCGGTCTTTGCGCTAGAGACGAACATTGTCACCCACGAAATCCACCGCACCAGTGACATGGTCAGCCGCTATACCGGCATTGTCATCCAGCCGAACAAGGCCATTGTCGGGGCCAATGCGTTTGCCCATGAAGCCGGGATTCACCAAGATGGCATGTTGAAAAATAAGCGTACCTATGAAATTATGGACGCCTCGGCCATTGGGTTGAACCAAAGCAAGTTGGTTTTGGGCAAACACAGTGGGCGCAATGCGTTGCGCACCAAGTTAGAGGGGATGGGCTATCATCTCGACAACGAAGAGTTGAAAGAGATCTTCAAACGCTTCAAAGAGTTGGCCGATAAGAAGAAGACCGTCACCGATGCCGATTTGGAAGCCTTGGTGGGTGACGAGATCTATCAACCGGTGGAGACATGGGAACTGCTCCAGTTGCAGGTCCAATGTGGCAACAATGTGATCCCGACGGCGGTTGTCACCCTGCGCAATAACAAAACGGGTGAGGAGATCACCGAAGCGGGCTTTGGCACGGGGCCAGTGGATGCCGTCTACCAAGGGATCAACCGCATTATTCAGGTAGAGAATCACCTGGCCGAATTTCTCGTCCAAGCGATCACCGAAGGCATGGATGCCAATGGCGATGTGACCATTCGGCTCGAGATGCCCGAGAGCCGCGGCTATAGCCAAACGGCCCAGGGACGCATGCGCCGCCGCCTCTTCAGCGGGCGTGGCGTAGATACGGATATTATTGTTGCCAGTGCCAAAGCCTATATGCAAGCGCTTAATAAGATCCTGAGTACCCTCGATCAGGAAAGTTCTAGTGTGGATATTGCTGCCGACACGCAGCTACCAACGATGGCAGCACCAGTCACGGCCTAAGCAGACCAACGATATTTGCAAGGATGCAACTGGGGAAAGAGGTGTCGATTGGCACGCTCGATCCCCAGTTTTTGCAAGCGGCAGAGAAGGGTGAGAGAGAGGAACGGTTTGTCAGCGCTCCGCGACACCGAACAAGTGTGGCGTGATTATTTGTTTTTGCAACAGCTTCGACAATTCATTCAGACAAGCCAACGTTCGCCAGTGAGCCCAATCACCCTTCTTTGGTCAGAAAACGAGTAGCCATGATCCAATTTAGACCACGTCTCCAGCGTGCATGTCAATCCTTCGTTGCACTGCTGATCGTCTTGGGGCTGTCGCTACCGCCCACACCCCTTTGGGCGGCGCCAACAGGACAAATAACGTCCACTGATGATACGCTCCAAAATTGTGATAATGTTAACGAAGATTCGCTACAACAAGAGCTCAACTCGATTACTCAAGAGGTGGTTACGGCAGCCGCCGCCCAGATCAACATTGGGCGCATTGTCGATTCCCAGTGGCGCGAACTTAAGCTTGATACGGTCATCGACGCGCAAGTCGACCGCGCCGTTGAACGGGTCAAAGGGGAAGCCGATTACTGGAATAAGCTGCTCTCCAGTTGGTCTGCCGAGACCGCTGCCGAATTAACCCGATCGGTCACAAATTACACCTTTGAATCCGAAGCGTTTCAAGACAAAATCGGTGAGTTATCCCATGAAGTGGCGGCGGAAATTTCGAGTGAAATTGCGCTCCTCTCCGCCCAATCAGTTTCGGCGGCCTTTTTCTGTTTGCAAACCTTCATCAGTGGCAACTATTCGGGGGCCATGGTACGCGCCTTTGAAGAGCAGGTGCAGCTCGCCACCGAAAATGTGAATTTTGGCGGGGATGAAGATCTCGACGCCGGTTTGCTCTCGGTCATTGGGCAACACAAAACCGCGTTGGGTGGGATCGGCGTCATCATTGTCGCCCAGGTGAGCCGACGGATTATGGTTGAGATTGGCGAGACCATTGCCGAACGGGTGGCAGGCCGGATTGTGGGGCGCATTCTGGGCCGAGCTGGCTCCACCATTATTCCGATTGCTGGTTGGGTATTAGGCGCAGGCATGATCGCCTATGATCTCTACAGTAGCCGCGACGGAGCTTTGCCACAGATCCAAGAGACCTTGAAATCCGAGGAGGTCAAACGCGGGATTCGCGATGAGATCACTGCGGCGATTGAGCCAGAGCTACGGCGTGAACTACCCCAAGTGGCACGCGATATTTCCAACCAGCTCTTCAACCAATGGCGCGATGTCAAACGCAACATCCGCCAAGTATTAGAGTTATCCAGCGAAAACGCCGATTTCCGCGCCTTGCTCAATGCCCAAGCGACCCCCGCTGACCTAGCCAAGCTGGTCAATCTGGTTGGCGTGACCTTACCAGCCTTGGGCCGCGATGGCCTGCTAGAAGCGGTCAACAGCGGTCTCTTTGCCCAAGTTTTTGCGCAACCCGAAGCAGCTTTTCAGATCGTGAATAACAGCGGTTCCTTGCAGGATGCGCTCGATTGGGCCAATGCCGCCGGGAATCTACTCGACCAAGTGGTTGCCAATGAGCTCTATAAGCATCAACCCGCTGGCGCCCTTGATCAGAGCTTATTAACGAAGTTGCTGGCGGTTAATGATAAGGTCGCGATTCAGAAGCTCGCGTTGCTTACACCGGATACGCTACGCCCTTTGTTGGCCGTTTCAACGAGCAACTTGGCCGCGCTAGCCGCCCAAGTGGAGCCAACGGATCTAGAAGCATTGGCTAGTTATTTACCAACCCTGAGCCAAAATCAGGTCAATCAACTGGTGGCCCGCATTATCAGTGATCCGACCACTGTTAGCCACCTGCAAGATCCCGCCTTGCGCGAATATCTAGCCAACCCTGGCACCAATCTCGACCAAGCGCTGCCCTTCCTGCTCTCATCCAAAGAAGGCACAGCGGCCTTTGCCGATGCAGGCCAGGTATTGCTTGGTCAGGTCTCTTGGCGACTTTTCTTGTTTAAATATGGTATGGGGCAGAGTGCGTTGGTCACTGCCGGGGCAGTTGTGCTGGCCCTCATTGCTTTACGTGTTCTATTGAGCTTAATTGGTTGGCTCTTTAGTCCCCTTACGCGTCTATTTGGCAGATAAATTGGCATAGGCGGTACGCCTATGGAAAGCTACATTGGAAGGTAAAGTCGTGTTAATTAGCTTGGATCACTACCCATCTGCGCAAGATGTCGAGATTGGGGAATTACTCTATGTTGTCTCGGTGACAGCCGCAAATGTTGTCAATGACATTCGTGAAAATATTCGTAATCTGGTCGGCGGACGCATGAGCCACTATGAGAAGCTGATCGACAAAACCGTTGGTCAGGCCCTGATCGATCTGGAAACCAAAGCCAAAGGCAAAGGCTATGATGGCGTGATCGGTGTCAAGATCGCCAATCCAACAGTGGTGGAGGGGGGGGTCGAGGTCGTTGTCTATGGCAATGGCTTCCGCCGCCGCCCACAGAGCTGACCTTGATTGAAGCAATACGCGCCAAGTTTCAGCACAGGCCAAGTCGTACAGCAGGCGCAAGCTTGAAGATCGTTTGCTTAAAGTCGCGCCAGGAGAAGTAGTCCGTTGCCCAAGAAACAAATCACCCAACTCCTTTCGGCTTTTCTAGTTGCCACCATCCTATGGCTGCAATTGCCCATCCATGTCTCTGCCCAAGGAGGTACCGCCGATTACACCTTTGGGGACTGTAGCACCGTGGATCAGGATCGGCTGCGCGCCGAGATTGAACAGGTCGCCCACGAGGTATTAGCTGATCAGAGTACGCGGATCAATATCGATGCGATTGTCATGCGCCAATGGGTGGGCTTGCGGGTCGATGATGCCATTGACCGCGAGGTGAAACGCGCCGTCGATCAGGTCTATGCGAGCGAAGGCTATTGGAGCCGCTTGTGGTCGGGCTGGTCTGCCGACAAGGCCGAAGAGTTTGCCACCCAAATTGCCAATGATGCTTTTGGCTCGGAGAGCTTCCATACCACGATCAATGAGCTTTCTACGGCGATCGCCCAAGAGATCTCGCAAGAGATCGAAGCCGACTTTGCCCGTGCCGCCTCGGCAGCCTTTCTCTGTATGAAAGCCTATGTAGGCGACAAGTATTCGGGAACCCTCTTTAGCGCCTTTGAAGACAAGGTCAGCACCGAAGTCAGCACTGTCAATGTGCAAGCGACAAGCGATGTCGATGTGAGTGCCTTGGATGTTCATCAGAAGGCACTCGGTGGCGTCGGGGTCATTATTGTCACTGAGCTTTCACGGCGGATTGCCGTTAAACTGAGTGAAAAGATTGCCGAACGGGTTGCGGGCAAGATCGTGGGGCGGATCATCGGCAAGGCTGGCTCCTCGCTCATTCCGGTGGCCGGTTGGGTCATCGGCTTGGGCTTGATTGTCTGGGATCTCTGGGAGGGGGGCAATGGCGCGCTCCCTCAGATTCAGGACGCCCTGCAAAGTGAGGAAGTCAAAGCCAAGATCCGCCAAGAAGTATCCGATTCGATCAAAGATGGTTTGCCCGAAGAAGTGTCGATTGTCTCGCTCGAGATTGCGGTCAGCTTGGTGGAAGATTGGAACCGTTTCTGTGATACGAACCGTGCGGTCTGCACCTTGGCGCAAGATGACGCGACTTTTCAGGACATTCTCAACTACACACCACTGGATCAGGTGGGAAAGTTAGTGAGTTTGGTCAATGCCTTTATGGACAATCTGGGCCGCGCCGAACTGGAAAAGGCCATTGATAATGGTCAATTTGAAAAGCTGCTGGTCCTACCAGAGGCCGCGTTCACCTTGTTGGCCGCCACCAAATCCGCCTCAACCACGTTGGCTTGGGCAGAATTGGCCGGGGATCGCCTGCCAAAATTGGTTGAATTGGAGTTATACCAAGCGAAAGCACCCAGCGACTTTACCCCCGAATTGCTCCGCACGGTGCTGAACCTGGAGAGTGTCGAGCTAGCCAACAAGGTAGCGCCACTAGACCAGGCAGCGCTTACGACCCTAACCACCTTTGCTGGCGGGAATTTCGTTCGGCTGGTCAATCGCCTTTCCGCCGAAGAGCTGAGTGAGCTGACCAACTATCTAGCCACGGCGTCGCCAGCACCTAGTGCGCAGGTGGCCGCTAGGCTAGCCAGCGGCGATCTCACCGTAGCGGCGCTGCTCAACGAATCAACCGCCACCACTCCGGCAACGATCGCGCCGACAGTGACACCATCGTTAACGAGCTTTCCAGCCGCGACAGTCATCTGGCAGTTTATCTATACGAATAGTATTGCCGTCGCCTTTAGCGTGATCTTGGTGGCCGCAGTGCTCTTAGCCCTGATCAGCAGCTTAGGGCGACGCCATCCAACCAAGCCCATATCCCAATCTCAGCCGCCAAAAGTAAAAAAACAGAAACGCAAACCGCGTCATGTTTATGATATTTTTCCTGATGATCGGGGATAGAGTTTACATGGTGAATGGTGAAGAATCAGGTAACAAGCCATCTCGCCTTAACCATTTACCGCTCCATATTCTTCCGGTTCGCTCTAATTTTTAGTCAGCCTGGTTCTTCAGCGACGAAGATGATTCACTGATGAGATCCCCTACGCAATGATGCGCCCATTCGCAGTCGATTGTAACCGGATCAAACGCATTGCACCCTAGCCGGTCAGGCGCTTTTGTCTCCGAGTGTGTTGAATCGATTGTTAGCCGCTTGTCACAGGCAACAAAAACTCGGTCATCTGAGTATGATTGTTGCCTGCCCTATTGCACTTTTGATCCTTGCGTTTGCCGCGCGGCAGCCAAGGAAAGGCGCATCTGTCGTAGAAGGAGAGAAATCTATGCGTAAGCGTGATGGTTCAGCACTATTGATGCACGAACAAAGTGGCCTGCCCGCCAAACAAGGGCTCTATGATCCACGCTTTGAACATGACGCTTGTGGGATTGGTTTTGTGGCGCATATTGAAGGCCGCCGTAGCCACCGCGTGCTACAAATGGGCCTAGAAGCCCTCGCCAATCATGCGCACCGCGGGGCCGTGGCCGATGATCGTAAAACGGGGGATGGCGCGGGGATTTTGACCCAATTGCCCTATGAATTTTTCAACCGTGAATTACAGCGCATTGGCTGCGACCTGCCCCCTGTTGGGGATCTGGCCGTGGGGCAACTCTATTTATTCCGGCAAGACGAAGCCGATCGTTGGCGTGCCAAAGAAGTCATTCGAGAAGTCTGTGCCGAATTTAAGCTAGAAGTGCTGACCTTCCGCTCCGTGCCGGTCATTGACACCGCGCTCGGTCGCCGTGCCGAAAGCACCCGCCCGTGGATGGAGCAAGTCTTTCTGCGTCGCACCCCAGAAGCCTGTGCCGCGGGCGATGAATTTGAACGGCTGCTCTATCTGGTGCGAAAGACGATTGTCAATCGTGCCCAAGAAAAAGGGGTTCAACGGCTCTATATTGCCAGCCTCAGCAGCCGCACCATTGTCTATAAAGGGTTAGTGCTCGCCCAAGAGCTGGCCCACTTCTATCCGGATCTGAGCGACGAAGATTATCAAACCGCCATTGCGGTCTTTCACCAGCGCTATAGCACCAATACGTTCCCCACCTGGGAGCGCGCCCAACCCTTCCGCTTGCTCTGTCACAATGGGGAGATCAACACCCTCCAAGGTAATGAAAATTGGATGCGCGCGCGGGAAAGTGACCTTGCGCATCCCGTTTGGGCTGGCAACGAAGCACTGCTCCGCCCAGTTCTTTGGCAGCCCGGCAGCGATAGCGGCAAACTCGACAATGGCTTGGAGCTTTTAGTGCGTAGTGGGCGCGATATCCGCCATGGGCTGTTGATGATGATGCCCGAAGCTTGGGAAGGGGTCGGCACGGGTGAAGTGAGTAGCGAGCGCCGCGCCTTCTACCAATACCATAGCGCCTTGATGGAACCTTGGGATGGGCCAGCCGCGGTCACCTTTACCGATGGTCGCGTGGTGGGCACCATTCTCGACCGCAATGGGTTGCGCCCGGCGCGCTATGTGGTTTTAGAAAATGGCTTTGTGATTAGCGCCAGCGAAGTTGGCGCGGTGAATTATGACGAAGGGCGGGTGACCGAAAAGGGCCGCTTGGGGCCAGGGCAGATCTTCTGTGTCGATACGGCACGCGGGGTGATCCTCAAGGACGAAGAGATCACCCAACACTTTGCGACACGACGACCTTATGATCGGTGGGTCAAGGAGAACTTGGTCAGTTTGGCCGAACGGGTTGCCCAGGATGGATGGCGCGCGGCCAGTGAGGGTAGTGCCGATGGCGCAGAGGGGCGCAACGGTCATACGGCGAACGCCTCGGCAGAAGCGCTTTCCAGCGCCACCTTGCTGGCCCAACGCCAGATGGGCTTTGGCTTTACCAGCGAAGAGTTGGTCGTTGTGTTGCGCCCCATGATCACCGATGCCAAGGAAGCCGTTGGTTCCATGGGCGATGATACGCCGCCGCCAGGGATGAGCGCCTTACCGCGTCCCCTCTTTCACTATTTCAAACAGCGCTTTGCCGAGGTGACCAATCCCCCCATCGACCCACTACGCGAAGAAACGGTCATGAGTTTGCGCATGTTGCTGGGTCAACGCGCCAACCTTTTGACCGAATTGCCCGAAGCGACGCGCTTGATCGAATTGCGCTCACCACTGCTCAAGCCGGTGGAGATTGCCCGGCTGCGGGCCATGCCCGAAACGGAGTTTCAGGCCGCCACCATTGACGCGCTTTGGCAGCACCCCCCTACTACCGACGAAGGCACAGCCTTGCGCGCCGCGGTGGAGCAACTCTGTCTAGCGGCCGAGACGGCAGTACGCGCCGGGGCGCGCTTGTTGATCATCAGTGACAAAAAAGCTGACCAACAGTGGCTACCCATCCCTTCGCTCCTGGCCATTGGTGCGGTTCATCACCACCTGATACGCCAAGGCATGCGCATGAGCACCAGTCTGATTATCGAGAGTGGCGAGCCGCGTGATGTCCACCATTTTGCTGCGCTCATTGGCTATGGCGCCAATGCCGTCTACCCGTACTTGATCTATGAAACGATCGACGAAATGGTAGCTGAAGGTCGCCATTTGGCCGGCATCACCCTTGTCCAAGCCTATAACCATTTTGTCAAAGCCGTGGACAAAGGCTTGCTCAAAGTCATGAGCAAGATGGGCATCAGCACACTGGATAGTTATTGCGGTGCCCAAATTTTTGAAGCACTGGGGATCGGCGCGGAGTTGCTTGACACGGCCTTTACCGACACGCCCAGCTTGTTGGGCGGCATTGGCTACCAAAGTATTGCCGAAGATGTCTTGGCCTGGTATCAGAAAGCCTATCCGGCCAAGCTACCCAAGGTTTTGAAGCTGGAAACCTGGGGGTTGTTCAAATCGCGCCGGGGTGGTGAATTGCATGAGTGGAGCCCGCAAGTGGTCCATGCCCTTCACGAAGCGGTGCGCGCCCCAACGCCCGAAGCGGGGAAAGCCAACTATACGGCGTACCGCGATCTTATGCGCGGCATGAAGCTAGCCCCGCGGCACCTGCTCGATTTCCAGAAATGGCGACCGTCGATTCCCGTGGAACAGGTGGAACCCGTTGATCGGATTCTCCGCCGTTTTAGCACAGCGGCCATGAGCCTGGGCGCGCTTAGCCCCGAAGCCCACGAAGTGCTTTCGATTGCCATGAACCGCATTGGTGGCCTGAGCAATAGTGGCGAAGGGGGCGAGGCCAAAGATCGCTACTTTACCGAGCGCGCCAGCAAGATCAAACAAGTCGCCTCGGGCCGTTTCGGGGTCACGCCAGAATACTTGATGAGTGCCGAAGAGCTACAGATCAAGATGGCACAAGGCTCCAAACCGGGCGAAGGGGGCCAATTGCCTGGGCACAAAGTCACGGCAGAGATCGCGGTGTTGCGCCATAGTACCCCGGGCGTTGCCTTGATCAGCCCGCCACCCCATCATGATATTTATAGCATTGAGGATCTCGCCCAGTTGATCTATGACCTCAAGACGATCAATCCCGCGGCCAAGGTCAGCGTGAAACTGGTGGCCGAAATGGGCGTGGGCACGATTGCAACCGGTGTGGTTAAAGGCTATGCTGATGTGATCCACTTGAGCGGCCACAATGGGGGCACTGGGGCCAGTCCGCTGAGCAGTATCAAGTATGTGGGGCTACCCTGGGAAATTGGGCTGGCCGAAACGCACCAAACACTCTTGGCCAATGGGTTACGCCACCGCGTCAAAGTCCGCACCGACGGCGGCTTGGCGACGGGCCGCGATGTGGTCATGGCGGCGATGCTAGGGGCCGATGAATATAGCTTTGGCACCAGTGTCATGATCGCCGAAGGTTGTATCATGGCCCGCGTCTGCCACAAGAACACCTGCCCCGTTGGCGTCGCCAGCCAAGATCCCGAGTTACGGCAAAAATTTGATGGCACGCCAGAGATGGTCATTCATTTCTTGACCCACATTGCGGAAGAAGTTCGCGAAATTCTGGCAGAACTCGGCTATCGCAACCTGGACGAAATCATTGGTCATCCCGAAATGCTCAAGCAGGTCGTCTTTGATCGGGAAGCGGGCTTTATGGATCTGGCTCCCTTGCTCTATGTGCCCGATACAGGCAGTGCGCGGCGCAATGTGCTACCCAGCAACGAACCCCCGGCTCACAACACCATCGGCGATTATATTGTTGAACAAGTATTGGCCAGTTTGCGGGTCAACCCGGACGCCACAGTGCGGTTGGCCCACAAGATTGATAATTCGCAACGGAGTGTTGGCGCTAAATTAGCAGGCCAATTAGCCCTCCGCTATGGTGACAAAGGGCTCGCCGACGGTCAAATTCAGATTACCTTTACGGGTTCAGCGGGGCAAAGCTTTGGGGCCTTTGCGCTCAATGGTTTTAGTTTGCGGCTCTATGGCGAGGCCCAAGACTATGTGGGTAAAGGAATGAGCGGCGGCGAGATTGTGATTCGCCCCCACGAAGACGCCCGCTTTGTGCCCCACCGCAACGTGATTATGGGCAACACCGTGCTCTATGGCGCGACCGGTGGCCGCCTCTTTGCCGCGGGCTGTGCAGGGGAGCGCTTTGCCGTCCGCAACAGCGGTGCCCTGGCGGTGATCGAAGGCATTGGCGATCATGGCTGTGAATATATGACCGGTGGCACGGTCGTTGTATTGGGCGAAACGGGCCGCAACTTTGGGGCAGGGATGACAGGCGGTCGCGCTTATGTCTATGATATTGGCGACAGCTTTGAACGGCGGTATAATTCAGAGTTGATTGCAGTCCGCCGCCTACGCGATACAGATGATCAAGCGCTCAAAGAGTTGATTACGATCCATCTAGAAAAGACGGGCTCCCAACGGGCGCGCACGATCCTCAGTGATTGGGAAGCGCAACGCCAGCTCTTTTGGTATGTCGCGCCGCGGGAGAATGTGGTCGCCATTGAATCAGCCACCGAGGGTTCGGGGAAGCTAGAGGAAGAAGAGAAGGTGATTGGGTGATGGGCTCCATACGTTGGATGTTCCATTACCCAATCACCCATTACCCAAGCATTTAGTTCAGGAGAATCATTGTGGGAAAGACACTTTTTGAAAAGGTCTGGGATGCACATGTGGTCGCCCAAGATGAGGGGGCACCCGCGGTGCTTTATATTGATGCTCATCTCATTCATGAGGTCACATCACCCCAGGCATTTGGCATGTTGCGCGAGCGCGGTCTACCGGTGCGCCGCCCCGACAAAACCTTTGCGACGATGGATCATGCCATTCCAACGCGCATTGGCGTAGGGATTGAACTGTGGCCGAGCGATGCAGCGACCCAAGTGCGCACCCTACGCCAGAACTGTGAAGACTTTGGCGTCACTCTTTGGGATATTGAAGGCGATGTCCAAGGGATTGTCCATGTGGTCGGCCCCGAAATGGGTGTCACCCAACCGGGTATGACCATTGTCTGTGGGGATAGTCACACGAGCACCCATGGGGCATTTGGTGCGCTCGCCTTTGGCATTGGCACCAGCGAAGTGGGCCATGTCCTCGCCACCCAATGCCTGCTGCAACAGAAGCCCAAGACCTTTGCGATCAATGTCGAGGGGGAGTTGGGCTTTGGTGTTACCGCCAAAGATATTATTTTGGCGATTATTGCCAAGAATGGTGCGGGCGGCGGCGCGGGCTATGTCTTTGAATACCGCGGCAGCGCCATTCGCAACCTCAGTATGGCTAATCGGATGACCATCTGCAACATGAGCATCGAAGGCGGCGCGCGGGCGGGTTTGATTGCGCCCGATGAAACCACCTTTGCCTATATCCAAGGCCGCCCCTATGCGCCCAAGGGAGCCGAGTGGGAGAAAGCCGTCGCCTATTGGCGCACACTCACCACCGATGCGGATGCCACCTTTGACCGCGAATTGCACCTAGACGCCGCCAAACTCGAACCGATGGTCACCTATGGCACCAACCCTGGCCAAGGCGTCGGGGTGACGGGCCGGATTCCCTTGCCCGAAGAGTTGGAAGATCCATCCGAGCGCCGCAGCTTGCTCAGCGCCATGGAGTATATGGGCTTGAAACCAGGCCAGCCGCTCCAGGGTCAGCCAGTCGATGTCGTCTTTATTGGCTCGTGTACCAACAGCCGGATCGAAGATCTGCGCGAAGCCGCCCATGTGGTCAAAGGGCGCAAAGTGGCGAGCAATGTTCAGGCATTGGTGGTTCCTGGTTCCAAAGCCATCAAAGCGCAAGCCGAAGCCGAAGGGTTGGATCGCATCTTTAGCGAAGCGGGCTTTGAATGGCGCGGGGCGGGGTGCAGCATGTGTCTCGCCATGAACGATGACAAAGCCGGTGCGGGCAAATATGTCGCCAGCACCAGCAATCGCAACTTCCAAGGTCGCCAAGGCCCTGGCTCGCGTAGCTTGCTCATGAGCCCGATCATGGCGGCGGCGGCGGCGGTCAATGGCAAAGTCATCGACGTGCGCGAAATTTTGTAGGTTGACCGGATGGTAGGTTGGAAGTAGGCTTTCACGGCTGGATATTTCAGCCAGCCACTATCTCCAATCTGCCTTCCGTTTGAGGGTGAGCCATGACGATTATAGTTGAAAATGTACCCATTCCTGAACGGGGTCGGTTAGAGATTGATCTCAAGCAGTCAATTGAGATCAAGGTGACCGCCGAAGAAGCGCGGCGCAAGGTCAATCGCTGGCTGCTCGACCATGTCAGCTATATGATGCATGCAGATCCACCGACACTCATCGTCGATGGGAAACGTGCGGTGTGGCGCGTGCCCGCGATCTATACGGCATCGCCGATTGGTATTGTAGGAACGGTCGGGTTGATCGATGTTGATGTATATAGTGGCACGATGGATAGCAAAGACGAACGCAAAGAACAGATCATTCGCTGTGCACAAGAAAAAGCTGCTATCCTGCCGCCGTATATCCCTGGTCAAATGAAAGTGCCAGAGGAATTTATTGCAAAACATCTTCCACGCGCAAAGTTGGCACAACTACCAGAAGATGACGATGAGTAACCAGGCAAGCCTGATCTTGCCCGTCGAGTTCGTTCAGCAACAGCGTACGGGCGAATGCCTAGTAGCCTGTACAGCAATGGTGTTGAATTATATTGGCAAACCAGTTGCGTACCGTCGCTTGGTTTCAGTATTAGAAGTCATTCCCATGGTAGGAACGCCCTCCTCCAAGATTACGAATCTGGTGCGTATAGGTGTGACTGTACAATACCAACGTGGTACCATAGCTAGTTTATTGAACCACATACGGAGCGACCAACCATGCATTGTATTTGTAAAGACAGCAGAGTTGCCTTACCGTAACGATATAACGGACCATGCTCTCGTCGTGATTGGCTTTGATCAACAACATATTTATCTACACGATCCAGAATTTAGGGGATCGCCTCTCCGTGTAGCTTATGGCGATTTCGATCTCGCTTGGCGCGAACGTGATGAGATGTATGCAGTTTTGACCGCTTGATACCTGCCCAAAGTGATGCTTGCGCAAATGTAGAGGACTTATTGAATGGAACCTTTTAAAACGTTGAATGCGACTGCCGCCCCGTTACGGGCAGAAAATGTAGACACGGATCAGATCATTCCTGCCCGCTATCTCACGGCGGTGACCAAAGAGGGCATGGGTGACGGGCTCTTTTCCAGTTGGCGTTATAACGCCGACGGCAGCCCCAAAGCCGATTTTGTGCTCAATCAACCCGAACACCAGGGAGCCAAGGTCTTATTGGCCGGGCGCAATTTTGGCAGCGGCTCCAGCCGGGAACATGCCGTTTGGGCCTTGACCGAATATGGCTTTCGCTCGGTGATTGCGCCTAGCTTTGCTGATATTTTTTATAATAACAGCCTCAAGAACGGCCTGCTTCCGGTTCCGCTGCCCGAGGAAACCGTCAACATGCTGCTCGATCTGGCCGAAGAAGATCCAGAGACCCAGATTACCATCGATCTCAAGAATCAGGTCGTCATTCTCCCCGATGGCCAACAACATCGCTTCGAGATCGATGCCTTCCGCAAGATCTGTCTACTCGACGGGTTAGACGATCTAGGCTATCTCCAATCCAAGGAAGCAGCGATTGCGGCCCACGAAGCAGAGCCAGCCTATTAACTTAAATTTGTATAGAAAGAAGCAACCATGAAGGCAAACATTGTCGTTTTGGCCGGTGATGGGATCGGCCCAGAGGTAACGGGCGAAGCACGGAAGGTGCTGACCGCGGTTGCCCAGAAATTTAACCATCAATTTGAATTTTCCGAGCAGCTCATGGGTGGCCGTGCCATCGACGAAGTGGGTACGAGTCTGCCCGACGAAACAGTAGACGCGTGTAAGAAGGCCGATGCCATCTTGTTAGGCGCGGTCGGTGGCCCGAAATGGGACGATCCCAAAGCCAAGGACCGCCCCGAGCGCGGGCTGCTGGCAATCCGCAAAGCGCTGAACCTCTTTGCAAACCTGCGCCCGGTCAAGCTGCATCCGCAGTTGCTCAGCGCCAGCACCTTAAAAGAAGAGGTACTGGCAGGCGTCGATATGGTGGTCATCCGCGAGCTGACCGGTGGGCTCTACTTTGGCCCGAAGAAAGAGGCCGGTGAGGAAGGCTACGAAGCCTTTGACACCGAAATCTACACTCGGCCCGAAATTGAGCGGGTGGTGCGCCTAGCCGCCGAAACGGCCCGGGGGCGGCGTAAAAAACTGGCGAGTGTCGATAAGGCCAATGTAATGGCATCGAGCCGCTTATGGCGGCGAGTGGCAAGCGATGTTCTCGCCGATTATCCCGACTTGGCCGTCGAGCATGTCCTGGTCGATGCCATGGCTATGCATCTCATCCGGCGGCCAGCCAGCTTTGATGTGATCGTTGCTGGCAATATCTTTGGCGACATTCTCACGGATGAAGCCGCCATGTTGGCGGGTTCGATGGGGATGCTGCCCTCAGCAAGTCTGGGCGACCTCTATAACAGCCAATCGCTGCCTTTGGGTCTTTATGAACCGATCCACGGGAGTGCGCCCGATATTGCTGGCAAAGGGGTAGCCAACCCCCTTGCAACCATTGTCAGCAGCGCCATGCTATTGCGCTATAGTCTCGGTTTGGAGCAAGAAGCCGACGCGATTGAAGCCGCGGTCGACGCCGTGCTGAACGAGGGAGTTCGCACGCCTGATATTGCTCACACCGGGAGTGAAGTTGTTGGTACTCAGGTCATGGGCGATCTGGTCGTCGAAAAATTATTCAGCTAGAGACTAGAGATTGGAGACTGGGAGACCGGCTATTTGCCTCTGCTCCCGTCTCTAGTCTCTAGTCCCCCAGTCTCCAATCTCTCATTACACAACCATGATCATCGACCCACAAGACCGCTTACGTTCTACCATTCGGTTTCTCGGCAACTTACTCGGAGAAACCATCATCGAGCAGGAAGGCCAGGCCATTTTTGACCTGGAGGAAGAGATTCGCGATCTAGCCAAGCGTTGGCGCAGTGGCGAAGCAGAAAGTTTGCTCCAGGCCGAACAACAACTTGTGCCTGCGCTGATTGATGATCTACCCAAAGCCAATGCGGTGCTCAAAGCCTTTACGACCTATTTCCAGTTGGTCAATCTAGCCGAAGAGCAGCAGCGGGTTCATATTCTGCGCGAACGGGCGCGCCGCGCCCATGAGCAAAATGTCCCTATGTCCGAGACGATTGCCCATGCAATTTTGCGCCTGCGTGAAGAGGGCATGGGCGCGCAAGAAGTGCGGGATTTGCTGCAAGAGCTCTTTATTATGCCGGTTTTCACCGCGCACCCGACGGAATCCAAACGACGGACGATTTTGCTCAAGCTCAAATCCATTGCGGCGGATCTCTATGATCTGAACTATCGTTCGCTCTTACCAGCCGAGGAAGATGCCCTGGTCCAGCGCATCCGTGAAAATGTGGTGCTGCTTTGGCAGAGCGATGAAACCCGCGATCGACGCCCCACGGTGATGGACGAAGTGCGTGAAGGGCTCTACTATTATGAGACAACCCTTTTCCAGTTGGTGCCGCAGATCTACCAAGAACTCGAACGCGCTTTGGCGCAAGCCTACCCAGGCGAAACTTTTACCGTACCCGCCTTTCTCCGGTATGGTTCGTGGATCGGGGGTGATCGCGACGGCAATCCTTTTGTTACGGTTGAGGTAACGGAGGAAGCCTTACGCGAGCAAAAGGAGACGGTGCTCAAGCAATATAACATTGAAACCGATGCCCTGTATCATCATCTGAGCAGTGCCCAAACACGCGTTGGCTTTGATCAAACGCTCCTTGATAGTATCGAGCATGACTTTACCCTGGTGCCTACGCACGAGCATGAAGTGTTAGAACGTTTTCGGCTGGAACCCTATCGCCAAAAGTTGATCATGATTTTCCGCCGGTTGCGCGCCACGCGTGCCGAAAATGAGATTCCTTGGAATAAACGCACCATAGGCACGCCAAGTAACCCGCGTGCATACCGAAATGTACAGGAATTTTTAAACGATCTCTATCTCATCCGCGACAGTTTGTGCGCCCATAAAGGGGAACGGCTTGCCCGTGGGCGGCTCGAACAGTTGATTCGCAGTGCTGAAGTCTTTGGCTTTCACCTGGCAACCCTGGACATTCGCCAACATGCCGAGCGCCATCGCAACGCAATGAGCGAAGTGTTGGAGCGCTATGATCTCTGTCAACAATACGCAGCCATGGCCGAGAGTGAGCGTGTCGCGCTGCTTGAGCGCGAAATCCTGAGCGAACGGCCCTTGACCGCGCGCCTCGATTTTAGCGACGAAACCAATGCCGCGGTGGGACTCTTCCGCCTCGTCCGGCGAGCGCACCAGGAAATGGGCCCCGAATCGATCCAGACGTACATCATCAGCATGACCACGCAAGTCAGTAATGTGCTAGAGGTCTTGCTCTTTGCCCGTGATGCTAGCCTTTTTGGGGAAATTGATATTGCACCGCTGTTTGAGACCATTGAGGATCTGCTGGCTGCCCCCCAGATCATGACGGCGCTCTTCCAAAACCAAGCCTATCAGCAGCACTTGGCGCGGCGTGGACAGCGCCAACAGATCATGATTGGCTATAGCGACTCCAACAAAGATGGTGGTTATCTACGCGCCAATTGGATGCTCTTCCAAGCCCAACGCAACCTCGCCCGCGTCTGTGACGAGTTCAACGTTCAGTTGACTCTTTTCCATGGCCGTGGTGGCACTTTAGGGCGCGGCGGCGGCCCCGCCAACCGTGCCATCTTGGCACAACCACCGGAATCGGTACGGGGACGCATCAAGATCACGGAACAAGGGGAAGTCGTCAGTAGCCGCTATGATGATGCCAGCATTGCCCACCGCCATCTGGAACAGATGATCAATGCTGTGCTACTGAGCAGCGGTCGCCGCCCCTATTATGCCCAAGAGCAGTTGTGGGCTGAAATCATGGATGAAGTCAGCCAGAATGCGTTCGCGAAATATCGCAGCCTGGTCAGTAGTGCAGATTTCTTGCAATACTTTTACCAGACCACGCCAATCAGCCATGTAGATATTCTTAACATCGGCTCACGACCATCCCGGCGCAAAAGTACGGCATCGATCAGCGATCTGCGGGCCATTCCGTGGGTCTTTGCCTGGACTCAATCGCGCGTGAACCTCACGAGCTGGTATGGCGTTGGCACGGCACTCCAACAATGGCTGACTAGCGCGACGGCAGAGCAAACCGCCGCGCCCGTGGATGAAGCACGCTTGCTGATTTTACGCGAAATGTACAGCACCTGGCCCTTCTTCAGCACGGTGCTGGATAACGTCCAAGTAGGGCTAGACAAGGCCGATATTACCATTGCCCGGCTCTATGCCAGCTTGGCCGATCCAGAGCTACAAGCCACGATCTTTGCCGATCTCGAAGCAGAGTTCAATCGGACCAAACAGGTTATTTTGCAGATTACCCAGCAGTCGAATTTGCTCGATAACGAAACTTGGCTGCAACGGAGCATTCGGCTGCGCAACCCCTATGTTGATCCAATGAACTATATTCAGGTAGAATTGTTGCGCCGCCTGCGCGGCACCCCCCCCGCGGCCGAAAAAGAACGCCTCCAAGCCGCGATCTCCCTTTCGGTCAACGGGATTGCCGCGGGTTTGCAAAATGTAGGCTAAGAAATAATTAATTGTCAACGGAGAATAAATAATGGCTAATGGTTGCACCATATCCCTATTAGCTATTCATCATTATTTATTTTCCATTAATTATTAGCAAGGTTTTTATTGTGACAGATCATCTGGCCTCCATCGACGGTTTACTCATAGATATCGAGGGAGTATTGATTCGCGGAACAGAGGTGATTCCGGGCGCGCAAGAAGCGTTACAGACGCTGCGCGCCCGGGGGATTCCCTATCGCTTTATTACCAATACCACGCTCTATTGTCGCCATACGCTGGTTGAGCGTTTACAGGCGATGGGATTTCCCATTCAGTTAGAGGAACTTTTTACAGCAACCTATGCCGCGGCGCGCTATCTGCAAGAGCAGAACGCGCAGAGCTACTATCCCTTGCTTTTGCCCGATGCCCAGCAAGAATTTGCCGGGCTTGATGTCGATGAGGAAAAGCCAGATTTTGTGGTGATGGGTGATATGGGAGCACACTTTACCTTCTCCCGCCTCAATCGTGCGTTACAAGCGATCCTCCACGGGGCGCGCTTTATCGCCATCCACAAAAAGCGGACGTGGCGCTCGGAACAGGGCCTCTATATGGATGCTGGACCATTTGTCGTTGCGCTGGAATATGCAGCGGAACTCAAAGCCGAAGTTGTGGGCAAACCAAGCCGAGCCTACTTCCGCATGGTGCTGGATGATCTAGGCATTCCCCCCGAGCGCGTCGCTATGATCGGCGACGACATAGAAAGTGATGTACGGGGCGCACAACTACTTGGCATGAAGGGTTGGCTGGTCAAGACTGGTCGTTTCCGCAAAGAAGACCTCGCGCGCGGCATTTGGCCGGATAAGATTTTTGAAAGTATTGCGGAAGCAGTGACGTAATAGGAAACGATAATGACCAGAGTTTTTCTCTATGACACCACCCTTCGGGACGGGACCCAAGGCGAAGGGGTTTCGTTAAGTTGTGATGATAAGTTGAAGATTGCCCGTCGGCTCGACGAGTTTGGCATGGATTATATCGAAGGGGGTTGGCCGGGCTCCAATCCCAAGGATATGGAATTTTTTGAGCGGGCCCAACATGAGCTACAGCTCAAACACGCCAAGATTGCCGCCTTTGGCTCGACCTGTAAGGCCGATGTGCAGCCAGCGGATGATCCACAAATTGCGCTCCTGCTGGAAGCCAACACACCCGTGATTACAATTTTTGGCAAATCGTGGGATCTGCACGTGACCGAAGTACTACGGACTTCGCTCGAAGAGAACCTGCGCATGATCCGCGAATCAGTGCGCTATCTCAAAGCGCATGACCGCGAAGTGGTCTATGATGCCGAGCATTTTTTTGATGGCTACCGCGCCAATCCCGAATATGCCCTTGCCACCCTGCAGGCGGCCATCATTGGGGGGGCGGATAGCATCACGCTGTGCGACACCAATGGCGGTAGTCTGCCTTGGCAAGTGGCCGAAGCAGTACAAACGGTGCGCAGTGACGTGTTGGGGATCGAAGAGGGCAAGTCGGCCACGCATCACGCATCACGCATCACGCTGGGCATCCACGCACATAACGACAGCGAAACCGGTGTCGCCAATACCCTGGAAGCCGTCCGCACGGGTGCTAACCATGTCCAAGGGACGATCAACGGCTATGGGGAACGGTGTGGCAATGCCAATCTGGTGAGCATCATCCCCGACCTTCAGCTAAAGATGGGCTACGATCTCGTACCCGCCGAAAAGTTGAGCCAACTACGCGAACTCAGCCATTATGTCACCGAGTTGGCAAATCTGCACCCCGACAGTCATCAGCCCTTTGTAGGCAGCAGCGCCTTTGCCCACAAAGGTGGCACCCATGTCAACGCGGTGGTCAAGTATGTCATGAGCTACCAGCATGTAGACCCGGCGCTGGTGGGCAACGAGACGCGTGTTTTGGTCAGCGAGTTGAGCGGCAAAGATAACATTGCCGTGAAACGGAAAGAATTTGGGCTAGAGGGGCTCAGCCGCGAACAAGAGCGCGCGGTTCTCCAACAGATCAAGGAGTTGGAGAGCATTGGCTTTGCCTTTGAAAGCGCCGAAGCTAGTGTCGATCTACTCCTGCGTCGCCAGCGCCAGAATTACCAAGCACCCTTTACCCTGGTTGATTATACCGCCAATGTCGAACACCGGGCAGGGCGGGGACTTTTCTCAGAAGCGACGGTCAAAGTCAAAGTAGGCGACGATCTCTTTCATGAGGTGGCCGAAGGCAATGGGCCGGTCAATGCGCTGAACTTGGCTCTGCGCAAAGCGATCCAAAAGTTCTACCCGCGCCTGGAACATGTCCACCTGCAAGACTATAAGGTGCGCATTCTCAACAGCGAAAGTGGCACCGGCGCGGTCGTGCGCGTCTTGATCGATAGCACCGACGGCAAACGGAGTTGGAGTATGGTGGGGGCCAGCACCAATATCATCGAAGCCAGCTGGATAGCCCTCTCCGATGCCATTGAGTATTTCTTGTTGACCGATCAGGAACAGCAGTAAAAAAATTACTGGTGTACGTAGCCGAGCCTTGGTTACGTACACCAGAGCAACACGCGAAGCGAAATACGAGAAGCCTTATGACCATTCAATCAGACGAGGACATTCGCGGCTTACAAAGGATCGGCTGGATCGTTGCCCATACACTCCAGACTATGCAAGCCGCGGTTCGCCCTGGGATGACAACCGCAGCGTTAGATGAGATCGGTCGCGCCGAGCTAGCGCGCTATCAGGCACGCTCCGCGCCCGAACTCTTTTATGGCTTTCCGGGTGCAACCTGCATTAGCATTAATGAAGAGGTGGCGCACGCGATCCCCGGCACGCGCCGTATTTGCGAGGGGGATCTCGTGAACATCGACGTCTCCGCCGAACTCAATGGCTATGTAGCTGATACCGGTGCTAGCCAGCCCGTGGGTGCGGTGCGCCCGCAGTTGCAGGCTTTGTGTACAGCCACGGAAGCGGCGCTGCAAGCCGCCATCCAGGTCGCGCAAGCTGGCAATCAGATGGCCGATGTACAAGAAGCATTTGATCGTGTCGCGCGCAAGCACGGCTTCACGGTTATTCGTAATTTGGCTGGCCATGGCGTAGGACGCCACATCCATGAGGCGCCCGAACATGTTCCCGATTATAGCCGTGGTAAAGATCGACGGCGTTTCCAGAAGGGCTCGGTGCTCACCCTTGAACCCTTCCTCTCGACAGGTCCCCATTTTGCCCAAGAAACGAGTGATGGGTGGACATTGGTCACGCGGCCCGGGGCCTTTACGGCGCAGTATGAACACACGCTGATCATCACCGAACACGAACCCATCATCGTCACCCGCTGTGATCGCCCACTCAACTAGCACCCAGCGCGCGTTTGCCGGGCCGGGGAAGGGTTAGGGATGGGACAAACTTTGCCCAATCGAACTATGATATTTGCTTTTAATGCGCATCAGGGGTGATCGATTCTTGTAGCATTAAGAATACAGGGAGTCTTTTAAAGCCCTGTTTTTCCCAGAAGCCAGCACTTTGCTCGGTGACCGTTACACTCAGGCTCGGCGCGCCGCGTTGGGCACATTCACGCCGAACCGCGTCAACTAAGGCTTGGCCAATGCCACTTTGCTGACCATCAGGATGAACTGACAAGAGGTGAATTAACGCACGCGAGCCATCGTAAATCGCGCGAATAAATCCATAGGGACCATGCGGAGTCTCGGCAACCAGAAAGATGGCCGCATCACAGGCCGCCACACGGTTCATCGCCGCCTCGCCCTCGATTGCAGCGTATCCATATTGCCCATTTAATTTAAGAATTTCCACAAGATCTGGGGCATCCGCGGCCTGAAATGGACGGATAGCGATCTGGTTGGCTATTGTCATTCCCCATTCTCTTTCTTGGTTCGGAACCCCTTGCTCACACCGTACCTGGCTCTGGCACAATGACCCGCAACAGGGTGCATCGCTCGTCGGCGATCACTTGGAACTCGCCTAGCTCGGCTGGAAGCAACGTCCAGGAAACGCCTTGCAAGGTTAGAGGTTCGCCGCTCCACTCAAGCGTAGCTTTCCCTTCCAAGACAGCCCATAGTTCAAACGTTGCGCCGTCGCAGAGGCCATAGAAGGCATTATCCCGCGGCAGGGTAATACGGTCAGTCTCAAAGTACGGACAAAGGGCGAGCCGCTCCACATGCAGGCCATCTTCCTGAATTAAGGTGTGTGGCTTCGCAGGCCCTGGCTCGACCATCGTAAAGTCCAATACAGCCAGCGCTTGTTCCAAATGAATCGGGCGAGGACGTCCCCAATCATAGATACGGTAGGTGGTATCGCTATTTTGTTGGATCTCGGCCACGATGATGCCTGGCCCCAACGCGTGGATGGCACCCGCGGGGACAAAGATTACATCGCCCTTCTGCACGGGCAGCCGATGTAACAGATCCGCAGCACGGCCATCGGCGACGGCTAGGGCATATTGCTCGCGTGTCACCCCAGGCATAAAGCCATAGATAATCTCAGCACCCGGTTCTGCCGCCAGCACCACCCACATCTCCGTCTTGCCAAACTCGCCCTCATGCGCCAGCCCATATTCATCATTCGGGTGTACCTGCACCGAAAGCCAGCGGTTGGCGTCGAGCAATTTGATCAGGAGCGGGAATTTATCCAATGCCAGGGCTTGTTCATTGTAGCTCCCGACCAGATCTTCACCCCACAGGTCAAACACTTCGGCGAGGGTGTTGCCTTGCAAGGGGCCATTGTTGACGATACTGGAACCATTGGGATGGGCGGCAACATCCCAACTTTCGGCCACAATCCCGTCGGGGAGTGGTCGGCCTAACTTCTCGGCCAAATTACGGCCTCCCCACACATAATCTTTATAAATTGGATCAAAGGTTAGGGGATAGAGCTTATGGGTTGTCATTAGCAGTACACTCCTCGTTCGATCATGCCTGTTATGTGATGCTTATCGCTTCGTTTTTGTCCGTTTTTGCCGTTCACGCCGGGCTGCTCCTGGGCGCGTGGTAGCGTCATTAGGAATTTTTGTCGAGGGCGAAAGTTGCTCGGGTGGCAGCTGTGCAGCAGTACCGGCAAAGCGACCCCGCAGTTGCGCAAGCCGTTGCCAAAAGTCCTTGGATGAGGCTGGTGGTGCCGGCGCCGGTTCGGGGAAAGGCGGGAGATCCAACATTTTACGCCAGGCATAGCTCCCCAACAATTTGATCGTGGCGACCACCGGTGCGGCCAATACGGCGCCCAAAATGCCCGCCAGCGACGCCCCCATAATCACGCTGATCATCACCAACAAGGGATGTAGATCCAGCGCATCCCCCACAATACGGGGGACCAAAATATTATTTTCCAGCCCTTGGATCAGGCCCATCACCACGGCAATGAGGAGGGCATATTGATAGGAAGGTAGGCCCCAGATCGTATCGCTTTGGAAGAGGGCCACCAAGACGGCTGAACCAGTCCCCACCAAAGGGCCAATGATCGGCAAGAATTCCAGCACACCGGACAAAACGCCTAGCCCCAAGGCATAGCGCACCCCAAGCAGCGATAGCACGAGACTCACAATCGCGCCAATGACCAAGCCCAGGATCACCTGTCCGCGCAAATAGGCATCCCAGATGCGGGTGAAGTCGGCGATCAGCCGTTCGGCATCCTGGCGATACCCCGGTTGATGGGCCAGATCGCTAATGGTCTCCCAGAGTTTGGGGGCATCTTTGACCAAGTAGATGGAAATGACAATCACCAGAAAAATGAGGCTGAGCGTACTGATCGTTGCCTGCGCCAAATGGGCCGCAAAGGTACCACTACGGCTAAAGACCGGGCGTAGGATTTCGACGCCTTGCTGCACCAATTCTTGCAGGTTGAGACTAGTGGGCAAGCTAGCGAGGCTGAATGAATAGGGACCAATGTTTACGGTAAAGGCGGTCAGCGTGTTGACTTGCGCTTGGACCAACGCCGCCGCGTCTTCTAAAGAATCGGGCAAGAAATCGGTGGTTAGGCTGGAGGCTTGTTCAAAGGCCAAAAAGCCAAGCCCAATACCGCCGCCGATAGCAATCAAGAGGAGCAGAATGTAGACGAGTGCAACCGACATGCCGCGGGTGAGATTAAAGCGGATAGTGCCTAAATTGACCAACGGATTTAATAGATAGGCCAAAATCGAGGCCATGACCAAGGTGGGCAGCAGCGATTGAAAGCGCCAAATAATAAGTACCGTCAACAAAAGGATGGTGACGGCGACAATTACTTTGATCGATAAGCTCCAGGGCGGCGAAGTATGCAACGGCGAAGACGGCAGCGATGAATCAAGGGGGATAGGTGAGACTTGTCTCTTCTCGCTCAAAGCAGAACCTTTCTTTCTTGTCCTGTTTTAGGATAATAACAACGCCATCGTTCGTCGAGGCAGTTCATCGAGGCAGTTCATCGAGGCAGGGGGTATGCCAGCAATCGCGAACCCTCAACAAGCAGGGTTAAAAGCCGCTACTAACCACCGGATTGCTCTGGACGCGATCACGAAGCTCGCGTTTGCCCTGACGCGGTAGACGATCAGCTTACTGATTGCATATCTTCATATCCAGCAAATTTTACCACCCTCTTCTCTTTGTTTGCCAAAACAGGGAGTGTGCTGGCAGCAGTTCGGCGGGCCCTTTCCAGCGAACAAACAACCAGGCCAGCAGAAGACTTGCTGACCTGGTTGGCAATACGTTACCCTGTTCCTAAAAGTTGCACGGCGGCTGTGCTCCACGGGGACGAACGGAGGAGCGAACTCATAACTTTTTGAGGCCAGCCATCGAAACCAACAATTTCTTGATCCCAATGCCAGGAAAGGCAATGGTCACTTCTTCGTCATCGCGCGTGAGTTGGCTTTCAATGACCGTGCCCACGCCAAATTTGCCATGTTGCACGCTATCGCGCCGGTTGAATTGAGGGGTTCGACCATCGGTTGCCGCTTTGGCTTTTTCGGCGCTGGTGCGTGTTGGCCGGGTAATGGGTGGATTTTCTTCTGGTGACCAATAGGTTTGTTTAGACGCCCCTGTTGCTTTCTCGCCAGCACGCGGCGAATCACGCTGGCTGGACCAATTATAGGGGTTGCGCCCGGTGTTGGTACGGCTATCAGAACGGTTACCAGTGCGCTCGTCGTCATCGCCCCAGGTCGTGGCACGCGCATAGGCTGTGCGCTTACGCTCTTGGCGATTCACCATGCCCGACAACAAGTCGGCGGGGATCTCCTCGAGAAAGCGGCTGGCTTCCTGCACCTCGGTGCTGCCCCAAAGATTGCGACGATAGGCATGGATGAGGTAGAGCCGCTGTTTGGCGCGAGTAATCCCCACATAGCAAAGCCGCCGTTCTTCGGCCATATCTTCGGGATCACTGCTTTCCATGCTACGGCTATGGGGCAAGATCCCTTCTTCCAGCCCGACCATAAAGACCACGGGAAATTCCAACCCTTTGGCGGTATGCAGGGTCAACAGCGTGACAGCCCCGCCCCCCTCATCGACCTGATCTTGGTCGCTGACCAAGCTGACCTCTTGTAAAAAGAGGCTGATGGGGGTCATGCCCTCTTCCAGAGCAGGCATCCCTGGCACATATTGGGCAGCAACGCCCCGCAACTCTTGCAGGTTGGCGAAACGGTCTTCGCCTTCATCGGTGCCATCGCGCAGCATATCGACATAGCCAGCATCGCGCATGATCAGATCGAGCAGATCCGCGACACTTTCGTAGCGGCCCGCTTCGCGCAGGGTGATCCACCCCTCGAGGAGCCGCGCAAAGTCACTCAGGGCGTTTTTGGCGCGCGCGCCCATATCGGGCAGTTTGTGAGCGGTGGCCGGCAATAACCCACCCAACACTTGGCTGACAACAGCGGGACCGTGGCGTAGAATCAGGAGCGCGGTATATTCACTGACGCCCACCGCCGCCGCCCATTCCTTGAGCGCGGCATAGGTTTTGGTCCCGATCCCACGCGCCGGTTCATTAATGATACGATCCATAGCCACCGTGTCGGTTGGGTTGTGGACCAAGCGCAGATAGCAAAGCGCGTCTTTAATTTCTTTGCGCTCATAGAAGCGGGTAGCGCCGACTAGTTTATGCTTGATCTGGCGACGCACAAAAACCTCTTCCAGCGCACGGCTTTGGGCATTGGTGCGATACATGACGGCAAAGTCACCGAGACCCAAACGCGCGTCTTTGAGTAACAGCCGCTCGATCTCATCACAGATATAGGCCGCTTCTTCGATCTCGTTGTAGGCTTCATAGACGATGACCCCATCTTTGCCTAGCTTATTCTCCGTATGCAACTGTTTCGCCGTTCGGTTGCGATTGTTGCTGATCACTGAGTTGGCGACATCGAGAATGGTCTGGGTGCTGCGGTAATTCTGTTCCAACAAAATAACCGTCGCGTCGGGGTAGTGCTGACGAAAGCGTACCACATTCTGATAGTCCGCGCCGCGCCAGCGGTAAATCGATTGATCCTCATCACCTACAACAAATAGATTACGGTTTCCGCCTGGAGCATTCGCCAAAAGATGGATCAATTCATACTGCACCTTGTTGGTGTCTTGAAACTCGTCCACCATCAAATAGGGCCACTTCTTCTGATATTTATCCAACAGATCGGGCCGTTGCCGGAAGAGCAAGACGGTCTTGAGCAAAAGGTCGTCAAAGTCCATGGCGTTGTTGATCTGCAACGCCTCTTGGTAGCGGACATAGACGCGACCGGCAATCTCTTCAAAATAGGAGTTAGCGCGATAATCCAGCGGTGTTACCAGTTCATTCTTCTGATTGCTAATCCGTGCTTGGATGGCATTGGGGCTATAGCGCTTTTCGTCTAGATTCAGATCACGCAGAATATTGCGGATCAGGGCCAGTTGATCGGCGCTGTCGTAGATGACCCAGTTGCGATCATAGCCAACGGCATCGGTTTCGACGCGCAAAATCCGCGCACAGATGCTGTGAAAGGTGCCAATCGTCAAACCGCCGAGCCGAGAACGCGCTTGATCGGGCAGGGGCGGGCCGAATTTTTCTTCCAGCAGCTTCTCCACTCGTTCGCGCATTTCGCGGGCGGCTTTATTCGTAAAGGTCACGGCCAAGATATTCCACGGCGCGACGCCAGCGACCTCGACCAAGTAGGCAATGCGGCGCGTGAGCACCCCGGTTTTACCCGAGCCCGGGCCGGCTAATACTAAGACGGGGCCTGTAATCGTCTGGACCGCGTAGGCCTGTTGGGGGTTTAGACTTGTCAGTAGCGCAGATGGATCTTTGAGCATGATGGTTTTGTTACCCAGCAGGAAGCGAATCGAAAATTTGTTCGTAGGCCATGTTACTACAAAGCGCGTAGCTGATCAATTTTCGGGTAACCGGTAGTGGCATGGCAAGCGCGCCAATCACGAGTACGTTACCCCGATCGACTTACACCTACGATGCTGCACCTACCGGAACCGTACGCCGCCACTGCCAGAGACTTTCGCCCGAATAGAGGAGCAGCGCCAACCAGATACAGGCAAAGCCGATCAGTTTGGAGAAAGAGAAGGGTTCGCCATAGAGATAGATGCCCAGGAGGAATTGAATGGTAGGCGCGGTATATTGCAAAAGGCCCACCAAGGAGAAGGGAATCCGCCGGGCACCCGCGGCAAAGAGCAACAGGGGGAACGCGGTAAAGCCACCGGTCAACACCAGTAGCAGGGTTGTGGAGGGATCGGTATGACCAAAGACCGCTTGGCCGCTTCCCTCCAAGTAGAGCAGATAAAAGAGCGCGGGCAAAAAGAGAAAAGAGCTTTCTAAGGTCAAGCCCTCTAGCGAATTAAGCGCGGCCGTTTTGCGCAACAGGCCATAACCAGCAAAGCTAAAGGCCAAGGTCAACCCAATCCAAGGTAGCGACCCCGCGTTTACCGTGAGGTAGAGCACCCCCAGCGCAGCGATCCCAACAGCCAACCACTGGCCTGGTCGGATTCGTTCTTGCAAAAAGAGGACGGCAAAGAGGACATTGACCAGCGGGTTCATAAAATAGCCCAGGCTCGTCTCTAGCACATGCCCCGCATTGACCGCCCAAATGTAGGTGAGCCAGTTAATGCCTAGTAGCAGCGCAGTCAAGGCAAAGGTGATACAGATCCGCCGATCCCGCAGCGCTAGCGCAAGCCAACCCCACTGGCGACGATAGCACAAGATACCGACCAGCAAGAGAAGCGACCAGACAATGCGATGGGCCAAAATTTCTAAGGGCGTTGCGGCCTGTACGGCCTTCCAAAAGATCGGTAAAAAACCCCAGGCCAGATAAGCGCCCAGGGCATACAAAATTCCACGTTGCATGGTTCCTCATTCTACCGCGCCGAACCGAGGGCGCGGATCAACGTGGAGCAAGGAGATTGGGCTGGTAGACCGGATCAATTCAGCCGAATCTGCTTAATCCACGTCCGCTTTTCTACTCCACCTTGTCACTCTTCGCCATGTAATAACCGTAAATAGCTGTCATACCGAACCGCGGCGATCTTGCCAGCCTCGACCGCGGCCCGCACTGCGCAGGCGGGTTCGTGATCATGGGTGCAACCAGGGTAGTGACAGTCATGTAGATATTCCTTCATTTCTATAAAATAGAAGGAGAGATCAGCAGGATCAATATCATAGAGCCCTAGTTCACGAATGCCAGGCGTATCCGCAATATAGGTATTCTCCCCAAAAGGCAGCCGGAATAATTGCGCCGCCCGCGTCGTATGTTTGCCTTTATGCAAAAAATCGCGTAATTCACCCACTTGAAGTTCCAGCACAGGGTGGATAGCATTGATCAGGCTACTCTTGCCAACCCCGCTGGGGCCGGTCACGACGGTTAATTGCTCGGCCAGCCGATCATGGAGTTCGGCCACCCCCTCGCCAGTGGTGACACTGGTATAGATAACGGGATACCCCATCTCTGCATAGAGGCCAAAGGTGGTGCGCACGGCATCTAGACCCGCCAGATCCACTTTGTTGATACAGATGACAGCGGGCAAATCGTTAAATTCGGCGACCACCAAGAAACGATCCAACATCCGCAAATGGGGTTCTGGATCGGCAGCCGCAAAGACAATCAACGCCTGATCAGGATTGGCCAGGATCACATCCTCGGCAGCCGTATTGATGCCAGGGCGTTGGCGGCTCAACACACTATGGCGCTCCTCGATCCGCTCAATCTTGCCCCGCTCCTCGCCATCGGGGAGAACCCACACATAGTCACCCACGGCGACTAGCGTATCGATATTTTTTTCGGCCAACAAGCGGCCACGTACTTCACAGAGACGCACCCGATTATCACCGGTTGGATCAGTTTGGACATCATAATGATGACCACGAGCACGGATAACAATGCCAGAGATTACATTGGCAGACTCCCGTTTTGGCTTCGGTTTGCGCCCTCGTCGCTCCTCAAATTGTAAGAGATCTTGATAGCGCCGATCCGATGTTTTTTGCTTTCCTCGATTGGCCAAAGGCGTTACTCCTTCTGGGTGTATGATACGACCATGTGTATAAAGCAAATGGCTAGAAAAGATAGGACTTTATGCGGGTAGACCACACCTGTCAGGTGTAATTGTCTCCGCGCGATTCAGGCTTGAAGCGCAACCGGCAACGCTGCTGAGTCCTGACAACAAAGAAACTGAGTTTGCCGCTGACAGACCGGCCCCAGGGCGTGCGGAATTTCAACTCCAGCCGCCGCCAAAAGACGCCGTAAATCGGCCAGTGGCAAGCCGATCACGCCGGAGATACAGCCCTGCAACGCACAGACCGGCGCAAAGGTGGGGTGTTGAACGGCATACGCGCCTGCCTTATCAAATGGATCGCCGGTCGCGATATAGGCAGCGATCTCGGCGTCGGTATAGTTGCGCATCTGAACCTGCGTTGTGTTGATCACCGTCTCCTGGGTGCCAGCAGGCCAAGCCAGCAGACTAAGACCCGTATGCACTTCATGGGTGCAATCACGGAGCAGCGTTAACATGTGTGTAGCTTCAGCGTCATCGCCAGGTTTGCCCAACTGCTGATCGCCTAAGGCCACCACAGTATCCGCCGCGATAATCACCGCGGGGGCGTGGGTGGGCGCAAGCCTGGCCGCCACCGCGCGTGCCTTGGTGGTGGCTAGCCGATAGGCCAACGCCAGCGGCGCTTCAGCCACATCGGGTGTTTCATCAATATCGGCGACCTGCACGACGAAGTCTAGCCCCAGCTCGCGTAAAAATTGCTGACGCCGTGGACTCCCAGAAGCAAGAATCAGTTGCGGACTTCTCATGTTTAGCTTATTTACTAGCATGTATCAGGTAAACTTAGGGTGATGGTGTTGGCAAAGGCGACTCAGTTTGCGGCGACGCTGGAGCTGATAGCACCGGCATTCCTGATACGGCCTCTGCTACGGCAAAAGTCACGGCAACAAACGCCTCGGTTCGGATCTGCATGGCCTTTTCTAGATCGGTCGTTAAAGGTAATTCATGCCACTGGCCCATGGAAACCGAGCCACATTGCACATATGCTGGCGCAGTTGCTAGTGGTAGTTCAATTAGATCCACCAGTTCGGTAATTGCTGCCACGCGGCCACCAAGGGGCGCAACCAGCAACTCGGCGCGCAATCGTGCATCGCCAATCGCACTCCGTTGTCCGTTAACCGCAAGTAACGTGCAATCACGGAGCGCAAACATAACCTCAATGTTGCGGATGGACGCCTCACTAGCGCGGCCAAGGGAATCAGCGGTTGCCTGCAAACGGTCAAGCAGCGTGGCCATCTCTGCCGCCGACGATGAGGCATGATCAAGCATCAGTTGAAAACCAGCCTGATCGAGAGCAAGATAATCAGCATGCAACGATTTTGAGATACCGTTCGCGGCTAACGCGTCAAGGATTTGCTGACGCAGCGCGTCATTTGCCCCAGCCGGTTGTCGCACCGCAAAAGAATACCGTACCCAAGTGCGATCAGCCACCATGTTCATCGTGCTATAGCCACGCACCGTCACTTTTGCGGGTGGTCGTTGCTGAAAAGGCGAATCATCCCAATAGATCGTATTCAGCAGCGCGATCGTTTGCGCGGCCTCATCTAGTTGATAAATACGATCGCATAAGCTAACCGCTAATTGTCCATCAGCCTCGTTGGCAAAGATAAGATACGCTTTGTCCACTTCAAATGGATACAAACAAACGGATGAACTAGCCAAACTGATCGTTGCGCTAGCTGGCCCCTTCCAAGCCTGGTTGACCGCGACAGTGACCATGGACGCGTAGACTTGCTCTCCATCGTGTTGCGCCGGAGGCTCAATCTGCGTCACCGTACCGGCAAAGACAGCCGTGGCAGAAGCGAGCGTATCGGCCAGTGGTCGGCCAAAGGCACAAGAACAGGCCAACGTCCGCTGGGTATCAAAGCCCAACAAAGAACAAATCAGCACCAATAATAATGAAAATCGGATGGATCTTTTCATCAGCTTTATTCTCCAAGAGATTCAACAGCAACCAGTCAGGTGCGCCACACCGCTTCATTGTAGGTGGAACCGCGCTTCCTATCAAATTTTGCAGGCGCTTGGGTAGGTAGAAGGGTGCGGCGATTCGGATCACTACGCGTCAAGTTGACTGGACAAAGCACTGGGGCTGTGGCACTATGCGCTGTGCTAGTCTCTCTTTTTTAATAGAATGATGGAGGAATGTATGAGTGCGAAGCGTGACCGCGTGCGGTTGGTCATGGTCGGTACAGGTGGCATGGCGCGCCACCACACGACCCGGATTGCCAAACAGCAAGATACCACCGAAATTGCCTGGGTCTGTGAACCTTCGGGCCAGGCGTATGAGCTGTTTTGTGAAAAAATGGAAGAATTTGGCATCACCCCGCCCCCCAATGAACCCGATCTAGAGACCTTGTTAGCCAAACACGGTGACGAACTAGACGCCGCCTTTATCATCACGCCGCATGTGCTTCACCACAGCCAAGCCAAGGCTTGCCTCGAAGCAGGGGTCGATGTGTTATTGGAAAAGCCCATGGTCATGAGCGGGGCCGAAGCCGAGGATCTGATCGCCACCCGCGACCGCACAGGCCGTTTGTTGGTGGTCTCCTTTAACGGCAGCCTCTCCCCCCAAATCCGCAAGGCCGCCGAGCTGTTACACTCGGGTGCCTTGGGTGCTATTATGAATGTTCATGCCGTAGCTTGGCAGAACTGGAAGCAAGGCACAACCGGCACATGGCGGCAAAACCCACCCATGTCGGGTGGCGGGTTCCTCTTTGACACGGGTGCCCATATGTTGAATACCGTTTCGGATCTGGTGAACGAGGATTTTGTCGAGGTCGCGGCTTGGTTGGACAATCGCGGCACGCCAGTAGATATTTTGGGCTCGATCATGGCCCGGACCCGCTCCGGCGCATTTGTCACGCTGAGCGGCTGTGGCGACGCCATTCGCTCGTGCCATTCCGATGTCCGCATCTTCTGCACCGATGCAATCCTGCGCACAGGAATCTGGGGCGAGCGATTGGAGCTGCAACGCAATGGGGAAGCCGATCTGGTGACGGTTGAAGTGCCGCCCTCCTTGGGCCAGTGGGAGACCTTCCTCCGGGTACGCGCGGGGGAGATCGCCAATCCCTGCCCGCCCGAGGTAGGTCTGCGCATGGCGCGCTTGTGGGATATGATCCAAGCATCAGCCGCCCAAGGTGGCAAGCCGGTACACGCAGCCTAATTTGGCCTAGCCAAACCTGACAGGTTTTCAAAACCTGTCAGGTTTTTAGGAATGTCTACTCGCGCACCAGCGGCAGATAAAGGCGGGTGGCGATGGTTGGTTCCGCCCCTTCCTCAATGGCCGTTGGTATCTGGAAAAAGCCGAAGTCAATCGTCAAGTTATTGATGTCCGGTGGCTCGGCCAACCCAACAGGACCGAGATCTGTTTCATCAGTCGGCTCAGTATCATAGTCCATCGTAATGATACCACTCCAAACACCTGCAACCGTTGGGTCATCCACATTGAGCCCGTTGTCGTTCAGGTCCCCATCATCATCGGGGATCAGCTCCGTCGGCCCGCTGCTATTCAGCGCGGCCAGTGGCCCCCCCGCCTGGAAATTACTGGCATCGATCAACACTTTGTAAGTGCCCGGCAAGAGGTTGACAAAGTTATAGTAGCCTTGCGCGTCGGTGGTGGCAACCAGCACCTGACCATTAGCATCATTCACAGGATTGCCGTTGCCATCCAGCAGACGGACGAGGACATTGGCGATCCCTGGCTCAGCGCCCTCCATAATACCATTGTTGGCTATCCCGCCCCCAGCGCCATTATCCAACCAGACACGATTGCCCAAACTGAGCGGCTTGTAGACGCCAAAGTCGGCAGTCAGGTTGACATTGTCATCATCAAGCGCGCCACCATAACGGCCTGCCCCGCTTTCTGCCGTTGGTTGTAGGTTGGGCTGGAGGTCATAGACGATACTCCGCAGACCATTGGTGGCGAGGTCAACTTCATCGATCCCATTTTCATCCACATCATCATCAGCGCTGGTGCTGGTACCATGACCAGTTGAAGAGCGATAATTTGCCAAGAGCGCGCCACGTTGGAAGTTACTGGCGAGGAGATGAACAAAATAGTGGCCGGGCGGCAAATTATCAAAGAGATAGAAACCGCCGCCACTGGTTGTAGTTGTCGCCAAGGGCGCCGTTGTCACTGGATCAGCACCGGCCACGAAAAGGGCGACGGCCACCCCATCCATGCCGCCATCTGTGGCATCAAACCGACCATTGTTACCTAGATCGCGGAAGACAACATTGCCGATCGCCACGCGTTCAACGGCTGGCGGGACGAGGCCAAAGTCCACGGTCAAATTGCTACTAGCATCGGGTGTCCCGACGCCATCATTACCGGGGATACCACTCGCGGTTGGCGTTTCACCAGTTGGCTCGTCAATGTCCAAGGTAACAGGGGCGCTGACAATGCCATCAAGCGCCGGTGTCCCCCCGTCCAGACCATTGTCGTTCTGGTCACCATTGGCATCTGGGTTCGCTTCTTGGCCAGGGCCTGTGCTACTTGTGTAACTAGCCAGCACCGCGCCCGTTTGGAAGTTGCTGGCCGCCAACCGAACCCGATAGGTCCCCGCGGTCAACCCACTAAAGAGATAGAAGCCATTGTTGGTCAAGCTTGTCTGGCCGGTGGGTGCGCCGGTGGCGTCCAATAGCTCCACAACCACGCCATTGGGCACAGGCGCTTCGCCGCTGGTGACCAAGCCGTCATTGTTCGCATCGATCCACACATAGTTACCCAGGGAGTGCGCTTGCTGCGAGGCCAATGGAATAAAGCCAAAGTCGTAGGTATGGTTGTTAAAGCCAGGCGCAGAGAGATCACGGCAGGGCACAGCATAGCTGGCATAGTCAGCCACCAGCGTTCCATTGGAATCGCGCAGTTCGCCATTGGTCGCCCCCCCTAATTCCGCTTGCGTAAGTATCAACCCATTCAAGGCCGGTTGCTGCGCGGTGCCCGTGATATTCGGGATCCGGATTTCATAAACTGCCTCGCCCGTGGGACCACAGAGGCCCGCTTCGATCCCTGTCGCGCCATTTTGCGTTACATTCGCATCGGTAAAGAGATACTCTCCGCCATTGGCGGTGGTGGTCATCCCCACCAACAGACCATCACGATATAGTTCCACGGTAACGCCGTCCAGCCCCGGTTCGCCCGGGTCTTGCACCCCATTCCCATTGGTATCTTGCCAGACGCGATTGCCAATTTCCAAGGGGGCCGCAGGACAGAGCGCCTCTAAGTCGCCCAGACCATTGGCTTTGTCAAAGAGGGCGATTTCACCGCTGCCATCAAACAGGAGATAGCTCCGGGTGGTAATGCCGGTTGCATTTTGATACCACTTAATCCCACCATCACTACGCGCATCATTATTCATCCCCTCAATCGGGTTATAGATGACTGAAGCCACATCGGGCAGGCCAGGGATCTGCACTTGTGCGCCCAAGGATGTTTCGCTATGGGCTGGCTCAAATTGCTGATCCTGGAAGTAATATTCTCCCCCGCCTGGACCTTGCCCATTATTGAGCCCCACGGTTGTAGCTGCACCACAGGTGCCATTGCTTTCCAACTGCCAAGTGCCGCTGCCCGTGGCACAGGCCCGCAAGATATCCCCACGCGCAAAGGCTGTGTAATTGGTGGGATCGGCAGGGTCGGGGCCACCAGCCACGGTGCCAAATTGGTCGCTGTTACGATCACGGAGCCCCAAAATCATATCCTCGCCATCAAAGACAATGTCAGTCAGCCAAGGCTGGGCCCATTTACCACCAGCTTGAAGCGCATTATTGCGGTTAAAGCTGGTGCGGTTTAACCAATATTGCCATTGCAGATTCGATGCTCCCCGATTGTAGGTGAGCGGAAAGTCCAAAACCGGCGTTGGTGCAAAGGCCCCATCAGCAAAAACATAGACATAGCCGCGCAGATTCGCCGCCAGTTGGGTCGATTCTGCCGAGCAGACCATGCCAACATAGACCTTGCCATCTTGGATACCAAGGCCAAAGGGGCGCACATCGACCGTGGGACAAGTGGAGGGCATGGGTAGCGCAAACGTCGCAGGCGCGCTGGGGTTGGCTAACGGAATGGCCCATAGCGTATTATCCAATAAATTTACCGTGTAGAGCGTCTGGAGATCTTCCCCCATATCCAGATCACCAAAACTGGCCTTGCCCACCTGATCAAAGGCGTTACTGTCATTCAGCCAGCAGTTGGCATTGGTGCTATTGGCATTATGGCCGGGTGAGAGACAAGTTTGGCCTGGTTGCGGATGAGGATCGGTGCCAAACTGCGCCCCAAAATTGTAGAAGAGTGTAGCCACCCCCGACTCGGGGATCTGATAGATCGCGCCGGGGCCGCCCGGGCCAAAACCAGCATGGCGCTTGAGAAAAGCCGCGGCATAGAGAATGCGACTTTGCGGATTCCAAGCCAGCCCCCACACAGTGCCGATCTCGCGGGCCGCCGCCACTTGGGCGGGGGCGGGGCTGCTCACGGCTGCGGCATCAGTCAGGAGCGTGCTGCCAGCCGTGTAGGGAAAGGTGTACATGACATTCTTATTTTGATTGACACCGTCTGGGTTGGCCTGTTGTTCGCCAAAGACAAAACAGGAGGTAGCCAGCGTGGGCGCGGGGTTCTTCCCACAGAAATCCGCGGGGTTGTTGAAGCCAACATCAACATTGGCGGTAGGGCCATCAACAAAGGTGACGGTGGTACGCGCCCCATTGCCTGCGGCACCAGGCTTGAGAAAAGCCAAGGTCCCGTCTGCTGGCAAGGTAACCTCCAGGCGAAGGGGGTAGGCACCCACAGGATCGATGCCATAGGTGCCATCAGCCGTTGACTCACAGGAGGTCGTCGTGCCACTGGCATCATAGGCGGTCACCACCATGCCAGCGACACCTGGCTCGAGCAGATCGCGCTCGGCATTGGCATTGTAATCGCGAAAGACTACCCCTGTAATGCCGCTGCCTGTACAAGCCGCTGCCTGCACGGTCGGCATGCCATTCAGAGAAAGATTGCACAAGACAAAGATAGCAGCGAGAAGCATAGCATACAACAATTGACGGACGCGCCAGCCATGAGGTCGCGTTCGATCATCAACAAGAAGAGACACGCTCCATCCTGATTTGTAGACTTGTTCAGAAGACGTAGAACAGGAAAGAGAGATGGGGTCGATGGTTCCGGCTTTATTCATGAAATACTCCTGAGATAGTCTCTGATGGCGATGACAGATAAGGCGGATAGAGATCCAAGAATTCCATCATACAAGACTTTTTGTCACATTACAAAAATGCCAAACTAGGCAACAAAACCAAGTTATGATACGCCAAATGACAGTTATACGGACAGTAATCGTATGGTAGACTAATCAATAATTTAACGTAGTGACAGGTAGTAGGGTCTTTCTTGCGCCATAGCAGACACCCAATGACCCGTGGTTGCTAGTGAGTCGCGGACTGTTTTTTGATACAATCAAGGATACCCGCCCCGCTGATGAACGGTAAGCACTAAATTCGGTAATCCGCCCCGTGCTTCAGCGCCGGGCGGTGCGAAACGCGTCCGTAAAGACCTGACAGGTTTTCCAAACCTGTCAGGTCTGATCCAAGTGAACGCCTATAACCTACCTAATCAACTGTGTAGTAAATCAACTGTGTAGTAAATCAACTGTGTAGTAAATCAACTGTGTAGTAACCTTTAGCAAGGGGAATTACCTATGCCATTATGTGCTGTACGCGATAGTGTATTAGACCCAGTGGAACATTCCCTATACCGGGCTCTTACGCTGGTTTTATGCCAACGCGCTGTGGTGCTCACCAAGCTCGCTCTCGGTGACCTCTTTTGGCTGCCTCCCCATAATGACGGCAGCACGCGCTTGCCCCAACCGACAATTGACTTTGTCATCTGCGACCGTGATTCCCTGCGCCCGCTGGGAGTGATCCTCCTTGAAGAGGCAGCCACCCACAGAGAGCCAACATCCCGGACCGCCCAAATTACGCAGAGCTGTGCCCAAGCCGGGTTACCGGTGGTGTGCTTACCCCGTCAACAGGCCTATCTTATGCATCAGCTAACGCCCCTCATTGAGCCGCTGCTCCAGGGCCCAGCCCGGCAAGACGACCCCAGTCAGGACGACCGCAGCAGCGACCCCCTACGCCACGCCCAGCTATTTTCCAGCAAGTATCTCAACAAAGCAGGGCGTAGCACCCCAGCCTATCCCGGCTATGGTGTCCTACGCAACCTTGGCAACAAGCTGGCCTAGAAGCCCATCTTTGTGCGACCACCAAGCCGCACGGGCCATTGCCCCGCCATCGACAACACACAGCGTAGCACCCCACCTGCTATCCGCAACCACCCTGTACCATTGGCCCTGTTACACGCAATGGTACAGTTGTGGCCCTTGCGCGGCCACTTCTTCACAGGTACAACAAGCAGCATGGACGAGCTCTCTTTGATACGTGACAGGTTTTAATGAATAGAAGTTACGCACTTGGCTCTGTGGTTCCCACAACCGCCAGCGCAAGCCGCTGTCACGGATAGGCTAGTTCTATCGACCATTCCATGCCCTTTGTTTACAAGGCAGTTGAAGAGGAGGTTTCATGCCATCGACCAAATACGGACTACTACGCCTACTAACGCCCTTAGTCTTCTTGTTGCTGGGCTGTCCACCGCCAGCCCCCGCGCCACCCCCGCCCAATGTTTTTATCGAAGCCGCGCCTAACGCGGATCTTTCCACCGGGCTCACCGTGCTAGGCGCCACGGCCTATCTCGCGCCGGAAAGTCAGGGGGCGTTTCTCGTCCAAGTCCACGCCCCCTATAGCCAGGAACCCCAACCCGATACGCGCGTCAAAGTCCTGTTAGGCACACCGAATGGTAATTCGCGCGAACTCTTTCGCGGCCAGACCGACGAATATGGCCTCCTGTCGGTCAATTTTGATGTCCCCACCGCCGTCGCGGAACCCAACCAAGTGCTGACCATTGTGGCCGATACCGCGGCCTACGGGCAGTTACAGACCAGCCAAGCGGTCTATATTGGCCGCGTGTACAATGTGCTGCTGAGCACCGACAAACCAGTTTATCAACCCGGTCAGCCCATTCACCTACGGGCCCTCGCGCTGGATACCACGGCCATGAAGGCGGCACAAGAGCAGCCCTTGGTAATTACCGTTACCGATCCAGCGGGTAACAAACTCCTGCGGCAAGAGCTAGCCACGTCGGCCTTTGGGATCGCCAGCACAGATTTTCAGCTAGACAGCCAAGCAAGCAGTGGGGATTATCTGATCACCGCCACCATGGGGCCGGTCACCAGCAGCCGTACGGTGGAAGTGAAGCCCTATACCCTCCCGCGCTTCCAAATTGACTTTACCCAGGCCAACGCCTTCTATCAACCAGGGGCAATCGTGACGGGCACGGTAGCCGCCCATTATTTCTTTGGCAAACCAGTGGCTGGGGGGCAGGTCAGCATTCAGGCTTTTGTGACCGATGTAGAGCGTGTTCAACTCTTTGAACGCCATGGGGTGACGGATGACCAAGGGAGCTATGCCTATGAATTTCAGCTTCCCGATAGCTTGGTCGGTCAATTGGAGAACAACACGGCCCAGGTCGATCTACAAATTACCGTAGTTGATCAGGCCAATCATCGTGAGCGGGTCGAGGAAAGCGTCATCGTGGCCGAACAGAGCATCCTGATCGAAGCTATTCCCGAATCGGGCATGCTGCGCGCTGGGCTGGAAAATGTGATCTATCTCCAGACCAGCTATCCCGATGGCCGCGCCGCGCCGACCACCTTGACCATTACCGGGTTAGCAACGCCGACCCAAACCGTGCCAACCGACGAGTTTGGTCTAGCGACAATTACCATCACACCGACGACCCAGCGCGATCTCAACTTCACCCTTACCGCGGTTGATGCGGCGGGACAAGCGGCCAGCGCAGCGATCACCTTGGGTGGAAGCGGCGCGGGGCCAGCCGTTCTCCTACGCCCCGAAAAGGTGCAATATCAGATCGGCGAAACCTTGAATGTAGATATTCACGTTGCGACGGCCAATAGCGAAGGCATCACCACTGCCTATCTGGACATTATCAAAGGGCGACAGACCTTTGGGTTGGCCGCGCTGCCCGTGGCCCAAGGGGTGGCCCAGGCAGCCATTGATCTCGACGGCAGCCTGTTAGGCACACTGGAGCTGAATGCCTATGTGATCACCGCCCAAGGCGACATTGTGCGGGATCGGCGCCTCATTCTGGTCAACCCGGCACCAGCCGCGGTTACGGTGCAGGCCAATGCCGACGTGTATCGCCCCGGAGAGACCGCCACCCTAGCAATTCAAGTCCAGCGGGAAGGCAAGCCCATGGCCGGGGTGATTGGCCTGAGTATTGTCGACGAGTCGGTCTTTGCCATTGGCACCCAGGAGCCCGGCTTTGCCCGGACCTACTTCTTGCTCGACCGCGAACTCCAGGAGCCGCGCTACGAAATTCATGACTTTGCGCCCCTCCAAGGCAGCGACCCTTCGCCCTATGACAAACGCAGTGCGCGCAGTGCACAGCAACTAGCCTTGGCGGGCTTCTTTGCCGAAGAACTCGCGGCCATGGCCCAGCCGGCCGCGGTAGCGGTGGCGGCAACTGGCACGCCAGCCGCCACCCAGGCGTGGGGGTGGGCGAATCGCATTGCCCTCGGCGCCCCCCTCTTGGGCCTGGCCTTCTATGATGGCTCACGCCGCCGCCGCTATGGGTTTATTGGCTTGGTCCTCTTGAGCTTGGCCCTCTTCTGGACAAGCTGTGCCGTGCCCGCCGCGCCCGCGGGCGAGATGGCTGCCCCAGCGAGCGAAGCGCCTGCCGCACTGGCGATCCCGGCGGAGACGACAGCCACCCGGGGAGAGCCTGGCGAGCCGCCGCGGCTGCGTCAGTTCTTTCCCGAAACACTCTTTTGGCAACCCGAGTTGACCACCGATGCCAATGGGCAGGTTCAGGTCGAGGTGCCGATTGCCGACTCGATCACCACTTGGCGCGTCAGTGTATTAGCATCGGATCAAGATGGGAACCTTGGCAGCGCGGAGATGGGTATGCGGGTCTTCCAAGACTTTTTTGTGGAGCCCGATCTCCCCCGCTTCTTGACCGTTGGTGATGAAGTGGCCGTGCCGGTCAGCCTTTTCAACTATTTGGCGGAAGCGCAGGCGATTCAGCTCCAGGTGAGTGAAGCAGCGTGGTTTGACTTTGTCGAAGCGCCGCAACTGAACCTGACCCTCGCGCCGAACGAGGTGACCGTAGCCTATATCCCGATCCGGGTGACGGCTTTTGGTCAGCATGATTTTCAGTTGACGGCCACCGGTAGCCACATGAGCGACGCGGTCCGGCGTCCGGTTGAAGTATTGCCCGACGGGAAGGCCCAAGCGACGGCCATGAGCGGCAAGCTCGCCGCCACCCAAAGTTTTACCGTTGCCGTTCCCGCACAAGCCATCCCTGGCACGCCCCGCCTGACGGTCAAGATCTATCCTGGCATTGTTAGCCAGATGATCGATGGGCTGGAAGGCATGTTGCAACAGCCTTATGGCTGTTTTGAACAGACAAGTAGCACGACCTATCCCAATGTCTTGGTGTTGGACTATCTCAAGACAACAGGGCAGATCAATCCGCGGGTCCAACTCCAGGCGGAACAGTACATTGGCTTGGGTTATCAACGTTTACTGAGCTTTGAGGTACCCGGCATGCCCGGCGGCTTTAGCCTCTTTGGCGAGGCCCCTGCCCAAACCATGCTCACGGCCTATGGGCTCATGGAATTTACCGACATGAGCCAAGTCAGCTATGTCGATCCCCTCCTGCTGGAGCGGACAGCGCTCTTTCTCTTCCAGCGGCAGCAGGCCGATGGCAGTTGGACGCCCCAAGGTGCGACCATTGAGAGCGGGCTGGAGGGCTTGGGCCAGGATCCGCTCTTGGCCACGGCCTATGTCACTTGGGCGCTGGCCGATGCGGGCTATGCCAACAGTGAGCCAGTGCAGCGGGCCGTCGGCTATTTGCAGAGCGCGCTGATCCCTTATCTCCAGCCAAACACACAGCTTGGCACAGCGACTTCACCCTTGGCCGCTCCTGCGCCGCCGCTCGATCCCTATGCCGCGTCCATGCTGGTCAATGCGCTGATTGCGGCTGATCCCCAGGGGTCAGCGGAGCCGATCCAACAACTGATCAACCATCTCCTGACCACGGCCCAGCGGGATGCTCAAGATCAGATCACTTGGGCAAGCAGCATGACCACCTTCATGGGGGGCTATGGCAATGTGAGTGGTCTGGAAAGTGCGGCCATGACCGCCATTGCTCTGTTGCGAACGCAGCAGCATCTGGATGTAGCAGAAGGTGCGCTGGATTGGATCATTAGTCAGCGCAATCCGAATGGCATGTTCTATAGCACACAAACCACGGTCTTGGCCCTCAAAGCTTTGCGCTTGGCCGCGGAACAAGGGGGGGAAGCAGGCACAGCGACTGTTACCATCAGCCTGAATGGCGACCGTACCCAGCAGTTGACCATCACGGATGCGACTGCCGATGTGGTCCAATTCGTTACGTTTGACGATATTGCCTTGCGTGGCAACGCGTTGACGATGACGGTCGAAGGTGAACGGGCGCTCCAATATCAGGTTGTGGCCGATTACTATCTACCTTGGTCTGCCATTCCGCCCACCCCTGCCGCCGAAAAAGCGGTCGCCATTGCGGTGACCTATGACCGCACCGAATTAGCCGTCAATGATCTGGTCAATGTCACCGCCGCGGTTGAGTTGTTGGCCCCTGGCATGGCGGGTACCTTGTTGGTTGATCTGGGCATTCCACCTGGCTTCCAACCCTTAACCGAAGATTTGGATGCCCTAGTGGCCCAAGGGCTCATCGCCCGCTACGAACTAACGGGCCGTCAGATCTTGGTCTATCTCACAAATGTGCCCAGCGGTCAGCGCTACACACTGCCCTACCGACTCCAAGCGCGTTTCCCGATCCAGGCCCAGGTGCCCAGCAGCCAAGCGTATGACTACTATACGCCAGAGCAGCAAGAGACCGCGCCGCCCCAACGCGTCATTGTGCGCCTAGGCACGCCGGAAAAATAAGGGCCGATCACAGCCGAAATCAAGGTACATGAAAAGCCCTGTGTAAAGGCCAGGTTTCTTGGAGAACTTGGCCTTTACACAGGGGAGCGATACGGTGTAGGTGGCGAGACTAAGCTGGAATCGCCGGGGTATCAATTTTGGCGACAGCGGCATCAATTTCAGCTTGGCTTAGCTCATGGCGTTGTAGGCGACCAGAGAAATAGGCTTCGTAGGCGCCCAGGTCAAAATGGCCGTGTCCACAGAGATTGAAGAGAATGGTTCGGCTGACGCCTGCTTCCTTGGCGCGGTTGGCTTCGCGTACAGCCGAGGCAATGGCATGATTCGCTTCGGGCGCGGGGATAATGCCCTCGGTGCGGGCAAAGAGGAGACCGGCATCGAAGCTTTCCAGTTGATCAATGGCTTCGGCTTCGATCAGCTTGTCTTTGAGCAATTGACTGACCACCACACCAGCACCATGATAGCGCAGCCCGCCCGCATGGATCTTGGCGGGGACAAAGGTATGGCCCAGCGTATACATGGGTAGGAGCGGCGTCATGCCAACCGTGTCGCCAAAGTCATAACGGAAGACACCGCGTGTCAATTTCGGGGCCGAGGTAGGTTCGCTGGCGACACAGCGGATGGTTTTGCCTTCAACCAAGTTGAGCCGCAGGAAGGGAAAGGCCAGGCCAGCAAAATTGGAGCCCCCGCCAAAGGGTGCGATGACGACATCGGGCAGATCACCCGCCTTTTCCATCTGTTTGAGTGCTTCTTGCCCAATGATGGTCTGATGCATCAACACATGGTTTAAGACACTGCCCAAAGAGTACTTAGCGTCATCATTCGTGGCCGCTACTTCAACCGCTTCGGAAATGGCAATGCCTAAGCTCCCCGGCGAATCGGGATCTTCCGCCAGAATGCGGCGGCCAGCCTCGGTGCGATTGGAGGGCGAAGGATAGACATCCGCGCCCCAGGTATTCATCATCAACTTGCGATAGGGCTTCTGCTCATAGCTGATTTTGACCATGTAGACTTCACAGCGTATGCCAAAATGTTGGCAAGCAAAACTCAGCGCGCTGCCCCATTGACCAGCCCCTGTCTCGGTGGTGATACGGCTGACGCCTTCTTGCTTGTTGTAATAGGCTTGTGGGACAGCCGTATTGGGTTTATGAGAGCCAGCCGGGCTCACGCCTTCGTATTTATAATAGATCTTGGCGGGGGTATCTAGCGCTTTCTCCAGATTATGGGCGCGGTAGAGTGGTGTTGGCCGCCACAACTTGTAGACATCGCGGACTTCTTCGGGAATCGCGATCCACCGTTCTTGGCTCACTTCTTGCTGAATGAGCGCCATGGGAAAGAGCGGGGCTAGGGCATCTGGCCCAATCGGTTCGTGGGTGGCAGGGTGCAGGGGTGGCAGCGGTTTATTGGGCATATCGGCCACAATATTGTACCACTGCTCTGGGATCTCATCTTCAGTTAGCGTAATCTTATGTTGGTTGCTCATAGTTCCTCCAATAGATTAAGTCCGATCGATGCTGTCTACAACAAAAAAGGAAGGTGAATTCCACCTTTCGTCGGAGGTAGAGAAGATCTCTTTATGCTATTGTAGTCTTATTCTCTAAAACGCATAGCGGATCATACTTCAACTAAAGTAAGCATAAAGTAAGCAAATCAAATCGCCTCACCCACGCTAATGCTAGCACCAGCCCAGCGGTGCAACCACGCAACGGCAGGTAGCGTATTGGGGTGATCCTACCATTAGGAAAGGTAAGGAAAGGGTAAGGAAAGTCTTGGCAGCTATGATAGCTCCTGCATTGTACATGCAAGCAGCCCTGCAAAGCAAGCTCTTCCCCCAGGACGGCTGCCATCCCTTTGGCTGTCTAGCGCAACGCCACAACCTAGCTCCCCCCTCAATCTTCTATCGCTGTCTTCTGTCTCTCTTTCCGTTCTCTTGTCTGTCCATCGTATCCATCATTGGTTGCAGGAAATGCGAGATTTATGTAACATAGAACACGGTTCGGCTTCAACTTTTCTTCCCCGCATCCCATCGTAAGAAGCCTTCTATCGCGAACAACGACCACCAACTCTGTTCTCACCCAAGTCTGTCAGAAAGTAATTGTGTCGTGCCCTATGGGCAAAGTGAAAAAAGGAACTTATCTCTATGCCTGGACGTATTTTACGCCCCATACGCTGGTGCGTCGCGTTGTCAATGATCGCAGTGACACTTTTCAGCCAACAAAGTACGCTGCGTGCTGAACAGCTCGCCGACACCAGTACCCCCCACTCATACAGTATTCCGCCCGCCCCCGAAATTACAGCAGCGCAGGGGATCACGCCCACCCGCAAGGCAGGGATCACCATGCCGAGCGCTGCCACGACCAACTCGGAAACCAGCGTCACGAGTAATGACCAAGCGGTGGCAGCCACCCAAACAACCGAAGACGAACCAATCAGTAGCCTGAGCGATGTTGAGGCTGCTGTCGTCCAAATTGAGGCGATCGGCACCTTTGTAGACCCCGCGGAAGGCTTGCAACTCAATGCCGCGGGCCGCGGTTCAGGGTTTATTATTGACCCCAGTGGGATCGCAGTGACCAATAACCATGTGGTTACCGGTGGTGGCCTCTATAAAGTCTATGTCGCTGGCGAAACAGAGCCACGCAATGCCAAAGTGTTGGGCGTCTCTGAATGTGCCGATTTGGCCGTCATCGACATTCAAGGGGATGGCTTTCCCTACTTATCATGGTATGAAGAGCGCATTCGGGTTGGTCTGGATGTCTATGCCGCGGGTTTTCCGCTCGGTGAGCCTGAGTATACGCTAACGCGGGGCATTGTTTCCAAAGAACGCGCCAATGGCAAGACCAGCTGGGCCTCGGTCAGCAAAGTGATCCAACATGACGCCACCATCAACCCTGGCAACTCCGGTGGGCCTTTGGTCGATGCCAATGGTCAGGTTGTGGCGGTCAACTATGCAGGGAATAGTGAAACTAACCAATATTTCGCTATTTCCCGCGATGATGCCCTGGATCTGATCGAGCGGCTCTGGGCCGGCGAAAATGTCGATACGATCGGCATCAATGGCGAAGCCGTCTCGAATGGTGATGATTTCAGCGGCATTTGGGTCTCTTCGGTTAAATCCGGTTCACCCGCCGATCGAGTTGGCATTTTACCCGGTGACATTCTGGTCGCCATGGAAGGCATTTCCCTGGCAACCGACGGCACCATGGCAACCTACTGTGATATTTTACGCAGCCATGAGCCCAACGATGTCCTGGCGATTGAGGTGTTGCGCTTTGACACCCAAGAGCTGTTAGAAGGGCAACTCAATGGCCGTGAATTAGCCATCAGCTTCTCCTTTGCCGATGAACTTACGGAAGAAAATGCCGGTACGGGCAATCAATCGTCCACCACAGGCGCGCCGACCAGCTATAGCAGCTACACAACTGCTTCGGACCGCAATGGCATTCTCTCGATGGAAGTCCCTGTCGAATGGGAAGATATCAGCGAGGATGACTGGATCTGGCGGGAGGAGCCGGTGGGGCTACGATTGGTCGCGACGACCGATATCGATAGCGTCTTTAACAGTTGGGACACGCCCGGCGTGCTCTTTAATGTTTCCACCAGCCTCGTGGAAGAGAATACGCCCGCCGATCTCCTAGACGCGGTCGATTATTCTGAGGTCTGTACGCATGATGGCCGCGAAGAGATTATCGATGGCTATTACACTGGTTCCTATGACATTTGGACTGAATGTGATAATAGCGATAGTCGGGCAGTCGTGGTTTCGGTCGTGCCAGAAACCAACGACTTCATCGTCCTCTTCGAGATCTATATTACCAATGAAGCAGATATTGAAGCATTGGATCAAATCTTAGACAGCTTTGTCGTCAATCTCGAAAGCTCCAGCACGACCGGTCAAAGCGATACCAGTGATGACATTTTCGATTTGGTCGATGTGAGCGGCCTTACCTATGATTATCTCCTCGTCAGCGAGCCAGCACTGAGTGGCATTTTGCCAGCCGACTGGGCTGAGGTGGTCAGCGATGATTGGGTAAACAGCGAGGATGAGATCATTGGCAAAACCTTGTCCGTGTCCCCCGATATTCAAGCCTTTAATGACACCTGGAGCATGGCCGGGCTATACGTCCGCTCAGCGACGGGTCTTGAAGAAGCGCTGGATATTGATGAGTTGCTCGACTCCGTCGATTTATCAGACACCTGCGCCTATGATGACCGCTATGACCACAGCCACACCATCTATGGCGTCACCTACACGGGCGCTTATGACATCTATACCAACTGTGATGATGAAGAGAATGCGTTTGCCTATCTCGTCGCCCAATCCGACGATCTAAGCCAAGCGGTCTTTATTGAATTCCTGGTCACCACCGATGCCGATGCTGAAGCGTTTGATGTGCTGCTGCAAAGCTTCTACATTGCGCCCAGTGCGGGTGAAGAAGGCGGTGAGGGCAGCGAAAGCACGACGACCGCTTATACACTCTTGACCGATGAGACGGAAACCTTAACGGTTCGGGTACCAACCGAATGGAGCGATGTTAGCAGTGGCGATTGGATCTTGGATAATGAAACCATTGGGATTTCGCTCAAAGCCGCCATCGATCTGGAAGACTATGACAGCTCTTGGTCGGCCCCGGGGATCTTCTTTGGCGCTTCTCAAGAGTTTGCCGGGGTTGATAGTGAAGATGTGCTTGACAACATGGACTATAGCGACAACTGCGACAGCAGTGAGCGCTTTGAATATGATGACACCGTCTTTATCGGTCACTATGATCTGTGGGAAGGCTGTGGTGGCACCGAAAGCCTATGGGTTGTTCTGGCTGCCCAACCCAAGGAAAGCGCCGACTATCTGGTTCTGATCAATGTGTTGCTACCGGTAGCCGATGATATTTCTGCCCTTGAAGAGGTCTTTAAGAGCTTCAATGTCGCCTTCGGGGATAGTGATGACGGCGGCGACAACGCCCTCCCCATCGCCCAAGTGACGACGAATGCCCTCAACATTCGCAGTGGCCCCGGCACCAACTACAATCGGATTGGCAGTGCCAGCCAAGGGGATCAACTCGTGGTCATCGGCCAAGTGGATAATTGCGGTTGGCTCAATGTCCAGACACGCGACGACATCCTTGGCTGGGTCTCGGGGAGCACCCGCTATGTTACCCTCGATACCGATTGCACGGCCATTCCAGTTGCCGAAGCACCAGCTCCACCGCAGAACAGTGGCAGCACACAACGGCCTTCGCCTGTTGCACCAGCCAGCACCAAAGGCTGTTATCTCTTCCAAAATCAGATCGGCACGGAGTTGACCATCACCTTCACCCGCAAAGGTGATGGCTGGAATACGACCTTCAAAGTCGCCGCTAACACCGAAGTCCAACAATGCTTTGATCCAGGGGATTACACCTATACCTTAGATGCACCACCCCCTTGGGACTCGACCAATGGCGAGATGAGCATTAGCGCGGGCGACAATTATACCTTCCCGATCAGCCCAGAATAGCGGCGCGCTGGTGGGTGCTGCACCCGCCACAACCGGCGTAAACCCGATGCGAAACAAATAGCTTTGTGAAAAGGTACGAGCGATAGTGCTCGTACCTTTTCTTGGTAGAGTAGTCCTGATTGACCGCGCGAGCCGCGAAGGCAAACAGATAGAAGTTATGCACTTGGACAAAACCGGTCAGGTTTCTGGGTACACCAACCAACTGCGTAAGTTCTAACAGATTGCCTAGCGCCCTATTTAGTGGCACAATAGGCGGGCGATCTTCCAACGCTCCACGCCACTGCCCTAGTTGCGTTGGGGAAGAGGCGCATGAAGGGGATTGACAAGTTTTCTAGGGGGAAGAGGGAAATTCTATGCAGCGGATTACACACGCCAATGGTGTCGTTACCTATTGCTTTACATCGCTAGCCACCTTGCCGGTACGCGGCCATGTGAGCACACGGCATGGCGGTGTCAGTCCTGAACCTTGGCAGTCGCTCAACCTCAGTATTACGCGCGGCGATGAATTGGGGCGCGTTGAGGAGAATCGGGAACGGTTGACCACCGCATTGGGCGTAGAAACGACGAAGCTAGTGCGCTGCCGCCAAGTCCACGGCACCGGCGTCGCCAAAGTAGACTGGAGTGATGCCAATCAGTGGAAAGATCAGACCGACGGCCTCATTACCGATACAGTGGGCCTACCCCTTTTGCTCCTGTTTGCCGACTGCGTGCCGATCATGCTCTACGACCCGCGCCAGCATGTCCTCGGGATCTGTCATTCCGGCTGGCGGGGTACCGTCAATGGCATGGTGACCGCCACCTTGTGGGCCATGCAAGCGGCCTATAATACAGAGCCCGCCGATGTCCGCGCTGGGATTGGTCCTAGCATCGGGCCAGCCAGCTATGAAGTGGGCCAGGAAGTCCTTGCCATGGCCCACGCCAAATTGCCCAACGCCGAACGCTTTTTCACCTCTCCCAATGGCCCAGCCCAGAACCCCTATTTTGATTTGTGGGCCGCCAATACAGCCCTCTTGGTGGAAGCCGGTGTCCCCGCCACCCAAATCGAGGTGAGCCAACTAGATACGGCACAAAATACCCACGACTTCTTTAGTCATCGCGCCGAGCAAGGCCGCTGTGGCCTCTTTAGTATGGTTGCCTGGCTAGCCTAACCCCCTTGTTACTGCTGGTAGACAAAAGATTGCCCCTTCATCCCTAACCAGACCTGACAGGTTTTGCAAAACCTGCCAGGTCGCCGCGACGCGCTTGCCGCTCACCTTCAGGCAAGGAACAACCCTAAGGTAAATTACCGTTAATGATGGTAACAGAAGCAAGCGATCCTTGCTTGCAGGGATCGCCCTACCCATCCAATCAATGACCATCGTGAGTAAGCAGACACTCCTTGCAACCGTTCTCGCCGATAGTTCTCGCCGATAGTTTTCGTTGCAGAGCGTCCGCGATCTAGTACTGTTACATCAACAGGAGAGAGGACAATGTCCATGCTACGCATTTTACGCAGCGGGCTGATCGCTTGCAGCGCGTTATGGCTGATGATGACAATTGCCCATGGCGCGCCCCAAGTGCGTCCTAATGCCCAAAACATCACCCTGGCTGGCACGATTCCCCCCGTAGCCCCGGTTCTGCACAATGGCGACTTTGAATGTGCCATCGGTGGTTACTACACCGCAACCAATGGCATTGGCCAAGTGATCTTGATCCCCAATCATTGGCAAGCCGACATCCGCAACGGTGCGCCGCGTATTTCCAGCACGCGCACACACTTTACCAAGAGCTGTACGGGCAGCGGGCATGTTGAGCGGATCAGCGGGGAAGACAGCATGACCGTCATTGCCCAAGATCTCGAACGGCCACCCGATCCTGGCAAGCCCTTTGATGTGGTCATCTTTCAACCGATCTCGACAACCGTTGGCGGGGCGTATAGCCTGAGCGGTTGGTTGCTCAGCCTTTGTGGTGGCAGTGCCGTGCCAAGCGATTGCCCCAGTGGGTATTATATGAGCAAGATGCTGGGCATTGATCCCACCGGCGGCACCGATGCCGACGCGCCCAGTGTGATCTGGACCGAGAATCGCCGCAACTTTTGGGAAAGCGGCAAACGAGTCGGCTGGCAGCAGATGACGGTCAGTGCGGTGGCCCAAGCCCCAACCATCACACTCTTTGCCCGCATTTACAGTCCATTCCGTTGGCATGGCAACCACGCCTTTATCGACGCGCTCAGCCTCGTCCGCGCGCCCGTAGTCACCTTAACGGTTCCGGCCCTGGTCACAGGCACCCAAGCAACTGTGCAGTGGGACGGCCGCCAGAGTCCTGATATTGCCGCCATTGCGGGCGGCACCTATGCATTGCGCTACGATCTCCAGATGCGCCCGCTAGGTGCAACGGACTGGCGCGATTTTGCCATGGACCAACTGGGCCCTGGCAGCGCCAGCCTGAGCGTGCCCTGTGCTGATACGAGCTACGAGGTACGTATACGCGCCCGTTCCGAACAGCCACCAGCACCCGCGCCCGCTGGTGCTTGGCCCAACCAACGCTATGCCAGTGTCTGGAGCGACGCCGTTACCATCGAATTTCAAAGTATCACTCCCGACACGCCACCTGATCCCGTTGATCCACCTGGCCCGTTCCGTATCTACCTGCCGCAGATCGCCAATCAAACACAGTGTGCGGCACGCTGAGACCATTCTCACGATCGCGCACCGCTAGCGCTGTCAGGTTTCCAAAGCCTGACAGCGCGGCTTGCCCAGTAATCTGCACAGCCTCTCGCTTCCACCTTGCCAGCCGCTTCATTCATTGGTACAATCCAGCACAGGAGCAAAGCACCATGATAGAAGAAATCACGGCAACTGAAATCGCAAAGAACCTAGCAGATATCCGCGCCCGGATCGCGGCCGCGGCCACGCGAGCCGGGCGCGATCCCCAAACCGTCACCTTGGTCGCCGTCAGCAAGACCAAACCCTTCAGCGCCATTGAGGCCGCGTATCAGGCTGGGCAACGGGACTTTGGCGAAAATCGCCTAGAGGAGCTATGGCCCAAGGTGACCGCTGCCCAGGAACTTGGTCTGGCGGACATTCGCTGGCATCTCATTGGCACCATCCAAAGTCGGAAAACCGCCCAAGCCGTGGGTCCCTTTAGCTTGATCCACTCGATAGACCGGGATAAGATTGCCCAACGCTTGAGCCGCGACGCCGAAGCCGCCCAGTGCGTATTGTCTGTACTGCTCGAGGTCAATGTCAGCGGCGAAGCGAGCAAACATGGCTTTACCCCCACAGATTTGTTGGCAAACGCGGCCGACCTCTTGGCGTTACCAGCCTTGCAGATCCAAGGGTTGATGACCATGGCCCCCCTGGTTGAAGAGGCCGCAGCCGCCCGGCCCGTCTTCCGCCGTCTGCACGAAGTACGTGCAGAGCTACAAGAACGCCACCCAACCGGCCACTGGCAAGAACTTTCCATGGGCATGACCAACGATTTTGAAGTTGCCATTGAAGAAGGCGCGACCTTGGTACGCATTGGCTCTGCCATTTTTGGTTCGCGCTAACCATCGCTTTTCAGCCAACCTGATTCAGCCAACATGATGACGAAGTAGGCACTATGACATCTCTACACGAAAGCAATATTGCCTTTATTGGCAGCGGGGCCATGGGCGAAGCCATGATCAAAGGGCTCCTCAGCCGCGCGTTGATCGGGGCCGACCACCTCATCGGCAGCGATCCAGTCGCGGCTCGGCGCGATTATATTGCCAAGAGCTACCAGATCCAGACCACGGACGATAATGTACAGGCCGTTGCCCAGGCTGATATCGTTGTTATGAGTATCAAACCCCAAGCATTGGGGGTTGTTGCTGCCTCCTTGCAGCAGGCGCTCAAACCTGGGGCGGTGGTCCTGAGTATTATGGCCGGGATTTCGCTCAAAACGCTTCAAAAAGCGCTGAACCATGCGCGGATTGTGCGGGCCATGCCGAATACACCCGCGCAAGTCAATCTGGGTGTCACTGCTTGGATCGCGACGGAAGCGGTCGATGCCGAGCAGCGGGCCCAAATTGCGCTGTTGTTGGGTGCCTTGGGTGAACAAATTCCCGTGGATAAAGAAGAGTTTATTGATATGCAGACGGGCTTAGGCGGTTCAGGGCCAGGCTTTGTCTTTTTGATCATTGAAGCCATGATCGATGCTGGTGTCCAAATGGGCTTTGCTCGGGCCGACGCCCAAAAGATTGTGCTGCAAACCATTGCCGGGAGTGTCGCTTTGGTCCAAACAACGGGCAAACATCCGGCCGAGTTACGCAATCTGGTGACTAGTGCAGGTGGCACCACCGCCGCTGGCATCTATGAACTCGAAAAAGGCGGTATCCGCACCACGTTGACGAACGCCATTCTGGCTGCCTATCAGCGGAGCCAGGAATTGGGTCGTCTCAGTGAAAAATAGTGAGTAAATTATGATTTTTGAGCTTTTGGCCACCTTGCTTTCGCTCTATTCTTTTGTGATTTTAGCCCGTCTCCTGCTCTCTTGGGTGCCCGATCTGGTCGATCCGTATCACCCCGCGGTGCAGCTACTCCGCCAGGTGACCGATCCCGTGCTCGAACCGGCGCGCCAGTTGATCCCACCGATTGGCATGATCGATATCTCGGCGACCATTGTGCTGTTAGTTCTCTGGTTCCTCGTCGATATGTTGCGCCAGCTAGGTCGTGGGTTTTAGGAAATTCCTGCCGATGGAAAATGCCGCGCAGCCCAACGATGAGCCGGCGAACGATAAGCCGTCGTTGGAAGCCTTTGAAACATTGGTCGAGCAAGCACTGGCCGAGATTCCAGACGCGCTGTGGAACAAAATCGACAATGTAGCCGTCGTCGTAGAAGATTGGCCGTCCCCCCAACAACTAGCCAGCGTGGGCTTGGGGCATCGCCATTTGTTGCTTGGCCTCTACGAAGGCGTGCCTTTGACGGCGCGCACCCATGCTTATGGCCTTGTCACGCCCGATAAGATCACCATCTTTCGCGGTCCGATCTTACGGGTCTGTCCTCCCGACGCCAACGCCATCCGGGCCCAAGTGCGGCGTACTGTCTTGCACGAAATCGCCCATCATTTTGGCATTAGCGACGATCGCCTGCATGAATTAGGTGCTTATTAACCTTGCTCGACCTTGGAAAGGAACCGCATGAATCGCTTTGCGCATAAAGGCTTCTCCCTCAGCCGTTTATTGATTGCCCTACTCTTGGGAACGATGATTTTTAGTGCCTGTAGTGCACCGCAATTGCCCGAAATCCCCGAATTGCCCGATCTATCTCAACTCCCTTCGTTACCAGGTATTCCCGAAAACCTACGCGATATTCCCGATCTCCTGGGGCAACTCGGCCTACCCGATCTGAGCACCATCCCCAATTTGCCCCAGCTAGAGGATCTACCCGGTTTACAAACACCGGCAGGGGCGATTGTTTTTAATGGCCCGACCGAACGCCAGATCAACATTGGCGACCAACTGCCTGGCACAGATATCCGGCTCACCAATGTGAGTGCCGAGGGGGCTGAATTTCAGATCGCGGGGATGCGCAGCGTACGCGCCGTAGGTGATTCACTCGACTTTGACGGTGCTTGGCCAGGAGCCAATGGGGTTGACTATAATCTGCGCATGCGGATTTACTACACGGGTGGCAGTTATGTGCGGGCGGCGGGCGTCCATCGCTTTGTGATCTATAACATCCAACCCACCCGCGCCAATGTCACCTTGAGCGGCAATACCATGAAATTTCCCTTTACCGTCGGCGTCAGCCAAGGGGGGACCATTGCGGGTACGACCTTGGGCTATGCTGGGATGGAAGATCGGGGCGGCCAGATCACAGGGCTGCCCGAGGGTGAATATCCCTTCCGCAAAATTGGGGACAGCATTCAATGGAAAGGGTATGTGCGCTCTGATATTCCCGCCGACTTTGCCATCCGTATGCTCTACTACGATGCTAGTGGTGCCCGCGTTGGTGGCGTTGTCACCCTCCTGATTCCGTCCAATCAATAGTGTAGATTCGTCTCAAGGGGCTGGAAACATGAAGCCCGTTTCCAGCCCCTTGAGTTCCGTTGCATCATCCATTCTAGCCAGTGAGGAAGCCGAATGAGCCAAGAGGAAGTCGGAATTGATACCCTAGGGCGCAGCTACCGCAGCAGTGTCTCCAGCCAACTTCAGTCCGTTCAGGCCGACTACTACACCATTGTCGATGCCGAAGAGTGGCCCATTGCCGGACTGATCGTATTGGTGGACCGTCGCAAACAGCCGGTGCGCGCCGAACTCCATCTCTATGAAGAGCTTTCTGATCACCGCAATGAATTTGCCCTGCGGCAGTCGCAAATTGTGCTCGGCGAACGCTACTATAGCGAAGAGCCAATCCAACTCCAGGTGATGCAAAGTTATGCTTGGCGCGAAACGCTCCAAGTCCGCGCCAATGCCGAGGAACTCCCCCCTAGCACCGATCCGATGGCCTTTGTCCAACAATATTGGCAGTATATCCTTGCGGGTAGTGCAGCCTTGGTCTTGATCGCCTTAATCTGGGCATTGACGGCCTTTTTCCGCTCATCCTCAGATGAGCCATCCACCGCCACCACTGCGCCCAGCACCGAACAAGTGCAGGACGCGGCGACGCCAGATGTGACACCGGCGGTGGCCGCGGCACCGGCACAGGATAATGGCCTACCGGCCAGCCGCAATGCCGATGCTACCCTGGCCGTTGGTCGCCGGATGCGCGTTTTGCCAGGGATTGAAGGTGTCTCGCTGGTGAGCGAACCAGGGCCGGATCAGAGTAAGGTCATTGGGCATCTCAGCGCTGGCGATCAAGCCAATATTATTGGCGGCCCGGTCCTGCTCCAAGGCAATAGCGATACGATTGTCTGGTGGCAGATCCAATTGGACACTGGCGGCCAAGCCTGGGTGCCTGCTAACACCAGCGACATTACGTTGTTGGGTGTCGCCCAGTAATAACGCGCGAGACCTGACAGGTTTGTTAAACCTGTCAGGTCTCGCGCAGCTTGCCGCTAGCAGGCGGTGGTTTCAACCATTGCCGCCGTTTTACCGATTTAGTTAGTGGCGCGGATTACGGTTGCCGCGGCGGGGTCGAGTTGGAGCCAGATCGTCGTGCCGGGTTGTAGACAAGTTGGATCAGCCGCGGTGCGCATGACAAATTGCGGCACTTCAAAGCGGAGGGGCGTTTGGGTGGCCCCTTCAGTCACCACCACGGCCAACTGATAGTAGCTGCCCCGAAAAAGGAACGATTGCACAGTAGCCGGCACCACCCAACCATTCGCCACAATAGGCGGCGCGTCACAGCCAAAGGCGAATACCGCGTCAGGGCGAATGAGGAGCGTGGGCCCTTCTTGGCGAGTCGTGGTTGCCCCCTGCTCGGCCAAGGATTGCGCGAGCTGCGGAGGGAGCCCCAGCGGCGGCGCACTCCCAGCGGCGGCCAGGGGCAGCAGATTATGAAAACCAAAAAAACGCGCCACAAAGAGATTGTTGGGCTGGTTGTAAATGGCCTGCGCGGTGCCAACCTGTTCAATCCGCCCCTGACGCATCACAACCAACCGGTCAGCAACGGCAAAAGCTTCTTGCTGATCATGAGTTACATAGAGGGCAGTCACGCCAACGGCCTTTAGAATCGCATGCAGTTCCCCCAAGAGCGCCTCCCGCAAAGCGCGATCCAAGCTGCCCAAAGGTTCATCCAACATCAATAGCCGCGGATGTGGCGCAAGACTACGCGCCAATGCCACCCGCTGCCGCTCACCACCACTAAGCGCAAAAACAGAACGGTTGTCATAGCCCTGCAGATTGACCAAGGCCAGCACCTCTTGCACTCGCTGGGCGATCTGGGCACGGCTCTGCTTACCCATCCGCAACCCAAAGGCAATATTTTCCGCCACGGTGCGATGGGGAAAGAGCGCAAACTCCTGAAACATCAGGCCAAAATTGCGTTGATGGACTGGCACACGGCTCAGATCTTGCCCATCCAGCAAAAGTTGACCCTGGTCGGCCTGCTCCAAACCGGCCACGATCCGTAGCAAGGTGGTCTTGCCACAGCCACTCGGCCCCAGCAGACAAACAATCTCACCGTTTTGGACGGTTAGGTTGATGTTGTGGAGGACCGCCGTCGCCGGTGTATAGGCTTTACTGACACCTGTAATGGTTAACATTTAGAACTCTTCTGTGTTAGGCAGGCGGAAGCGCTCGATCAACAGCAAAGAGACCGCGCAGACCGCCATGAGAATGGTACTCATCGCCAGGGCTTGACCATAATTGAGCAGGCCAGGCTGGGTCAGCGCCCGATAGATGATCACTGGCATGGTTGGGGTGTCTGGCCGGCTGATCAGTAACGTTGCGCCAAATTCACCGAGGCTAATGGTAAAGGCGAAGGTTGCACTCACCAAGAGCGCACGCCAGAGAATCGGCGCATCTACCTCCCACCACTGGTGCAACGGCGTCGCGCCCAAGACCGCGGCGGCCTCCCGCAACCGCGGATCGATGCTGCGCAGGGCAGGCAGGAAGGTACGAATGACAAAGGGCATGGCAATTAACGTATGAGCAATCGGCGTCAGCAGGAGTGACGTGCGCCAACTGCCCATGGCCACAATGTAGCCAAAGCCCAACGTCACCGCCGACGTGCCCAAGGGCAAGAGAAAAAGGGGATCGAGTACCGTGGTGAGCCACCCACGCGGGCGCGCCAACAGATAGGCGCTGATCACCCCCAAGCAGAGACTGAGACTCATGGTCGCCAGGGCGAAGACCAAGGAGTTACGCACGGCTACAATCGGCTGAACAAAAAAAGCACTTTGGCGGCGATTGATGGTCAGCTCTTGATAGTAGCGCAGGGTCCAGCCCTCTTCACCCAAGGTGAAGCTGCGCCAAACCAAGGTGAACAAGGGCAAGAGCAGCAGCCCAATGCTGGCAATCAGCACCCACTGTACCAGCCGCCGTCGCCAACGGGGAGTCGTGGCAGCCGCATAACTGGTGGGAAAGCGATCCAAGGCAATACTCAACCGCGCTTGGAGGCGCGTATAAAAGATCATGACAACTAAGGTCAGCACCATTTGCACCAAGCTCAACAGCGCGGCCACGGGCAAGTTAAAGAGATTGACCGCTTGGCGATAGATCTCGACCTCCAGGGTCGCAAAACCGAGCCCTCCCAAGATCAGCACAACCCCAAAGCTGGTAAAACAGAAGAGAAAGACCAAGAGGCCAGCAGCAATGACACTGGGCAACAAGAGCGGCAGCGTTACGCGCCAGAAGACCATGAAGGGGCTAGCCCCCAACACCGCCGCGGCTTCCCGCAGGCGCGGGCTGAGCGTTGCCCAGAAGCCCCCCACGGTGCGGATGATCACACTGACATTATAGAAGGCATGGACGAGCAGGATAATCCAAACTGTGCCCAGGAGCTGGATTGGCGCACGCTCTAGTGGTAAGAGTTGCTGCAAAAATTGGTTAACCAAGCCCTGCCGCCCAATCAACGCGGTAAAGGCGGCGGCCACCACCACCGTTGGCATGACAAAGGGGATGGTCGTCAACGCCCGCAAGAGGGCCTTGCCCGGGAATTCATAGTGGGCAAAGAGGTAGGCCAGCGGCAAGCCAAATAATAACGTCAACACAGTCGATGCCGCGGCCTGCCAGGTGGTAAACCAGAGGATGGGCCAGAGGATCTCTTGGCGCAGCAAGCCGAGCGCACCGCTTCCCTCCCCTTCCAGCCCGGCAAAGCTGAGCCGTAAGATGCTCAGCAGCGGATAGAAAAAGAAACAGACCAAAAAGAGCAGGGGTAAGCTATAGAGTAGATACTTGAGAAGAGCCAATGGTCGGTTGATCATCCACCACTTCCTCAGAGAGCGCTGTCTGGTTTGGCAAACCAGACAGCGCTGAGATTATTAACACTGAGCGACTCAGCGTAACATGACATTGGTCCAGGCATCGATCCACTGTTCGCGGTTGGCATCGATCGTCGCCGCATCCAAGGTGGGCGTGACTGCCGGTTGTTCAGCAAATTGGACAAAAAGCTCAGGCAGCGAGGCTTCCGGCAGTGCCGGGTAGACAAACATCTGCAAAGGCACATCCGCCTGGAAGGTCTCACTCAGCATAAAATCGACAAATTGTTGGGCAAGTTCAGCTTGCTGCGTGCCTTGGAGAATGCCGACAAACTCGATCTGGCGGAAAACGCCACCGGCTAGGTTGAGATTGACACTCGCGGGCTCGGTGCGCCCATCGCTGGCATAGAGCACATCAGCAGGCGGGCTGGTGGTATAGCTCACCACCAAAGGCCGATCACCAGTGCCACCAGAGCCCACCGTGAAATGATCATAGTAGGCTTCGCTCCAGCCATTGGTAATTAGCACATCATTGGCACGTAGCGCTTCCCAGAAGGCCAGGTAGTTTTCCTCGCCAAAATGATCGATGGTCGCCAAGAGAAAAGCCAACCCCGGTGATGATGTGGCAGGGTTGAGCGCAACAAAGAGCCCTTGGTAGGCGGGCTGGGTAAGATCCTCTAAAGTTTGAGGCAAGGGCAGATCATGTTCGGCGAAATAGGTGGCATCGGCGTTGATATTGACATACCCCACATCCACTGGCAATAGGCGGTGTTCCGGGTCTAGCTGCAGTTCATCGGGAATCGCCGCCAAGGCGGGTGATGCATAGGGCACAAAGACATCGGCAGCCAAGGCCCGACTGAGGAAGGTATTATCCACGCCAAAGAAGAGATCCGCGAGTGGCGCGTCCTTGCTTAGAATGATCTTGTTGAGGGCTTCACCAGCATCGCCGAGTTCCAGCAGTTGCAATTTGACATTGTGCTCTGCTTCAAATTGGGCTAATACCTCTTCGCTAATATTAAAGGAATCATGACTGGCTAGCACCAAGGTGGCCGCGCTAGCAGCGCTAGGCTCAGTCGGCATATCCGTCGTGGGGGCTGTGGCAGGTGCTACGGGTTGGCAGGCCACTAGTAGCAAAAGGATCGATAGAAGTAATAGGGCGAAGCTACGTTGTATAGACTGTAGTATAGACTGTCGCATAGATCGGTCTCCTGTAATAGAAAAATGAAAGCCTTGCCGATCGAGGCAAGGCCAGGAAGTCGATAGCGACCATACGAGTCTCTGCTCCCTCCGCTGGCATTACCCAGATCAGGTTCACGGGTCGATGACAGAACGGTCATCCTCTCAGCCTGGCTCTACCAAGCTCCCCGAAATTTACTTCGGCTGTGATTATACTATAAGGTTTAACCGATGACAAACCTAGCTTGCGCATAAAGGTTGCGCGGCTACCGCAGATTTGTCCTCTGGTTGGCTCTGTGGTACCCACAACCGCCAACGCAAGATGCTTGTCCTCTGGTTGGCTCTGTGGTGCCCACAACCGCCAACACAAGATGCTGTCAGGTTTTGCAAACCTGACAGCATCGATTTTTCTAAAGTCCTATGGCACTTTACACAAAGCGATCACCCAGGCTCAGGTTCAGCATGAGGCGCCAGACGCGCGACAGTTCGAGCATGGTGGCCGCGGTATAGGTGACTTTGCGCCCAGTGAGCCATTCAACGCCGGGGATATCGGCCACGACTTGGGCATGAATGGGGCGAATAAATTCCACTTCCAGGTGCAACGGGGCGTCTAAGGTAAGCGGCTGCATGGTGGGTAGCCGTTCCAACGCGCGTTGGGCGGCGAGCCGAATCTGCGTCTGCGCCCGTTGGGGGCTCAGGTTCTTGGCCGCGATTGTGCTCAGAGCCCATTTGGTAATCACCCGTTCCGACCAAGGCAACAAAGAGGCAATTTCGGCGGCCAGCATATCGTCGCCGCTGACCAGCACGACAGGGATGCCATAATGGCCTGCAATGGCCGCGTTGATCCCCGATTCCCCGACCTCAATGCCGTTGAGGCGCACCGAATAGATGCTGATCCCCAGATAGGTGTGGGCGAGAATACCCAACGCGTTGCCCGCCATGGCATGGTAGCCAATGAAAAAAGCCGCCGAGAACGAATCGTCGATGCCTTCCATCATGCTCAGTGCGCGCGGGGAGCCGCTCACCAACAAGACATCTGGATGTAAGAGTTCAGGCTGCAAATTACGCATATGACCATGGGAATCGGCCACGACAATCTCGGTTGCGCCGGCAGCGAACGCCCCCTCAATAGCGGCATTCGCTTCGGCAGTCATCCAGCGGCGTGCGGTTTCATAGTCAATCCCTTCCAACTTGGTCTGATCGCGGTGGACCACCGCCGCCACCCCTTCAATATCAACCGAGATAAAGATTTTCATAAGCAATTGTCCTTTGCTCAAGATGGTTCTCAAGATGGTGAGCGATTGCCGATTCACCCAAACAGATTGGCGGGTCATTCATAGCCAAGCTCCTTGGGCAACCCGCAACCGCTAAGAGGATTGTGGCCGCAAGTAATCCGCCAAGCCATCGCCTAAGACGCTGAAGGCGACACCAATAGCAACGACTGCTAGACCAGGAAAGGTGGTGAGATTGGGGTGCGTGAGCATGAATTTGCGCCCGTCGGCGATCATCACGCCCAATTCAGGAATCGGTGGTTGGATGCCCAAGCCGAGAAAACCGAGGGCCGAGGCAAAGAGAATATTCAAGATTACATCCGACATGGCAAAGATAATCGCGGGGGTAATCACAAGGATTTATTCAGCGTAAAGACAACGGTCGTTTCATCAGCGGCCTCAACGCTTTCTAAACCAGCGTCATCATAGAGCCAAGCCCACAGGGATTCTTCACGGCGTCCCCGTTCAATCGAAAAGACCACATCTTCGGCTGTGATCGGGGTGCCATCGGAAAAGAGCAGACCATCGCGCAGGTGGAAGGTCCAGACTTTGAGATCCTCGCTCGTCTCATAGGATTCAGCCGCCGAAGGCTCCAACTCTGTTCCATCACGGCTCACGCGATAGAGCAGTTCATAGAGATTCAGATGGATCATAATATCATTGTTGGCCGTCGTCGTCGTCGGATCCAGCAGGATTTGCGTTGCATTGGTCGAAATGATCAAGCGTCCACCGCTGGCTGTGGTAGATTCGCTTTCGGTGGCTGGTGCGGCTGCCTCCGTTGTGGTCGTTGGCCCAGTTGCTGGCGCACAAGCCGCCAATAAGAAGAGGGCCAGGAGGGCCACCATACGCACCCATAGCCAGCTTTTGCGTTTCTGCATCATCTGTCTCCTTTATAATCGGAATAGAAGTTCGGAATGGAAGTGAGGAGTAGGCTTGATTTTGGTATATATATATTGGTATATATAAAAGTGTCGCTCAGCAATGCGAGCTGTACTTTTTCCCCAATGACAACGCGTGTTGCAGCAAAACTCCATTCAGCGGCAAGTTAATTTCTGAGCATTTCCCAATGCGGGGATCATGAAGAAGGATGAAGTTCGTCAATGCGCCCATAAAAGCCTTGTCGATTGAGCACTGAACCAAAGGTGAAGAATAGAAATTTAGTGGACTACCGACTTGCCAACGCGTCCTAGAAAGAGGATAGCAGGTGACCAGGTGTCAGTCTACAGGCAGTTTGTCGGGGATTTTACAGACCTTCTGTGTACAGGATGCACAGAGCAACAAAAAGGGGCAGGGTAGCAATGCAAAAACGCGCAAGGCAGCCGGCGTTAGTTTTAACGCTAACTGCAGGTAAACCGTGGGGTTATCGTTGAGGAAACGTACGGAATCTGCCCTCGTTACATGATATACTAGAACCATAGTCAGAGACAGCGTGCGGTCTAGTACCGCTTCGGGGGAACGCTGTCTCTGACTATTTTTATTTCCACACTGTTATTTCCACGCTCGGCTCGGCCCCGCGCTTAACGCTCACAGCCAATCCCATCTTTGTCGCGATCCAACCGATGGGGATCCGGCGGCAAGACGGGGAAATTTTTGGCAGGAATGTCAGGACAGTCCAAATCTGGCGAATTTAGAGGGATACAGAGGGTAGGATAAGCCGGATCACACTTGATAGCCGGAGTCGGCGGGGCCACGGTGGGTGGTGGGGTCAACGTTGGGGCTGCTGTGGGTTGGCTTGTAGTCGGCAAGGGGGCCGGCGTGCTCGCTACGGTGTTGGTACTGGTGGCATCATCGACCAAAAATGCCGCAATCCAAGTGCCATCGGCCAGCTGCCACCAATCCCCAGCCGGATTTTGCCCCACTGTCATCAACAGTTGTCCCGTTTGGACACTGCCAGCAACCGCATAGGTTGTCCCCGGACCGCTCCGCAAATTCGCATTACGTAACGCCACTACAGTCCGCGTAATCGGTTGAGTAGCCGGTTGGGTAGCGGCGGTGGGCAAAGAGGTAATTGAAGCAATCTCTACGCCAGGTGAAGTCGTATCGACAGTGAGTGTGTCGCCATCGACGATTACGGATAAAGAGATCGTTTTACCATCCACCACGACATCAACGACATAGGTTTCGGCCAAGGCAACGGTGACGAGCACCCAGGTTGCCACAAAACCCAATACGACAGCAAGCATAATCTTCCGCATAGCAATTTCCTTGTTTTATTTTTTGTTAGGAAGGCGAGTCTTACCCATTACAGGCCACGATGAAATATGCGATTATCTTGTTAATCGTATATAACAGCGCAAACCTTCGGTAAGGTGCTTACAACTATTTAGGACTTTTGCTAGCGGCAGTCAGCAGTGTGAATCAGAAGGTTATTGGGGGTGCTAAACAGAAACGCCTCGCTGATTATGCTAGTCATTAGCATAATCAGCGAGGCGCTCAACCAGGAAGAGTCAAGACTTAGGTAGTTAGCCGTGGGGTAGCGGGGGCTGCCGGTGTGCGGGCCGGCAGCGGTTGCCAAGGCGTCCCTAACCAGGGTAACAGATAGTAGTCAAGGCCGAGATAACCAGCGACCTTCCAAGCTAATATCAAGAGAATGGCTATGACAAATAAGAGCCCATTGGTGCTAGCGGTGCCGGCCATGATGAAGTTCCAGTTCAATAACGCACCCCCAAAAGCGGCTAGACCGACAAAGGCACCCACGATCAGCGCAATCCCGACAAGGAGTTCACCAAAGACTACAACCTTGGCAAACCAAGTGTAGCTTTCCGTGTTGAGCAGGTAGAGAATAAAGTCGCGGTACCAATCAAAGGCGATGGGTGGTTTACCTTGCTCTGGAATGCGTACTGCATTTTCCCAGAAACCACGCAACGCAGTGCCACCGTCAAGCCAAGCGGGTGTTAACTTATGCGAGCCCGCTTCCAACCACTGCCAGCCTAAATAGACACGGACCACCAACCACAGCCAAGCGCTGCGTGTATCGGTAAAGAGTAAGCGTGCCAGTGCCGGGTCTTGCATTTCACGGTGGGTTACGTTAAACAATTTCATAGAATTTTCCTCTTCCTCATAACTAGCCGGTATTCATTTTGGCGAAGCGATTTTAAATACTACTTAGCTCATAGGATATACAGATTTTCAGCAGTTGCCATCGACCAAGCGGCGAGATCTTTGCCTAGTCGCGCAGAGAGTGCAGACGCTAGCCAGTTGGCTAGGCGCGCCAATCACGCCCCTGTAAGCCAGAATGAGATCATCAAACTAGCCACCCGGCTACTCGACACAGGGCACAGCATTGGACGGATTTGGCTAGGAATGCCAGCAGAAGGGAGAGAAAGGTTATAGCGAGGGTTCAGGACGGGAATGGCAGAGTCAGTGTAATCTGCGTACCTTGCGCAGGTGCGGAAGTGATCTCTAGCCGACCACCAAAGAGAGCTAACCGATCGCCAATGCTAAAAAGGCCAAAGCTTCCTGGATTGGTTGCCATCGTACGCGCGACATCAAAGCCCCAGCCTTCATCGCTAACGCTAATTTGAAGCTCTTTCGCGGCTGTCTCTTGTAAGGTAACCAGGGCACGATCCGTGCCCGCATGTTTCACGACATTAAAGAGCATCTCTCGCACCAATTGAAAGAGCAACAAACGCATCTGCTCATTGGCAATATAAAAACTATGCGCAGCTTGAATCGTCACCTTTAACCCCTGCACCTCTGCCATGTACGTCACGAGCCACTCCAGCGCATCGGTCAGCCCCTCCTCCTTTAGAATCGGTGGGCTGAGATCAACCGTGAGTTGGCGCGTAATGCGAATGGCGTCACCGATCCAAGTATAGGCTTCTTGCGCTTGTACGACCAGCGGCGGCACAACTTCAGCCGCCTCTTTGATCGAGAGCAGACGCAATTGAATACCATAAAGTCGCTGTTGGAGGTCGTCATGAAGAATCTGGGCAAGGCGCTGACGCTCTTGCTGCTCGGCCAGGGTCAGGGCTGAAGCAAGCTGTTGGAGTTGCTGATTCTTCGCCGCGAGATTTTGCTGTAAGGCCATCTTCTCAATGGCACGCGTAATGGCATATTCCAAGCCGAAGGCCGTCAGATTCTGTTTCACCAGATAGTCTTGTGCGCCTTGCTGCATCGCTTGGACGATTACTGTAGGTCGCTCTTCGCCGGTGAGCACAATCACCGGAATCCCCTGAGCGGTCAAGATAGGCAGCAGCTGAAGGCCATCCATGTCGGGTAGACGGTAATCCAGCAAAACACAATCTGGCCGTCGGCATTGGACCATGGTTCGGCCACTTTGCCCCGTCGCAGCTAAACGCACTTGATAGGGTAACGGCAATAAGCGCTGTACCAACTCAGCATCAACTGTATCGTCATCAATGAGCAGGATATCGTGTGATAGTTGAGACATGCGGCCCCCTTTCCAGAGAAAATACGATGGATCGGCTCCCTGATCCTATTGGCGTATCATGGTGCGATTGCGTTCTACGCGTAGTTGAATTCAAAATCTTTAGAACAAGGTGTTTCTATTGTACCAGAAGATCGCTCGATTGATGAGGCACTCACGCGCATTCCCAGCAGGTTTTCCAGGCAAAATCATAAAAAAAGCCTATCACCATCTGGTGATAGGCTTTAGATGACCGACCAAGGAATCGAACCTTGAACCCAATGATTAAGAGTCATTTGCTCTGCCAGTTGAGCTAGTCGGCCATGCAGGAGAAGAATAAGCAACCTTCTCAGCAAGTGCTTTCATAAAGCACTTGCCTTGTATTATAGCTATTTTGCGGTTTTTGTCAAATCAAATTCTCGACGGCTCACCTATCAGCTCAAGCAATTGGCACGAGAACAGCACAGAGATAATAGAATTGAAAAGTCCTAGCGTAAAGCCGGATTGCTCCGGCGTTGTCAGGTAGTTGGGTGGCTTTAGTCTCCAGCGTTAGTCCCCAGCAGGCGGCCAGCGAGTTCGCACTTGCCCTGACTGAACGGTCAGGCAATGAGTTGACATTCTATCGCGGTAGTGCTATGCTTTGCCCAATCACTTGGCAACAACAGGTGACGTGTCCTAGTTCCAGCATCGGCGTCAGCATGCATAGGAAAAAGCATTCGACGCCCTGTTATTGCGCATAGGCGCAACGCCTACCTAAATCAACAGGTTGTTTCTAGGATCGATTCTAAGATCCTATGATAGTGGCCCCACATGGGTGAAAGGTTGATGAGAGTACGCTCGGCTTGCCGACACTTGTACGAAAGACAGGCTACATCGCAGCTAAAAGTCAGGTGCGTATTCAACTACGCCCGCTTGTGTACCCATAGCGCCACTGGTAACGACATGAAACAGTGCACTTGTAGGTACAACAGGCACGTAGTCATCATAAATAGAAGAATGAACGGACCGCATACAACCAATGTGCTGGCAGAAAGCCAGCCAGAAGCAGACAGTCAGCCGCCCGATCTGGCAGACCAATGTTACGTGGCGCATCCCGGACGCCACCCATCAGGTCACGCTAGCCAGCGGGCTCGCCGATTGAAGACAAATAAGGCAGCGAATGCCGCCTTCATAACCAAAACAGAGATGCATTGCCAAAGAACAGGGCTTGTAGCTAGCAAGCTGTGCTTGCCCAGGAAGGCATATCTGTCATGGTCTGTCACACCAGTGTAAGTTACCCTCTATACTGCCATTGTCAGACCTTGATAATGGTCCTCTCCTACCACAATTCAGTTCGCGCTACACCTTTCTAAGCTACCGATGGATTGCTGCGTCTTTGCTAGGCAAAGCAATACGAGCAGCGACATACGCCTCATCATCTCTGTCAAAACAAACAACATCACGTGGGCTAAGCCGCGCCGGATCTCCTGCAGCATTTAGCGACTGCAAAGGGTTGATCTTGGTATTATCGCGTCTTGCGCACGTAAATACGCCCACTGCGCTGGCGGTATTGTGCGCGCCGTCGGCAATGCGGCCCATGCAACGCGCCTGGAGTTAGCCGCAACCGCGACAACGGGTGGGTTGTCATGGTGCCACCGCCATGCGTAGGTTCCCTTGGCGGTTGACACCTACAACAAAAGTAGTATCCAGGCTTCTACCGAGCCATACTCGCCACTCATTGATGGAGAATCCAAACTAGTTTCGCTTGGGAGGTATACGATGGTTGATCCAATCAACACCAACGATGCAGCAACCTATGTGCAGACACTGTTACAGACCGACAATATCGATGAAGCCGCCGTTTATCTGCGCGGCCTTCATCCAGCTGATAGCGCAGAAATTCTTACATTTCTTGAACCCATGCAGCAAGCAGCCGTGGTTGAGCGCCTCCAAGCACCCGAGCTAGCGGTCGTCTTTGAGCAAATGTATGAAGAAGACATGCGCGATGTCGCCCAGCACTTGGATGTCGAAGCGTTGGCCGATGTGTTGGATGAGATGGAGCCCGATGCGGCAGCGGATTTATTAGGCGAATTAGAGCCAGCCGAAGCAGCGGAAGTGCTCGAGCAGATGGATGAGGCAGAGCAAGTGGCACCGCTGCTAGCTTTTGAGGAAGATACAGCCGGCGGGATCATGAATACGTCGCCGCCCTGCTTGCGCCGCTGGATGACGATCGAAGAAGCCTTTGCCTTTGTGCGCAAACATTATCGTGACGCTAATGAAGTTTTCTATCTCTATGTCGTTGATCGCTATTACCGTCTGATTGGGGTTGTCAATCTGCGTGCGTTGATTTTAGCTGAGCCAACCCAAACCGTTGAGCAGGTGATGAGCCGCGACGTGCTATCCGTGAAAACGGGGACCGACCAGGAAGAAGTGGCGCAGATTCTGGCCCACTATGATCTGCTTGCCCTCCCTGTCGTCGATGCCGAAGAGCGCTTGGTAGGCTTGATCACCCACGATGACGTGGTCGATGTCCTCGAGGAAGAAGCCACCGAAGATATCTATCGCCTGGCGCAAGTCGGTGCGGATTCGGAAATCTTCAGCCCGATCAGTCGCACGATTCGCAGCCGCTTTCCCTGGCTAGCCGTGAACTTGCTCACGGCCTTTTTAGCCTCTAGCGTCGTATCGCTCTTTGAAGGCACGATCGCGCAGGCGGCATTATTGGCAGCTTTTATGCCCATTGTTGCCGGACAAGGAGGCAACGCTGGCACGCAAACCATGACGATTATTGTCCGTTCTTTGGCCCTTGGTGAAATCGATAATCGCGACACGCTCAGTGCGCTCTGGCATGAAATCTTTATCGGGCTTTTACACGGAGTGGTCCTTGGCATTATGGTCGGCTTGCTCGCTTGGCTCTGGAAGGGAAATCCTATTTTAGGGTTAGTCATTGGGTTAGCTATGCTTGGCAATTTGATTGTGGCTTCGGTTGCCGGTGTGTCAGTGCCCATGATCTTAAAGTGGTGCAAAGTTGATCCAGCGCTCGCCTCTGGCGTTTTTGTAACAGCGATGACCGATTGCTTGGGCTTTAGCCTCTTTTTGGGGTTGGCCACTTATTTTCTCCGCTGGCTTGCCTAAAGGGCGTGGGTTATTGTGCAAATTGATTCATAGAAATCATTTTTCATTTGCAATTTTGCTTACTTGACAATCGCGATCAGCTGTGCGATACTAAGCCCAGCTAGGCTACCACAGTCGATAAACAAACAGAAAGCTATGTAATACATGCTTCTGTTGAGACTAGTGCAATTTATCATCACGGCATTACCATCCGACATTATAGGATAAATTGTAGCAGCCCAGCCTGACATTGCTATCCCAAAAATAAAGGAGGTGGTGCATATGGATTTTAGTACCAGTATGCGCCCGGCAGCATCACCTTCAGAGGTTCGCTTCTAGTTGCTGATGCTGCCGGACAACAAAGAAAAGCCTTCACTTCGGTGAAGGCTTTTCTTATTGGCTCTTAATGATATTGGTCTTATGAGGCTCATTCGATAGGATAAGGCCAGCACAACGGTGGCAGGCTACCCCTTCTGGCTGACGGGCTGTGGCTGTCGACAATAACTTTCAATGAGATAGAATAACCGCTGCAAACTGACAGGCTTACTAAGATATTCATCGGCCCCAGCCGCTAGACAACGGTCACGATCGCCAGGCATGGCTAGCGCAGTCAGTACCACAATCGGGACATTTTGTAAGATTACTTCTTTACGCACTTGCTGCATAACAGCTAGCCCATCCAATCCTGGCATTTGAATATCCATTAAAATCAGATCTGGTTTTGTCTCGCGCAGTTGGGCCAGGGCATCAATGCCATTGTGCGCGACTTTCACTTCATAGCCGTGTGCTTGCAGATAATCAGCCAACGTATAGGCATTGGTTTCATTGTCTTCCACCACAAAGACTTTGTGCTGCGCAGGCTTGACGCTCAGTGATGACCACGGCTGTTCATCATGGGGCTTGAGCGCCAGGGGCAAGGTGGCCCGCGGCGCGCTCATCCAGAGATTGGTCGCGGATAAGGGGAGTTGATCTTGCGTTTGCCAAGGCAGCGAAACGATAAATTGACTACCTTGCCCAACTTCACTGCTCACACTCACACTGCCGCCATGCAATTTTGTCATCCGATAGACCAATGCAAGCCCAAGCCCAGAGCCATCATATTGGCGTGCTAGACGTGAATCGAGTTGGACAAAGGGTTCAAAAAGGCGCGCCATATCGGCCTGAGCGATCCCCACACCATTATCCCAAACGACAAACTGCACCACTTCCTCGTTGGCATCACCCTGAACCCGCAACCCGATCTGCCCACCATTCGGCGTAAATTTTACAGCATTACTGAGCAGGTTAACCAAAATCTGTTTTAAGCGTCGCTCATCACCATAGACCAGCCGGACGGTCGGGTCAAGTTCTAAAGTGAGCGTTTGCTGTCGGCGCACCGCGGATTGTTTGATAAAGTTCAGAGCAGATTGGCAGAGCGCATCGACAGGTACAGGCCCCGCTTCCAATTTCAGTTTACCCGCATCAATCTTAGAGACATCTAAGACATCGTTGATCAGAGAAAGCAGATGACGGCCACTTTCCTCAATATTGACTAGGGCCCGTTTTTGGCGCAGCGTCAGCCCGCCATAGATTTGTTCTTGTAGCGCTTCGGAAAGGCCCAGAATGGTGTTGAGCGGGGTGCGCAATTCATGGCTCATGCTCGCCATGAATTCATCTTTTAAACGAGCCGCGCGTTCAAGCTCGGCATTGGCTTCGCGGAGATCAGCGGTTCGCTCGGCCACCCGTTGGGCCAAGAGTTCATGCTCATTTTGCAGGGCCTGCTCCATTTCCTGACGGCGTGTAATATCACGCAAGGTCAAGAGGTGACCATTGAGTTGATGGCGGCGACTACGCAACTCTGAGACGCTCAGTTCAAGATAACATGGCTCCGGCGCAGGCCATTGCAGTTCAAATACCAACGGCGTGCCGCTGTTTGGTTCCTGCAAGACTTGCTTCAAGGCCGCTACACCGGACCATTGGGCCAATAGCTGCTCGACCGCTAGGTTCGTTGCTGCTTCTTTGGAACAGCCGATCAATTGGGCAGCAGCAGGATTCAGGTCGATCACTACATTTTTTTGGTTGAGCACAATGACACCCTCATGCATCTGGGCAAAGATCGCAGTATGGGCAGCAGGAATGAGATCCCAGAGTTCAAAGCGAAAGGCAAACCAGCCAACGGCAATGCTCATGGTCACGAGCGCAAAAGGCGTTAGATTGATCGGTAACGGGTTTAGCCCTAACAGATACACCGCATTAGCCATAATCGGCGCAAAGATGCCGCCTACGAGCAAGATGACTTGACCACGGGAGAGGGTCGATGATTCACGCCGGAGCAGCCGCATGGCAATAAACATGGAGAGCAGGACGAGGCTATAGGTGTAGATGGTATGCAAATAGAAGCCAGGGGCGCGGTCCAATACCAACAAGGGCAGCCCGGCGTCCGTACTGACGGCAATGGTACGCCAGAGCAGATGATGGGGAGCCGTCATTCCCGGTAAGATGCGATCATTCGTCCAGGTCAGTAATGTGTAGAGAATGGGCTCGATCAATAAGAGCCCGATCCACAGGCGCATGCGCGTGGCGCGGCGCTCCTCTTGCTGCAACAAAAAGATTAACCAAAAAGCCGGTAGAAGCGAAGAAGCCATATAGATCAGGGAATGCCAGGGGAGCTTACCAGCAAGGGTATTGTTCATCACTTCAAAGGCATAGGCAAAGGACCATAAGGCAACGCTGGCAACGGCGATCATAAATGCCCGCGCGCCTGGTTCGCCAATGCGCTGCCAGGCAAGCAAAAGGAGGGCGACGGCCACTGTTGATCCCAAAAGCAACGGAATGGCGAAGTAGGTGGCTTGTTGATGCATACTTGACGCTACTTGTGATTGATGCGACTTGTGATTGACGCTAAGGAGAGAAACCCTTCAAGCTGAAAAGTTTGACGAAGTATCGTCTCTCGTATACGATACACTAAATTCGATCAGGTTGCTTGACGGAAGTTTTACACTCTGATTACAATCTTCTAACGTTGTTCTACCACCCTATGTTAATCAGAAGATTATGTGAGCCAGAAGATACGTCCAACAGCCCGGACAGCAGGGAAAGCAAAGGTCAATGACACAAGCAAGCTGCCAAACCAACAGAGACTGTCCCGTTTGCCCCAAAGCTTGGGCCTGAGCAGGTAGGCTTGGGTACGTATACTCGAATGCTTGGATAAAGTAGCAGCAGTGGCAGGTGTCGGCAACAGCCCAATCTCTTTAGCAAGTGAGATCACAGATTCAGCAAAGAAACAACACGACCTGAGAGCTGTCAAGTTCTGAAGACTGACAGCTCTTTCGTTGCGGTTGCGGGGTGGTTACCCCGCAACCGCAACGAAAGAGCAAGTAGATATGTCCCTCCTACATGCTCCCGAGATGGTTACCGGTCAGCCATTTAAATTATATATTAGATAGTAGATATCCTACGAAATCGACTTACAACTCATACAAACTTACAGTAGCCGCTAACAGTAAAGCGTACGATAAAAAAGAGACGCTTACGCTTTGGCAGCTACTTATCCAGATCAATCAGTGACCGGAGGTGTCATGTCAGAAACAGGTGTTGAAGAAAAAATTAAAAAGTGCCCACCTGCGCTTCAAGCGATTATTACTGAATTTCGTGAGGCCCTGCCACGCGAGCGGCTTGAATTGCTGTTGGAATATGCAGACGATCTACCCGACCTGCCAGCACGGCTTCATGAAAAGCGGGACAACATGGAACAGATCCATGAATGTCAAGCCGCGGTCTTTCTGCATACAGAAATCAACAATGGTGTCGTTAGTTTTTATTTGGATATCCCGCGTGAATCCCCAACCGTGCGCGGCTATGCCAGCATTTTGGTGGCTGGCCTGAATGGTGCCAGCCCAACCGCGGTGCAAACAACGCCCGAAGATGTTTATATGCTCCTCGGGCTACACGAGGCGATTACGCCACAGCGCCTACGTGGCCTGCACGCCGTCATGGTTTATATGAAACGCCAAGTCCAACGCTTACAGTAACCGAAACGCTTTCAAATGGAGTCAGCCATGCGTCCAGCCAAAGTTGTCTCGCAGTTTGGTGAATCAATTATCCGCGAAATGACCCGCGTCGCCATTCAACACGGCGCGATCAACCTTAGCCAAGGGTATCCAGACTTTGACCCCGACCCGACGGTTGTACAAGCCGCCGTCAACGCCATCACGGGTGGAGTCAACCAATATACGATCACGTGGGGATACCCAGCCCTGCGCCAAAAGCTAGCCGAAATCTATACCCAGCAGCTTGGTTGGCCGGTCAATCCCGACGTTCATGTAACGGTCACCTGTGGCGTCACCGAAGGGATTGTTGCAGCCCAACATGCGCTGCTTGATCCAGGGGATGAACTGCTTGTCATTGAACCAGCCCACGAAAACTTTCGTCCCGCCGCCATGATGGTTGGGGCGAAGGCCGTTGCCGTTCCGCTCGAGGCGCCCGGCTACCGGCTCGACAAAGCGCGCTTGGCCGCGGCCATCACCCCGCGCACCCGCGCCATTGTGCTCAATACGCCCCATAATCCCACTGGTCGCGTCTTTGATACTGAAGAAATTCAGGGGCTCACCGAGTTGGTCCTACAGCATGACCTAGTGCTCATCACCGACGAGATCTATAATCAGATTCTATACGATGGACGTGTCCATGTTGCACCTGGCAGCCTAGAACCCTTGCGTGATCGAACCGTTACTGTGGGCGGGATGAGCAAAACGTTTGCGATCACGGGTTGGCGGCTTGGCTATGTCATTACGCCTGATCCGTTGGCAGCCGCGGTGCGCCGCGTGCATGACTACACGACAATCTGTGCACCGACGCCCCTCCAAGCCGCCGCGGTCACGGCGCTCAATCTGCCCGCGAGCTACTATGCCAACATGACCCGCGACTATCATCAGCGCCGCGACGTAATGATGGGGTATTTGGAAGAGAATGGCTTTATTGCCAATCTGCCAGAAGGGGCCTATTACACCATGGCCGACTTTTCCCAGCTCGATATTCCCCAAGCCGCCTGGGATGATGTCGAATTTGCCCTTTGGATGACAAAGGAGATCGGGGTTGCCGTTGTGCCGGGTAGTAAGTTCTATTCAACCCCCGGGCACGGCACCAAGCATGTCCGCTTCGCGTTTCCGAAACGGTTAGAAACCCTCCACGAAGCAGGGAAGCGGCTTGCGCGTATGCATCAACTACCGCGGTCGTAGTAATCGGCGTCGTTCCCTAGCAGCGTCCCTAATGAAGGGTAACCACTAAATTCGGTAAATCAGCGCGGATTGAAATCAGCGCCGGCTCGGTCAAGCGGCGCGAAAGCACACGAGTAAGGTCTACCGCTTTCATTGCTTACCCTTCATCAGGGCGGTGCGATCTTTGAACAGGGTACTCATTCTCACTCGCGCATCAGCTTTTTCTTTTTAGTTTTGCTAAGCACAAGGACGGTATGTATGGAAGAGTTGTTTTCACCTAATAATTTGGTGGCGTTGTTGACTCTTTTGGCTCTCGAAGTTGTTCTAGGCATTGACAATGTCATCTTTATTGCCATCTTGTCGGCCAAATTGCCTGTTGAGCAGCAGGCACGTGCCCGCACCGTAGGCATTAGCCTAGCGGTGATCACGCGGATCCTCCTCTTGTTTGGGATTAGCTGGATTATGACCCTAACCCAGCCGCTCATCAACATCTTTAACAACGAGTTGTCGGGCCGCGATCTTATCCTATTGGTCGGCGGGCTCTTCTTGATTGGCAAGAGCACCTACGAGATCCATGAAAAGCTCGAAGCCGCAGAACATAGTCGAGCCGCCAAAACACTGGCTACGTTTACAGCCGTGATCGTCCAGATTGTGCTGGTTGACATCGTCTTTTCACTGGATTCCGTGATCACCGCCGTAGGCATTTCCAATCACATTGAGATTATGGTCACCGCGGTCGTAATTGCGGCGGTCGTTATGCTGACCTTTGCCGGTGCCATCAGCGGCTTTGTCGAACGGCATCCCACCATGAAGGTGCTCGCCCTGGCCTTCTTAATCCTCATTGGCTCTATGCTAGTCATTGAAGGGTGGAATGCGGAAGCCGCGCATGAACTGCAGCTCAAGAATTATGCCTATTTTGCCATGGCCTTCTCCTTCCTGGTGGAAATGGTTAACCTCCGATTGCGCAAGCAGGCCAAAGAGCCAGTCCAACTCCACAATCAACCAACCATCAATCAGGTACAACTAGCCATGGCGTCATCAGCCGCCGGTACAGGCACCGCAACCCCGGCCGCGACAGCTCCCCGCCCAAGCGCGGCCCAGCCACGGCCCAATGCGAATAAGCGCCGGAAGAAACGGTAAACGGACTCATGCCGAAGACGAGTGTAGATTTTCTCACGCGGACGCTACCAACACCGCTTGTGCTAGCAAGTGGCATTTGGGGAACAACAGTCAGCTTGCTTGAACGTGCCGCGCAAGAGGGCTGTGGCGCAGTCACCGCCAAAAGCTGTGGCCCGGCCCCAAGAACGGGGCATGTGAACCCGACCTGCCTCGATTGGGGCCACGGCCTGATCAATGCCATCGGGTTAGCCAATCCAGGGGCCGAAGCCGAAGTGAGTTTGCTGACCCAAGCCAAACAGGCCCTTGCCCCCTATGAGACTGCCTTGATCGCCAGCATCTTTGCGGGGCCGCCAGCCGAGTTTGGGGAGGTGGCAGCGGCCATTGCCCAAGCGCAACCCGATTTTATTGAGGTGAACATCTCGTGCCCCAATGTCCATAGCGATTTTGGCGAACCCTACGCCGGCGATCCCGATGCAGCGGCAGAGGTTACAGGCTATGTCAAACGGGCCGTAGCCACCTATGGCATTCCGGTGATCGTCAAACTCGCCCCCAATGTTTCGAGCATTGCCCGCATTGCAAGGGCGGTGGTACAGGCCGGGGCCGACGCGCTTTGTGTGGTCAACACCATGCCAGGCTTGATCATTGATGCAGAAAGTGGGCAGGCAATTTTGGCGAATCGGAGTGGTGGGCTGAGCGGCCCCATGCTAAAGCCGATTGCCTTAAAGTGTGTCTATGATGTCTACCGAGCGTGTCCCGGTGTTCCTATTATTGGTACGGGCGGGGTCAATAGCGGTCAGGATGTGATCGAAATGATCATGGCCGGGGCGACCACCGTTGGCGTTGGCAGCGCGCTCTATTATCGGGGGGCAACCGCTCTCAGCCAGATCAAAGCGGAAATGATCGACTGGCTTGTCCAGCATCAGGTTGAGGATCTAAATAGCTTACGCGGCTTGGTCCATCGTGAGCCAGTCTATGCTACCGTCCCCAGTGGCGCGCCCGTTCCTGCCGTCCACTAAGTAGTCTCTATCCGCCATCCCCAACCCTGTCAGGTTTTGAAAACCTGACAGGGTTCTGAGATAGCACCCCGCTTGCGGATCTTCTGCCTGGCTTGGCAGCTAGAGCTCTCGCATCGCTTGTTCCGTGCGCGCCGCCGACTCATAGTGTAAGCGAAAAAGATATTTGACAAGCCACTCTTCTGAGTGGCCAACAATGGCAGCAATGTCGGCGGTTGTAATCCCACAGAGGTAGTGGAGAAGTAGCACTTGTTGGAATTCTGGTGTGAACTTGGATAGGAAGGCAAGAAATGTCGCTGCTTCCGTAGCAGCCATGTCAGCTTCGGGGATCACCGGCAACGCATGGTGACGAATGGGATCAGCATTTTCGGCACGATAGCGGAGTACTTGTTGGTGGGCAATCGAAAATATGAGGATGGTCAGATTCGTAACGGGGAGTGAACCAACCAACGTTTGGACCAATTCCGAAAAAATTGAACTGGTTAAGGCTTGGGCTTCGGCCTCTGTAGCGACATTATATATGACATAGCTATAGACTCGCTCATTCCACCGATCCACGACTTGCGTCCAGGCGGCTGGATCGCCCGTACAGAGCCGACGAACCAATGCCGCTTCTTGATGGATAGGCACAGGCGCTTTTTTACGCACGCGTGATAGAGGCAGAGTAAATTGTCGGTGCATCGGAACGCTTTGTCTACTGCGCTGGATTGGGGTCTCAGTTAAAGAAACTGTAATCGATATATACACCCAATGACGTATCTATGTAAAAAAAGTTACGCCAAATATTTTATTTCTCAAAAACAGAAGTCTTATTCCGACAAAGCGACTGAGGATTAGAGACTGGAGATCGGAAATTGAGCTTGGATGTGATAGTTGCTTACGGCATAAGGCCAAACAGAAAAAGCTCCTACCGGTGAGCGGTAGGAGCTTTTTGACGATTGTCATATAATTTTCAGGGGATGCAAGTAAAGATAGGAAGCGACTTGGCTATATATGCCCGAATGCTCTGACGCTTATGGAACGCCATTATCCATTGAGGGCCAAATTCGTTTTCCCCTCTAGCGGGTTGCCGGTCGTTTCCGGTGGTGTTGAGAGTAGCGTTGTCTCTAAGCGTTGATGTGCTTTATCCGCACGTGCAGCCGCTACGCAGGTTGCGTAGAAAAGTAAGGAAGCGACGAGCGAAACAGCAAGATAGCCCCAAAATATCCACATCATCATTCCTTTAGCCTCCCCCAATGGCTTCTTTTATGCCTGGTCATCGTGTTGACAAAAGCAGTGATCAAGCCTAAATTTTCCAATGCACTTTTGCGCAAAGTTATCTGCTGCCTTGTCTACTTCTTTGTACACTCTTTACAGGTTATTGGCTGAGCGGCTCTTCGGTTCTTCACCTTGGTTCTTCACCTTGGTTCTTCACCTTGGTTCTTTATCTTGGTTCTTCACCAAGGTATCTGCCTTTGCGTAACCGAGAGTGGGCAAAACGCTCATCTATGCTTACGCTAGTGCAGATAGGCAGGGCTTCTATGTTGCTCAAGATAACCACCAGTTGATGCAATGAGTTATACAACAACTTGCAACTGCTGACCGGTCTAATGTTGGCTATCACTATCGAATAGAGTATCATAAATTTTAATCATTTGCATCGCGACAAACGTACAGTTCTTTAACGCAAGTTACTTTACTCCCACACAATTTTCATACGTCTGATGCCGTGCTACCCTACGACGAATGGACGCATAGATAAGGTCTTGATGACCGTTGGAAAGTGAGCTTTACCGTTCATGGATCATTATTCTCGTTCTGCCCTCAACTTTTTTGCGGCCAATCCGTTGGATCGGATGGTCGAGAAACGGCGCCATCGTGAGTGGTTAGCAGCCCAATTGGATGCGGCAACGAGTCGCTTTGTACCCGTGTGGCGCATGCAAAATCTCTTTCAGGATGCCCACGCGGCAACGGCGCGCCTCCTGACAGCCCAAGAGCTACCCCAAGCCTTAGCCCCAGAGGCTGTTACCCTTTTAGGTTCGTACCAGGGCGTAACCTATTTTGCCGTGGATGTCGAAGAAGATGTGGCCGAAACACCCCCTGATTGGGTAACCACGTTAGGCACGCTGCGGGATCTACGCATGGTCGGCACAGCCGTTGATCCCATGATCGGCGCACTCCTAGCCTACGCGCGCGCGATGATCTACTGGGAACGACGGCATCGCTTCTGTGGCGACTGCGGCCACCCAACGAGCAGACGCGAAGGAGGGTTTGTCCGCTTCTGCACCAATGAAGCCTGTGGCAAACAGATCTTTCCACGGACAGACCCCGCCATTATTGTACTTGTCCAGTCCGAAGATCGCTGTTTGCTCGCGCGCCAAGCCAGTTGGCCGCCAGGGCGATATTCTGTTATTGCCGGTTTCGTCGAGCCAGGGGAAAGCTTGGAAGACGCCGTCAAGCGCGAGATACGCGAAGAGACGAGCATTGAAGTCGAAGCAATTCACTACCATTCTTCACAGCCGTGGCCCTTTCCCAGCTCGCTTATGTTGGGTTTTATGGCCACCGCCACCACAACCGCGTTCAATCTCTACGATAATGAATTAGAAGACGCACGTTGGCTGACGCGTGCCCAACTGACGGCCGAGATTCAGGCTGGAACGCTCAAACTTCCCACGAGCCTTTCGATTTCGCGCCGCCTGATCGAAACGTGGTTTGATGCTGGTGATCAAGGCCCCTTGCGCGCAATTGCGCCCGACACTTGGTAAGTGATCCTAGTCAGCCACCATCCATGATAGACGGCGGCTGGCAAAGTCTATCCATTCGAAGGAGGAATCAATGAAGTATCAATCCAATGGTGCTCTCCCCAAAACCATGCCTGCGGTTGTCTGCCATGGGCCGCAGGATTATCGCTTGGAAGAGTGGCGTGTGCCTGAGCCTGGCCCCGGCGAAGTGGTGGTCAAGGTCGATTCGGTGGGGATCTGCGCCAGTGATCTCAAATGCTATTTAGGCGCGGCCCTTTTTTGGGGCGATGCCCATCGAGTTGGCTATGCGCAGCCACCTATCATTCCCGGCCATGAATTTATCGGTACCGTTATCGCCTTGGGCGAAGGCGCGCGCGAAAAATATGGCTTGACCTTGGGCGATACCGCCATTTCCGAACAGATCGTCCCCTGCTGGCAATGCCGCTACTGTCGGCGCGGTCAATATTGGATGTGCCAAGTCCATGATATCTATGGCTTTCGGCAAAAAACTTTTGGCGCGATGGCTCCCTATATGCGCTTTCCGGCGGGTGCCCTGAATTATAAAGTGCCGAATAGCATCCCCAAGGCCCACGCCGTCTTTATTGAGCCCCTGGCTTGCTCTATTCATGCGGTGCAGCGGGGCGAGATCGAGCTGGATGATGTAGTTGCCATTGCCGGTGCGGGACCATTGGGCTTGGGGATGATCGCCGCCGCACGCCAAAAGAATCCGCGCCTCCTCATTGCCATCGATCTCAGTGATGAGCGGCTGGATCTTGCCAAAGCTTGTGGAGCCGATCTGGGGCTTAATCCCAATCGAGTGGATGTGGTCGATGAAATCCGCAAGCTGACCGATGGGTATGGCTGTGATGTCTACATTGAGGCCACTGGTCATCCTAGCGCCGTCGAACAAGGGTTACACGCCATCTGCAAGTTGGGCACCTTTGTCGAGTTTAGCGTCATGCGCGAGCCCGTCACGGTCGATTGGACGATTATCGGGGATACGAAAGAGCTGAATGTTCATGGTGCGCATCTCAGCCCCTATACCTATCCCATTGCCATCGACATGCTAGCCAAGGGGCTGCTGCCCATGGACCGTATTATTACCCATCAACTGCCGCTTGCCGAGTTTCAACGCGGGATTGAATTGGTAGCCAGCGGCACGCAATCGGTCAAAGTAACGCTACAGCCCTAATCGCTCTTGCATACTTAGTATCTATCCTGAAATTTCTGTGACCACCTCGCGCCACAGTAGGCTTGACGGAACCCACAACCAATTTCAGGATAAGTTCTTAGCGAACAACGGATCTCAGTCCATAGTTGTCAGCCGTGGCTGCTTGGGGCTGTTGGTTAGTCGCGCCATAGTCTCTCCCCTGGTTGGGCATAAGATAGGCAGAGGCCAATCGGTACAGAGCACACTGTTCTGGGTGCCATAGGGGTTGATCGTCGTACCATCAGAGTGACTATCGGTGAGCCAATGGTTATCCACCAAATAACGAAATTCAAACCGTTGCCCACCTGGGAGATCAAGCTCCGCGCGCCAGACCCCACTGCGATCCTGGCGCATGGGTGTCCGTTGCTGGTCCCAGCCATTGAAATCCCCCACAACGTAAATTCGATCAGCCCATAGACAGGCTGGCAGCTCAAAAATCACACGGATGTAGCCCGCTTGGGTAGCTCTTGTTTTTGCGATCATCCCGATCTCCTTCTTTGACACAGCGGGGGACGCGGCACGTGTTGGGTGCGCGCCAACGCAGAGATCACGGTTGAGCAATGCACCCGGTTATCAACAGCCACTTTATTTTGCGTTGAGCGCACTGACTTCCACATAAAGGCTACTATATCTACTGTAAGCCTAACTAACCTAAAAATCACCAGCCATCTGGGTAGTTTGTACGTTACATCCTTCGCACCAAAAGTTGCGCGCGGGGAATAGCGCTGTGCTCCACACAACTGCCCATCATCCACCCAAAAAATTACCCGTTTCTTCCAGCGCTAGAAGAAACGGGTAACCAACAATTGCTGATTGGGCCTACGGCGTAATGAACCGCTAGAAGATCCAAAAGATCAGGGAATTGAGGATACCCACGAGAATCGATCCAACCAGCGCACTCCAAAAGCCATTGCGCAGATAAAATCCATCAACCAAGCGGGCAGCCAAGGCAAAAACGATGGCACTGACAACAAAGCTAAAAAGCCCTAACGTCAGAAACGTGATGGGAATAGCCAGAAATTGCAAGATCGGGAGCAGAAGTGCATTCAACAAGCCAAGCACTAAGGCACCGATCAACGCCGTGCGAAAGCTCCGAATCTCAATCCCCAATGGCAAATTGGAAATAATCAGTAGGCTGATAGTCGTTACTATCCAACTTGCAATAAAGTCTCCCATACCATACCCTCCTTGCTTGCTATAGTTGCACGATTCGGTCATGTGAGCCCCGCAGAAATCATTGGAAAGGGGATCTGACGCGTCTCCGCCTGACAGCGCCTTTCGTTGGCCGCTGTGGGCACCACAGCGCCAACCAGTTTTTTGAAAACCTGTCCGGCGTATTTCGTTTCACCCCGCGGGTTGGCACATGCCCTAAAAAATACTACGCACCATGAGTAATAGGCCCAAGATGATCAAGGGAACACCAAGAATGGCACCGATCACGGTTACGCTAAGCGCAAAGCCCAGCACCACAATGGCAAGCCCTAAGATGACGCCCACCAGCCGCCCGGTTAAGGTTAGAATGGTCGTCAGTAACCGCCAGAGGGCCATCACCGGCCAGAGGATCCAAGGAACAGTGCGTTGTCGTGCGTGGCTCATCATGTGCTCCCTTTCTTTGCGCTACACGTTGAAGGGCAAACGGATACGCCGCCCTTCTACCTTTCTTTGCTTACAATACGCCGCCGAAAAGGAAAAGTTGCATCGCCCGATTCGCTTGCGTCATAACAAACGAGCCAGCTAGGCCGCGAGGAGTTTCTTCCACGTCGCTACCGCAGCCGCTTATAGGCATTGATCAACCCATTCGTCGAGGCATCGTGGCTAGTGATAGGTGTATCATCGGCCAATTCGGGCTCAATGGCCTTTGCCAGTTGCTTGCCCAGCTCAACCCCCATTTGATCAAAAGAGTTGATCTGCCAGATCACCCCCTGCGTAAAAATTTTATGCTCGTAGAAGGCGATCAGCGCGCCCAAAGTCGTTGGCGTCAACTTGCGGAAGAGGAACGAGTTGGAGGGGCGATTGCCGGTGAAGGTCTTCGCCGCGACCAACGTTTCGAGCGCGTCGCCTTGGACGCCCGCTTTCACTAGTTCAGCCCGTGCTTCGGCAGGAGTCTTCCCTTTCATCAACGCCTCGGTTTGGGCCAAAAAGTTGGCGATCAAAATAGGGTGATGCTGCCCAAGCGGATTCTGGCTCTGCGCGGGGGCGAGGAAATCGCAGGGGATCAGTTTGGTACCCTGGTGGATGAGCTGGTAGAAAGCGTGCTGCCCATTGGTTCCCGGTTCGCCCCAGATAACCGGCCCGGTTGTGTAATCGACAGTCGCCCCCGCCTTGGTCACCGACTTCCCGTTGCTTTCCATATCGCCCTGTTGGAAATAGGCAGGGAAGCGCGCGAGGTATTGATCATAGGGCAGAATCGCATGGGATTGGGCATCCCAGAAGTTGTTATACCAGACGCCCAACAACCCCATCACCACGGGGATGTTTTGGGCAAAAGGGGTCGTGCGAAAATGTTCATCCACCGCATGAGCGCCACTTAATAAAGCTTCAAAGTTGTCCATGCCGATGGCAATGGCAATGGAAAGGCCAATCGTCGACCAGAGCGAATAGCGGCCACCCACCCAATCCCAGAATTCAAACATATTGTGGGGGTCGATCCCAAAGGCGGTCACGGCTTTTTCATTGGTCGAGAGTGCGGCAAAGTGCTTGGCAACCGCTGCTTCGTCTTGGGCCGCCGCCAAGAACCACGCGCGGGCCGTGTGAGCATTCGTCATGGTCTCTTGGGTGGTAAAGGTTTTGGAGGCGATGAGAAAGAGCGTTGTCGCTGGGTGCAGGCCCTTGAGCGTTTCGGCAATATCGGTGCCATCGACATTCGAAACAAAATGGGTGCGCAAGCCAGCCTTAGTGTAGGGCGTTAGCGCCAAGGTCACCATCTTGGGGCCTAAGTCCGAACCGCCAATACCAATGTTCACCACATCAGTGATCGCTTCGCCCGTATAGCCGCGCCACGCGCCTGTGCGCACCGCCTCGCTAAAGGTACGCATCTTGGTCAAGACTCGATTCACTTCGGGCATGACATCTTGACCATCCACGAAGATCGGACGATTGGCGCGATTGCGTAAGGCAATATGCAGCACGGCCCGATCTTCGGTGTTATTAATCTTCTGCCCAGCAAACATCGCGTTGATCGCGCCCGCCAAATTGGCTTGTTCGGCCAGGGCGATCAACAGCGGCATCGTCGCGGCGGTGATCCGATTTTTAGAATAGTCAAAGAGAATCTCTTGAAAGGTGAGGGAGAAGTGTTCAAAACGCTGGGGCTCTTGGGCAAAGAGATCGCGCATATGGACAGCGGCCAGGGCGGTACGATGGGCCGCCAACGCCTGCCAAGCGGGTGATGTCGTAAGCTGGGACATGAGAGGCATCCTTTCCTTGCTCTGAAGAGAGCCGCTTGGTCAACCGTTCACCTGGATCAGGGTTGGGGTCAAGCAGCTCTGAATTGCGTAGATGCGCTCTATTATACGTGATCTTAGCCCCAGCGGTGGTAGGCGTTGCCCCGCATTGACAACAATTCGCCGCGATGGGCAAACCAAGACGCCATCCCCCTGGGGATGGCGTCTCTCAACAGCCAAGGCCGCAGAGACCGGTCAGGTTAAAAATCTAACCGGTCTCTGCGGCCTATCGGCCTAAGGGTTCCTCGCGCCGCGAGAGCAGCCCTTCCGTCTATTCCTGGGCCCGGATCAACAATAAGGGACGGTCGGCTTGGTTCAAGATCCCTGCGGCGACACTGCCATAGAAGGCTCGGGCCAATCCTGTTCGCCCATGGCTGGCCATGGCAATCAGATCGGCGTCTTTGCGCACAGCCTCTTCGAGAATGCAAGTGACGATCGGGCCGCTATCCACTAGCGCTTCGACTTCAACCCCTTTGGCGGCAAATTCTCCCTGCAAGCTCCGCAAATATTGCTTAGCCTCTTCGGTGATGCGCTCTAGTTGGTTGATGTCATAATAGTGACCCATATCATAGGGAGCAGCCAATACGACCGTGGGCTCGACAACCTGTAAGAGCACCAATTGTGAGCCAAATTTTTTCGCCAGTTCCTCAACATGCGGCAGAATGCGCTCGGCACGTTTTGAACCATCTAAGGGAACCAAGATTCGCTTATACATACTGCGCTCCTTTGCTAGTTGGCTAGACAGGTCAAGAAACATCTGGTTGCCCCACCTGTACCAACTTATTCATGAATCTACTATCACAATAGCAACAAAATCACTTGTTGCCAATGCGCGAACGTCTAGTCTTTGTTTCCACCCGCTGGGCAGGCGAGCGCCTAGCTAGTTGGCTAGGGCTAACTATTCATAGCGGAGTGCCTCAGCCGGATAGGTACGCGCGGCTTGGTAGGCTGGGACAATCGCGGTTAGGAGCGAAAAGCCATAGGTGATCAGCAAGATCAGGCCGATCTGGCCCCAAGGCAGCGTAAAGGTCGTTTCTGGGGTCAACGAGACAAAGAAGCTCTGGACCAAGCTTTCGCCCAACACAATACCCGTGATCGTACCAATGAGCATACCCGTGATCGCAATAAAGCTCGCCTCCAGCACAAACGATAGGGCGATCATCCGTGCTTGGTAGCCAATGGCGCGCAACATACCGATTTGCTGTCGCCGCTCCACCACCGTGCGGCTAGTAATGACGCCCAACGCGGCAATGCCGACCAAAAGGCCCAAAGCCATAAAGCCTTGGAAGAGTTGCAGAATCCCGCGCGTAAAGGCTTGCCCCTGGGCAAAGCTTTCGGCCAAGACCACCGCATTAATGCCATTGCCCAAAAAGGCGCGCTCGACCGCTTGGGCGACAGCCCGGACATCCGCCCCTGGCTGCACCTTGACATAGAATTGGCTCGGTTGCGGCGCTTCCGCGGTAATTTGACCCAAGGCTTGCCAATTCACCTGGAGCGACCGCGCCGCCAATGTCGTTGCATCATCTAAGACACCAATGATCTGCACACGATGGGCAGTGCGTGGCGTTGTGGCCGCGCCCGCATCGGTGTCTGCGGAGCGGATTTCGACAAAGAGCGGTGGTAATGGTTCTCCGGCTGGCACAACTGGCAAGCGGAAGCTGTTCTCAAAACGCCGCGACTCCGGTCCATCCGTAACAGCCGCAACCAGATTCGGTGTAACAATCGCCACATCCGTCCGTTCGCGCAGCGCTTGCCAAACCGCGGCATCGTCGGCAAAGCCAGCCGCGCGCGATTGGAAATGATAGACCGTTTCCGCTTGGCGCAGATAACCATCGCTCAACCCAGCCATGAACTGTGCATACCAAAGGCTGTTGCTGGTGTTACGTAATTCCACAAATTGGGATTGGTAAGCACCGACCGTCTCAACTGCGGCGAGCAGCGGATAGTCGTCATTCGCGGCGGCCTGCAGCGCGGCAATTTGGGCTTCCATATCGCGCAGCGGGGCAAAGAAGCTAAGCAACGTCGTATCGGCGCGAATATCGAAGCCAGCCGTCTCTTTTTCATCTAACACGACAATCGTCTGGGTGGCGCGGATCACCACGGCCATGACAACGACCGTGCTAATGATCATGGCAAACATGAGCATGGCCATGCCCGTGCGGAAACGCGCACTCAACGGGTAGGCAATGGCTGTTTTGAGCACCGGCGTGAGTTGACCAATCCCGCCCAGCACAAAGCCGACAAACCAGGTGAGCGCACTCGCGTTAAAGGTAACGGTTAGGATGGCCCCTAGGATGATCAACGGCCCGCCTAAGGCCAAGGTAAAGAGCGTTTGATCCGGGCTTGGCTGGAAGATGGGGTTGTCACTCCATTGGGGCAAGACGCGCGACCAAGGCACCGCCCACAAAAGCAACAGACCAAGCCCCATCACCGTATAGCACCAGCGGTGAATGCTTTCCGTACGCCACCGGGTGGGTTCTAAGACGCGTAATGTGAAGAGCGAGAGGCCGATCAGGGCAAAGGTTGCGCCAACGAGGAGCAAGCTGAGGAGCGCGCTTTGCAGCCCAAGTTGCAATAGGTAGCCACCCAAGAGCGCCAAGGCCAGAGCACTCCCCCACTTCCAGAGCCGTGAGAGCCAAGAGCGGCGGCTCTCTTCACTCTCTTCGGGTAGATCGCGGATGGCCGAGACGATATTCAGCCGACTGACCCGCCAAGCGGAGAAGGAGACCACCACAAAGGTCAACAACACGCCCACACAATAGGCAATGACCATGGAGGTCGGCGCGGCATGGAAGCGGAAGGTAAAGAGCGTGCTCTGGCTGCTCACTTGGGCCGTGAGATTATTAAAGATATCACCGAGAAAATCGACCATGGCATAGGTGACAGCCAGCCCCAAGAGCACCCCCAGCGCAGCCGCGACGAGATCATAGAGCATGCCTTCGACAACAAACATCTGTACCAAATGCCGCCGCTGCACGCCAATAGCGCGCGCCATGCCCATTTCGCTACGCCGTTCGGTTGCCAACATCACAAAGATGAGAAAGATGAGCAGGATACCCGCAAGAATAGAGAAGAAACCAAAGAGGGAGAAGATCGAAGCAAAGATACCACCGGCAGCATTGCCAACGGTCAACAAGGTGGCTTTGCTCAGCGGATCGATCACATCAAAGGTGTTTAAGTCACCTAAGGCCGCGGTCAGCGCGCTCTTGGCATCGGCCGGGAGCGGCTGTTCGATCAGCCAGCCGCGGAGGGCAGTATTGGCAAGGATTTCGCGCAAGCGGTCACTGATCACTGGTTTTTCCAATTCACCAGCAAAGTCGTTTAGGTCGGCAAGCATTCCACCCAAGGGCGACAAATCTTGAATCAGATCCGCCAGAAATTGAGGGCCATTAAAGTCCTCCATCACAGCGCTTTGGGCGTCCGCCGCTGCGCCTACCAACAGCGGCTGGACATCGGGCCGGCGTAGAATGGCAACCACTTCGGCGAGAGCGCTTTCATCCATGGCGAGGACGCGCAGTTGTTGGCTGACCGCGGCGGTATGTTCGACCCCACTCAGCTCATCACCAAGATTGGAGACCAACACATTGTTGACCTTGCCATTCATAAAGAGGAGCTGCTGGGCCTCGTCCAGGCGTAACATGACAACGGGAAAGAGAGCACCAAGGGGGCCAGCCTCTTCGACAATGGCCTTCACCCGAAAAGGAATGGGGATCGGCCCAATATAAACATCGAGCACATCGCCCACCCGCGCATTGAGCTGTTCCGCGCCTAAACGGTTGAGATAGACATCACCTTGGCGCAGTTGGAGACCAACTTGGGCGAGCACCCGGTCAATTTCGCCACCCAGGGTATTGAGGTTCAGGGCATTGAGCAGATTTTCGGTAAAAGGCAGCGTCGAATCCAGCCCCAGATCTGCGAGGCTAAGGGTTGTCGTCGTCACCCCCAGGCTGGCGAGCGTGTCGGTCGTCACCCCAAGCGCGGCGAGGCTGAGTTCGGTCAGGCCCTCTTCCCGGAGCGGCGTCGTATCGATCCCGAGTTGATCGATGGTATCGAGTGGAATGCGGAGTTGATTGAGATCAAGCGTGCCGGTGGTCAACTCGGTGGTCAACTCGGTGGTCAACGCGGTGGGTGCGGCGGTTAAGGCCGCGCCCACCGCGGCTGTGGCCAGGGCAACATCGGAAATCTGCAAATCGAGCCCGGCGCGTTGGGCCAAATCGCCAGCCATGCCAAAGAGATTCGAGGCTTGGGCAAAGATATTACCAACGCCGGGTTTCAGTGCTTCCATCGTTACCGGCTGGCCCTCGACCGTTGTCAGGCCAAAACTTTGGTCGTAGTCGTTGTCAACAGCAAAGATAAAACCAAGGGGTTCGCCTTGACCGGTCGTCGTGTTGCGAATAATGGTAGGAAAGAGAATGGAAGCGGCGACGCGATCAACGAAGGGCATGGCCGCGGCTTCGGCCCGCAGTTGTTCATAGCGTGCGGTCGTAATGCCGGGCAAACCACCCTCCAAGACAGTCAAAACGCTGGTTAAGCCGCCAGCCGTCAGATTCTCAAGAGCTTGTTGGTTTTCACTAACGGCTGGCTCGGCGGCTGTGGCATCCGGATCGATGCCGTTGGGTTCAGCAAAGTTGCTCTCCCCGGAAAGACTGACCAGGAGGGATAAGAACGGTGGGGCAAGGATCTCATCCACCTCGCCATAGGCTGCCACGGCTTGCCGCCGCAGGGAGTAGGTCAAAGTATCGCCGGTGCTTAGCGCGCTGACAATGATGATGGTACTGAGGGCAAGGCCGATGACGATCAAAACCGATTGAGTCGGGCGGCGGGGAATGTTGCGTACCCCAAGTTTAACAAGAACCGGGTTGCGCAGCCAGAGCCAAAGCAGGTAGAGCAGAATTGCCAGGAGTGCGGCAACAAAGGCGATGGCAACATTAGTACCCAGGTTAGCCAAGAGATTCATGCGGTGCCCTCCTCCGGCGCGCTGGGACGCTGATAGGTTGCGCCATCGGGTATAGGAGCGGGCACAGGAGCGGGTGCCTTCGTAGCCGTGGGTGCCGCCTGGCCATCGTCCACGATCAGGCCATCTTGCATATGTACCACGCGATTGCACAGCGCGCCAATAGCTGGGTCGTGGGTCACAATAATAAAGGTTTGGCCCGCTTCTCGATTTAAGCGCTGCATAAGCGCCAGGATATCGCCCGCGGTTTTGCTATCCAGATTGCCGGTTGGCTCATCGGCCCAAACAATGGCTGGTTGATTCACCAACGCCCGGGCAATCGTCACCCGTTGCCGTTGCCCACCGGAGAGTTCAGCAGGGCGATGGTGGGCACGGTCGGTTAAACTCACTTGGGCCAAGGCCGCATCGGCACGACGGCGTGCTTCGGCGGGGCGTATGCCACTGACCAGTAAGGGCAGCTCGACATTTTCGACGGCAGTAATCACCGGCAATAGATTGAAAGTTTGAAAGATAAAGCCCATCCGTTGGGCGCGATAGGCGGTGCGGGTGCGATCATTCATCGTGCGCAAGTTCACGCCTTCGATCGCAACTTCCCCAGCATCAAAATCATCTAGGCCCGATAGACAGTTGAGCAGGGTCGTTTTGCCACAGCCCGATGGTCCCATAATAGCGACCATTTCGCCCGCGGCAACGGTCAGATCGATGCCCCGCAGCGCATGGACCTCAATCTTCCCCGTTTGAAAGGTTTTGTGAACTTGACGCGCTTGAATCATAGTGCGTTCCATGGATCTTATCCTTTCGCTCATCCCATAGAATTTAGGAGATACGCAAACCCTGCGTTGCGCCTTCGTATCATATTTTGTGCTGACGACAACAATGATTTGCACAAGGTAGATGAGCTTTTTCTTTGTTGCCAGAGATTGGTGGTTTCCCGCAATACTACGCTTTGGTTTGGTTTCGGTTGCACGGCAAGGCAAACAACAGGTTTACTGTGCGACTTCACTGTGCGACTTCACTGTGCGACTTCACTGTGCGACTTCACTGTGCGACTTCACTGTGCGACGAATGACCAGAACCGGCCAATACCCAACAACGGTCTGCTCTCAACAGCATAATGCCAAAGCAATTGTTGGTAAGTCTGTTGAACTACCGTTCGGGCCATTCATATAATGCCACCAGTGATCGGGCCCGCGAATACGGAATGCGGTCAAATCCCTGTCACTCTGCGCCATTCTGCCGATCTTCCTCCGCTATCGCCGCTCGCCCACTGGCAAAGTGGTTGTTTAGCCAAATTTCGATTCGGCAAATGGAATGAATCATGTTATAGTCATTCTGGCTGGATAGGCTGACTTTTTTGATAGCTAGCTTTGCTTTACGCAAGGCAGCTAGGGCCGTTGACCTGGCACAGGCCATTGTTGGTCATTATTGCGGTTATGCAGTAGGTCATGAATGGCCGCCCTGTCATTGTCCCTGTCCCTGTCAACCGAACCTACTCGATCATGGCTTCCTCGCACCCTTCACTGCAAGTTTGTTGTCCTAGCTCGATGCCTTTTGCCAACCGAATAGACCAACTGAACAGAGCGAAAAGTATCAGCTAGGCATTGATAGTTATGAAGATAAGGTGATATTGTGATATTTCAATTCATGCAGAAGGGCATTCGACGCTTCTGGATTCTACTGCTCGCTTTGCTCTTGGGCAGTTTATCCATCTATACCAGTTACCCAACTTATGGCGCCCCCGACGCAACGCCCACCCCGGTTGTCAATACAGTCCCGCGGCCAGAATCGCTGGCAACCCCAACTAATACACCTTTCCCCTCACCAACGCCAATCGATTCTTCGTCTAGTGGTGGTGGGCCGGCAGCGCCCAGCCAGCCTGACAACGAGCAGGATGACAACGATGATAATGGCAGCAACAACAGCGGCAATGATGGTGGCAATACCAACAATAGCAACACGGGTAGTAGCAACACGGGGAATAATAGCAGTAACAACAATAGTTCAAGCTCGAACGGTGGGTCGAATAGCCCAGCCCCAGAACAACCAAGCACAGAGCAAACAACGCCGACTGGATTGACAGGCACGGTCAACGCGGTTACCTTGAATATGCGCAAAGGGCCAAGCACCGGCGAGCATATTATCGATACGCTCTTTATGAATGATCTGGTTGAAGTATTGGGCCGCGATGGGAGTGGCAATTGGTGGTATGTTTGCTGTGGGGCACGTTCTAGCGAAGCAGGGTGGGTCAATATCCAGTTTATCAATCCCGCCTTTGCGGCGGCCCAAGCGGCGTCATTGCCGATCACGGAGGGCACAGCAATCACAGGAACAACACCCACGACAACGACGGTTGCGAGCGGAGCCGCGAGTCCGCTTCTGGTTGAAATGCGACCGGCACCCGCTTTTGCTTGGCAAGGTCAGACAATCCAACTTCACTTCATTGTCCACAACAAGAGTAGTGAAGCATTGACAGAGGTACAATTGCGCGATGATCTGCCTGCCGAGTTAACCTTTATAGCCGCCACAGTGGGCAGCCAGGGCGAAGCCAGTCCGGCGAGTACCCAAGAAGCAGGTGGCATCTTTACCATCGATTGGCCAACTATCGAAGCCAATGCGCGGGTGACGGCTACTGTCACGGTACAAATTGCGCCCATAGTCAATAGCGCGTTGATTGACAACTTGGCGGTTGTACAGGCCGCGACCGGCGCCGAGGCCCTTGCTGGCATTACCATTGCGATGCCACCGACAGCACTGCCAAGCTTTTCGGCCACCCAACCATAAAGGGCGTATCCAGGACGTAACGCCAAAAAGAATGGCGAAGACTTGCGGTACGAACACGCTTGCTGCCGCACCCGCGCAAACCACATTGAGCCGTACGAGTCGATGATATCGCGGAAAGTTACTTATTTTGCTGAGGAGTTTTGCATGAGGAAATTTGTCCTCTTATCCTTACTTTTATTGGCACTAGCTGCCTGCCAAAGCAACCCCAGTAGGGCCGCGCCCCAAGCAATGCCAACAACGGCATTGCCAGCCATAACAGCCGTTCCTCAAACAAGCGCATCAACAGCTTTTACCTACACGGTACAAAGTAGCGAGCCACTAACCACTGAAGTTGCTGGCGTACCCACCCGCTTGGTCATTCCGGCACTTGGCCTCACCCTTCCGATTGAAGCAATGGGGTGGCAAGTCGCGCAAGTAGAAGGCGAACGCCAAGCGGTTTGGGAAGTACCCCCATCGAGCGCCGGCTGGCATCTTAATTCGGCCCGCCCTGGCACCGTCGGCAATATGACGCTTTCAGGGCATCATTTGCTCGGAGCGGCGGTCTTTGCCCCGTTGGCGCGAGGTGAGATCACAGTGGGAACTCAGCTGTTGGTCAGTGATGACCAAGGCCGCACTTTTCTGTACGAAGTTACGGAAATTGCACCGCCCATCCCAGCCTTTGGTGCGACCACGGCGGAACAAGAGCAAGCAGCGGCCTATCTTGCCCCTACCGAGACAGCTACTTTAACTTTGGTAACCGGTTGGCCGGACTTTTCTGACACCCACTATCTCTTTGTACGCGCAACCTACCTTGGACTCGTTCCATAGCTAGCCCGCTTGTGCTTTTGTCCATGTGTATAGACAAAAGCACAAGCGCGGTTGATTACTACAGCATCCATACTTATCTTCGCTACTCATCTTCTCTCCCTAGCTTTCGTTACCACCTACTCTCTTTCCACGAATCCCAGACACGGCAAGTTGTGCGCTACCACGCGATAGGGCACGACTTGCGTTAGCGACTGTTCGCACTTTACAACTCCTAAATCATCTAATAACAAGCCCGTGAGCATTGCCAGGAAAGCTACGTTCTGGCCGGTAATGGCTACGGGCTTTACCATTTCAAGAATGCCCGTCACTTCTTACAACTACCTACTTGTCTCTGCCCCAAATCATACAACATAAGTACTTCTCTCCTTACTTTTTATTCATCTTATATAACTAGTTTTCAGGTAAAAATCGGCATAATTAAATTACAATAGAGTAAGCTTTTAATGTACATTGTAAGCAATTTGTCTCTCATTCTCGTGCTATAATGGCAACTATGCAGCCGGGCCTTCGGACGTTGTGGTTTGCCCACTACACCTTTCAAAAACTTCACCGCTACAGCGCATTGCACCTACCGTTTCATTAGACAGCCGTTGCACTAGTAAAGCCTTTTCAGTCATGTCGTAAGGAGAAACCCATGCGTGATAATTCGTATCGAAAAGCATTTCTAAGATTTGGTATATTACTATTACTTTGTGGACTTGTTATCTTTGCCCTCGTCAGCCGTCGATCACTCACAGCCTACGCCTATGGGAGCGAGAATCAAACACAAGGGGTGCTAGGGGTCCCCACGGTACCAACGGTGCCGACCATCCCCACCTTACCGACCATCCCCACCTTGCCGACCATTTCGACGGCAACGCCAACGGCAACATCAACGGCTACCGCGACAGCTACTCCTGACGATGATGATGACGATGATGATGATGATGATGACGATGACGATGACGATGAGGTTCTCAAGCCTATCGCGGGTAGTCCATTCATTGGCAACTACTGTTTGGCGAGTGGTGGTGTGGGCCTAACCGCTAACAGCACTGGTTCGTTCCAACTGACGGTGACCGGCACACCGGTACGTGCATATTTGTATTGGGCAGGTCGCTACCCACGCTCAGGCGATGGCGATACCATGGTACAAATTGCGATCAACGGTGGCCTCCCCGTGACAGTCCAAGAAGATAAGACCCGGAAATCACGCCTTGAGGACGGCACCGCATACTACACCTATCAATCCATCAATCTTGTGGACGATCCACGCTTTGCGGGCTTGCTCACCGGCTTGCTTCAGGTGAACGTGGGTGGTCTAACTTCGGGTAATGTCATCAATAATGAAGGATACGGGATTGGTCTCTTAATTCTTTCCGAAGATCCCAGTTGTCCGTTTACTCAGGTCAATCTCTACTACGGTTTAGACAGCTTCTTTGATGATTTCTCAACAACAGCGGCTGCAGTTGCCAGTGCAACCGAAATCAACAAGTCAAAGCTCGGCCCTAACAGTAATGCCTTGTGTGTAGGGTTTCCCGCGGCAGCTGTTGCCCGCACCCTCAGCTTCCAAGCCTTTGTCGGTGGGGCGAATGGGGTACAGTCGAATGCGCTCTGGTATTACACCGGTTCAGGGAATCAGCCCAAGGAGTTAATCACGAATCAGCTCGGCACCATCTTGGATGGACCACCGACAACTGCCAGTCCAGCGCTATGGTCTAGCGTGGGCCAGCAATTTGATAATTACAACAACAGTATTATTGTGCCAGCCGGTGCAACCTTTGCTTGCTTCCAATTTGAATCTGCCCCCAGCGCTGGCAATGGTGCAACGAGCGCAGTCTGGATCAACTTTGCCTCACAACTATATAGCGGCGTCATTGCAACAGCCACCCCGACGGCAACCGCAACTGCAACGAGTACGGCAACCGCCACGCAAACCCCCACGGCAACCAGTACGGCAACGGCCACACCGACCCCCACACTGACTGGCATCCCGACGCTACCCACGGTGCCAACCTTGCCAACTGTACCCACCGTGCCAGCCATTCCTGGGTTCACCCTTGAATTCTCAGTTGCACCGACCAATCCAGCGCCAGGCGATGACATGGTCTTTACCGTCAAATACGCCAATGAGGGCACAGTTACGGTCAAGGACGTCAAGATTAGCTTTACCATTCCAGACAATACAACCTTCAACAACAGTGCCAGCACCCCCGGTTGGAGTTGCACCGGCACGGCGCCAGGCTCGATCTGCACTCTCATTATTGGGGATGTCGCTCCTGGCCAGAACGGAGAAGTTAAGTTTGTTGTTACGGTCAATGGTGGTGTCTCCGGCCTAAGCGCCCCCTTGATTGTTACTGTATGGGCCGAAGATGCGAATGGGAACATCTACCAAGGTGGAACCGTGAGCGTCCCAATAAATACGCAAAATAACCGGCTCTTCCTCCCGTTCATCCGTTAGTTTTCCGTTAGCCCAATATAGGAAATGTAAGACATTAGTGGTATAATCGCTGCTAGTGTCGGCAAATTTAGGCCAAATTATTTGTCGGAGGCGCTTGGCTCAGGCCAAGTTGCCTCCGACAAATAAGCCTTTTATTGACAGGGATTGAATGCGAATGCAGGTAATGAAAAGCATCCTAGCTTCCATCACATATGAATGGAAATCCCATCATTTGTTACAACCCATGAAATTTATGACCATTTCCCCCTACCGAATCAGCATTGCCCTCAGTTGTGCTTGTCTGCTCTTCTGGCTAACGGCTCACTCTACCGCAGCACAAAGTTGCCCGCTCTACCCTTCGCCCCACCAGCGGATGGGGTTTAACGTGGCCTTAGACGGTGGCCTTACGATTAATGATTATGATACGGTTCGGCTGGGTGCAGGTTGGTATCATGACTATTCAAGGCGTGTTAACCCAGCTCACCCCGGTGGTATCCTCTATCATCAAATGATTCGTGGGAATGGCCGCACAACGCCAGCCCTCATCCAACAACTGCTCAATCAAATTGCACCGATGGTTGATGCTAATCCAGGTGTCGTTTGGATACTTGGCAATGAGCCTGATCGCTATGGTCAGGATGGCTTAACCGCCACCCAATATGCGCAGTTCTATCATGATGTCTATTATTTTATTAAACAGCGCGATCCCAGTAGCCGCATTGCCATTGGCGGCATTGTCCAGCCAACACCCATCCGCCTGCGCTATCTGGATCTAGTCCTAACAGAGTACCAACGGCTCTATGGCGAGAGCATCCCAGTCGAGATCTGGGATATCCATAACTTCATCTTACCCGAAAAATGCGAGTGGGGTGCTTCGATTCCGCCAGGGTTAGAAGCCTACCAGAATGAGGGCATCGCCTGCCCAGCTACGCTGAATGATCATGGGAACATCGAAATTTTCAAGCAGCAGCTCCGCACTTTTCGTCAATGGATGAAAGACCGCGGCTATCAGGATCGCCCCCTCATCATTAGCGAATATGGCATTCTACTCTCCAAATATCATGGCTACTATTATGAGCGTGTACGCGATTATATGTTGGCGAGTTTCAACTTTATGCTTAACACTAAGGATACCGCAACCGGATATCCAGCCGATGACTATCGCCTTGTCCAGGAATTCGCGTGGTTTAGTCTCAATTATTATGAATTTGACCTCAGCACTTATTTTGGGCTTAATGGCAATTTATTTGATCACAACAGTCGGCAGATCATGCCCTTGGGAGTAGATTTTGCGAACTATGCCAGCCAGAATACCAATCGCAATATCGACTTGGCGCTGACCAACCTACAAGCCAATCCGGCGAACGCAATCAACAGCGAGCCGATCACCCTGCAGGCGCAATTTCATAACCGGGGTAGTGTCAGTGCCGAAAATGCCAGCATCCGCTTTTGGGCTGGCGATCCGCGCAACCAGGGCCAATTGTTGGGCAATAGCGCCCCCTTTGCCCAGGTATTGGCCGATTGTCACCAAACCAAAACCACCTCCTTTACGTGGACCCCAACCCAAGGTGGCAGCTACACCATCTTTGCCGAACTCGTGGCGAATAACCTCAATCTGGATAACAATGCCGCCAATAATTACAGCAGCCAAGTAGTCACAGTCAATGGCGATATTATTGCAACCCCCACCGCGACGGGTACCCCCACGGCATCACCAACGGCGACCGCCACGCCGACACCGACG
>JAHBVH010000019.1 GCA_019637645.1 Caldilineaceae bacterium
CTGGCATGGCAAAGGGACGAAAATGGGGTGGGCCATAAAGGTGGGCTAGAATGGCTTGGAATTCGTCGAAGAGTTCCCACGCGTCGTTGTAACGGCGATTGGGGGCAGGCAGCAGACAGGCACGGATCAACCGCTGGATGGCTTGGGGGACATGGGTTGGCAATACAGCCGTTGCTGGATCACCCCCCAACAGGCGCAAGAAACAGCGGGCCGCCATATAGAGATCAGTGGCCGGTGTGGCCGGTTGCCGCGCTTGCACCTCTGGTGGATAATCTGCCGTGTACGCCAAATTTACTGCTTTGAGCGGCTCCCCAACCGGCACGGTATAGCACCAATCCACCAGCAGGCCATTATGATCGGCTAGTCGCAACAGCAGATGGTCCGGCGTTACCGCGCCGTGGACCAAACCAAGTTGATGCGTCACCCCCAAAATTGCCAACAAGCGATTCAACATCCAAGCCGCGTCTGCCGGGTCAATGCCTTGGGGATAGGCCCGGAGAATATCAGCCACGGTCACATAGTCGGCGGCATAGGCCAGGATATTGACATAGCGTTGTGTACCGGCGACATCACAGAGCTGCACTTGCTCGACCAACGTGGGAAAGTTGGCACGCACAGGCTTACCGGCTAGGTCACGATCCAGCAGCCGGAGCGCTTTGGCCTCTGCACCCAACAGGTCGTTATTGCGCGCCGTGCGCACAATTTTGAGCAAGTACAGTGGTATGGCCAGCGCTTGATCACCGCCCTGCGCCCAGTACAGGGTCATAGCACACCTACCGTTTTTCGCTTATTTTAACTAGGTCAATTAGTGTGTAAATTACACTAACTAATATAGTGTAAAAACGACACAAAGTCAATGGGCAAAATGTAGGCACTTTACCGACAATATACAATTGCCCATCATGGCCTAGAGTAAGGGACGCGGATGCACGCGGATAGACGCGGATTTATTTTTATCCGCGTCCCCTCTTCCTCTTTTCATACGTACGGTTTGGCAAATTCCCTGTTACCAATGGAGAAGATCTGCCGACTACTTTGTTAACAGCTACTTTGAGAAGAAACGCGATGGTACCAAAAAGGCTTTTGCCAAGAAGAGAGGAAAGCGATGACAACGCTTACTGAAAGTCAACCACCAGCCACCAGCGAGGCAGCGCTGACCCGACGTGAATTTTTGAGCTATGCGTGGGGGGCGGCGTTGGGCGCGCTGGTGCTCGAAGTGGGTCTAGCCAGCTATTTTTTCCTGTCGCCCCGTTTTCGCGCCGGTGAATTTGGTGGTAAATTCTTTGTAGCCGAAACGGCGCTTCCCACTTCGTCAACCGCACCGGTCCCCTATCAGGCGGGCAAGTTCTGGCTGGTTAACACAGAGGAGGGTCCCAAAGCACTCTACATGGTCTGCACGCATCTAGGCTGTCTCTACCTGTGGGATGAGAATCGCCAGCGCTTTGACTGTCCTTGTCATGGCTCCAAATTTAGCCGTGAAGGATATTTTATTTACGGCCCAGCGCCACGCTCACTCGATAGCTTTGCCATCAACCAAGCAGAGGGGGAACTTGTGGTAGACACGGGCAAAAAAGTATTGGGGCAACCCAAAGATGCGTCCCCGGCCTATGACCCCGAGTATTGGAAAGCCAATGAGCAAGGGTAAGATAAACCCTCCCGCGGCGCCTGATTCAACACTATCCTACCCCAGTGACCACGTGCTGGCACAAACCGCCCAGCACGATCGCGCCGCGTTTACGGTCGTCTATCAGCGCTATGTGAAGCGGGTCTACGCCTATCTCTATAGCCGCGTGGGGACGGTGGAAGATGCCCAAGATCTGACGACGATCACCTTTATGACGGCATTGGAACAGTTGCCCACCTACCGAGGCGAAGGGACGTTGGCGGCTTGGCTCCTGGGCATTGCCTATCGCAAAAGTGTGGACTTTTATCGCAAGACGCCGCTGAGCATGCCACTCGACCGCGCGACAGCCCTAGCCGATCCCAGCCCTATCCCCGATGTCGTGGTATTACAACAATTCCAACGGCAAGAACTCGAAAGCGCCCTGAGGAGACTTACACCGGAGCGAGCGGAAGCCATTGCTTTACGTTTTTTTGGGGAGTTGAGCAATGGCGAAGTCGCCAAGGTCATGAACAAGCAGGAGGCGGCTGTCAAGATGTTAATTTACCGTGGGTTACAGGAGTTGCGTGTTCGGTTAGGGATAAGAGAGGAGAGCGTGTGAGAGAAGAAAAGGAGACGCGCCAGCCATACCAAGCAGATGCCCAACAAGCAGAGCGCCTGGAGCAGCTGATCCAGCAACGCCAACAGGATAGGAGCAGCAACGCCGACACGCCCGAAGCAGCCCTGATCAATACCCTGGTTCAGCTAGCGGCCACGACAGAACCGATGCAGCCTTTCGTCGCGCAATTAGAGCAGCAATTGCAACAACAATTCCACACCGCAAGCCGCCATCGCTCATCCCCGCGTTGGCAAAGCCTACTGAGGCAAGCCAGCACACTTTGGCAGCAACGCAGAGGAGCCGTAGCCGTGATCCTGCTTGGTGCTCTATTGGCAGGCTTTACGTTGAGCCCAACCACGGTGCGCGCCACGCTGTGGGACTGGCTCTATGGCTTCGGCTTGATCGACGCTCGGCAAGTTGCTGAACAGCCAATCGAACTAGAGCTGCCCGCTCCCGCGCCAGAGGCTTTCCCCCTAAGCTTGCCGGAAATCATACAGGCGGCCCCTTTCCCCGTCCAACCGCCCACTAACCTGCCAGCAGGGCTTTTCTTCACCGGTGGTTTCGTTATGCCAACAGAAACAAGCACTCAGGTCACGTTGGCCTATCACTTGGCCGCGCCTCCCAACGCTGGCTATGCATGGGATGCGCCCCTGCTTCTCATCGCTATTAGCGATGGCCCGCTCCCCAACCGTCCGCTCGTCGCGGAAGGGTATCAGCAACCAATGCGGATTGGACGCGCAATCGGTATCTATACCCAAGGCACCTGGCAGCTTGCAACCGAAGCAGCTATGCCAGAGAACGGCAACACCTTCACCTGGAATCCCCAAGCCGACGCCGCTTGGCTCACCTGGCAGGCCAACCAACTCAATTATCTACTCTATGCCCAAGGTCTGGAATTTACAGCAGAGGAACTGGTGCGGATCGCCGAAGCGATGGAGTGAGGTAGAGGACAGAGGGCAGCAGGTGACTACTGACCTACTGCCTTACTGACCTACTGAACCGTCCAGCCACCATCAATGGTGATACCGGCACCGGTGATAAAGCTACTGGCGTCGCCAGCGAGGAAGACGATCAGGCCGCCGATCTCGTCTAGGTTCCCCCAACGGCCCAAGGGGATGCGGGCGACGAAGGAGTTGTAGGCTTCGGGATCGTTGAGCAGGGGGAGATTCATCTCGGTGCCAAACGGGCCAGGCATTACACAATTGACCGTCACGCCATAGGGTGCCCACTCGAGGGCGAGGGTGCGCGTCATTTGGAGGACGGCACCTTTGCTGGTGGCGTAAGGGGTGCGATTGGGCATGGTGATAATCGAGAGGGTCGAACCAATGTTGATGACACGACCAGCCTTGCGCTCTTTGAAATGGGTCGCCAGGGCGCGACAGAGAAGCCACGGCCCCGTCACATTTGTCTCTTGTACCTCGCGAAATTCTTCCAGCGAAAGCTCTTCAATGGGCCCACGAATGTTGATCCCCGCGTTGTTGACCAAGATGTCCACCTGGCCATAGTCAGCCAAAATCTGTTTGGCAACCGCGTCTACCTGTTCGGCGACCGTCATATTACAACTGTACCCGCGACAGCGCTGGCCTGTCGCCGCCTGAATTTCGGCGGCGACGGCTTGGGCATCTTCGACTTTGCGGCTGATAATGGCCACTTGGGCACCCGCTTCGGCTAGGGAGCGGGACATCTCTTTGCCCAACCCGCGGTTACCACCCGTAACGATGGCGACGCGATTATCCAGGCGGAAACGGTCAAGGATACTCATTGGCTCTCCTCATGCTCTTCGTGATTAAGTAGTTACTCTGGATCGATGCCGAGGGCGCGTAGTTGAGCGGCATACCGCTCGGCACGTTGCTTTTCTTGCTCCGCGCGCTGCTGTTCCTGCTCCGCACGTTGCTGTTCCCGCTCGGCACGTTGTCGTTCTTGCTCCGCTAATTCGACGCCGGTCAAGAAAAGCTGGCCGTCCCCATCACACCAGCGCAGCCAACGATCCATTTTGTCCTCAAAGACGCCCTCCCACAAGGTTAGGCCGAGGTCGATGCGCGGCAGGCGCTGATCAGGGCGGGGCAGGTATTGACCGACATGGAGTTCATAGACAACCAGTTCCTTGGCCTGAATCAACAACTGCGGGTCGTAGATCACATAGTACGGTACGCCCCACTGGGCATACCGCTGCAATTTGCGTCCAGCTTCATTGCCCTCAGTATTCGAGACAATCTCGATGACCACGTCCGGTACTTTGCCAAATTCCCAGATAAAGTAGGAGCGATGTTCGCGTGTCCACCAATCGTCTGCCACGGCGACGCCCAAGCTCAGCATCATATCAGGGACGAGTGGCTGCTGGTGCAAGGCACCAAAGAGACCCACATTCGCCGCGGCCAAAAAGGGCCGCGACAGTTGCGAGGCATAGAGCGGCTCGACCAGCAACCGTTGATTTTTTTCCGAGGGTAAATTATCCACAGGCGCGTCATCCTCAGTGATGATGTGGCTGATGTCTGGTCGGATGGATTCCGGATCCACCCACTCGTTCTGGACAGCTTCATTGGGAAATTCGGGTGAGACTTCGGCAGTCATCACGGCTTCGGTCATATCGCTTGGCCCCTCCTCCGCAGCCGAATGGCAACGATACGCGTATGCCTAGTACGTGGCTATTATGCCCTAGCCCGGCAGTTTTAACAAGTCATCGACTGTGATCGGCTGGCCGGTTGCCATGGACTCGTTGGCAGCAATCCCCATGAGGATCGACGCCGCACCGTCAATATGGCTGGCGGCCCGATGGAAAGGGTCAGCTGGCGGATTGGGCGAGAAGATCTGCTCTAACATCACTTGGTCACCACCGCCATGACCACCTACACCTTCCGGGATTTCCACCGTATAGGGGCGACCAAACATGGGATAGACCCGCAGCTCTTTGCCGCCAAATTTCTCGACATCTTCGCGCTCGACCTTGAGGGTCTGTTCTTCCCCGGCCACGAATTGCTTACCGACAGACTCAACCAGATCCAGCTCAATGCGACCTTTTTCACCGGTCACCGCAACGCGATAACCTTCCCAAGGGCTGTAAGCGATGAGCGAGTAGGTAAGGATCACCCCATTGCGATAGCGGGCGGTGACGCTCATGGTATCTTCGGCGCTAATATTTTCGCCAAAGACATTGCGATCGCGCAGATAGCCGGTATCCTTTTCGGCCTCTAGGTAGAGCCCACGCAGGGTTGGATGTTGATCAAGGGTTAGGGCAAAGGGATCGTTGGCCGCGCCTTCCTGGCCCGTATAGCGGCTGTAGTTATACTGTTCCCCCCGTCGGGCCGCATTTTCCTTGCCATAGAAGAGGAGATCGCCCAAGGCAAAGACCTGTTGGGGGTAGGAGGAGAGCCACCAGTTGATCAGATCAAAGTGGTGCGTGGCTTTATGGACCATCAAGCCCCCCGACTTATCTTTTTCGCGATGCCAGCGGCGGAAATAATCCGCGCCATGGAAGGTATCCAACACCCATTGGAAATTTACATGGAGCGGACGCCCAATCACCCCTTGCATTAACAGCTCGCGCACCTTGGTCGAGACGGGTGCATAGCGATAGTTAAAGGTTACCCGCAGAGAACGACCTGTGCGCGCAATGGTGTCAAAGATCGAGCGCGCCTTGGCCGCGTCAATGGTCATCGGTTTTTCCGAGATGGCATCGCAGCCCAACTCCATGGCCCGGTTGATATAGAGGTGGTGGGTTGAATCCATACTAGTGACGATGATCGTGTCGGGCTTAGTTTCGGCCACCATCTGGTCAAACTGATCCGCATGATAGGTCGCAATGGGGGCAGCATCAAATTGTTCGGCGATCTGCTGATTGTGCCAGTCCATGCGGGTCTGGCTAAGATCACACAACGCGACCATCTCGGCACTCTCTTGATAGGTGCTGGTAATCGCGTCGATAAACATCTTGGAACGCCCGCCGGTGCCAACCAGCGCGTAGCGCTTGCGCGTATCACTCATAGCAACGTCTTACTCCTCACTGTAGAAACGACTAGAAAATAAGTGGTTCATTCCTGGTCAAGTTTATAGCAAGATGGAGCGAACCACAAACCTTGTCCAAGCAGGGCAAGCCCATCGGATTGACACTCGCTGCGGAATCCAGTACAATCACCACGCAATTACTTTTAGGACTTAGGCATATAGCGTAGCTTGGCACCGAAGACCTGTCAGGTTTTGAAAACCGGGCAGGTCTAGCTTTGCGTAAGCCCTAGCTTTCCAAGACCAAGGAGTTATCCATGCCCTACCACGTGCTCATTGACACCCAACTCAATGATGAAATCACAGCCATGATCGGCGACGATTGTGTGCTTCACCTCTGGCAGGGGGACGCCACCGACCCCGCTGTGCTGGCCCAGATCGAGGGCTATTTTACCTATGGTCATCCCAAGGTCGATGGGGCAGTGATGGACAAGATGCCCAACCTGCGAATTATTAGCAACTTTGGCGTGGGTGTCGATCATATCACCTTGCCCGATGCCCAGGCGCGCGGGATTCCGGTGGGGAATACGCCCAATCTAGTGGATGGAGCCACGGCGGATATGGCCTTTGCCCTACTCATGGCCGCGGCGCGCAATCTCATTATCGGCGACCATTATGCGCGTAGCCCGGAGTTTACCCACTACGATCCAAGCCTTATGCACGGCTATGAAGTCCACAGTGCGACCTTGGGCATCATCGGCATGGGGAACATCGGCACCCAGTTGGCGCGGCGCGCCCAAGGCTTTGACATGCGGGTCCTCTACCACAACCGTAACCGCCGCCCCCAAACCGAAGCCGACCTTGGCGTGATCTATACCAGCAAAGAAGAGCTGTTGCGCACCGCCGATTTTGTTGCCATCACGGTGCCCATGACCGCGGAAACCCGCCACATTATTGGGCGGGCCGAACTCCGTTTGATGAAGCCAACGGCTATTCTGATCAATGTGGCGCGCGGCGGTGTGCTTGATCATGATGCCCTTGTCGAAGCGCTCCAAAACCAGTGGATCTACGCGGCCGCGGTCGATGTGACCGAACCCGAGCCCTTGCCCCGCGATCACCCACTACTTAAACAGCAAAATCTGGTCATTGCGCCCCACTTGGGCAGTGCCACTCGCCAAACCCGACGCGGCATGGCCCAACGCTCGGTCGATAATTTGAAATTAGGCTTGCGCGGTGAGCCGCTGATCAATCGCGTGGTATAGGAACGTTGGTCGTGCCGGGGACGGGCCAAGCCTAGTCGCAATATGTGACCACTGAGTGGCCCGTCCCCGGCACGTCTATGAGTGGATGGGTGACCACTGAGTGGCCCGTCCCCGGCACGTCACCGCAATCGCCGCTAAACAAGCCAGGGCTATGCCCCAACCGCAGCCCATGAACATCCCAAAGGGAGAACCACCCATGAAAATTACCGATGTTACCCTCTTTCGCCTGCATGGTCACTATGCTGGCCCGACCTTCCCGCCGGGTTATCGCCAAGCGCGGCCCATCGACCTTTATCCAGAGTTCAACACCGGTATGGTCAACTCACCCCAAGCGGGCGCGGCGTTACGGGCCCTCTATGTGGAAATCCACAGTGATGAAGGGGTGACCGGCCTCTTTGGTCCGATTGAAGATTGGCAAGCTTTTCACATCCACCATACGCTGCGCCCTTTTCTGCTTGGCCGCGATCCCCTAGCAACGGAACTGCTCTATGATCAGATGATCCGCTTGGATCGACATGGCCGGTCGGGGCTGTTCATGACCGCGATCAGTGCGGTCGATTGTGCGTTGTGGGATCTCAAGGGCAAAGTCTGGAACCAACCGATCTATCGGCTGTTGGGTGGCCCAACGCGTGAGGCAGTGCCAGCCTATGCCAGCATGTTGGGCTTTTCTACCGAGCCCACACCCGCAGCAGCATTAGCGCAAGAGTACAAGGCAGCCGGCTACACCGCACAAAAATGGTTCTTTCGCTATGGCCCTAGCGATGGTGCAGAAGGGATGGAAAAGAATCTGGCGATGGCGCAGGCCGTGCGCGAGGCGGTTGGCCCCTACTACCAGTTGATGTTTGATGCGTTTATGGGGTGGGATCTGGCCTATGCCAGCCAAATGGTGCGCGAGTTGGCGCCATTGCGCCCCTTTTGGGTAGAAGAACCGCTACCGCCAGAGCGGGTCAGCGAGTTTCGTAGGCTGAAGCAGGTGGCGTCGGTACCCATTGCCACGGGGGAACATGTCTATACGCGTTGGCAAACCAAAGAGTTATTGATCAACGAGGCAGTTGACATACTCCAGAATGATCCTGACTGGACGGGCGGAATTACCGAGCAGGTTAAACTGTGCGCCTTGGCTTCAGCCTTCGAGGTGCCCTTAATTGCGCACGGCCACTCGTTGCTACCCGCGCTGCATGTGGCGGGCGCCCAATCACCGGCCGCCGTCCCACGTGTAGAATATTTAGTGCGCTATCAAGAGAGCAAGCAGTATTTTCACACACCGATCTATCGCCCGCAGCAAGGAGTCGTGATACTCCCCGCCCTACCGGGCCTCGGCATGGTACTCGATGAAACAAAGATCGAAAAGCGCGAAGAAATTCACTATGCGTAGGACAGAGCAAGGCGATTGTCGATTCCACCAACAATCGCCTTGCTATTCCTCCGTTAACTGGTCCCAATAAGCCTCCCCTAAACTATCCTCATCAGCGTGGGCAGGCAACCGCACTGTCATGGTCCTGCCCATATCGGGCTGGGCGGTCAGTTGAAAGGTCCCTTGCAACAAGTCCACCGCCTGTTGGACAATAGCCAACTCTAATCCAGTTCCCGCTAAAGTAGCGGCGTTCAGATCTTGATTGACTACCTCCGCTCGACGCGCCTGTTGGGCCTCGGTGAGGGCAGCACATTGTTCCTGAACAACCAAAATACATTCATTAGGCTGATTGTCTAACAGCACACGTACAACGCCACCTCTGGGTGTTGTTTTAACCGCATGAGCAATCAGGTTTGCCACAATCAGCCGCAAAAGGCGCAGATCGATCAGCAAGGTATGGTTGCTCTGGCTTTCAAAGAGAATTTGGTAGCGCTCCCCATAGATTGCCAGCGTATCTTCATGAATACGCTGAAAAAATTTGGCGGCATTGAGCAACTCGGATTCAAGTTCCAGTGTGCCAGCTTCCATTTGGGCCAGGATCAACAAGTCATCCAACATCTGTAATAGTAAGCGAGTCGAAGCCTCAATACGATTGAGGTGGGCCAAACGGCGCTCCTCGTCCATCCGCGTTGCATAATCGCGCAGCAAACTATTGGTCATTAAAATGCTGGTTAAGGAATTGGCAAAATCGTGGGAAAACATGGAAACCAGTTTTGGTTTCAGTAGGCGATTGGTGCGGGCTTCATCTAAGGATTGGCGTAATTGTGCGAGTTCCTTTTGGTGCTCTAGCGCTTGGGCGGCGCGCTTCGCAAGGCGCCCTTGGATGGCTTGCAGTAATTCTAAACGAGTAAAGGGTTTGGTGATATAGTCGTCCGCCCCTAATTCCATCCCTTTGCGGATATCTTCGTGGGCCACCCGCGCGGTGACGAAAATGAAAGGAATGCTAGCCATTGCAGGGTTAGCATGCACTTCGAGCAAGACGCCATAGCCGTCCAGCCGCGGCATTAAGATATCACAGATGATTAGATCCGGTACAAAGCGCAGCGCCAGCTCTACACCGACCATACCATCCTCGGCACCGAGGGCTTCATACCCTTCCAGGATTAGCCAATCGACCAGTTCTTCACGCAAGATAGCTTCATCTTCGACCACGAGGATCTTTGTCATAGCGTTCTGTTCCTCTAGTTAGCAACGGGCAGCTTGATGCAACCTGCATACCCCATGAATTACGGTAGCGACGAATCCATTCACAAGGTAAGGAACAAAGCGGGTATTCGCGCATATGGTTGAACTGGCCAAGCCTATACAAGGCTGATAGGACAGGGGCATCGACCGTTTGGGGATAGCAAAAGACCGCAGCCCATTAGCCAGCGTTGCCCCGCATCTTCGCAACCGCTATCAGCAGGTGTAAATACCAAGTTGCGTGCAAATTGCGCTGCGTTTCATAAAGCCGCGAAAGAAGAGTGGTACTCGCTGGACTAGAACCCTATCTATACTTTCTGCATCTTTACAAAGTAGGACTAGTATAGGTTCACGGACGTATACTAGAGTTATTTTTCAATAAAAGTATAAGTGAGATATGGAACGTTTCTGGAAAAAGAAGCTCGGTTTTTGCCTGGATGTGCCAGTGTAATCAGTCGGGATTATGAAAAACAAGACTACTACAATATTCTTAGCACACTCCTCAGAATAAGTCAAGTAATTAAGGTTTAATTTTATCCGCCTTACCGTTAGCCAAGCATAGGTCAATCGAACCATACATAGAGAGCGCAAGCGGTCATCCAGCTTGAGCAGGCTTTGGCGCGTGGATAGGATTTAGCTCGTCCTGCCAATATGTCAAGTAGAGCGCGCTTTCAGTAGGATTTGCCAATATATTGGCCGACCTATCACCCTCCATATTTTCACCTATCTTATAAAAGTATATTCTTCTTAAAATTTTATATTTATCTATTGACAGATATATTTATTATTGATAATATACTATAGATTTAGTCATAGAAAACTTATTTATCAAAAACATGAACTATTTACCTACGTGACCCAAGACGTGCTGTCAACAGATTCTGAGAATAGATTGAGCCCATTGCCCTGAAACAAATCCGTGCGATTTCTCCCGGCGGGGGTGGAATTTGATGGGGTTGTCCGTTCAACTCGTTCTTGCAATCCGCTGACAGCCTCTTTCACTATCCTCTGCCTCATTGGAATCGGAACGGTTAGGAATGCACTGCAGTAAAATCTGACCTCTATTTTTGTAGATTACCCGCGCGAAAACCAGTGGTCAGGGTCTGTGCAAACGGTCAAACAGTCCTTCATTTTACAGCCCTTCATTTTGCGGTCATCGTTAGATTTATTGGAAAGTAGAGAAGAGCTTCTATGCTGCAAGATTGGTTACGTCAATTATTAGCACGTCGTGAACTTTTTCGGATGGGGATAGGTAGCCTTGCTGGTCTAGCAGGTGCCGGAGCAATTAGCAATACACGCGGTGGGCAAACCGTTCAGGCACAACAGGGTACCGATCATTCGGCCAATGGACACGGTAGAGCGGGCACCAGTGATCATGGCAATAATATGCTGATAGGCCAAGTCGATCACGCGAAGAATGGATTTGATCCCATGCAGATCCTCGTGGATTGGGATTATGGCACAGTTAGCACATTACCCACTGGACAAACATTGCGGGAATATGAAGTCGTTGCCTTTGATCGCGAAATAGAAATTGCCCCGGGCCTTTTCTTTCCCGCCTGGACCTTCAACGGGCGTGTGCCTGGCCCAACCATTCGCTGTACCGAAGGGGATCGCATTCGTATTCGTTTCATTAATGCCGGCACCCATCCTCACACGCTCCACTTTCATGGCATCCACCCACATGAGATGGATGGTGTCCCTGGTGCTGGTCCTGGCGAGATTGGCGTTGGTGAAACATTCACCTATGAGTTTGATGCCGAACCCTTTGGCTGCCATCATTACCACTGTCATGCATTGCCGCTCAAACGACATATTCACAAGGGCCTTTATGGCGCATTTATTGTCGATCCCAAGGCGGGGCGACCTCCGGCGCGAGAATTCCTTATGTATATGAATGCATTTGACACCAACTTTGACAATGAAAACGAAATCTATGCGGTCAATACGGTCGGCTTTGAATATGCCCGACGGCCCATCCCCGTGAAGGTTGGTGAGTTGGTCCGTGTCTACCTTATCAATATCACCGAATTTGATCCCATCAACTCTTTCCATCTCCATGCCGAGTTCTTCGATTATTATGATCACGGCACTACGTTAGAGCCGACCTTGCGCACGGTAGATACAATTATGCAGGTCCAAGCCCAACGCGGAATCTTGGAATTCCGCTATCGCTGGCCTGGTCAATACATGTTCCATGCCCATGTGAGCGAGTTTGCCGAATTGGGCTGGATGGGTCTTTTCAATGTTGTGTCACCCGAAGCGTTTCCTGCAGCATTGGCAACCGCAGGCGTTGATGAAACTTGGGATGAAAAAGCAACAAAAGGCAGCACCGTTGCGGCTTAGACGGCGATAAGTTACGGAGATAAATTTATGGGCACAGATACAAACTCAACGACACTTACCCCTTCACCTGGGCTTACCTGGATCTTAGTCTTCCTTCCCCTTATGCTCTTGGGGCTCGTCATGGCCTATCTTGTCCTCACTGGTGGTGGTCTAGCGGAATTAGCAGGGCCACCAGTAGAACAACTTGCGATTCAACGAATTACCTTACCAGAACCGGGTGTCATCCGGGTCGAGGTCGTCAACGATGGGCCACAACCTGTGACCATTCCGCAAGTATTGGTGGATGATGCCTATTGGGCTTTTACGGTTGAACCCTCTGCCACCATTCCGCGCATGGGCAGCGCGGTTTTTACAATTCCCTATCCGTGGGTGGAGGAAGAAGCCCATGTTATAAGGCTAATTACCAGCTTAGGGCTAACCTTTGACGGCGAAATCGCCGCCGCGGTTGAATCACCACAGCCCTCGCTCGATCTTTTCCGGCGCTTTGGTTTGGTGGGTCTCTATGTCGGCGTGGTGCCTGTGCTGCTGGGCATGTTGTGGTATCCCTTTATGCGCAGGCTCGGACGGCAGGCCATGAATTTTATCCTCGCGCTGACGATTGGTCTACTGCTCTTTCTGGCCGTCGGCACCTGGTTGGACGCCCTAGAATTTGCCGCTGAGCTACCGGCCTTTTGGCAAGGCGTGCCCATGGTCATTTTTATTGCGTCCCTAGCCCTTGGGGGCCTCCTTGTCATCGGTAGCCGCAACCCGAACCAAGAGCGGTCACCGTTGGGATTAGCCTATCTCATTGCGCTGGGCATTGGACTACACAACCTGGGGGAGGGGCTGGCCATTGGGGCCGCCTTTAGCTTGGGTGAAGCGGCCTTAGGCACATTTCTCGTGCTCGGCTTCACTCTGCACAATATTACGGAAGGCGTGGGGATCGTTGCTCCCCTTATGCGAAAACGACCGCCGCTTATTCATTTTTTACTCCTGATCCTCCTTGCTGGTGGGCCGGCCATGCTCGGCACCTGGATTGGCGGCTTTGCCTTTAACCCCGTGTGGGCAACGATCTTTCTGGCCGTCGGCATTGGCGCTATTCTGCAGGTGGTCTGGGAAGTTGGTAAGCTCATCACCGATGAGAGTGCGAAGCTGGGACAACCACTCTTTACGTGGGTCAATCTGAGTGGGGTGGTCGTTGGGGTGGTGATCATGTACTTGACTGCCTTCCTCGTAAAATTTTAGGGGTACAGTTTTAGAATATAGGAGTTACGCACTTGGGCTAGACCTGACAGGTTTTCCAAACCTGTCAGGTCTCTAATTACCCAACCAACTGCGTAACTTCTAAGAATAATCTGTCACAGTGGAAGAAGGATAATGTGGTATGGAAGGACTCCAGCAGCAGCCAACAGTGAACCATCAAAGTGTTATGCCCCGCGCTTGCCTTAGCCTATTGCTCGCCTTATTGGTCGCTGCCTGTAGTAGTGCCAACGCTAATAGCAGCAAAAATGGCAGTAAAATAGAATTGGGTACCCAAGGCGACCAATTGGCCTTTACCCAAACGGAGGTAGAGGTACAAGCCGGGGAACAGGTGTGGCTGACCTTTATTAATAATGCCAAAGCGCTACAGCACAACTGGGTACTCGTCAAAGGTGGCGAGCAGGTTGCCCAACAGGTGAGCGACGCCGCCCTAACCGCAGGGTTAGCGAATGAGTTGCAACAAGTCGATCAGACAGTGATTCTTGCCCAAAGCCCGTTGCTAGAGAGCGGAGAACGGACAGAGATCGCTTTTACAGCACCAACCGAAGCGGGCGCGTACACTTATTTATGCACTTTTCCTGGTCACTTTCTGGTTGGTATGAAAGGAACCCTGATCGTCAAGCCCTAGCGCTATGAAGATTTACTTTTTAGAAATCAGCTAGTATTTCGCACAGACCTGTCAGAGTTGCTGTCCCTGACAGGTCTTGTTATGCGAGCAGCCCAATATTGCTACCGAGTCACGCTCGCTATATCTCTACGAACAAGCCTCAGTCGTGTGGAGCAAGCAAGCAGGGACGCAGATTCGCTAATTTTCGACTGCTTGGCTAACAACCTCAGGCAAGCTGCTAATATTTTGCACCTTCTGACCGTTCACGAAAAAGGTAGGCGTTCCCCCAACCCCTAATGCTTGTCCATCTTGTAGATCCCGTTGAATTTTATCGGTATATTTATCGCTGTTGAGCACCTCCGTAAACGCGGCCACATCTAAGCCTAGCGCTGTGGCATATTGCACAAAGAGCGCGGTTTGCGGCGTTTGTTGCTCACCCCAAGTGGGTTGGTTTTGAAAGAGTAGCTCCTGCATTTCCCAATACTTGCCCTGTTCGCCAGCCGCCTCGGTGGCCTTGGCAGCCAATACCGAATTATTGTGGAGAGGGAAATAGCGCACCACTAGGCGTACTTGGCCTTCATAGGTGCTTAGGATCTGCTTGACCATCGGGAAGGCAGCACGACAAGACTCACACTCTGGATCCAGAAATTCAACGACGGTAACTTTGGCGTCTGCCGGCCCCAAGCTTGGGCTATCCTCGCGGATCAAAATGTTCGGCGTCGCGGGCTCGGCTGGGCGGTTCGCCAGCCAAGCTACCCCCACAATCAAGAGAACGGCAACCAAGGCAATGCCCACAAGGAGCTTGACCTCACGCTTGGCACCTTGCTTGCCGCGCGGCTTAGTGATTTGCTTCTTTGTCGTCATACGTCTTCGTCCTTTTCTTCTTTTTTGTAAAATATCAAGGCAATGGTCGTAATGGTAAAGGCCATTAGCGATAGGAGTGGAATGGTAATAAACCCTAGCCACTCAATTTGCCGAGTGGTACAGGAAATTCCTGCTGTACAGGGTACAATCGACTCCGGAATCACGTGATAGTAGAGGAGATTGTGGTAGCTAGCAATGAGTATCCCCGTGATTGTAAGTGGCAAACAGTAGAATTTGAGACGCCGATCTACCGTGACAATGGCAACGGCCAAGATATAGACCAGCGGGTACATAAAAATTCTTTGGTACCAACAGAGCATACAGGGTGGTAGCTTCATGACTTCGCTAAAGTAAAGACTGCCGAGCGTCGCCACAAGCACCTGAAACCATGCCACATAGGCCAGATTGGGTCGAATTTGGGCAAAGAGCCTGGACGGCTGAAGGACTGATTGCATAAGAATCGTTTTGGGTTACATAGATATATGCTGCTATCATTTACACTTGACGCCAGCATATCAGATGAATGTTCGAATCAAACCGACGTTACACAACTGCCGCGGGCAACTGTGTAGTCCTAGTACAACGAACTTTGTCAACCCTGTCTTGAATCATCGCCTGCACCATGATGCGGCGTCAGGCACACCAACAACAGTCGACACATGAACGCAAACACGGATCTCCTCATTATTGGTGCTGGACAAGCTGGGCTAGCCCTCGCCTATCATTTGCAGTCCACCTCCCTTCGCTACACTTTAGTTGATGGCCACGCGCGCATTGGTGATAGCTGGCGCAAGCGGTATGATACGCTTACCCTCTTCACCCCACGCTGGCTTAGTACATTGCCTGGGCTGCCATTGCCCGGTGAGCAAAACGGATATGCCACCCGGGATGAGTTTGCCGATTATCTAGAAGCCTATGCCCATCATTTTGCACTGCCCGTCCTACGCGATACCAAGATCACGAAGCTTGAACAGGCGGCGCCGGGATTTCAGGCCAACACCGCAGCGGGGGGCGTCCTCCCTTGTCGAGCGGTCGTCTTGGCTACGGGGGCTTTCCAACAACCCGTGATTCCTGCGCTTGCCAATCAGCTGGCCGCCACGGTGGCCCAGTTCACAACAGAAACCTATAAAAATCGCGTACAGGTCCCTGTAGGCACAGTGCTCGTCGTTGGTGATGGCGCGTCCGGCAGGGATATAGCGAGTGAACTGTCCGCCACGCATCAAGTGCTGCTGGCAACTGGCCGGCCACGCCGCTTATTGCCAGAACAGCTCTTCGGCCAAAATATTTGGTGGTGGTTAAAGCACTTGGGCCTCCTCTCTGTCTCGGGGAATAACGCCTTGGGGCGTTTGCTGCAGAAGGTGGATCCCTTCCCGGCACGGGGCAGAGAAACAACACAGCTAACCAAACAAGGTGTCCAGATCATGCCCCGGCTGGTCGCGGCCACGGGCGATTGGGTGACCTTTGCCAACGGCCAACGGCAGCGGATTACCACGATTGTTTGGGCCATCGGCTACCGTGACGATAGTGCTTGGGTGGCGATACCTGCCGTCAAAGATGAAGAGGGCAACTTTATCCACCAAGCCGGACTCTCCCCGGTTCCCCATCTCTATTTTCTTGGCCGCCCCTGGCAGCGCACACGCAGCTCAGCCTTAATCACTGGGGCCAACGCCGATGCCCACTATCTGAAAGAGCAGATTATCCGTTCATTTCGCCAGGCAAATTAAGCCTTACCTGGCGATGAGCCACTTCGATCTGCTCGGGCTACTGGTAGCCAGGTAAGGCAGCTGATAAACCTTGGTGCTACTTAGGGCACAGCTGTCGGCCCGGTGCCAAAAGCGGCCCCTAACACACGATCGTAGATGGTGACATTCGCCTCTGTAGCCAACTTTTCCTGATATTGATGCAATCGCTCGTCATGTTTCTGGGCGCGCAATTCCTCCCGTAATAGCTCCTTAATTTCGTCGAAGATCAGGGGTTGTGGGGCCTGGCGCTCGAGCACTTGAATGAGATAAATGGCATTATTAGCTTCAAAGGGGGGACTGATATCACCGACGGCTAAGGCCAAGAGTTGTTGATGGAGAGGATGCTCAGTTAGCTCCGCAAAGAGATCGGCCCCTTCACTAATCCAACCGGCAACTTCTCCGCCATTGGCAGCTGTAGCCGCATCTTCTGAATATTGACGCGCGACCTCGGCAAAATCTTCACCCTGCTGGAAAAGACCAGGTGCCACTTTCTGATAAGCGGCATTGGCCTTTTCCCAAGCACGTTGCCGTTCATCTTCGGTCTGACCGAGCCGGATCAGGATTTGGCGAATGCGCGCCTGTGGCGGCGTTACAAGCATAGCCTGATTTTCGTCATAGTACGTTTGTACTTCTTCATCGGTAACCGTTAGCTGATCATCAACCTCTTCTTGCTCCATCATCTGCGCCAGCACATCCAGCCGGATCTCTTCTAGTTCACTCTCTTTCCCGTTAGTGAGGAGGCGGTCATAACTATCCTCCACTAACAGCAGCCGTTCAATGATCTGCTCGGCCAGTTGTTTGCGCCCTTCATTACTTTCATATTGGGCAAGAAAAGTGGCTGGCAACTCCTGGTATTCCAGCCAGAACTCGCCGACCGTGTAGCGTTTACCATGAATCGTAAAGAGCGTACGATCAGCGTTTTGATCAAACCACATGCGCATTTGCTCTTGGAGCACAGCCTGCCTGACTTGGGTGCGTACTTCGTCTAATGTGGCTTGGCGCTCTGGACGGCGAGAACGCAGTTGCACAATATAGAAAGCATCACCGCTGCGGAAGACATCGCTCAACTCATTTAAATCCAGATTAAAAACGACCTCATCATAGGGCGCAGCCCGTGTACCCGCGCGGACGCTAACACCGCGGCTCGGGAGCGACAGGCTGCCGAGCACTGCTGTTGTGGTTATGATGGTAGTAAATGCTTCGCCAGCCCGCAGCCGCACAAGCGCCTTATCCGCTGTTTGTCGGGCTAAGGGTTCATTCGTCCCGATCGGAATCTGCACTTCATCCACAACCACTTGTGCAGGCTGCATATACTGGTCAAGATTGGCAGTATAATAGGTCTGTAACGTGCGCTCAGTGGGTTCCGGTACTACGAGCAGATCAAAGTCGCGCGTGATCGTGGCCTTATCTTTAAGTCCTTTTATGTAGTTGGCAACAAACTGATCTTCCTGAGTGGCCTCCAATGTGCTGCGGATCTGTTCGCGCGCCTGAGAGAGTGTCTGATCACCAAACTGGGCTCGGTTTGCTTCATAGTAGGCTTGAATATCACCTTCGGCCACCCCCATTTGATCTTTATGCATCTGGGTATGCAACTCATCTAAGTTAATCTCCTCCGTAATATGTTTCATCACATGTTGGAGCTTCTCATCACCATCAGCCTTGCGCGTTGCTGCCCACTGCCGTATCAATTGGTCCGAGATCATCTCCTGAAGGACCATACGATACATCTCGAGATCACGCCCCTCAGCCGGTGCGGTCGTGGCAGGCACGAATAGCGCCCAATGTTGCTGGAGATCCTCGATCGTGATCTGCCCTCCTGTAAAGGTAGCAACGACATTCGGCGCTGGTGGGGTAGGTTCTTGAGCCCCCCAACCACTAAGCCAGAGAAGGATAGCCACAGTTAGCACAACCCCCACACCAGCGCCCCATACACCCCACGGCTGGCGCGCGTTAGAAACGGGGAAGTCACCGCCGCTTGCGGCTTCTACCAGGTTTGCCGGAGCTGGCGCGGCCACAATCGGCGCTGCGTCAGGTACGGCTGATGTAACCGTGGCCCTGTCGGGCGGCGGCAGAGCCGTAGCGGCTGCCGCATCTGGCTTTTGCTGCGCTGGATCGCGCAGGGCGGTACGTATATCATGCCAGATTTGTTTCCAGCTTGCATGCATTGATCGCCTCCTCGCCGCTCACGGCCTCGGCAATGGGGGAAGTGAGTTCATCTGGCCACCATTCAGTAAGCGCAAATTGATCCGCTCTCCCTGCTGCACAACATAGGTCTTTACCCTGGGCAAGACGCGCTCCATCGTTTCCAGATAGAGGCGAAAGCGCGTAACTGCTTCACCGTAAATTTTGCGGTTCGCCTCATACTCCTGCCAGATCGCGGTGAAACTTTGCGCAGCACCGGTAGCCTGATCAACTTGAGTTAAAGCATAGCCTGCCCCTTCGGCCCGAATACGCTCAGCTTGACCGCGCGCTTCTGGCAGAAGGCTATTGCGATAGGCTTCCGCTTCGTTCACAGCGCGCTCCTTATCCTCGCGTGCGCTCGCCACATCGCGAAAGGTATCCGCCACCTCATCCGGTGGATAGGCTTTTTGGAGGTTGATACTAATCACCGCCAAACCGCTATTGTCCTCATCAAGCAGATTTTGGACAGTCTGCCGCACCATTGTTTGTAGCGCTTGGCGCTCACTTGTCAGAATCTCGTCAACACTCATGCCCCCGCTTGCGCGCGTCACCGCAACGCGTACGGCATCACGAACAACTTGATAGGACGGATAATTGAGGGTAAAGAGGTAGGCAGCAGGATCGCGCACCTGGTACTGCACAATAACCTCATAATCTACAATATTAGTGTCACCACTGAGCAGTTGTAACTTGCCCGGATCTTCCCGGTGTAAGGGATGTTCCGGCTCGGCGGCGATCAGCCCAACGCTTTCGCGGCGCACCTCACCAATATTGACAATATCAACCCGTTCGATCGGCCAGGGCAGCCGATAGTGCAGTCCTTCGGTTACTAGCGGGATGCTCACATAACCAAAACGCCGCACCACGGCTGCCTCCCCCGGCTGTACAGTGTAGATACCAGAGAGCAGATAGGCAAGAAGCAGCAAGCCAATCGCTGCCAGGAGAATGCGCCGCGGGTGAAGATGGGCAAAGGCAGCACGCACATCATCGAAGGGCGAATAGCCATCACCTTGCAACGCAGTGCGGATAAAACGCCACCCCCACCCGAAACGGCGGGCTAAGCCCACGAAAGCGCGAGGGAAGCGACTTTCCTGCACCGCAGAAGTGGATGTGAGCGGCGGCGCGCCAGCCAATGGTTCTGTCGATACTGGTGTCGGATCAGGGATACGATTGGGGCTCTGTTGTTCATCCATTGCATCACCTCCATTATGGCTGGGCCACAGATGGCTCAGCGGCCGTAAGCGCAGCAGTGGTCGTTGGTGCTATCGTCGTGGCAACCGCGGGCACACTGCTATTCTGGTTTAGATATTTGAGCAGTTCCGAATCAGCGGGCAATACCAACGTGGTCCCACTGTTGATCACCTGCTCATAGGCCTGGAGCGTACGCAAAAATTGATAGAATTCAGGGTCCTGGCCAAATGCTTCAGCATAGATGCGAATGGCTTCGGCTTCACCTTCACCGCGGATTCGTTCGGCCTCGCGCTGGGCCGCCGAAAGAATGGTTGTGCGTTCCGCATCAGCCGCAGCGCGCACTTTGGTTGCTTCTTCTGTGCCCTCCGAGCGCAACTGGCGGGCAATTCGTTCCCGTTCCGCTTTCATCCGCTGAAAGACGCTCTGCCGGTTAGCTTCTGGAAAGTTGAGCATCTTCAGTCGAACATCAGTAACGGTAAAGCCGTAGTCAAGGGTACGTTGATTCACCTGTTCGGTCACCTGATTCATCATGGTTTCCATTTGCATGGTGGCAGGCTCAGTGGTGACCAAATTCGTCAGATCATATTGGGCCATCGTTGCACCTAACACCGACACCACAATATCAGCCAACCGGGTATCGGCCCCCAACGGAGTTCGTACACTAGCGTAGAAAAGTAACGGATCGGCTATTTGCCAAGCCGCGTACGCTTCCGCCAGGATATTCTTCTTATCTTTGGTCAAAAGCTCAGTCTGCATTAGGTTATAGATCTGGGTACGCCGATCAAGCCGCAAAACGCTTTGGATGGGGTCAGGCAGTTTGAAGTAAAGCCCAGGCTCCTTGAGTGAGCGCACTGGTTGGCCGAATTGGGTCACAATGGCATATTCGGTTGTGTCCACTTGGTAAAACAGTAAACTCGCCGCAAGCAGGGCGAGCAGCAGCGCGCCAAGTGCGATATTGCGTAATAAACGCATAGAAACGCTCCTTCTATAGATAGCTACTGGCCACTCACTTGACCAGCGGGTTGGCTGTTATCGAACCAAAGATCGGTTGTGTCGGTCTGGATACTAGGGTCTAGGATAAACTTGTTAACCTTTGGCAATACTTTCTCTAATGCTTCTAGATAGAGCCGATTCCGCGTCACAGCGGGCGCGGTGCGATAAGCAGCCAATTTCTGGGTAAAGCGTGCGGACTCACCGACTGCTAGATCCACACGTTTTTGTTTTTCTGCGCTAGCTGTTGCGGCCAGCCGAACAGCCTCACCGCGGGCGGCAGGCACGATTTCATTTTGGTAGGCCAGCGCCTCCTGAATGTAGGTATTCTTATCTTCGCGCGCGCTGGCCACATCCCGGAAAGCTTCGGCTACGGCGCTCGGTGGGGTAACTGTTTGTAGCTGCACCGTGGCTACGCGAATGCCAGCCAATTGTTGATCGAGCAACACCTGTGTCCGCGTCAAGGTCTCCGCTAAGATCATGCTACGCGCCGTGGTCAGGAGAGCATCAACACTGCGAGCGGCGACAACCTGACGCAAGGCCGCTTCGGCACTCTGGCGAACAAGCTGCTCGCGCTGGTTAACATTGAAGAGGAAAGCTACAGCATCATTCACGGTATAGTGAACGCTTAATCCAACCTCGATCAGGTTCGTATCGCCTGTCAAGGCCAGCGTTGTGCCCGTTTGGACTTGGCGTACCGCACTTATTGCCACGCGATCCAAGCGCTCGATTAGAGGTAAGCGATAGTGAAGTCCGGGTCCGACCTCACTAACGAAACGACCAAAACGGCGTATGACCCCCCGCTCGTCGGGCTGAATAAGGTAGATACCGGAAAGTAGGGTAAAGCTGACTAGCAGGCCCATGCCATACCGCAGCAGACGCCGTGTATGCACCCGCATGTGTGCTAAATCTTCTTCCTCTAGCTGCAATACGCCACCTTGCAGCAGCGCATTCACGGCTGAACCGGCGATCTCCCACCCAGCCAACAGAATAAAAAGGATGACGACCACGGCGGCCAACCGATCCACCGCCCCTAATCCCAATGCGGCGGCAACCAAGCTCACCACCACGAAGACCGAGGCATAGAGATCTATGCGTGAATGATAGCCACCAGCAATCAGACTGGGTGACTGAGTCACTCGCCCGACATACTCTTTGTAGCGAGCAGTAAAGTAGGTGATCACCACCGTCAACAGCGAGCCGACCGTCACCGGCCAGAGATTGCGCAGATCCGGCGTTTCCCGGCTGAGCAACGTCTCTTGGAAGATGTCATAGGCGACATAAAAGATAAAGCCCGCGACCACCAATGCGACCAAGTTTTCAATGATACTAACCTGGCCGCGACGCCGGCCGCTCTCCCAACGGCTGATCAATAGACCCAGCAAGACAAAGAGCGAGATCAAAACATCTGCCAATGAATGCCAAGCACTGGCGCGCAAAGCCAGGCTGCCCGAAAAAGCGGCTAGAGCATATTTCAGTCCTACCAATATCAGATTGGCACCAATGGTAACAACTATGGTTTTTTCTTTGCGATTCATAACCCTTACATCCCTTGTAACAACGAACGGTGTAGCGGCCCACAGAACAGACGGATGTTTCGCTACAGACACGCGACTGGATAGAGCTTTCCAGCGGTATACAAAGGAGGTTAACGGGCCAAGCTGAGGCCAATATGAAAAAAGTGTTGGTATGTTAAGTCTTTCGGCCAACGCGAGAGAAGTCAGCCATGCGTACGGGCAAGGATAGCTAGCCATTGAGACGCCTTTGCTAGATTTCATTGATGCAGATCCGCTGGCGTTTGGCCCGCTGGCAAGTAGATCGTAAAGGTTGTCCCCTGCTGCACTTGGCTGACAACAGTAATTGTCCCACCATGCGCTTCGACAATCCATTTGACAATCGCTAGCCCTAAACCGGCACCACGGTTACTGCCCGCAACGGGCTCGCGCACACGGTAGAAGCGCTCAAAGATATGGGGGAGATCGGCGGCGGGGATGCCACACCCCGTATCAGCCACGATAAGTTGGGCCTGGTTGGCCTGCCAGGTCAATGAAAGGGTTACCCGTCCCTCTGGAGCGCTATAATGACAGGCATTCTCCAACAGGTTGGTCAGGAGTTGAATCAGCCGATCGCGGTCGCCCAATAGGTGCGCTTCTTCACAATGCAATAGGGTGATGGACGGGTGAGAAGCTTGCTCGGCCATCTGCTCATAGACCTCGAGCACTACCTCATCCAGGGCGATGGGGTGCCGCTCAAGTGGTTGACCGACATCGGCCTGTGCAAGCAAAAGTAGATTTGCGGCCAAACGCGCAGTGCGTTCGCCTTCACGTTGCGTGGCGAGGAGCGCCTGATGCCGCCGGGCGGCGTTATCGCCATATCGTTGTAACAAGGCCAAATTACCGAGCATAGTCGCGAGGGGGGTCCTCAACTCGTGGGCAGTATCGGCCACTAAACGCCGCTGAGCGGCAAAGGCGGCCTCCAAACGCGTCATCATCTGGTTGAAGGCCGTCACTAGCCGCCCCATCTCATCTTGAGGGCCATCATAGGTAATCCGTTCCTGGAGGTCACCCGATTGGGCAATCGTATAGGCCGTCTGTGCGATCTGCGTCACCGGTTGTAGCCCAGTCCGAATAAGCAACCAACTCACACCGCCGCCAAGCAAAAGCGCTAGTGTAATTCCGGTCAGGTAAATAGTTTGTAATTGGCGTAGGGTACTCTCCAACGTTCGTAAAGATTGCCCAACCTGAATCACACCGGCAGGGTGCCCTTCCCGCAAAACGGCCACATAGTAGAGGCGAATGGCTTGTTGCCCTACTACTTCGGTGAGGTAAGTCGGCTGACCAGCTAATGATTCCTGGAAAGGCCGCGCGACGATCGGCAGCTTTTGTTGCCCTAAATTGTTCGAATACGCGACGACTACCCCTTGAGAAGTTAAGACCTGAACATAGATGCCAGGCGTGGCAAATTCATCTGTCGGTGCTGAAACAGCGGCCAGCGGTCGATTAGGCACGACCTGGAGCGTATGTAGCACATGCTGGGCGCGTTCCTGGAGGCTCCTGTCCACTTCTTGGGCTAGCCCTGCCGCCAAAAAGCGATAGGAGAGAATAGCAAAGGTAATCAGCATGACAGCGACCAACCCGACCTGCCAGAGGGTTAAACGCCAACGGAGCGACATCGTTATCTCCTGGGTGTACGGAGGGCATAGCCAATATGGCGCACAGTATCGATCAGATCAGGCTCACCTAGCTTCTTACGCAGTTGGCGAATATAAACATCAAGTACATTCGACTCTACTTCCGAATCATAGCCCCAAATGCGATCCATTAACAATGACCGTGGTAAGACTTGGTGCGGATGGTGGAACAGAAATTCAAGTAGTTCAAACTCTTTGGCAGTGAGGCGACAGAGCCGGTCACCCCGTTTCACAAGCCGCTGAGCCAACACGAGCGTGACATCGGCAAATTGCAGAAGTTGAGCGGGATCTTCTTCCCCAAAGCGGCGCAATAATGCGCGGATGCGCGCCAATAACTCATCAAACGCAAAGGGCTTGGGCAAATAGTCATCAGCACCAGCATTGAGACCGGCAATCCGATCGGAAACGCCATCGCGCGCCGTCAGCATTAAGATGGGTGTCTGTTGCCCAGCCTGTCGCAGTTGGCGACAAAAAGTCATCCCGTCCAGATCAGGCAACATGACATCGAGCAATACCAGATCCGGGCGGTTCGCCAAGATCGATTGGCGTCCCGTTTGTGCCGTATAAACAATGCCGACGGAGTAGCCCTCATAGGTAAGACCGCGCTGGAGAAAATCAGCAAATTCAGCTTCATCATCAATCAACAAAATGCGCGGACGCGTAGCCATATAGCCTCAGTTTCAACTACAGCCAGTTTCGCCAAAGCCAAAGCAGTGGCGTCAGCAGTGCAAACAAGATGGGTTGGTGAATTAAGTAGATAGGGAGCGACCGCTCACCTAGCCAGCGCAAAGGCTGAAAATTCAGGTCTGACAGCGGCAAGGCAAAGCGCCGTTCCCCATTGGGATAGAGCAGGTTGCCCAGAAAGACACCAAGCAAGATGACGCCAAACCACGGAAGCAGCGGAAAGTAATCTACATAAAGATAGTTTCTCGGTTGAATACCCAACCACAACAACCATGGGCCAGCGATGGTGACCCCTTCTATCATACGGCCTACCCCAGAAAGGCCCAGCCACAGGAAAAGGTTAGCCCAGCGCAGTGTTAGTAGGGGGTAGGCCAGCACAGTCGCGCTGCCGATCAAGTGGAGAATGCCAAATTTCACAGCAAGCGCTGGCCCAAAGAAGAGCCAAGTCGCCACGGTGATCACCAATCCCCAACCGAAGACGCGCGCCCCACGCCAGAACAAGCGAGTGATGATCGCCCGTTCACTTTGCCCGCGCCGCCGCATAGCTCCTACACTCAGGGTGAGCGAAACACCAACCAGCACTAGAAATGTCCCCGCGGTTGTACGCTGAAAGTAGAACCAAAATGGATTGGTAAAGATAGTGTCTGTCACGCGGAAGTAGGAGAGATCATAGAGCAGGTGGTAGATCACCATCATCAGGATGGCGACACCGCGCAACAGATCTATCTCCCATAGCCGCGCTTGAGGCAGCGAGACCCCGTCAGGCGGTGGTTGTTGCATCATTCATCAAGTCCTTTGCTAGCCGAGGCCATTGTCCAACAACACAAGACCAAAGCCGCGTAAGCCAATCTCAAGCGATCAGGTTGTATCGCCTGTGGCTGTTTTGTGGCGTACATGCCCTTTTTGCCAATGGCGCTAGGCGCGCTTATAGGTAGCGCGCTTCGGGCAGTCAGCTAGCCCGCGCGCAACCAATATTCCACATCGGGCAGGATCTGATCAGGGCCCGCATTATAGGGTAGTACTTCACGCAAATCACCGGCCCGGTCAATGACGTAGAGCGCGGCGGTATGGTCGACTAGATAGCTGTCGGCGCTACCGGTCTGGGCATCACGCTTCGCGGCATAAACGCCAAAAGCTCCTTTGGCGGCTTCAAAGGCTTCACCTTCGACACGCACGCCATAGAACGCTGGGTTAAAGGTCTGAACATATTGCTTGATTTTATCAAGCGTATCCCGCTCTGGATCAACGGTGATAAAGACGACGGCAAAGGCCGAAGAGCGCTCGCCTAGCTTGGCACTAACCTGCTTGAGATCCGCCAATGTAAAGGGGCAAACATCCGGACAAAAAGTATAGCCAAAGAAGAGCACCGTAATCTTTCCCCGCGTATCACTCAGCCGGAAAGGGGTACCATCATAGTTCGTACCCGTGAGATCATAGGCCGCAGTGGGCACCTCAAAAACTGTGCCGTTAAGTTGGGGCCGCCGCGTACAGGCATTGGTTCCGATCAAGGTAAGCACAGCAAAGAGCAACCCAAGTTTGCGCAATTGCATGGTTAATTCTTCTCCTACGCATTCAAAGCTATTCGGCATTCGGCAAGGAATAGCAGACATCGACAGATGGAATAACGCGCCTAAGGAGCTAGCAAAAGGGCCGCTTTGCACTGACCGCTGCAACTTGCAACGTTAGAATCCCCGCACGGGTAATCGGTGAAAAGATGATGGGACTCGGGTCGCGGCCCCGCTGCAACAAGCAGCCAATGGCAACAGCAGGATAAGCAATCCCAGCATAGCAGCTTATGATGAATGGATACGAAGCGGCTTGGCGTTTTGACGGCGTGTGGCAGGCTGTTCGACGGCCTTGCGCTTGCCATGCAAGCGCCCGGCGAGGCTCAGCAAGAGCACCAAGGCAAAGCCACCAGCGACCATGCGCCAATTGACTTGACGCGTAGGCAAGACAGCAAAGTCAAAATTAGCATCGCCTGACCCCGCTGGGCCACTGACCCGAATCCGCGCCTGCCATTGCCCATCCGTCGGCATAGCAACATCGGTTTCATAATATTGCGGAAAAAGCGCTTGGTCACGCGTCGCAAAGCGGACGATGGTCGGCGCGGGCTGATCAAGCGCACCCAGGTGGATCTGCACCGTGGCATCCAACACAGGAATATCTAAGGTTGCGGCGCTGTCAGTCGCGGTGGCGGTGCCATTCACTTCGACAACAGCCACAGTAAAATGCATCTCCCCCACGCGTGGAGGCTCTGGCTGCGACCAAACAAAGAGACGATAAGGCCCAATCAGCACATTGGTTAACCGTGGCGTACCACCACCATGCGCTAGCCCAGGTCGCGGCCAAAGCAGCGCAAGGAGCAGAATGATCCCAATGAACTGCCTCATGCCGCCGCTAACTTTCTCCTAGTAGGCTCTTATTCATGAACAATTACCAGCGTGGCAAGGCTCGGGTCGGCGGTCTTCTGCCAGATCGGTCCATTGTCTTGCCAAGTCGGGCCAGCCCAATAAAAGAGCCACTCGGCATCCTCATTCGTCATATTGACACAGCCATGGCTCATCGGTTGACCAAAGTTGTTGTGCCAATAGGTTCCGTGAAAGGCATAGTCACCATGAAAATATTGCACCCACTCGACATTCGGGATATTGTAATAGCCATATTGAGGCGAGCCCCCCGACATCGTTTGGGTACGCACTTTCATGCGGATACGAAATTCGCCTTGGACAGTTGGCGTTGCGGGCAGCCCTGTGGAGACCACAAAGGTGCGTATTGCCTGTGTCCCTTCATACGCGACGACCCGCTGTTCACTGAGATCCACATCAATCCACTTTCCCGTTGTGGGTGGGATGGTATATTCACCCTTCTCACCCACCTTAATCGTTGGCCCAAGGCGTGGGCCGGCTTGCAATAGGGGCAGGGGTGGTTTAACCACTGGCAACGCATCAACCGTCGCTGGTTTTTCAACTTCTGCCCGGATCGTAGGGGTAACGGCGAACGTCGTCAGCCAGACAATGGAACCCATTACAAAACAAAAGACTACGCGCAAACCCATGCCATACTCCTTGGCAAACATAAGCATCGGATCAAATCCTTCTGCTCGATGGATAAAAAAATTACTGAGGCAGAACGGATCGAGGGCCTACCCGACCGACCATAGCCAAAATTTATAGAGGTAGGATGCACACCCTATCACGCTGTCAACTTTGCAAAATCTGCTCGCACGCGCAACGCGCGACCGGCGTCGGTCGTACGCGTTTATAGTGCGACAATAGTTAGCTTCGCTCTGGTGGAGGGTTGAGGATCTTACAGAAAGGGGAGAGGGGCAGCAGATCGACCAACGTATTCACGTGGGTCAAGGACAATGCAGCTAGGTCAACGGTGAAGGGCAAGATGGCAGCCGGTTGTGGGTGACTATGCTCACGGTCACTATTGGTGCTTACATGAAAGACACAGCGCTCGGGATTGGCCCATGCAGTAACACTACACTCGCCCACCACAGCAAATGATGTAAGGACAATGACCAACTGTGTCACCAACAACAGATATTGGAGCAGGTCAGATTTAGCAAGAATAGGACGCATCATACTTGAGCCTAGCATGTGCAGATTCTACCACGGTGTAAACGAAAGGCCAATTGTCCAATATTCTTGTGTCCAAATTCTTGTGTCCAATATTCTTGAGATGAGAATATAGCAGCTTTATGAATAGGGGGATTTGTTCCAAACAGCGAAATACGCTAGGCTAGTGGCTAAATAGCCGCGGAGCGGATCAGCTAGCCGGTGATTAAACCGCGAGAAAGCACCAACGCAATGGACCAAACAATCAAAACACCCAGACAGTGGAAAGGGCGAAACGCTAGCATTCTATTACTCCTCTTGCTCTTCACCAGCATCGGCATCGGCGGTGCGGCCCTGTGGACTTATGCCAATTCCCGAACCACCCAATGGTTTGGCGCGCTCGTCCATCGCGTTGACCGCCCAGAGAAAGTTATCGCCCTCACCTTTGATGACGGCCCGACCCAATATTGGCCGGAAATTCAAGCTGTATTAGCCGAAAAGCAAGTCAAAGCCACCTTTTATTTGGTCGGGGGAGAGATTGAAAAAGAGCAAGAGGTGGCGCGGCAGATCGTGGCCGCAGGGCACCAAGTGGGCAATCATAGCTACTCTCATCCCCGCTTTCTCTTGCGCACCTATGGGTTTGTCCAAGCCGAAATAGAAAAAACCAACAGCTTGCTGCGCGACATTGGCTATCAGGGCGAGATCACCTTTCGCCCACCCTATGGCAAAAAGCTCTTCTCCCTACCGCTCTACTTGAGCCAACACGATATTGTCACAGTCACGTGGGACGTTGAACCGGACACCTATCTGCCGCGCAATGCCTCACCCCAGGAGATCAGCACCTATATCAAAGCACAGGTGCAACCGGGCTCGATTATTTTGTTGCATCCCTGGTATGGCGCATCCAACAATACACGTGCGGCCATTGGCCTGATTATTGATGAACTGCACCAAGCAGGCTATCAATTTGCGCGCGTGGACGAACTGCTGAACCGCGCAGAAAAGCCTCGCTAACCACTTCTCGGCACGCGGGGCCCCTTTTAGCGCATTTGCACCTTCCCCGCGTGATCCTTTATGATGACAGGCATCAGCTTCATTCAGAAGCGGCAAGTTCAATCTTGCTGATCGCGAACGATCATCGAGCAAAAGGAGAGACCAGTGACTAGCGCCAGCGATCCCGCCGCTTATGGGACAACCGTGACCAAGCCAGCTGATTTTGACGAATTTTGGCATGACGTTCTGGAACAGACCGCGGCAATTCCCCTCAACGCCACCATCACGCCGGTGCCCATGCGCTCCACCCCAACGGTAGAGGTCTTTGAAGTACATTACGATAGCTTGGATCGAGTGCGGATCGCCGGTTGGTATTGCCTGCCACGTCAGCGGAGCCAGCCCTTGCCCGCCATGGTCGTCTACCCTGGCTATATTAGCGAACCCACCTTGCCCAAAGCCTATGCCACCAAAGGCTACGCGGCCTTTGGCGCGGCCCCGCGTGGTAAACTGCGCAGTAACCGCCAATACAACCCTGGCTACCCTGGCCTGCTCACCCACCATATAATCGACCGCCACAGCTATGCCTACAAGGGCTTTTATGCGGACGCGTGGCGGGTCATCGATTTCTTGGTCACGCAGCCCGCGGTTGATAGCACGCGTATCGGCATTCGCGGGGGCAGCCAAGGGGGTGCATTGACCCTTCTCACCGCGGCAGTACGCCCCGAAATTGCTGCAGCCGCGGCTGGTGCGCCCTATTTGGCGGGCGTCATGGATGCCATTGCGTTGACCCATACCTACCCCTATCAGGAGATCAACGACTATCTCCGTCAGCACCCGGCGAGTCGGGCCGCCATAGCCGAAACGTGGTCCTACTACGACTGTATGAACTTCGCCGATCGCATTCACTGCCCCATTATTGTGAACATCGGCCTACAGGATAATGTCTGTCCACCCGAGACTGGCTATGCGCTTTTTGACCGGATCGCCGCCGTCGATAAAAAGTTATATGCTTATGACGGGTATGCCCATGATGCCAATAGCTATGCGCATGAGGCAATTGTAGATGCCTTTTTCCAAACACAGCTCCAGCCAGAAGCTAGCTAAGCCTTTACGGGAAAACTCCGCATGTTGCCGATCACACCGAAACCAACTGACTTTGACCAATACTGGACACAAACACAACAAGCCTTAGCCACGCTACCACCAGCCCCCGAGCTGACAGCCATGCCACTTCGCACCACCGACTTTGGCACCGTCTATGGCCTCCGGCTGACCAGTTTAGCTGCTTACCGCATCTTTGCCTACTACTGTGTTCCCCACGGTGCAGGCCCTTTTCCGGTGCTCTATCAGCTACCCAACTACGGGAGTGTCGTGCAGGTGCCGCCCTATGAAGAGCGCCAAAGCTACATTGCTGTCGCCCTTTGCCATCGCGGACAGCGCCTGGCCGATCAACCATTTGCCGCCAGCTACCCTGGCCTCTTGACCACTGCCATCGATCAGCCCGAACAATACATCTACCGGGGAATTGTCGCCGACTGCCTCCGGGTCTTGGATTTTCTTGCCACACGGACAGAGGTCGATCAACAAAAGATTGCGGCGGTCGGCGGCGATCTGGCGCTGATCACCGCTGCGCTCCGTCCTCTAGTAGCGGCACTCTACTACACGCCTGGTTTCTTCTATGCGGCGGCGGCCCTGATCCCACAAACGAGCGCTTATCCCAGCGAAGAGATCAATGATTATCTACGCACCTATCCTGACCGCGCAGCGCAGCTCTGGCAGACATTGGCCTACTATGAACCGACCCATTTCGCCGCTCAAGTTCGGGCCACCCCCCGCGTTGTGATCAGCGAAGATGCCACCCGCACAGCCCCGCTATTGGCCGCTTTTGGCCGGCCTGTTGCAAGCTATGTCTCCGCGCATTCTGGGTATAAAGATGGTGTCGCCCAGGCCCGTTGGCTACATGACCACTTTGGATTGGGTGAACCGCTTTTGCCCGAACATTGGCGCTAGGCGCGGCTCCCACTCATCACGGACTCGACTACATCTAGCGTCTGTACCAACTGTGCCAAAACCTTTTCACGAACATTCCCTTGCCATACCCAATCTGGCTGCTCATCTTTGCCCCAGTACCAAGCAAAGCGACACCAATTCTGGAACGGGGCAAAGAGCTTCAATTGTTCAAGCATGTCGGTCGAGAATGCCGCGCCCTGCTCCTCCTCATAGCCCGCTTGGATGGGTAGCCATTGCACCGAATCGACCAGAGAAGCCCATTGGAGCGTTGCCCCAAGCAGATAGAGGTCATTCCCCAACCGACTCATCTCGAAGTCGATAAAGCCCTGAAACTGCTCACCATCCACCAGCATATTGCCACCGTGAATATCGTCCACATGCATAAAGACGGGACGGGCTAACACCGCGCTGCGGATGGCCTGGAGGTTGCGAATGGACGCATGCAAGGCAGGTTGGCTAATCTGATGGCGCAGCAACGCCGCGTGACAAGTGGTCAGGATCTCATCATAATAGGCTGGGAAGCTCGTGCTCCAAAAGCTGTCCTGCGGTGCATAGGGATTCTGCCAATCGTCACCAGCCGTGGGCTTGGCGGCATAGGTTACCAGCCGCGCCAGCCCTACACCGACTTGGTGGTAGACGCCAGTCAGGGCGGCGGCAGAGAGGCTTTTCTGTGCCTGCCACAGCATTTGACCTGGCAACCGTTGCATGACCAAAATCTCTTCAGAGGGATAAGGATAGAGCTTGGGTACGACGCTGCTGGCGGCCAGCCATTGTAAGGCCCGTTCCTCCTGCCATCTTCTCGCTTTGCGAAAAAAGACCTTGAAGACAATCGGCTCGCCAGCGCGTTCGCCATAGAGAACCCGATTGGTTGCACTCTGGATCGGGGTGTCGTCCCAGAGTTGCAGCTCGTCATGGGCGGCGATAAAGTGCCGTACCCGCTCTTGTGCTGTTACAAGTAGGTGATCCACAAAACACGCTCCTTCGTTGTAAAAACGGTTCATACAGGGTATTGGTTAGGGCGTCAACAGCACAAACAAATAAAAAAGGCGGCGTGCTTTCAACCCATCGCAGGGAATACTCCCTGCGGATAGGCCAAAAACACCCCGCCTTTGCTTTATGCCGCGCTTGGTGTGCCGTGACAACGACAACGATTCAATTGCACCATTATTTTACAATGTCATCATCTCTTCGGCAAATAGTATGCGGCATATTACTTCCACCGACGACATTACTTCTGTTCACAAGTAGCCAACAGTCCATAGTTATAACTCACTGCATGTATGTAAGCTAGATTATAGTACAAAAATTTGGCAATCTATATACTCCTATTGCTGTAGACCATTGAGCATATACAGCATCTATCCTGCTAATCTTTGGATCAACCAAGCGTGACAACTAAACGCCAGGAGCACGACCAAAGGGCGGGATGGCTTTTTCGCCAATACCCCCATCCTATACAGACAACGCTACCCGGACAACGCACCCTTCTTCACTGCACTTTCGCTACCCAACCATTGGGCCCCCCACGCAAGGACAACGCCCAGCAATGGATCATCAGCTTGTTCCTGAATTTATTCTTTGTCAAGCCGCACAAGAGCGCTATGCAGGGGCTTTTCCAGCCGTTTGCCTTTTTGTCGATCTCGCTGGCTTTACCCCTTTTACCACAAGCCTCATGCACCATGGCGCAGAAGGGGCCGAAGTCATCGCGGATGTTCTACGCGCGCTCTTTGAACCCCTGATCGAAATTGTCTATGCGCAAGGTGGCTTTATTGCCGCCTTTGCCGGCGATGCCTTCAAAGCCATCTTTCCCACGACTACCCCGGCTGTCTACCAACAGGCCCTGAGTGCAGCCTGGCAAATCCACCAGACCATGCAGCGACAACCCACCCAAACGACCCGCTTTGGTGATTTTCACTTTACCCTGAAGATCTCCGTCGTCGATGGCTTGGTCACCTGGGGGATTTGGCAAGCCACGCCCACCAACGGGCTAGCCATGCGCCAACAGGCCACCTATTTTTTTGCGGGCGAAGCGCTAGACCGCTGTTTAGAGGTCGATAGCTTTGCCCCAGCCGGGACAGTCGTCATGACCGCTGCCGTCCATGCCCAACTACCCCAAGCATTGGTCAAAGTTATCCCTAGCGGCCAGTACTACCAACTGATGGCCGTTGATCAATCCTGGTTAGTTCATCGGCCACCGCTCCCCTTGGTGCCGCCTTCATCACTTGTCCCGCGTACCGAACAGTTCTTTCCCGCCGCGTTGTTACAATCCACAACCGTAGGCGAATTTCGGCAAGTAGTCACGGTCTTTGTCAATCTCCAGCGGCTACCCACGGCACAAGAGACGGCCAGTTTCCAACAGCGCTTGTTACAGTTGCTCAATCAATATGGTGGACATCTGGGCTTAGTTGGCCGCATCGGCATCACCGACACTGGCTGCACCCTGCTGCTCTTTTGGGGCGCGCCAACCAGCTATGAAAACAATCTCCAACGTGCGCTGCATTGCCTATGCGATCTCCGTAGCGCCCTGCCCATGGCCCTCCGTGCCAGTATAACCCAGCAACTGGTCTACGCGGGCTTTGTCGGCGCGGCGCGGCGCGAAGAATATACTTGTTATGGCGCGTCGGTGAATGTAGCCGCGCGGCAGTTGGCTATGGCGCAATGGGGCGAAATTTTGCTGGATACCCACGCGGCACGCCAAGCACAGAGCGACTTTGCCATCACCGAACGAGGCTGGTATCTGCTCAAGGGGCTCGACGGGGCTCGACAAATTTTCCAGCTGGGGCAGCCCCATCCGACCGTCGCCCATTCTGTCTACCCTGTCCCCATGATTGGCCGCCAAGCCGCGTTGGCCCAGCTGTGGCGGGCCATTCAGCCGCTCCGCCAAGGGCGCTTTGGCGGGGTCGTTACGGTTGTTGGTGATGCTGGCATGGGCAAAAGTCGCTTGGTCTATGAATTCCAGCAACAGCTACAACAAGGCAAGGCCACTCCAGCGACCACCCCAGCCACCACGCATAGCCAGCCACTCACCTGGTTTTCTTGCCAGACAGACGAGATTCTGCGCCAGCCGCTCAACCCCTTTCTCACCTTTTTGCGCAGCTATTTTCAGCAGTCCGCCCATCAGAGCGAGTTGACCAATCAAACTTTGTTTGACGCCCGCTTGGATCAGTTATTAACCACCATTGCGGACCGCCCCTTAGCGACCGAATTAGATCGCACGCGCTCCTTTTTGGCCGCCCTACTAGGGCTATACTGGGAAGGCTCGCTCTATCAACAAGTAGAGCCACAACTGCGCGCCGAAAACACTTTGACCGCGCTCAAGACCTTTATCAAAGCCGAGAGCCTGCGTCAGCCTTTGGTCCTCTACCTAGAGGACATCCATTGGCTCGATGCCGAATCAGCGCTCTTTCTGGAAAAGCTCACCCATAACGTCGATCCTTTTCCTTTTTTATTGCTCTTGACCACCCGTTCACCCGCGGGCACAGCCATGCAACCGGCGGCCATCTATCCAGTGCTGGCGCTGCCCGCCACCCCACAGACCACCATTCACCTGGCGGCCTTGCAAGCTCAAGAGATGGGCCAACTCGCCACCCACTGGCTGGCTGGCCCCGTAACGCCAGCCGTTATTGATCTCTTGGTGGATCGCACAGCAGGGAATCCCTTCTTGGCGGAACAGCTCCTTTTCTATGCACAGGAACAGGAATTACTGAGCTGGAGCGCTCAAGGGTGGCAGCTGCGCCAAGATGCCACGGCCCTCGCCGCCATTCGGGCAACGCCCTTGCCCGCAACCATTCACATGGTCTTGACGGCGCGCTTAGATCGGCTCTCCCCCTTGGTCAAAGAGGTCGTCCAAACCGCCGCGGTCTTGGGGCAGAGTTTTGATCGCCGTGTGCTAGCCGCCATGTTGCCACAGCACGCCGCGGTCTTGAGCCCGATCGTCACCGCCGAGCAAGCCGATATTTGGGTCGCCAGCGACAACGATCCAACGCGCTATCTTTTTCGCCACGCGCTCCTGCGCGAGACGGCCTACACCATGCAATTGCGGGCCCAACAACGGACATTGCACCACCGTGCCGCGCAGGCCATTGCCCAAGTCTATCCCCAAGATCTGCCCTTGCACTATGCTGAATTGGTCTACCATTATCACCATAGTGAAGATTGGGAACAGGAAAGAAGATACGCGCAGCTTGCCGGTGACTATGCCGCCAACCACTATGATAACGAAAAAGCCATCACCTATTTGAGCCGCGCCTGGGCATTGACCGCCGAGAGCGCCTGGGCCGAACGCTATGCCCTTGCCCTCAAGCAAGAAGCCATTTACAACCTGTTGGGGCAACGCCAAGCCCAAGCCCAAATCCTCGAAGTGCTGCACAGCTTGGCGACAAAGCTCCAGGACAACCGAACCGGCCAAGAGGTACGCTTGCGGCAAGCCTACTATCTTCGGGTCATTGGCGATTATGAAGCCGCGCTCACGGTGGTCCAGCAGTTGCTTGCCCACAACAGGCTATGGCAGGATCAGGTCATCGAAGCCAAGAGCTACCATAGTTGGGGACGCATCCTCTCCCAACAAGGACACACCCAAGCAGCGCTGCCCAAATTGGAACACGCGCTCACCATTGCGCGCCGCCTGGGCAATCGGCAAGGGGAAGGCGACAGCCTCTATGACATCGGCCACATCTATCAGGCGCGCGGCCACTATGCGCTAGCCGTCGCCAACTATGCCGAAGCCCTGATCCGCTATCAAGCACTGGGCCACCAGCGAGGCGAGATCAATTGTCTGCTTATGTTTGGGGTGATCGCCAATGAACAAGGGAACTATCCCGCGGCCCATCAACACTATCGGCAAGTGATCGCACGCGCCAGGGCCATTGGTTGGCGCTATGCCGAAGCCTATAGCCTGACCAATCTGGGCAATAATAATTTTGACATCGGCGACTACGAAGCGGCTTACACCTGCCACCAACAGGCACTGGAAATCTGCCGCGAGATCGGCGACCAGGAAGGAGAAGCCATCAGCCTGGATACCCTTGGCCTGATCTGGCAGCACCTGGGCCATGCAGCCCGGGCGCGCACTCATTTTGAACAGGCCCTCACCATCCAACGCCAGATCAGCGACCAACGCAGCGAAGGCTTTACCCTGACCCACCTCGGCCATACGCTCTATGCCTTGGGCGACTGCCAGGCGGCCAAGGCAATCTTCCAACAAGCCTATGCCCTGCGCCTGGAACTTCAGGAAGAGAGCCATGCCATTGATAGCCTGGCGGGCTTGGCCCGTAGTGCCTTGGGCCAAAACCAGCTACCCCAGGCGCTTGCTTATATCGATCAATGTATCACCTGGCTACAGACGCAAGGCACCGATGGCCTTGAATTTCCGGTGCTCGCCTACCTGATTGGCTATCAAGTGCTCAGGAGCGCGGCCCAAGCGAATCTGGTTGCGCGTGAGCAGGCTCGGGCCTTGCTTACAGAGGGCTACGCCTTACTCCAGAGCCGCGCCGCCAAAATTCAGGACGACCTGCTGCGCCAACAGTTTTTGGAAGCGGTCTGGTTTAATCGCGCATTGATCGCCTGTTGGCAGCAAGAGCTGTCGGCTTTTGAAAACCCGACAGCGCTTGCACTAACCGTGGTAGGAAGCCCAGAACAACCAGAATATGCCGTCTGGGATTACCGATTGACCAACGGCAGGTAGAGCGAATGGGGAGCAGGCAGCAGCGCAGGTATAGTTACGGGACCGGGCGCAAGCCAAGGGGCATCCACCACGGTGACAGGTTGGTACTGTGCTTGGCGATGATCCCAAGTGGCAATTTCGGCCACGGCCTGCCCGCCGATGCCCAGTAGGACCGGCGCGCCAATGGCACCACAGCCATTGTTCGCAATGGCCGCCTTTACCTGGATCTTATAGACCCACTGTTCACCCACCTGCGCCACTTCACCCGTGCCGCAGAGAATCCCATTGATCGCCGCCGTCACCGGCATACCCAAGCTGGGGATCAAAATACCCGCGCCGTCAATCGGGCCGTAGAAGGTCGTCGGGGGTAGCTCCCCAGTGGTCTCCGCGGCAGCGGCGTTGATCGTCGTCCCTGACGGCGGCAGCGCCACGGCAAGATAAGGCGTAATCGACTGGGTGGCATAGAGCCAATAGGCATGACCATAGTCGAGGGTAGTCAGGTCATTGACAAAGCTGGCTAGGTGTGGCTGCGCTTGGCTGACCGTGGCATCATAGAGCCGCCACGGCAGAGGAGCCGCGGGTGTATAGGCATAGACGCTGGTATAAGCCCCCGCCAGCGAAGCCAAGGCCGTCGCGACAGGGCGGTTCGTCGGCACGACATAGGCCAAGAAATTCCAGCCCGGTGTTAGTGTGGGCATTTCTACGGTGGCGAGCAGGGCATAGGTCCCTTGGCCTTGGCGGTGATTCTCTGGCATACGCGCCGCGGCCAGATTCTCGTCAACATCCAGATAGGTCGGCAGGCGTTGCCAAGCCGCGCGGTCACCTGCTGTAGCATCGGCAGGTAAGTAGTAGATCGTCAGAGTCTGTTCATAGCCCTTGGGGGTTTCCCGGTCAAGGTACTGGAACGCAATAGTGCGCGCCATGGGTTCCGCGGCAAGGAAACGATAGCCAGATCCGACGGGGGTCAACCACAGGGGAAGATTGGGCAAGTGGGGCAACGCTTGGAGCGAAGCCTCACCGCTATAGCCAACGATATTCTCCATTTCAAAGATCGTCACTTTGCCGTCACTGGAAGCAAAGGGCGCGCCGAGGAAACGACTGGTTGCACCAAAGCCCCGCCGGTTGTTTGGCCCAAAGCCGCGCCGATTATTCGGCCCCCACACTTGAGGATCCGCGCCAAAGCCCCGTCGATTATTCGGTCCCCAGCCCGTGCTGAGGAAAAAGGCACTCATGGCCTCGCGCGCGGGGCCTTCATCCGCTACCCACACCCGGATAAAGCCCTCAAACACAGGAGTATCCAGCGTGATGACGCCTGTAAAGCGCTGGGGTTGGGTCGGATTGTCCGGCTGTAAACCAATCCATGGGGCGCGGAGCAGAGTGGTTGTGGTTGGGGTAGTGGCTGGCAAGAGCTGGGCCTGGAGCGCTACCCCTGGGCTCAACGGCTGCGTCACCGTGATCGCCAGTGTCCGCGAACTGACGGGGCTGACCATAATGTCGGGTTGCCACCCTGGCACAGCGGCCAAACGCAGCGAGGTGCTGGTGGCGGTGATGGTCTCACAGCCGATCTGGGTAGGCGACTGATTGACCGCCAAGATACAGAGCCGATCCCCCGGCGTTGCACCGCGGACTTTGATCCGATCACTGCCGATGCCAGTATCTCCTAAGGCAATCACCGTGTCATCTTCGAGCTGGGCGGTCCCTTGGCGTTTGAAAAGGTAGACCTCGGCCTGACGCGCTTGGATCACTTCGCCGGTGTTGGCGTTGCGCAGGTCAAAATTGCGGGCGGGCAGGGCTTGGGCAAGCGGCTGCCCTGTGGGTGCGATCCATCGCAGTTGGGTTACGGCAAGCGGCAGGGTCGCGGGGCCAGGGTTGACGTTGGCCGCGGATGACGGCGCATGGAGCCAGGGCAGAAAGCGTTGGATCGTTTCCCAGTCGGTGCGCCCGGTGGTGTGGGCCGCCATGCTTTTGTCGTGGCAATCGGGCTGGGCATCCCACCGATCGCGGGTGAGAAATTCTCGATAGGGCTCCTCATAGGTATTGGTCATAAAGCTGCCTTGGCAATCTATCTTAACCAGCAAGCCATCCTCAATCCCCAAGTAGTTGTCGGGTAGGAAGAAGAGATAGTGGGCCAATTCGTGGGCAAAGGCCAGCCACCAATCCTGACGTAATTCAGCCTCGCTTTGCCCAAAGGGATCCCAGAGCGGCCCCATACGCACCTGCCCTGGCAAATAGGCGTCGGTAATGAGGCCCGTCAAGCCAATGTCATGGGTGGGGGTGATCACCACGCCCCCCATGCTGGCGCGCGGTTGTTGGTTATTGGCCGCATAGATCACCACATCCGCCTGATTCCACTGCTCCTTGGCCTGATAGAGCGTCACCTCTCCGAGCGCGGCTTGGCCTTCGGTGACATCAAAGAGGATCGCGGAGCTGTTTTGGATGGCGTTGCTCAAATCGGCCAAGAAGGTACCATCATTGCGGGCATCCCATTCCAAGGCAAGCGCCAAATTGAAGAGCACCAACGGACGGGCCGCTGAAACCGTCAAGGTCTGCACCCCAGCCGCTTGGACGGTGTAGGCATCGACCCCTAGGGCATTGGGCGTCGCGCTGCTGTGATAGAGCGTAAAGGCATGGGTCGCGCTGATGGGGGCCAGAGCCACCAATTGATCGCCCAAGGTCAGCGCGCCGCGGCCAGGGAAATAGCCATTGGCGTTAGTCCGCAAGGTAGCCGCCGTGGGCACCGGGAAAAGTTCGGCCTTACCCGTTGCGCCCACGGGTAAGCGATAGAGGAGCGCCCCGGCCATAGGCTGCCCGCTTTCATTCACCACCCGCACTTGGGTCCCCCGCACGCGGAAGGGATAGCTCTGCGCCGCGGCATAGGGGTATTGATAGGGTTCGGGCTGGCGATGACGGCGGGGTTGGACACTGGGCTGCACTTCCAACCGCATCAGGACATCATCACTTTGCCCCCATAGGTTGCTGGCATAGACATCCCACTGAAAGAGATGTTGAGCGGCGGCGCCCCCTTGTAAGGTCGCCAACTGGCGGGTAGGGGTGTCGGCGGTGGGCAGGGCAGGCAACCACCGGCCTCCCCCATCGGGCGAGTAGTAGGCACGCAGATCCACCGGCTTGCCTTCGGGATCATAGAGGGTAAAGGGAATGGGAATGGTCCGTTGCGCAAAGATCGCTGCGGAGGCATAGGGACCAGCGCCGATGGTTAGTCCTGGTTGCCGGACGACCACTTGGGGCAGGCGCGCGGCGGTACGCAAGGGCTTGGTCAACCGTCCCTTCATCACACAGCCAGAGAGGTAGGGCAGCAGAGAGAGCTGTTGGGGCATAGCCAGCAGATCTACATCACCATCGCGATCCAGATCACCCGCGGCCAGGGTCAGCAACCGCGCGTCGAGAAAGGGTTCATTGAAGGCTGCGATCCCCATAAAGCGGCCCAGGCCATCGTTACGATAGACGGCATCGGCTTGGCGTTCGTTGGCGGCGATCAGATCGAGATCGCGATCATTGTCCAGATCCACCAAGAGCACATTAACCGTGTTATCGGCCAACGACCCTACGGGTTGGCCTGGGCCAAAATTGCCACGGCCATCGTTGGTATAGATTGCATTGAGCTGCCCCATATTGCCCGTGACAATATCGATATGACCATCGCCATTAAGATCACCCAACGCCAGGGCTCGAGTCCGGTCGGTGCCATTGCCAAGGGGCCGTTTTTCAGAAAAGCCGCCGTTGCCGTCATTGAAGTAGAGCATATTTTGTTTGCCCAACTCTTGGCCTTGAGTCTCCTGACTGTTGGCCACCACCAGATCAAGATCGCCATCGGCGTCGAGATCCCCTGCGGCAATCGCCTGGGTGTCATCCGCGAGCAGATCGAGCGGCTGGCCCGCGGCAAATTGGCCCGCACCGGTGTTGAAATAGAGCTGATTGGGCGCGGGCGTACTGATGGTGCGGCCCGGCTGGGTGCCCCGGCCAATGACCAGATCCAACAGGCCATCGCCATTAAAATCACCCGTAGCTAGCGTTGTGGCACCCGCCGATTGGGCATCGAGCTGTGTCCCGAAGACAAATTGACCATAGTTCGTTTGCAGATAGAGCGTTGCGGGCAGCGTAGGATGGCCGGTCAGCAGATCGAGCCGACCATCGCCGTTAAAATCGGCGGCCACGATCTGCGCTGCCGAATCTAGGGTAATGGGCAAGGCCAATTGGATCCCAAAGTTCCCTTTGCCATCGTTGAGCCGCATAATACCACTGCGTTGAATAATATCCAGATAGCCATCGCCATTGATATCTGCCACCGAATGCGGATTGAGCAGGAGGAGATCGAGTTGACAGTTAGCAAAGAGCTGATTCTGCTGATGATAGAGGGCGTTGGGGCCTACATTGCCCAACACAATGTCGAGCAAGCCATCGGCATTGAGATCCGCCACCGCCAGGGCGCGGGCCGTGTTATCGGCAGCCCCGAGCTCTTGGCTCACAAAGGAAGCTGAGAGCAAGAGTTCGTTGGTCCCTTGGTTAAGATAGACCTTGCTTTGGCGATCCGTAGCGCTTTGGGTGTTCCAAGCAAAGCCGCTGCCAACAATATCCAAATCACCATCGTGATCAATATCCACCAACACCAGATCGCTGACCGCGGCCGTGTCCAGCCGGACCGAGCCAAAGCCAAGCAAGCCGCGGTTGAGCAGCAGACGCAGATCTTCACAGTTAGCTCCTGAACAGCCCGCCTTGGTGTAGCTACTGATCACATAATCGAGATCGCCATCGCCATCGATATCGCCCACGGCAAATTGATTCTCAAAACCTTTGCTGCCGCCAAAGGTCAGCGCGACACTTTGCAACGTGCCAGCACCATTATTGCGGTAGAGATAGAGCCGACTCTGGTTGGGCTGATTGCTATTGGGCTGAATCATGATCAGATCCAGATCGCCATCCCCATCCTGATCGATCAAGAGCGGGTTGAGCCCAGCGGGCAGGGTGGCGGCTTGGGTAAAAGCCCCTTGGCCATTATTCCAATAGACAGTGCTATTACCAGACTCCCGGCTAGCGATCAGATCCAGATCCCGATCACCATCCAGATCGCCTAACCCAAGCTGGTCTAGGCGTCCGGCAGCCGCGGGGAAGGTCGTGTGTAGGCGAAAGTTGCCTGCGCCATCGTTGAGGTAGACCTGGCTGGGGGTCTGTAAGGTATAGACCAACAGATCCAACGCGCCGTCATCGTTCACGTCACCAACAACGACATCCACAGCCTGCCCAGTGACCCCTACTGGGGTGGCCGTTCCATAATTACCAGCGCCGTCATTGAGGTAGAGATAGGTCAGACCCATGTTGCCCACCACCAGATCGAGCGCACCATCTCCGTTCAGATCGCCAATAGCCAGGGCGTTGGTCTCATCGGCCTGGGGCAGCATGGCTTGCAAAATAAAACGCAACGTACCACTTTGGGCTTTGGCCACCTGCCCCAATCCACCCGCTTCCGCGAGGAGTAGCAGCAACATAAAGGCCAGCATTAGGCCCAGGCGACTAGAAGTGTAACGATACCACTGGACTTTCGTCTCACTTTGCATGAAAGGATTCCCCTTACTTTGGCCAGATTCCCGCCTACAGAACAGCTTTGCGGCGTAACTACACGTAATGACGGAGCATAGTAAGTTAAATTATATGGTATATTACACATCTTTTAACTTACTTTTGTCTTACTTTTTATTTACAGCTGTCAACAGAGAGGAATCGAGTCATTACCAAATAGGTAGGGAGAGGGTGGGTTTCGCTTTTTGGGTCCGGCAGAGACTTCCCCATTTTCTCTATATCAGAAGAATTTTCAAGTCACGGCTGCCACTTGAAACTCACACGAAATTCGTGTACACTATCCGCATGATCAAAAATATTACCTTCTCGGCTGATGAAACTATCATTCAACAAGCACGGCGGCGCGCCGCCGTGGAAAACACGACCTTGAATGAATTATTTCGGACTTGGCTAGAACGTTATGCCGCCCAACCTTCAGCGGCACAGCGGTATGATGAGCTCATGGCACGCCTAGATCATGTCAATGCGACGCGTAAATTTAGTCGCGAGGAAATGAATGAACGTAGATAACCTCGCGGGCTTTTTCTTCCTCGATACCAATATACTGGTTTATTCCTTCGACAAAACAGCACCCGCCAAGCAACGAATCGCCCGGCAGTTGCTTCGGCACGGATTACAGACACAACGCGGGGTGATCAGCACTCAGGTTATTCAAGAATTTTTGAACCTAGCAACCCGTAAGTTTTCTCCACCGCTTGTCCTGCCAGAAGCGCGCGAGTATCTGCAAAGCACAGCAGTACCACTCTGTCAGCACTTTCCATCCATTGCCTTTTACGAACAAGCCTTACTTATTCAGCTGGAAACGGGATACGCGTGGTATGACGCGCTGATCATCACAGCTGCCATTGAAACGAATTGCGCTACGTTGTTAAGCGAGGATCTACAAGACGGCCAAACGATTCATGGTCTCACGATTCTCAATCCCTTCCGGGCAAGCGCGTAAAGAGGCAGTGGAGTGGAAATAGCAAGCGGTTGAGCTGCTAACGATGTAGTGAGGATGGGAACAGGGGTGAAGACCGCTGGGGGCTGATGAAGATTAACCATTAAATTCGGTAATCCAGCGCGGATTGAAATCAGCGCCTGCTCGGTCAAGCTGCGCGAAAGCGCACGAGTAAGGTCTACCGCTTTACTTGCTTACCCTTCATAAGCCACCTATCTACCTAACAACGCCGGATCAATCCGGCTTTACACCCAGGGTTTTTAAGTGTGTGCTTGTCTCCACCCCAAAAAACTTCACTTGACGAATTGGGCCAGGGCGTCTATGCTACCGGGGTTGTTACGAAAGCCGTGATCCCCCTCAGCAGAGAAAGAGATGCCATGTTACAGGTTGGAATTATTGGCTATGGCCGGCGAGTATCGCATATGGCGAAGGCGCTGGCGATGTGGGATATTCCCTATCGAGTGACGGCGGTGGCCGATCCACGGGCGGCGGAACTCCAGGCCGAGCGCGATGAGTTTCTGGCCGATGCCCGCTTTTATGCGTCGGCAGATGAGCTGCTGGCCACGGAGGCGGCTCGGCTCGACGGGGTGATGATCGGCACGCGCTGTCTGCTCCACACCGAGATGGCCTGCAAGGTGGCTGCCACGGGGTTACCCCTCTTTATGGAAAAGCCGGTGGCTATCAGCTTTGAACAGGTCCAGCAGTTGGCCGACGCCTATACGAATTATGCCGCGCCAACGGTGGTCTCCTTTCCCCTGCGCTTGAGCCCTGTGCTTCAGAAGGTGAAAGAGATCGTCGATAGCGGCCAGATCGGCACGGTGGAAAATGTGGTGGCGTGGTGTAATGTACCCTATGGCTCTGGCTATTTCCGCGGCTGGCACCGCAACTATGACCAGAATGGCGGCCTCTTTTTGCAAAAGGCCACCCACGATCTGGACTACATCAACTACCTGCTTGGTCAGCAACCGGCCTGGATCAGCGCGCTCAAGGCGCAACGAGTCTATGGCGGCGATATGCCCTTTGATCTACAGTGTAAAGATTGTGAACGGCGCGAGAGCTGCACCGAAAGTCCCTTTGTGCGCTTTCGCAGTGGTTTCGAGACCGAAACCGTGCGCTATCCCGACCGCGGTGGTTATTGTGTCTTTTCCAAGGGTATTAAAATCGAAGATATGGGGAGCTGTCTCATCGAGTATGAGCATGGCCCACAGGTGAGCTATACGCAGAACTTCTTCACCCGGTATAAAGCAGCCCAGCGCGGGGCGCGCCTCTATGGCTACCAGGGCACGATTGAATTTGATTGGTATCAAAACCAGATCAAGCTCTTTAGCCACCGCGCGCCGACGGTCGAAACCATTGATTTTGCGGGGAATATGCCCCACTTTGGCGGCGACCGGGAGCTGTGCTACGACTTTCTCATGGCTATGCGCGACCACAAACCATCGCGCTGCCCCATAGCGGCTGGCATTCTCAGTGCGCTGACCTGCCTTTGGGCACGCGAAGCCGCGGATCGGCGGCAAGCCTGTGCGGTGGTGATGCCCAGCGCGCAAGCAGTCGTTGCGTAGGGGATAAAGACGCCGCTATCCTACTCCGTTGGGGCGGGCAACACAATGGTATCGCCTGGTTGGAGGGCGTCCGAATCGGTGATCTGTGGATTGGCCGCGAGAATGGCCGGAACGGTGGTGTTATAGCGGCGGGCAATCTCACTGAGCCACTCGCCCGCTTGGATCGTATAGGTAGCCGGGTTGGTCTGGCTGATCGGTGCTATGGTTGGGGCAACGGTGGTGGCAACAGTGGCGACCGCCGCGGCACTGTTGCCACCACCCACGGTGCTGATGGGTGCGGCTGGCCCGGCTAGTTCGGCCACGAAGATCGCCACTAAGACAATAAAAATAATCACAGCCAGCAAGCCCAAGACATTGGTACTCATGGTCCCTTCCTTTCCCCCAAAAGTCTACTCCCATCCCTTCAAAACAGTTTAAAACGGTGACCTGTACACTTGATAGGTTTAGAAGTTACGCAGTTGATCAGCGTGACCAGAGACTTGACAGGTTTGTTAAACCTGTCAAGTCTGGCCCAAGTGCGTAACTTTTAAGGTTTTGAAAATCTATCAAGTGTGGACTGGAGCTACCTCTTTGCCAACAATCGCTTAGGTCGCCGTCGTCAGGGCTTGCCAGATCCGCCGTACCGACAAGCTTTCGCCACTGAGCAAGGTTTGGGTACGGAAGAGGCGCGCCATTAGTTTAATGGCACCGACGCTGGTCAACGCTAACAAAGTAAGGCTCACCCAATGTTGCCACGCTGGCACGGTCGTCACATTGATCCGCAGCAACATGGCAACCGGCGCCGAAAAGGGGATTAAGCCGAGCACTGTGGCCAGCGGGTCCGTGGGCGCGGCAATGATGGCCGTCCACAGATAGAAGGGGATGAGGATCGGCAGGCTGATCAGAAAGACCCAAGTACGGCTGTTTTCGAGATTGGGCGCGAGCGCGCCCACGCCAGCCATCACGGTGGCATAGAGCAGATAACCACCAAAGGCATAGAGCGCGACCAAACCCACTTCCGTCGGGGATAGGTTGATCGTGGCCAGGGTCGTGATGAGGGTATCGCCATCCACAGTGAATAGGGGCAAGGCCAAGGCCAGCCAGATCACATATTGTACCAAGGTCAGTAAGGTGAGGCCCAGCAATTTCCCCATGAGCAGTTGCGTAGGGCGCAGGGAGAGCAGGAGCACTTCCATGACTCGGCTGCTTTTCTCTTGCAGTAGGCTCTGGAGCAGATAGCCCCCGCTGGTGAAGAGCGGCACCATGATCAACATGGTCACCACAAAGGGCAAAAAGTCGACATCGTCACGGCTGGTCGCGACGCGCGTGTTGGTATTGAGATTCACAAAGGCCGGGCTCGAACGATTGAAGGGACGCCGCAAGCGGGTGAGATCCGCGCTGTCTACTTCGGGCAACAGGTTTGCTAATAAGATCCCATCAAATTGATTGACATCGGCAGGGGTGTTGGCTGTCGGCAAGGTCAAACTGACTCGCTCAACCTGCCCACTGGTGCGATAGTCGGCGGGAACCACATAGTAGACCTCGATCGCGCCCGTGACTAGCGCTTGTTGGGCGGTAGCACGGGCGGTATAGTGGAGCACGCGCGTACGCACCCCTGGGGGGATGGCTTGGATCAGATTTGCTTGATCGACATAGCCAATGGTCGTTGGCAGCCGGTTCACAGACCGGAGGCGCGTCGCGTCCAGGGAAGGGCTAGCCGAGGAGCCCAACGCGCCCGAGGCCCAAACGATGAGAAAGGTGATGGGCAGACTCAGCACGCCCAGCCAAAAGCCACGCGAGCGAATGCGCTGACGAAACTCACGAAGTCCAACCAACAGGGTCTTGTTCATGCAACCAATCCTTTGGAGCAGTTAAGCACTGCGCAGGGCTTGCCAGAGCGTACGCGGCCGCAGGCGCTGACCATAGAGCAACATGGCGGTGCGGAAGATCCGCGCCACCGCCCAAAGCGACAGCAGGAGGGTTAACAATAGCAGCATCAGGGAGGCAAAGAGCTGCCAGACAGGCACCACAGTCAAGGACATGCGGATCAAGCTAAACATGGGCGCGGTGAGGGGGAAGAAGGTGAGTGCGGCAGCCAGCAGACCATTGGGTGAACCGGCCACCACGCCTAGTAGCCAGAAGGGAGCCACGGTAAAGAAGCCCAACATGCCAGCCAATTGCTGTGCCTGCTGGCTATCACCGGCCAGAATCCCTAAGCCAGCGCTGATCGTAGCATAGAGAAAGTAGCCAGGCAAACAGAAGAGAAAGGCCCAGCCAATCACGGACCAGGGAATGCTGATCAGCGGCACGGATAGATCACCTGCCGCGGCCAATGCCACCGCCAACAACGCCCCAAGCCCCCACACCCCGAGCTGGGTCAGGCTTAACAAACTCATGCCAAAGACTTTCCCCGCCACCAACTCTTGGATCGACAGTGAGGTCAGCACCATCTCCAAGGCCCGTTGCTCTTTCTCGCGGACAATGGCCGCGCCCAATTGACTGATGCCCGTAAAGACGATCAAGGCAAAGACCAACGCCAACGCGCTGGAAAAGAATGTACGGATCAAAAACGCGGGGCCTTGTGCCACCACAACCCCGTGCGCCGCATCGACATAGGTGATGACGGTCGGTTCAGCCAGCCGCGCCAAGAGCGCTTCTGAAGCAGATGGATACAGCGCTTGACGGAGCAGGTGTGCCAAAGCAGCTTGCCAGCGCTCATTGAGCGAGGCAGCCCCATAAAAGCGCACCGCTTCACCTGTCGCGTAGCCCGTTGGAATCACCAAGAAGCCCTGGATCGCGGTCTGCTCCACCGCCGTGGTAGCAGTCTCTATATCTGGGTAGAGCGCTAACGTCAGATCGGGCTCTGGCATGGGTAACGTCGCGAGGTCACCGAGGGTCCCCGTCTGATCAACGATGCCGAGGGTCCCGGCAGGCGGTGTGCGGGTTGCCAGCCAAAAAGGAATCGAGCCAGCCAATAGCATGATCAAGGGCAGCCCGAAGGTCAAGCCGAGAAAAGCACCCGACCGGACACGGCGCAGATAGGTGGACCAAGCCACTAACCAAATCTTTCTCATGCCTCCTCCCCAGCACCAGCGGTGCGGCCCAATTCGGCTTCGCTGACCGGTCGCCCCACGACTTGAATAAAGATGTCATCCAGAGAGGGCTCCACCCGTTCAAACCGCTCGACCGTAATGGTAGGCAGATTGACCAGGGTCTTTAAGAGGAGTTCCGGCTGTATCCCTTCTTTGAGCAGCAGGCGATAAGCGCCATTTTGCGGGGTGACGGCCTCCACTTCGGCGAGCGGGGGCAGTTCGCCGCGCAGCTCGACTTCCACAGCATTGGCGGCAAATTGCCGACGTATCTCGGGCAAGGGACCATAGAGCACCTGCCGCCCCCGGTCGATGAGCAAGAGGCGCTCGCACATGGCCTCGACCTGATGCATTTGGTGTGAACTCATAATGATGGCGGTTCCGCGCTCACGCATCATATAGAGGAGATCTTTGAGCATCCGCGCGTTGACGGGGTCCAGGCCACTAAAGGGTTCATCGATAATGAGCAGCTCAGGCTCATGCAGGGTTGCTGAAACAAACTGGGCTTTCTGGTTCATCCCCCGGCTCATGGCGCCGATCTTCCGCTGGCGCACCTCCCACAGATTGACTTGGCGCAAGTAGCGTTCGGCCCGTTCACGCGCGGTGGCCCGGCTCAACCCCTTGAGCTGGCCCAGAAAGAGCACGGTATCGAGGAGGGTCATATCTTCATAGAGCCCCCGCTCCTCGGGCAGATAGCCAATCCGCGCCTTGGTTGCTTCGGTCATGGGGCCGCCCAGGACTTGGATAGAGCCACTCGTCGGCTTGATGATATCGAGAATCATGCGGATGGTCGTGGTCTTGCCCGCGCCGTTAGGTCCCAACAGGCCAAAGATCTCACCCGGCATCACCGTAAATGAAAGGTTATTCACTGCCTGTACAGTAGCGTAACTTTTGGCAAGTTGATGCACTTCGAGCGCTGGGGTTGATCCGGCCATGAGCAATCCTTTATGATTCTGGTGGGCAATGAGGCACAGCCGTAGACCCTATTCTCTGCCGCGCCGGTCATTCAGGCCAAGGCGCTAGAGCGAACAACGACATCTGTACCTACTCAATAGCGTAAGTATAGCATAAGTTAGTGCAGCATGATACGTATTATAAGTAGGGCTTACACAAAGCCAGAGCTGACAGGTTTGGCAGACCTGTCAGCTCTGAGATAACCGACCCACTGGGGTGCGTAAGGCCAATTCTAGGCGACGGTTTTCCACAAGGTGGATATTTCTGGTGGGTAAAAGAGGGAAGCGGATTGCAAAGGGGTTACTCGGCCACCGGGAGTAACACAGCATCAATCATATGGATAACCCCATTCGTGGCGACAATATCGGCCTGAATGATCCGCGCGTTGTTGACTAGCACACGGCCATCATCAGCGGTAGTAATGGTCAACGTCTGGCCAGAGGTCGCGAGGGCCGAGCCAAGCCGCACCAAGTCCGCCGCCGAAACATCATCGGCCACCACATGATAGCGCATGACGTTGGCAATGTCGCCGGTGGTATTGAGCAAGGACTGTAATTGGTCCGCCGGCAGCGCTTCAAAAGCCGCATTGGTGGGCACAAAGAGCGTTAATTGCCCCGGCAATTGCAACGCCTGCAACAAGCCCGCCGCGCCCAACGCAGACTCGGCCATCTCTAATTCTGGCGTCTCCCGAATAATATCGGTGAGCGTGGCCGTCGGCGCAATTGTGGTGACGATCGCCACGGTGGTCACGGCTTGGGCTGCTGTGACTGGGGCAGTGGTAGTCACCGCGCTTGTCGGCGTTACCAACGGCGGGATCACCAGATCCGCCGGTAGGAGTACAGTGTCGATGGCATGGATCACGCCATTGGTGGCTTCAATATCTGGCTCGACGACATTGGCGTCGCCCACCTGCACCACGCCGTTCACCGTCAAGGTCACGGGCAGGGTCTGGCCCAATGCCGACAGAACCGTGCCAAGTCGTACCAGGCGGTCCGAAGCAGCTTCTTCGATCAACAGATGATTTTGGAGCAAGCTGGTCAAAGCGGTTGGGCTAGCTAACAACGCAGCGACGGTATCGCTTGGCAACTTGGCAAAGGCGGCATTGGTGGGTGCCAAGAGGGTATAGGGTACATCCCCATTCAGTTCAGTCGTCAGTTGCACCGTTGCCACGGCCCCCGCCAAGGTCGAGAACTCAGGCCGGGCATTGAGGAGTGTCGCAATGGTGCTCGGTTCGGTCGGCAATGGTGTACTATCGCTGACTGGTGTGGTGACCACGGACGTTGCGGTTAGGATCGGTGTTGCGGTTGTCACCATGGCAGCCGTCACTGGCGTGCTGTCGGTCAGCGTTGGCATGGCGGTGATCACAGCGGTCGTCGTCAGCGTCGCCGTTGGCGTGATCACCGCCGTTGTCGCAGTGAAGGTCGGGGCCAAGGACTGTTCCGTGGCCGATGTCGCCACAGCAGGTTCTTCTGTAGTAGACAAGGGGCTGACCATACAGGCCCCCATTAAGGCTAGCGAAAAGAAGAAGCAGGGAAAGAGTAGATAACGTTTCATGGTGCTCCTCTCTAGGTAAAGCGCCTGTCATTTTTTCGCTTCCGCTCTCAAGCAGCAGAGCAAAGGGGGGCGGCTGACAAGGCAGCAGCTTGATAAGATTTTCGTTGGTTTGAGCTTACCGACATTGACCACAACGCGACATAGGAGAAGATACAGAAAAAGGCACAGAGCGAGATACAACGGTAGCGGCGGCGGTTGACAAGAGAAACAGTCAGGATTGGCAAACCTGACCGCTTTTACATACAGATGTGGTACAATACAGATAAATCCTATCCCTGTTCCTATCACCATCTCATCCGTACAAAGTGGGCATGGGCTGTCGCCGCTTCTGTGCAGCCACGCTTACCGTCCCTTTTGGGCGAATGAGTCCATGAGGTTTGCAAGGAGTTATCGGCATGACGCTCAAAGTTGCCATCGTCGGCACTGGCAAGGTCGCGACCCAGAACTATCTGCCCTACCTAGCGCAACACAAAGATTTGACTCTCAGCTACTACAACCGCAGCCAAGCCAAAGCCGCAGACGCGGCGGCCCAATTTGGCGGGCGCGTCGCCTCCTCGTTGGCCGATCTAGTCGCCGACGACCCGGATACAATCTTGGTGCTCACCCGCGAAGCTGATCGCTACGCTGTCGCGAAAGAGTTAATCGCGCTCCGGCCACGGCGCATTTTCTTTGAAAAACCCCTGGTTGCCCAACGCGGGCAAGCGGATGTCACCGAAGACGATTTTGCCAAAGGCAATGAACTATTGACCACCGCCCACGCCGCGGGTATCGAAACCGCCATGGTCTTCAACTACCGTTTTTTCGAGCAGACCCAAAAAGCGCACGAACTGATCGCATCCCATCAACTGGGCCAGCCAGTCCACTTTACGGGCTTGGTCCACTATGCCTGTTGGAGCCACTGTATCGATCTAATCCTGGCCTTTATGGGGCCAGCCGCCACCATCAGCGCCTTGGCCGCACCGGTAGCCCGGCCTTGTATGGGCACCGACCAAGTGCGCGATGTCACCGCCGCGGTGCAATTAGCCAATGGCGCAACCGGCACCATTATCGGCACCTGTAGCATTGATTTCAAGCTGCCCCTCTACGAACTGACCGTCGCCTTTGAGCGAGGTCGCATTAGCATGCGCGATCTAGACGGCGATCTTGAACTGATCGACTATACCCAAGAGCGCCACACAGTCCATGCCCTGAGCCGTAATATTTCGCGTTGGGATCAATACCGAGCCTCGTTTGGCAAAGCGGTCAATGCCTATCTCGACACTGTGCGCGCGGGGACACCGCCGCCCGTCCCCGGTTTGGCAGGCCTCCACGAATTGCAATTCGAGGCCGCGCTCAAACGCTCGATTGCCCAAGGGGTGCCGGTCCATTTGGCCGACGCCTTCCCGGTGACGGCGTGATAACGAGAGAAGCCTGACCGGTTTTAATGACCGATCAGCGTTGTTCAACTACCCATGATGCAAGGAGTCTTTGTATGAAACTCGGCCTCGGCCTCTACCGGGCGCTGTTGACGCCCGAAAATGTACGCTTTGCCAAGCAAGCGGGCTGCACCCATATTATCGCCCACCTCCCCGGCCATTTTACCCGCGGGGACAAGATCATCACCTCCGACAACGCCAATGCGGGCTTTGGCATCTCTGAGGGCGACGATCCGATCTGGAGCTATGAAGGGTTGCGCGATCTCAAGGCCATGATCAACGCCGAAGGGCTGGAACTAGAGGCGCTGGAAAACTTTGCCCCGGCGCACTGGTATGATGTCTTGCTGGATGGTCCCCAGCGCGACGCGCAGATCGCCCATCTGAAGGAGATCATTCGCAACTTGGGGCGGTTGGGCATTCCTACCATGGGCTATTGTTTCACCCTCTCTGGGGTGTGGGGACGCAACGAAGGGCCCTATGCCCGCGGTCAGGCCAAATCCGTTGGCTTTAATAACCCCGAACAACTTCCCATTCCGGGTGGCATGGTGTGGAATATGGTCTACGATGTGGATCGCTTTAATCATGCCGCGCCAGCCGATATCGTCGCGCCGGTCGATGCGGCGGAAATCTGGCGGCGGCTTGATGGCTTTTTAAGCGAGCTGTTGCCTGTGGCCGAAGAAGCCGGGGTGACGCTGGCCTTCCACCCCGATGATCCGCCGCTGCCCACCCTACGCGGGATGGCACGGCTCGTCTATCAGGGCGATCACTTCCAGAAGGTACTGGATCTCAAGCCCAGTCCGGCGCATGCCATTGAGTTCTGTGTCGGCACAATTTCAGAGATGCAGCAGACCGATGTCTATGCCACGGTCGATCGCTACAGCCGTGCCGGGAAGATCGCCTATGTTCACCTGCGCAATGTCCATGGCAAAGTGCCCAACTACCATGAGATGTTTGTCGATGATGGCGACACCGACATGATCGAAGTGTTGCGCATCCTCCACAAAAATGGTTTTGATGGGGTGCTGATTCCTGATCACACCCCCCTGCTCGAATGCGGCGCGGCTTGGCACGCCGGGATGGCCTATACCTTGGGCTGGATGCGGGCTGTGCTAACGATGATTGAAAAGGAGTGAAGTGCAGGGCGACACATTGACAATTGACCATTAGCCATTGATTATTGATTATTGATTATTCATGATTCCAAATAATCAATAATCAATGGCTACTCAATAACGGCTAATGAGCACGCGGCGGAGCGACCGTGCACTTACACCGTCAGATGCACCTTAACTGCGCCCAACTCTTTATCCGCGGCCACGGAAAAGGCTTCGGTGATCTGGGTGAGGGGAAAGCGATGGGTGACAATCTTGGTCACATCCACTTTACCGCTGGCGATCAAGTCAATCGCCTGTTGAAAATCGGTGGTCATGCCGCTGTAGCCATAACAGTTCGAGCCAGTGACCAGCACTTCCGACCAGACAATGCGACTGAGATCGACGGCCAAGGGTTTGTGATAACCAGCTACCAAAACCACAGTGCCACGACGACGGGTGATGGCAAGGGCATTGTCAAAATCTTGAGCACCGCCCACCGTCTCAATCACCACGTCCATGCCCAGCCCACCTGTGAGTTCCTTGACAACCGCTTTCACATCTTGTTGGGTCACATCGACCACATGGTCAACGCCCAGCGCCCGTGCCGCCGCGGCCTGTTGGGGATATTTAACCGTGATCAGCGTCTCCTTGACCCCATTGGCTTTTGCCACAGCCATACAGAGCAGACCAATGGTGCCGCCACCGATGATCGCCACGCGGTCGGCATAGGTGGCTTGGGCTTGGGCTAACGCACGCACGCCCACCGCCAATGGCTCGACCAAAGCGCCTTCTTCATCGCTCATGCTGGTCGGAATCTTAAAAAGGCCCGAAACATGGGCCGTCGTGTACTCGGCAAAGCCACCATGTTGCTCGTGCGAGACTCCTCTGCGCTTTTGGCAGTGATTGTACTGCCCCGTGCGGCAATAGCGACAGTCGCCACAGTGAGAAAAGCATTCGATCACCACCCGATCCCCAAGCTGAAAGTCCGTCACGCCCGCGCCAACTTCGGCGACAACACCACAGGTCTCATGGCCGTGGGCAAAGGTGTGGGATTGGTTCCAGTGGCCGAAGTAGCTGTGTAGATCGCTGCCACAGATGCCGGACTGTTTTACCGCCACCACCACATAGCCAGGGGGCGGCGGCTGGCGTTCCACTTCGCGCAGGGCAATCTGCCCGACGCCGGTAAACAGGCCAGCATGCATCATCGTTGTCATTGGGTTCTCCTCGTGGATAGTATAGACTACCCGGTGAAAGTAAACTCGGCTTTTACCGCGGCCAGGGCTACCTCTGCCGCGGCCAGCACGCGATCCATGTCAGCTTCGGTGTGGGCCGCGGAAAAGCCGTGATGGGGCGAGGGATGGAAGTAGACGCCTTGCTCAATACAGCTTTTGATAAAGGTAAGCTCCATAACGCGATTCTTCTGCGCGGCTTGGCGATAGTTAGTAACAGCGTCGCGCACCCCAAAATAGAGCCCAAAGCGCGGTCCCAGATATTGGAGCCGCACCGCCACCCCACTCTGCTCGATGATCCGCTGAAAACCCGAGTAGAAGTATTCACCAACCGCGTCTAACCGTTCATAGAAACCTGGGGAGCTATACTCGGTGAGCGCGGCGCGGGCGGCCATAATGCCGGTGAGGTGGGCCAAGTAGGTGCCGCTCATTTCACTGCCCCCGAGCGGTTTGAGATGTTCCATGACAAAGCGCTTCCCGGCAATGGCACTGATCGGCATCCCCGCGCCCAGGGCTTTGCCCAAAACACAGAGATCAGGCGTGACACCCAGATATTGCTGCGCGCCACCAGGGGCCATGCGAAAGGCCGTCAACACCTCATCAAAAAAGAGCAGCACGCCATAGTGATCACAGAGTTCACGACAGCGTTGAACAAAGCCGGGCTGGGGCAAGATACAGCCTTGATCATAATTGATCGGCTCTAGGATCAAGGCAGCTAGCTCTTTCCCATGGGCAGCAAAGACCGCCTCAAGGCGCTCGATATGATTAAACGGCACAATGATCAGCTGGTCACGGTTATGGCCGGGGACACCGGCGGACTCGGGATAGGCCAGCGGCGCTTCGATGGGGCCTGCCGCCGCCAAGGGAGGTGACACGCTGTAGTTAAGGGCGTCGCTGTAACCATGAAAATGGCCTTCGAACTTGAGGATCTTCTTGCGCCCGGTGGCGGTACGTGCCAAGCGTAGCGCATGCATCACAGTCTCGGTGCCCGAGCCAGCAAAGCGCACCATCTCGGCACAAGGAACGAGTTCACTGATCTGCTGGGCGAGCAGGACTTGCTGCTCATTTTCATAGGAACAGATAATGCCCCAATCGAGTGCTTGGGCCACAGCCGCTTTGAGCTGGGGATGATTATGGCCCAACAACGACGCACCATGGGAGAGGCACATGTCAATTGATTGGCGTCCCTCCAGGTCGTAGACATAGGGACCATCGCCGCGCGCCACATAAAAAGGACGGCCAATCGCCCGGTTGACCCGAAACGAGGCCGTGACCCCACCGGGCAAGACCGTCTGTGCCACAGCATAGAGGCTTTCTGCGTTATTCATGCCTTCTCCTTAGGTTTTCACCTGGCTCGCCAATCAAGCACCCTGTCCTCTTTTGAAAACCGGACAGAGTCTTTGGTTGGCGGTTGTGAGTACGACAGCGCCAACTAGATGGCAAGGTTTGGACCAGCTAGTGTGCTCCACCTATTGTATCACCGGCTTCTCCACGTTGACAACCATGCCCTAATGTTCCCGCGCGCCGGGTTAATGAAGGGGAAGCAAATGTTTCGGTATATGCTGGCCGCCTGGCGCGGCAGCGGGCTTTCACCGGCACCGCGAAGCCACCACAGCGGCTAAGATTGCTAGGGTCAGGCAGGCAGGGCCGTGAAGAGTTCAGGCCATCGGCGTACCCAGAGGGTCAAATAGGGCGGGGCGACTGATTTGTAATGTTCCCATGTGCCTGGTTCGGGATCTACGACCTGACTCACGGCTTCTTGGAGGCGCGTAATCACAAAGCCATGGGCCACCAGTTGATTGATGACGGTACTCAGGGTGTGACGGAATTCGCGCGGGCTGGCGAGTTGCCGCCAACCACCGGCCTCATCTTCAATATCCCACGTGGGGTAATAGGTGGAGGTTTCAAAGCCATCGACATAGGGATGGTGAAGCAGATAGGTTTCGCCATCCCAGGCTTGGTCATCGACGCTTTGGGTAAAGGGGTTCGCCCATTGGAGTTGATAGAGCCCACCAGTGCGCAAGACGTGCGCCACTTCGCGGAAGACGGGGGCGACGGTCGGCACAAAGTTGAGGGAATAGGCTTGATAGACCAGATCAAACCTCCGATCCGCCAAGGCAGAGAGATCGCGCATATCGCCCTGCACGGTGCGGACGGGGTAGCCATAGTGGGCAGCGGCTTCTTGATCCCGCTGCAACTGGGTGGGGGCGAGATCAAAAACCGTGACATTCGCGCCCAGCAGCCCAAACATGGCCGACTGTTGCCCACCCCCAGTCGCCAAACAGAGCACCTCTTTGCCCACAAGTTCCCCCAACATGCCTTCGGGATCAATCCGCTGGCGGGCACGCGCCGGGGTTAGATCCAAGATCGGCAGGGTGAACTCTAGGCGTTCGCGCGCCAATTCTTCCCAACGCGCCTGGTTATAGCGAGCCAATTCGTCCATTTAGACCCGCGTCCAATTGCGCCAACGCGGTCGCCACTGAGCAAGGTTGAGCCGTTGCACAGCTAAGAGTGCGCTGGCCAGCACAAAAGCCCCGCCCACCCATTGCACTACCGTAAACCGCTCGTGAAGAAAAACAAGCGACCAGGTAACCGTTAACAGCGTTTCTAGGGGGGTCAGCAAGGTCATTTGGCCGCCACCAATGCGGTCAACCGCGGCGACAAAGGCTAAACGGGCGACAAAGGTGCTGAGAAAGGCGAGGGCAAAGACCAATAGCCAATTTTGCACCGAACTTACTTGCCAGCTTGTGCCGTGGAGGAACCCATAGGCGAGGACCACGACCGTCATCCCAGCGGAAATATAGAAAGAGACACTCCGAAAATCTTGTCCTTTCAGATACCATTGCAACAGAACGATTTGGCAAGAAAAGCAGAGGATCGCGGTCACCAAGAGCAGAATGCCATGGGGATCGACCGTCCCACCCGGCCCGATCAGCAGATAGACGCCGCCCAGCCCCAGGCCCAGCCGGATCACATGGCGATAGGTAAAACGTTCTCCGCGCAAGGCCAGCAATGATAGGACAACCAACGGGATCAACGAGATGATCATGGCCGAGATCGAAGCATCCACCCGCTCCAGCGCCCAGAAAAAGAATAACATGCCGAGCCCATTGGTCGCCCCGGCAAAGATCGTCACCACCAATGTCTGGCGCGAAACCAGAAAGAGCCGCCAATCCATGACGGCAATGGTTATGCCAAAAAAGAGCGTCGCCAGCGAAAGCCGCCAAACCAGGATGGTCGTCGAGTCTACGCCCGAGAGGATCACACCGCGCGCAATCGGCGCAGCAAAACTAAAGGCAAACGAGGCAAACAACGCCAAAGCCCAACCCAGCCAAGCGCGCGTTGCAGGAGAAGTCCCCGTGGTGTACGGCAGTGGTTGCGGAACCGGCGGTTGCGAAGAGAGAGAACGCATGTAGTAACACTTTCCCCATTCAGATAACAAGAACAAACAACAAGATTCATGCCTAGTACATTGTTCACAAATTTTTTTTGGTAGACCGCCGCGCCCAACGGGCACCCGAAAGGCATAGGGCTGCCGAACAACGCCGGCTCAAGCCCGCTTCAGCGGGCGTTGCTCCCTAGCACCGTCCCTTCAGGGCGGCGCGCACAACCATGGTAAAGAACTGTATCAACACTGTACTTAATATACTACAGGGCTTTGCGTGCCGAATCAAATCAGCCGATGGATCAAACATGCATCATGGCGACCAGCATGGCGAGGCAACACGCGACCCAATACCTTGGGCGTTTCTATTTGGCTAGGCCATCGTCTTGATCATAGGATTTGTCTGATGGCGCGCCCAACGAAACCGAGCGCGAGCAGACAACGCAGAACGGAGGCACCGACGTCGGTTTGTCACATCGACCGGCTAGCCGGGGTGAATTACTAGTGCGCATCACCACGCAAAGGGAAGGGAAAATTATGGACGCCAAGCTCAAAGCATGTCCGCCATTGGCGGCTGGGGGGCTCTTCCTCCGCGCCCTCGTTGTGTTAGGGGTAGCCCTCCTCACAACCCTGGCCGTTTATGGCAGCGCCCAGGCGGTCAATCCGCCACCGGTGCAACACTATTATGTGCCACTCCCCGAAGATCAAATCTATCACGCCCTCAAAGCCATCTATCCGAGCAGCCAGAGCTGCCCAGCCGCCGCCGACGTCGCCAACCCGATCCACACCTACATTTCCATCTCGGTTATCGCGGACAACACCATCCTCTACTATGACCACTGGGAAGATGGGTTCGAGATCGATGTCACACAGCCGCAACAAGCAACCACCCAGATCTGGGGCGATGGCAACCCAGCCAATGGCGCGCCACCCGGCCTTGCCAACGACCTGATCATGGCCGATACGGTGATCGTGCTGAACAACGCGGTCAATATGAACACCTTGCAAAGCGTCATCGACTTTGATGGCGGCGACCGCATTTCGTCCAGCACCCTAATCGCCATGACGCGTGCCGGGTGGGCCACTGGCTCCAGCACCCTCCTCGCTGGTGCCGTCGAAGTATACGATACCAACAGTTGGGGTACGACCTTTGAAAGCCCCGTCGGCGAAAATTTGGCCTATAATCAGATCTTTGAATATAGCGCGCTGGTGGTCATGGCTGCCGAAGACAATACGGTGGTTACTGTCGATTTTGACGGCAACGGCACTTTTGACGGTACCACCACCCTCAACCAAGGCCAGAGCTACCACCTCACCAGCGGGCTACTGGGCACAATCAGTATCGGCACCAAAGTGGTAGCCAGTGCGCCCGTGCAGGTCAATCTACTCACCGGCGATGTCTGTGACACCTATGAATCGCGCTGGTATACGCTCTTCCCTACCGAGCGCTGGAGCAGCAGCTATTACAACCCGGTAGGAACACCAGCGGGTGATGGGACGACGGTCTTTGCTTATAATCCAGGCCCCGATGCCTTGACCGTCCAATGGGAAACCACCGGGGGAGCCCAACCGGCGTTGACTATTCCGGCCCGCAACACCAGCCATGTAGTGGTGCCGAATAACTCCGGCTCACACTTCTACACCACCGACGGCCGCCCCTTTCTTGCCATTGCTGCGGTCGATTCCGACGGGCCAGCCAACACCAATTCCAAAGCTGAGTGGGGCGTTGCCATGGTGCCAGAGCGGATGTTGACACCCCAGATTATGGTGGGCTGGGGCGCGGGCCGCGATCCATTGAGCAATGTCAACCCGAACGAAAATGGTAGTCCCGTTTGGGTCATGCCGGTGCTCACCAATGGCGTCACTGGCCCAGTCCCCATCTGTATTGATTATAACGGCGATAATGCCGGTCCGCTGATCGACTCACGCGGCCTACGTTATGACCAATTACTGACGCTCAACAGCTTACAGTCGGCCAAGGTCTTTGATAGTGACGGTGACCAAACGGGCATGATGCTCTATGTCTGTAATCTGGATCAAACAACGTTGACCCAGATCAAGCTAGCCGCGGCTTGGGGCCAAGCGCCCGGTCTTGCTTCGGCAGATGCGCCGGGGTTGGATCTGGGCACCACCGCCCCACCGGCTGCTTCCTTTACGATTGGCAAGGCCGCCGATCTGTTGGTCGATGCGGATCAGGATGGTCATGCCAGCCCAGGGGATACACTCCTCTACACCGTTGTGATTCGGAATACGGCCCGCGTACCGCTCGATAATGTCCAACTGCGCGATGAATTGCCCCAGCATACGCGCTATATCACCAATACCACCCAATTTAACAACAATGGCACGCTCTCGGCGCTAGCCGACAACACGATTGGCACCGCCTATCCCTTGGATGACGGCGGGGTCAACTTGGGTACGTTGCCCGTCCAAGGCGCGTTTACCGTGACCTTCCAGGTGCAGATCGACAATCCGTTACCGCTGGGCGTGACGCGCATCCGCAATGTTGCGATTGCCACCGCGAACAACGAGGAGAAAGAGGCCGAAGTCGAGACGCCCATCGATCTCGACCCGACCTTGACCATCAAAAAGGCGACCAATGGCGAGGATGCCGACAGCGCGCCGGGGCCGATGCTGGCCGTTGGCGACCCTGTCACCTGGACCTATGTGGTGCGCAACAGCGGCCCCGTGACAGCCACCAACATCAGCGTGACCGACGATATTACCGGGGTGACACCGGTCTATGTGAGTGGGGATCTCAATAACAATGGCGTGCTAGAACCCACCGAAACGTGGTTATACCAAGCGACCGGCGTTGCCGTAGCCGGTCAATACCGCAACATTGGTACCGTACGCGGCACCGATGCCGATGGCGATGAGATCACAGCCCAGGATCCCAGCCACTACTTTGGCCTAGCCAACGCGGCCATCCAGATTGTCAAAGTGGCGTCCAGCACCGTTGTCACGGCGGGTGAAACGGTGATTTACACCTACACTGTCACCAACGAAGGGGATGTCCCGCTACGCCAGATCGTGGTGACCGACGACAAATGCACGCCACTCACCTATGTGGGCGGGGATAGCGATGGCGACACGCACCTTGATCTTACCGAAACCTGGCGCTATACCTGTAGCGCGGTCATCATCCAAACAACCACCAACATCGCTACCGTCACTGGGCGTGATCCCGCGGGCAACGAAGTGACCGATGATGACACGGCGACGGTCTTTGTCCACCGCTATTTCCTGCCCATCATTGCGAGCCCCCTGCCACCGCCACCGCCCCCACCCCCTTGTCCCCCACCGGCTGGCTGCCCCGTTCCGGGGTTGGCTCACCCCAAAGGCATGGCAGTCCACGAAGGGCGCAACCTGCTCTATATCACCAGCCGCGACACGGATCGGCTGCTAGTCATTGACCCGCAAACCAATAACGTCATTTCGCAGACAGTCACTGGGGATGAACCATGGGGCGTGGTGGTAAATGAGAATAGAGAGCGGCTCTATGTGAGCAACTATGCCAGCGGCGATGTTTGGGTCTACGATGTCACCACCCTGGCTGTCCTCGCCAAAGTACCCGTTGGGGCCAATCCAGCCCAGATGGCGATCCTGCCAGCGCTCGACACGGTTTTTGTTACCGTGCGTGGCAATAGCCGCGTGGCGATCATCCAAGGGCTCACGGTGACACAAGATCTGACCTCAGGCGGCTCAGGGCCTTTTGGCATTGCAGCGGATGCAGTCAATCAACGGGTCTTTGTCAGCCATCGCGATTCGCGCCACCTCGCCGAGATCCGGCAAAGCAATGGCGTTTGGCAGACCAAAAGCATCACCCTGATGCCCGAAGGCACCGTACCCTTTGCCCTAGCCTATCATGCGGCGCGGAATCGCCTCTATGTGCTCTATGCCGCTAGCAGTGGTCAGTGGTTTGTCGATCTGTGGAAGCCGGAGCTCAACGCGTTATGGGGCCGTGAGCGCACTTTGCCTGTCGGCGATAGTGGGCCGGTCAACGATGCCAATGTCGGCGGCGCGGGCTTGGTGGTGAATCCAACCACCGGGCATATTTTCAATGTCAACACCGCGGCTGGGACACTAACCGTAATCAGCGGGCAGCGCGAGCGCGTGCTGACGACGATTACCATAGGTTCGGATCCATTCCCGGTGGCGGTCAACTCTCGCACCAACCTGGTCTTTATCGGTCTCCGCAGCGGCAATGCCTTGATCAAGCTAGCGGATACTTTTGGGGAATAGGTGAGCCCAAACCTGACAGGGTTTGAATCCCCTGTCATCTGGTTGGCTCTGTGGTTCCCACAACCGCCAACGCAAGAGTCTGTCAGGTTTCGCTAGTGACCCGCGTTGGGCTATAGCGGCGGCAGCAATTCAGAGAGTAGCACGAACGTATAGCCGTTATGGGTGAGAAAGTCGAGAACCCGCGGCAAGGCATCGGCGACAATGGGGCTCATGTCGTGCATGACAATAATCGCGCCAGGACAAACATGCCGCGTGACTCGGTTATAGATGCCATCGGCCGTCATGCCCTCGACCCAATCGCTGCTGTCAACCGTCCAGCCGATGAGCTGATAGCCCTCTTCTTGGGAGATGCGGATAATATTCTCGTCCAGTGCGCCAAAGGGTGCGCGGAAGAAGGGCTTGGTCGAGGCGCCTGGTGCCGCCGCTTGCACGGTGGATTCGGTGCGGTTTAACTCATAGCGCAATGATTCTTCGTTCATCCCCCGCAAATTCTCATGGCTCCACGAGTGATTGGCTAGTTCATGGCCGTTGCTAAGGATGTCGGTGATAATCTCTGGTTTACGCATAACACTGAAGCCCACCACAAAAAAGGTCGCGCGAATCCCCCGTTGAGCCAGCATCTCCATCATCCCTTTATTTTCGGGGACATACCCCACATCAAAGGTCAGGGCGATCCGCTTCTGCCGATTATCGGGTCCTAGGTAGATGCCAGAGACCCCAAAAGGTAGCTCCTTCATGCTGGTGATAGCTGGACGTGGCTGGGTCCATTGGGCGGGGGGGGTACTGCCAGGGGGCAAATAGATTGTGCTGCCAGCATGCAGTGGATTATCTTGGTTGAGTGCGGTCAAGCTATCCAGCGAAACACCCGCATATTGGGCAATATCAAAGAGCGTATCATTGGGCCAGAGGCAGTAGGATTCAAGCGCCAAGCGCTGGGAAGAAAGGGCTTGGGATGGCGATTGATTGGGTGCCGTAGCCCCCTCTTCCCCAACCGAGGACGCCACGGCCATGGGCATGGTGTGATCCATCGTCATGCCCATGGCTTCCTCTGGATCAGACCAGAGCGTGCGAATGACGTTGATCGCGAAAAAGAGCAACATCACAACGCCAATCAAGACTAGCGCAATGCCAAGAATGCTTTTCGACAAAGGAAGCTCCGGTTGTTATGGTTAGAATGAGCAGTGGTTGGCAAGCTATATGGAACAAACAAGCGGTGTGTCCCGATTGTACTTGGAAAGCGCAAAAACAACAAGTCGTTGGCCGGCATTGCAGCAGCCCATTGATGAGAGACAAATTTTTGCAGATACGATAGGCAGCCAAGACGCGTTGTCGCGCGGAGGGCAAGCATGACGATTGCGGAACAACCACTGACAGCCGAAGCTTTCGGAGCTTTTCTTCAATTGCCAAAAAATCAGAAAAGGTCGCGGTTATTGCACGCGAAAGCGCTGAATCCCAATCCCAAAGAGCAGGGCAGCCACCACGAGCAGAACGCCGATCGCGGGCAGGACATCTATTAACGTACCCTGATTAAAGATCAATTCATGAAAGCCATCCATGGCCCAAGCCACGGGCGAGAGATGGCCGATCTGCTGCATAAAGGTAGGGACGATCTCCAACGGCCACCAAGCACCGCCCAGGGGGGCCAGAGTTAGGCCCAGCAGATTGCGCAAGCCATTCGCTTGGCCTTCACTAGTCACACGCGTGGCGAGCAAGATCGCCAACGCCGTCATACAAAGGACAAAGGATGCCATCACAGCGAGCATGGCAATGAGAGCCTGGCCGAAATTCACCCCCACCGCCAAGCCCACCGCAAAGACCACCCCAAATTGCAGCATCCCCAGTGTAAAGTAGGTGAGGACTTTACCTCCCAGGATTTGGGCCCTGGTCAACGGTAACGCGGCCAACCGTTGCAGGGTCCATTGGCGGCGCTCACGCAACAAAGTGACCGTTCCGCCCAAGACCGTAAAGATGACATAGAGCGATCCCATGCCCGGCACCGATTGACCAAAGCCACTTTGCACACCGCTGATGGTCGGTGCGCTGGCTTGGGTTGTGGTATAGCGTACCAGCGTGGGCTCAGTAGCGAGTTGGGTTGCGGCGCGTTGATAGACAGCCCGTTCCACAGCTTGGGAGGATGGTAGGGTCTGATCCAAGGCTAACAAGGGCGTCAGGATGGTAAGAAAGCTTGTCCCTACCCGCGCAACGACCACCGCGCTGTTGACTTCTTGCAAAGTGCGCGCCAACGCTTGTCGCACCGGCCCAGGAAAGGCTGGATCTTCGGTAGAATAATAATGGAGTTGGATCGGCTGTGCTTGGGCTACGGCGTCGCCATAGCCCTGGGGAATGATGAGCGCGCCACTAGTAATCTCCGCTTGCGCCCGCTCAATAGCTAGCGCCTGCGCCAACGGACGTGCCGCTAGCCCACAACGGTCATCCGCATCGTTACCCAATGGACAAAGGAGCAAGGTTTCATTGGCTGCCTGGAGGGTGGCGAGCAAGGCCGCCGACTGGGCGGTTTGATCCAGATCCACCACATCGACCAATCGGTAGGCGGGTCCATTCCCGTCGCCGCTATTCGCCCACCCCACAGCCAGGGTCAGGGCAATCGGCAACACGACCAAGCCGATCAGGTTGCCACGCTGGCGAAAGAAGATGGTTAAATCGTTCAGAGCAATGGTAAAGATGGTGCGCATGAGTAAGCAGGTTATAACTGTAGGCGGCGGCGGAAAAGCCAGCTGCCGACCAGAAAAAAGATAAGCCCTTGGGCCGTCAGGATCAAGAAATTGAGACCGACGCCACCTTCATTCGCGGCCAACTTGGCAAAGGCATCAACAGCCCAATGAATAAGCGAGGCCCGCGCCAATACGACCGAAACGCCAAAGCCAAAGGCCCCGCCCAACACAGCCAACGCCATGTTAATCATCGGCCCAATCACCTGGACTTGCTCGGGCGTACGTGCCACCCCCACGATCAACACACCCAACCCCGAAACACAGAGCGACAGTGACAAGAGCAACCCCAAAAGCGCCAGCAGATTTGTCCCCCAAATAAAGGTGGGCGTCCCTAGAATCAAGCTCACAATGACCGTCAGGGCCACCAAGAGGGCCAATAGTTGTACAAAGACCACGACTAGATTGCCGACCAATTTACCAAGCAGAATCGTACGCCCCGTGGTTGGCGAGACCAACATACGCTGCAACGTCCACTGTTTGCGCTCTTCATAGATGGAGAGAATGCCAAAGACGCCGGTGAAGAGGGCGAAAAAAACGGCCTGCCCCGAGCCTGCCACAACGACCAAGCGCGCAAAAGCGTTTCCCGATTGGAGCTGATCCAATGGCTGCTGTGTCAACTGAATTGGGTTGATGCCCGGCTGAAAAAGGCAACCAAGGAGAAGAAAGGTGTCGGTGTTGACGCCTGTTAGGCTGGACGCCAATGTGGTCGTGTTGAGCCGAGTCAGATCGAGCGTGGCAAAGAGCGTGACAAACGAAGCCTCAAGCGTCACGGTCAGCCGCTGAAATTGGTTGACAACACTTTCCACAATGCTACGCACAACGCCTGCGGAAATGGTACGACCACTATTGCCATAGACTTCAATCGCTGGCGTCGTTGTCATCCCAGCCGTCGCCGTGAACGGAAAGGTTGGGACAAAGCGCTGGGAAAAATCGGGCGGAATAATCACGGCCGCGGCGTAATCGCCCTGCTCAACGCCCAACCGTGCCGCCGCTGGATCATGCAGCACGGTGGTAGCCAGCAGTTGATCCAGCGACGTTGCAAAGGAGGTCGTTGCCCCATCGTCAGTGGTGACCAAGTCGCAGCGCAGCGCACTCAGATCAAAGTCCGCGCCAACAGGCGAGATAACCCCCGTGGCGGTGATGGGCTCAGCCCGCAAGATACGCTCGACCACGCTGCCGACATTCAAGGCAAAGCCACTGGCCAAGAAAGGTGTCGTCATTGTTTGAGTGGTCGTAAGCGGGGCTGCCCCACCAGTGAAGGCGCCAAGATCGATTCCCTGATCCAAATTAACCACGGCCACCGGAATTTGGGCAAGCGTTGGCGTATCCGCACCCAAACCACCAAAGGCGAGACCGATGATGGTCGAGAGCGCCAGGGGTGACGCAAACATGATCAAGAGCAGATTGCGATCGATCAAGGTCGTATAGAGTTCTTTCCACGCAATCGCCCAAATTTTTCCCATGCGTTGTTCCCGTAGAGGTTGGATTGTAAATCGAAACCTGTCAGGTTTGTTCCATCAACAGCAAACTCAGTCGCGTAGGGCGCGGCCAGTGAGGGCCAGAAAGACAGCCTCCAAATCCGGCTCACGCACGGCAACCGACTGAACATCCAGACCAGCGCGGTTGAGGAAATTGATCACATCGGGCAGTGTGCGGCGGCCACGTTTGGCAAAGATGGTAATTCGGCCAGGCGCGGCGTTTGTCCCATCAGCGGTTGCTTGCGCGGGTTGGGTCAGGAGCACTTGCGCGATATCAGCCACGGCGTGCTGGATTTGCCCGGCTAATTCAGGGGCCAATGGCTCTTCGCCCATGGTAAATTCCAGTCGATCATCTTCACCGACCTGTTGGGTCAATTCGTTTTGGGTGCCCAACGCAATGACTTCGCCATGATCAATAATCGCCACCCGATCACTAAGTTCCTGCGCTTCTTCCATGAGATGGGTCGTATAGAGGACCGTCATGCCATATTCGTCGCGCAACTGTTTGACGGTATCGAGAATACGGCGACGGCTTTGAGGATCAATGCCGACTGTGGGCTCGTCCATGTAGACCAACTGAGGCCGATGGAGCAAGCCCACACCGATGTTGACCCGCCGTTTCATGCCGCCAGAGAAGGTATCCACGCGATCCTTTTGCCGATCCGTCAGGCCAATCAATTCAAGCACTTCATCCACACGCTTATGGAGTGGTTGGCCGCTCATGCCATACATGCGGCCAAAGAAGAGCAAATTCTGGCGGGCGCTCAACTCGGGGTAGAGGGCGATCTCTTGAGGAATGAAGCCCATGAGCCGCTTCGCGGCCAGCGGCTCTTTGGTAATTGAATGCCCACCAATGAACGCATCGCCCGCGGTGGGGGGCAACAGCCCACTGATCATGGAGATCGTCGTGGTCTTGCCCGCACCATTGGGGCCAAGCAAGCTAAAAATCTCCCCTTGGTAGATCGTCAAGTCTACCCCTTTGACCGCGTCCACCGTCGTCCCGTCGCCACGTTTGAACGCTTTGCGGAGACCTTCTGTCCTAACCATGATCGGCGAAGTGGGCATAGCAATTCCTTCAAACTTAACGAGTGAGGAGCGCGGATTCACGCGGATTTTTCTTGATCCGCGTTCTAGGGTCTCATTCAGCTAGAAGCTGCGCACTTGGACAAAACCCGACAGGTCGCTGGTCGTACCAACCAACGGCGTAAGTCCTATCAGCAATGCGTAAATTTTACGCGTCAACAATCGTGGCGAGATCGGCCAGCAGCGCCTGCAACTTGGCGTTGGAAATCCCAGCCTCGGGGTAGGTCGCCACTTCGCCCAGGGTCATCCCCCACGCTTCGCCCAGCATTGGGTGGGTGGTGGCTCCAGGTAGATGCTTTTCCACGATGGCTTTTGCCTGGGCATTGGACATCACTTTACCAACGGTTGAGTAGATATTGAAGGCCATGGTTAGCTCCTTATGATTCGGGCGACGTGATTCGTGTTGCGTGATGCGTGAGCCGATCATGCAGTACGCATCTAGACCTGACAGGTTTTTGAAACCTGTCAGGTCTAGATTTCCTCTTCAAACAACCGCTAAACGACGCGTTCCGTGAGCCATGCTGCGATGGTGGGGGCGGCGACATCGATCTGCTCGCCACTGACCAAATCTTTGACGGCCACCACATTGGCTTCTACTTCGCGCGGGCTGACCAAGACGGCGTAGCGAATGCGCCGTTCTTCGGCATATTTGAACTGACGGCCATAGCGGTCGAGATCGGGATAAAGATCGACCCGCAGGCCGGTTTTACGCAGACTTTGGGCCAGGGCAAAGCTGGCCGCCACGGTGCTTTCATCAAACTGCGTCACCAGCACCTGGGGTTGCCCGGCCAAGCGTTCGGGAAACAGCCCTTGCTCTTCCATCAAAAGCAGAATCCGCTCGAGCCCCAAGCTAAAGCCACAGGCAGGAATCCGCTGGCCGCTGAACATGCCGACGAGATCATCATAGCGCCCGCCACCGCCACCAGAGCCACTGAAGCCGGGGAATTCGATCTCAAAGATCGGGCCGGTGTAGTAGCTGAGACCGCGCGCCAGGTAGGGATCAACGCGCAGGCAATCCGCAGCGGGGCCGTCTTGGCTATAGGCAAGCACGGTTTTGAGTTCGTTCACGCCGTTGCTACCGGTCTCTGATGCTTCCAGCAAGTCGCTGAGCCAAGCGATGGTATCGCCATTGTTGGTCGGCGCGGCGGCAAGGTGGGTCAACAGATGCTCGGCGGCTACCGAGGCAATGCCCCGTTGGTCGAGCTCTTTGCGCACGCCATCCAGCCCGATTTTATCCAGTTTATCAATCGCGACCAGGGCGTCGCCTTCTCGATCCAACGGCACGCCGGAAACTTCCATCAGGCCGCGCAGAACACCGCGGTGGTTGAGCCGCAGGGCAAAGGGGTGGGCCGCATTACCAAAGCCTAATTCCTTGAGCACTTGGGAACCGGCGGCCAAGACTTCGGCTTCAACCGTTTGGCTAGCCGAGCCCACCACATCCAGATCGCACTGGAAAAATTCGCGATAGCGGCCTTTGGCAGGCCGGTCGGCGCGGTAAACCGGCTGGATCTGATAGCGTTTGAAGTAGCGCGGCAAGGTGCTGCGGTATTGCGCCACGACGCGCGCCAACGGCACGGTGAGATCGTAGCGCATTCCGGCATCGCTTACGCCATTTTCAGTGCGCTCGTCTTCTAGGGCGCGCTGTAGCTTGTCGCCCCGTTTGAGAATGCGAAAGATCAGTTGATCGCCTTCTTCGCCATATTTCCCCAGCAGCGTTTCCAGACGCTCCATGGTCGGCGTCTCCAACGGTTCAAAGCCATAGCTTTGGTAGACCCGCTCGATGATATCGATCACATAATTGCGCCGGAGAAGATCCAGCGGCAAGAAATCGCGCATGCCACTCAAGGGTGCGGTATTTGTTTTAGCCATTATATACTCCAACGGTTAGGCGGGTTCTAAAACTGGCGTTTCGTCATTCCTAAAAAGTAGCCAGCTAGCTAGCCAAGGCATTATGGGGATCGGTATAAACCATATCAAAAGCTTGGGCCACGGCGGCGTAGGTCAACTGACCACGATGGGTATTGAGCCCCAAGCAAAGGGGCTGGCTGTTCTGAATCGCGCTGAGCCCTTCACCAGCGAGGCGCAAGGTATAGGTCATGGTTTGGTTGACCAGCGCAAAGGTGCTCGTACGCGGCACCGCACCGGGCATATTGGCAACACAGTAATGCACCACGCCATCGATCACATAGGTGGGGTTGCTATGAGTGGTAGGGCGCGACGTTTCGATACACCCCCCCTGATCCACCGCGACATCGACAATCACCGCGCCGTTCTTCATCTCTTTGAGCATGGCACGGGTCACCAACCAGGGCGCACGGCCTCCAGGAATCAGAATCGCGCCAATCACCAGATCAGCATCATAGACCACTTCTTCAATGTTATATTCATTGCTCGCCCGCGTCTGTAGCGCACCGGCGTAAATATCATCTAAATATTGCAACCGATCATGGTTAATATCCAACACCGTGACTTGGGCCCCCATGCCCACGGCGACGCGCGCGGCGTTGGCCCCCACCGTCCCAGCCCCCAAAATCGCGACTTGGGCGGGTGCGACGCCGGGTACGCCACCCATCAACACGCCACGGCCACCGTGATTCTTCTGTAAATAGGTGGCCCCAACTTGGGTTGCCATCCGCCCGGCCACTTCGCTCATGGGCATTAACAGGGGCAGGCGGCCATCGGGAGTTTGCACGGTTTCATAGGCAATGCCAGTAACACCGCTCGCCAACATCGCGTCCGTTAAGGCACGGTCTGCCGCTAGATGGAGATAGGTAAAAAGCATGAGCCCTTCGCGTAAATAGGGATACTCGACGGCTATCGGCTCTTTGACCTTAACCACGAATTGCGCCGACCATGCGTCAGCAGCACGCGCGACGATCTCGGCACCGGCGGCGCGATATTCATCATCGGTCAGGAAACTATCTTCCCCGGCGTGCTGTTCCACCAAAATGCGATGGCCCCGTGCCACCAATGCTTTCACCGCGCCCGGCGTGAGGCCAACCCGATTTTCGCCATCCTTTATTTCTTTTGGCAGACCAATAATCATAGCGTCGCTCCTTTGTCAGCAGCTAGGCGATGCATTGCAAGCAGCGGAAGTTATCCAGTGGTGAGCCTTCCTTTCCCGCTCTTCCACTATAGCAGGCGATGGTCATTCAGGCAAGGCATTGCTGTACTGTTTTGCTAAAACTGTCCATTGTAGCGAGAATAGAAGAGGTCAGCTTCAATCAGTCCAGGATGAGCAGCAGCAAAAGGGTACAGTTCATGACGTTTGATCCACAGGCCGGGCCACCAAAACGCTTTCCACCAGCCCCACCAACACCGGTTGAACCAAGCTTGGCGGCCTTACTTACCATTCAAGCGCAGGTAGAAAAACAGACCGACCTCCTCCACGCGATCCAACAGGAATTGATCGCGCTCCGCGAAACCCAACAGACCTATCAAGCAACCATGGCCAGCCTGGATCGACAGATGCGGTGGGCGCGGTGGGTGCGGCGTATGCGCGGGGCAATTGCCCTCCTTTTTTGGCTCGGCGTCGCGGCGGTCATTGCGTATTACTGGGCAGAGATCTCCCAATTATGGGAGGATATTGCTCGGTTTATTCTATAGATCACAGCAGATCACAGCCAAAGGAAATCAATGGCATGACTTTCTTTTCCAACCTCTTGCAACCAATCGGTCACTGGCTTCGGCAGTTACTACAGTTGATTGGCCGCGGCCTCGGTCAAGGCTGGCAGCATTTCTGGTGTGGCGTTGCCAATCTGCGGCGACGGCTTTGGCGCAAGCAGTTGCCCGATTATGTCGTCTTTACCCTGGATCAAGCACTCCAGGAGCGGGAACCCGATACACCGTGGTGGTATGCCTACCTGCCCGGTCGTAAACCGCCGCTCACCCTAGAAGCACTGAGCACCGCCCTCGAACGAGTGGCCGGTGACCCAGCGGTCAAAGGGGTGATCTTCCTGGCCAAGAGCCCAACCCTGAGCCTCGCCCAAGCCCAGAGTCTCGCCATACTCTTTCAACGTTTTCGCCAGTGGGACCAAACGGCCAATCAACCAGCCAGTCAACCAGCGTTGTGGCAAGCCAAGCAAATTCATTTTCACCTGGAACAAATCACCACACCGCTCTATGTCGCGGCCTGTGCCGCCGATGCGATCTATGGCACACCGCTGACCACTTGGGAGGTCTTGGGGTTACGCGCGACGCCCACTTTTTATAAGCGTACGCTGGATAAACTCGGCATTACCTTTGATGTCGTACGCGTCGCGCCGTGGAAGAGCGCGGTCGATCAGTTCAGCCGCGCAGAAATGAGCGCCGAAGAAGCGGAGCAACTGACTTGGCTGCTCGACAGTTGGTTTGCCGATATTACCGCGGCCATTGCCCAAGGTCGCAACCTGACGCCAACCGCCGTACAGACTGCCATTGATGGGGCACCCTGGTCGGCCACCGAAGCACAACAGTTGGGTCTTTTGGATGGCGTTCTCTACGAAGATGAGTTGCCCACGCGGTTGGGTCAATCCGATCAGCCAGCCAGCCTGAAGCACTATGCGCAAAGCCAAAAGCTCCTCCTACGCCGCCCCCGTTTCTATCATGCCCAACGCATTGGGGTCATTAGCCTGCGTGGGGCGATCATGGCTGGGGAAAGCCAATCACGCCCAGTGCCGGTGCCGCTCTTGGGCCAAGAGAGCTTGGGAAGCACAACAGCCCAGCAACAGATCCGCGCGGCACGCGAGGCCGACGAGATTGCCGCGGTGGTTGTTCATGTCGATTCACCCGGTGGTTCCGCCCTCGCCAGCGATCTGATCTGGCGTGAATTAGTGCTACTCAACCAAGAAAAACCGGTTGTGATCTATATGGGCGATGTCGCGGCCAGCGGCGGTTACTATATTGCCGCCCCAGGGCGCAAAGTGGTGGCACAACGGGCCACGCTCACAGGCAGTATTGGTGTCGTCACCGCCAAGGCCGTCACCGCCGACGCCTATGCCAAAATCGAAGCCAAGCGCCAAACGATTCAGCGGGGCGCCAATGCCAATCTCTATGACGATCAACAAGGCTGGGTGGGCGACCAACGAGCCAAAGTAGAACAAGGGGTACAGCAAGTCTATGCCACCTTCAAAGAGCGGGTGGCCGCGGGTCGTCACCTGCCCTATGAAACACTCGATGAGATTGCTAATGGCCGGGTTTGGACCGGCGCGCAAGCCCTCGCCCACGGCTTGGTGGACGAGTTAGGCGATTTCCACCAAGCCGTCGCCATAGCCCGCGACTTGGCGGCCCTCTCCCCCAATCGAGCGGTCCATGTCGAGGCCATTACCACTAGCCAAGACAATCTCCTCGCCCAGCCCATCGCCGCCATCAGCACTCGCTTGGGCCTCCACAGCCTGTGGCAAACCGGCCACCTCGTCAACGACTTGCTGACCCAAGAGCACCACCTATCCCACGAGCCCTATTGGCTGCTCGCGGACAGGCTGCCGCGGATCAGATAGGCAGAAGGCAGAGGACAGAAGTCCGAAGGCAGAAGGCAGCTTCTGTCCTCTGTCCTCTGTCCTTCTGTCCTCTGTCCTACTGTCTTCTGTCCTACTGTCTCACTATTCATCCCTATCATACCCAAACGGAGTCTAGCGATGTTTGATGTCCAAGCCGTACGCCAACAATTTCCCGCCCTCCATGAATTGTTTGATAGCAGGCCGGGTATTTTCTTTGACAACCCCGGTGGGACCCAAGTACCACAGCGGGTAATTGATGCCTTTCGGGACTATTTCGTGCGCAACAATGCCAATACACATGGGGTCTTTGCCACCAGTGTACGGAGTGACGTGGTCATTGACAATAGCCGTCAAGCCGCGGCGGATCTGCTGGGCGCCGATACCGATGAAATTGTCTTTGGCAACAACATGACCAGCCTCACCTTCGCCCTGAGCCGCACGCTCATCGCGGAGCTAAAGGCTGGTGATGAAATCGTTGTCACCCGGTTAGATCACGATGCGAATGTGGCCCCTTGGCTGCGTTTGGCCGAAGACACGGGGGCTACGATCCGGTGGGCCGATATTGATACCGAAAGCTGTACCCTGGATATGGCGCACCTACAGATGCTCATCACTGAGCGCACCAAGGTGGTCGCGGTGGGCTATGCCAGCAATGCCAGCGGCACGATCAACGATGTCAAAACCATTATCGAGTGGGCCAAAGCCGCGGGGGCCTATAGCTTTATTGATGCCGTCCAATACGCGCCCCACAATCTGATTGATGTGAAAGCATTAGGCTGTGATTTTTTGGCGTGTAGCGCTTATAAGTTTTTTGGCCCCCATGTTGGGATTCTCTATGGCAAACGGGAACATCTCCAGCGGCTACGCGCCTATCGCGTGCGCCCAGCCGGGGAAGAGCTGCCCGGCAAATGGGAGACCGGCACCAAAAACCACGAAGGGCTAGCCGGTGTAGGGGCAGCCATTGATTATCTAGCCGACTTAGGGGTCCACTACGGCGATGCCCCCGCCGCAGCACCGCGCCGCCAGAAATTACAAGCAGCGTGGCAGGTGTTGGAGCCCTACGAACGCCAATTGGGCCAAGCCTTGATCACCGGCTTGCAAGCGATCCCTGGCATTCACATCTATGGCATTACCCAACCGACAGAGTTGCAGCACCGCGTTGCCACCGTTTCGCTCCGCAAAGCAGGGAAAACACCCCAGCAGTTAGCCACAGCCTTGGCCGCGCACAACATCTTCGCATGGGATGGGAATTTCTACGCCCTTTCCATCAGCGAACGCCTTGGCGTTGAACAGAGCGGTGGTTTCCTCCGCCTCGGGCTTGTCCACTACAACACCCTAGACGAAATCGAACAATGTCTTCAGGTCTTGGCTGGGCTGTGAGGTAATGGGAAACTAGAGACAGAGACTAGAGACTTTTCCCAAACTCCACTGACCTTTGTCATTGGTCATTGGTCATTGGTCATTGGTCATTGGTCATTGGTCATTGGTCATTGGTCATTGGTCGTTGGTCCACCTGTCACCCAACCCCTTGCTCTGTATACGTGTGGCTCACCGTATCGTAGAGCCCCCAAGTGGGTGGGCCGTACATACCGAGCAGTTCGCCAGGGTTGACCAAGTGGCAACGGCCTAGTTGTTCATGGCGCTTTTGGTGGTTATGCCCATAGCAGACCAAATCGAGCTGACCAGATTGGGCGATGCGCTGGGCTGGCTCGGGGTAGTGGATGAGCGCAATGGTGCGATTGGCGACGATCAGTTCGGCATAAATTCCATGTAGGGTCACATGGGGATATTGAGCGGCGATGGTTTGCAAGAGCCGACCATCGCCGTCATTGTTGCCGAAGACAACATGGATCGCTCCTGTAAATTTTTGGGCCAGGCGCGCCAACATAAAAGGGGCGCAGAGATCGCCACAATGCAACAATACTTCGGCACCGGCCGTACGCGCACCGTGGAGCGCCTCTTCCAGATGCTGAATCTGATCATGACTGTCAGAGAAGATCGCAATTTTGGTCATAATGAATGTATCCTTTGGCGGTATGTTAGGTAGATTTTCTAGGGGTCGGCAGAGTTCACTGGGCCTTATATGGTTAGTCAACAAATTGTAAGCAAAAAAATTGGGTGCTGCTACTGAAATTCTAGTATACTTACCTAGATATGCTTTTCCAAAGAGTGCCGATGTTGTCCAAGCTTTGTATCTATCGCAGATGGCCCCTCCAGTTCCTACTGGGGGCATTTTTTGTATTGGGCCTCATTGGCTGCGGCCAAGTTATCACCTTAACCCCGACGCCCACAGCCTTACCAACACCGACCATTAGCATTACCTTGGCAGCGGATGCACCAGATGCCACGCCCACGCCAGCCCCCTATACGCCCGAGCCGACCTTAACGCCCACCATTACCCCGACCCCCATTGTCCACACCGTTGGCTCTGGGGAAAGCCTCCTGTCCATTGCAACACAATATGGCCTCACCGCGGCGGAACTCCAGGAGGTCAATGGCATTCTCGACCCGCGCACCTTGCAAATTGGGCAGCAACTCATCATTCCGCGGCCAGAAGAAGCCGCCATTGCCGCCGCCGCCACCCCAACCCCGACCCCGCTACCCTTGCCGATCCAAAATGTCTATCTGAGCCAGACAACGATTGGCAACCTGTGGGTCTTAGGTGAAGTCTATAATAACGGCCCTGTTGCCCTCGAACAAGTGCAAGTCGCGGTTGTGTTGCTGAATGAACAAAATGAAGAAATCCGCACGCGCGATACCTTTGTTGCCCTGGACTTGGTCAATCCCGAAGAGCGGGCCTCCTTTGCGCTTTTATTTGAAGCACCCGTACCCGCTTTTGCCAATTACCAAGTGATCGTCACCCATGCCGTTCCCGCCTATGTGGGCAGCTACTATCGCGATTTACAGATCAACCGGCTAGAAAACACCCATGAACGCTATGCTTCCTATACGGTGCAGGGAACCATTTTGAATAGCGGCCCTGAAGAAGCGGTTGGTGTCCAAGTGGTGTTAACTGGTTATGACTCGTTAGACCGCGTGGTTGCTATGCGCAAAATCACCCCTGATTATAATGTCGTGCCCCGTGGCGGCGAAACCAATTTTACGGCAATCCTCACCCCCTTTGGCGGCCCGATTACGCGCATCGAAGCCATTGCTTTAGGGCGGCGTATCACGGCCACACAACCATAAAACACCAGCGGAGCGGCAGGATAACGATGCGCCATAATTGACAGCATGCCAATTGCTTGTACAATAGCACTAGCGTTTTTCTGTTGCTCCGATAGCAAGAAATTGAGTTTGTCCGTATGATGACCAAACACCACACCAAGCCATGGGGTTGGACTGTCCTACTTCTTTGTGTTGTCCTGTTGCTGGGTGGCTGTGGCCGCGCCAACAGGAGTAGCGTTCAGGCCCAAAGTGTGGAACCTGCGCCACCGGTCGGCGCACCCAAACTAGCCCACCCAACGGGGCAGCGGCTGCTCCCGGATCGCCTCGTGTTACCGGCCATTCAGGTTGATATTCCTGTCATTGAATTGGGCTGGAGTAGCGTTCAGCAAGACGGGCAGATCTTTAGCGAATGGGATGTGGCCGAATATGCCGCGGGTTGGCACAAAAACAGTGCCGCGCTCGCAGAGGGCGGCAACATGGTCATGAGCGGTCATAATAATATTTTGGGCGCAGTTTTCCGTGAACTAGACCAACTCAAGCACGGGGATGAGATTACCGTTTGGTCGGGCGGCCAATCCGTCCTCTATCGGGTCGACAAAGTCATGGTGGTGCCAGAAAAGTATGCATCGGCAGAACAGCGCAAAGCCAATGCCCAATGGATTGGCCCCTTTCAAGACAACCGGCTTACGCTAGTCAGCTGTTGGCCGCGCGACGATAATACCCATCGCATTATTGTGGTTGCCTATGCCCAATCCTAAGAGGCTGTTGGCAAGGTCACCGGTACACTGACCGATTTTTGAAAAGCGGGCCGGGATAGGCTAGTCATTTAGTACAGCAAACGCGAAGTTGGTTAGCGCCTGCGGGCGCTTTTCGCGGTTAGGCAAGGGTTTTACCCCCGCATTTTTCAAGCGCCGTTTAACGCCCCTGTAGGCGCAGCCCCGCTAAACGGGCCGACAAGCGTTGTTGCTGCAGCGGCTCTTGCAGGCCCGCTAATGAGAACAAGATCGCATCTTCGTCATTATCCCGATAGTAGCGTTTACGGCGTCCCACTTCCAGAAAGCCCAGTTTGGTATAGAGGGCTTGCGCTGCGATATTACTCACCCGCATCTCCAAGGTGACCGAGTAGGCTTCCTGCTGCCAAGCCTGGGCAATGAGTTCCAGCATGACCCATTCAGCCAACCCTTGGCGTCGCCACCGCGGGTCTACGGCAATCGCCACAATATGAGCGTCCTCACCGAGCAACCAGTACCCCCCATAAGCAACCACCTGGCTCACACTAGGGGTAGCTTGAGCCAACGCATGCAACACCAAGTAATGGGCATAGCGGTTTTGCGTCACCTCTTGCTGATAGAAGCTAGCCGAGCGCGGTGCAGGAAAGGCTTGCCGTTCGATGGCATCCACTTGCGGCAGATCAGCAACCGTCATGGGAAGGCAAGTAAACCGAGATGCACCCCAAGGTGCTTGTGCAGAAGTTGTCATCGTTAGGGTGCGCGTAAATAGATTGGCTCTACCGCAGCGAGGTTGTCTTGGTCCCCCGCGGCGAGATGGCGCGCCGCCCACTGGGCCAACTGCCCAGCGCGCCGCCAACCGCTCACGGCATCAATGACCGTGACATGGGGTAGGCCAACCACCGCCGCGGCAACGGCCTCATCGACTTCACCCACGCAGAAGCTGGGCTGGGGAGCTAGCTGCGCCAGGGCAGTCGCCAGTTCCGCCGCGCTGCCCGTGTGGTGATCGGCCACCCCAGGCCGCCAATGCATTTGGCTTGGCGCAAAATAGACCCAGTTATAGCGACCCCGTCCGGCGTGAATCAGCGCGCAGATCACGGCTGGCGGTTGGCTACGCGTGATCGGGGCGAACCAAGGCGCGGCGGTCACGGCCAGGGTTGGCACACCGACAATCTGCGGGGGCGTGGGCAAGCCCAGGGCAATGCCCTTGACGGTGCTGATCCCAATCCGCACACCGGTAAAGCTCCCCGGGCCAGTGGTCACAGCCAAGGCCGTCAGTTGGGCGGGCGTTAGATCGACTTGCGCCAACAAGCCTTGGGCGACAACCAGCAGATCCTGCGTCTGCCGTCGCCGCGCTTCCCAAGTTAGTTCCGCCAGTAAGGTCTGGGCGGTCAAATCATAGATGGCGAGTGACGCCGTGGTCGTCGCTGTATCCAGTGCAAGTAACAAAGCTTTTTCCTCCTGCCCGCATTATACCAACAGGGCCGCAAACGCGTCCAAACGAACAGTTCAGAAGAGCCGCATACGGACGGACGGCTTTGCAGCCTGTTGCATAATTGACGAAGCCCCCCAGCTTGCGTACTATAGACACAATCAACCTTTCGGCGCGCGCCGCTGACCCCGTGGCTGCGCCCCAAACCCAAGGAACCATGATGACTATCTTACAATTTGGCGCTCACATGTCGATTGCGGGCGGTGTGAGCCAAGCGCTGGATCGCGCCGCGTCGATTGGCAGCAATGCTGTCCAAATTTTCACCAAGAATAATCGTCAGTGGAGCGGGCCGCCCGTGGACGCGGTAGACGTAGCCCGCTGGCGCGAACAGATGCCAGCGCTGGGCATTGACTATGCGGTCAGCCACGCGAGCTATCTGATCAACCTCGCCAGCCCCAAAGATGATCTGTGGGAGAGGAGCCGCCGCGCCCACAAAGATGAAATTCAACGCGCCCATGTCTATGGGGTGACGCATGTTGTGCTTCATCCAGGGGCGCATGTCAGCAGCGGCGCGGCAGCGGGCATCGCGCGGATTGCCGCGGCCCTCAACCAAATTCATGCCGAGACGCCAACTTGTGCCGATACGCTGACCCTGCTAGAGCTGATGGCAGGGCAAGGCACCACCATTGGCCGCAACTTTGGCGAACTGCGCCAGATTATCGCGCTGGTGGAAGAGCAGGGGCGCGTTGGCGTTTGTGTCGATACTTGTCATGCCTTTGCCGCGGGCTATGATCTGCGCACAGCGGAAGGCTACGCTGCGATGATGGCCGAGATCGAAGCGGAAATTGGCCTAGCCACGGTGAAGTGTTGGCATTTTAATGATAGCAAAGGGACCTTTGCGAGCCATGTTGACCGCCACGAACATATTGGGCAGGGGGAAATTGGCGTGGAAGGCTTCCGGCGGATTATCAACGACCCGCGCTGGGCTGGGATTGCCATGTTGTTGGAGACGCCCAAAGAAGATGATCTTCAAGATGATGTCGAGAATCTGGCGCGCTTGTGCAGCTTAGTTGCCGACCCGCTACGCCTCCCGCCTGGCCTCCGCGACGGACCAAAGTATCCCCGTGGACAAGAGCTCAGTAGCGCTGGCCTTGGCAGCGAAGAGTTATAGGCAAGGGCTTTTGCAATAGGACGCGGAGGGACGCGTATAGGAAAAATCCGCGTCCCTCCGCGTCTATCCGCGTTCTACCTCACACCCACCATTACCGCGGTGGATAGGGCAAGAGACCTTGGCGATCCGTGCGGGCGCGGATCAGGTGACCGTCGATGCTAGTCACATAGAGCGTCCGCAGATCGGCATCGCCAAAGGTGCAGTTGGTGGGGCGGTTACAGGGAACGGGGTGCGTTTCCAACACCCGTCCATTGGGGGCGAAGACATAGATCATGCCACCAGGGCCACTGAGTTCCCAACCAGCGGTCGCGATGATGTTCCCCGCGGTGTCGAGACACATGCCGTCGATCCCACGGTGGGGATAAAAATTGTGCAAAACTTGATAGTCACCCACTGTGCCATCGGCGTGGATGGGATAGGCGCGCAACTCACGGGCTTGACCTTCGCCATATTTGCTCTGGGCCACATAGAGGGTCTTCTGATCCGGCGAGATCAAGAGGCCATTCGGGGAAGTCGTGTCATGGGTTACGCGGGTGACGGTCCAGGTGCCGTCGGGCTGGGGATCGGCGCGGAGAACAGACTCGTGGTCGAGTTCCATGTCGCTGCGGTCATCGCCATAGCGCGGGTCGGTGAACCAAATCCGCCCTTGGTTGTCGATTGCTAGATCATTGGGGCTGTTGAGTTTCTTCCCCGCGAGCTGATCACAGACGACCGTGGTAGAGCCGTCTGGTTCATAGCGCACAATGCGACGGCCTCCTGGTTGTTGAGGGGTGCCGCCTTCACAGGCATAGAGCCGTCCAGCCGAGTCTAACATCAAGCCATTGGCCCGATTGGTCCCCTCGCGCACGACGGTGAAGGTGCTGCGTTGGGCGTCATAGCGCATGACGCGACTATTGGGGATATTGGTAAAGAGGAGGCCGCTTCCGTCCCAGGCCGGGCCTTCGGTCAAGCCGATGGGTTCAAGGATGATTTCAAATTGCCAGTTCATTGGGTGTCCTCTTTGGTATATTTTTCATGCCACTCGACCCCTTCCCAGCTGGTGATTTTGCTAGGGGTGAATTTGATCAAGTAGCGGGAGCGATCATAGGTGGGGACAAGATATTCGGGGCCGCGTTCACCAAGGTAGCGCTGGGCCATGCGATTCGCTACGGCCAGACATTGGCCTGTCATGGGCGTGGGGCCAGCGACGATCGCGGCGGTGCCACGCATGAGTACGCGCGTATAGGGACTGCTATCCAGTGCGCAAGAAACGGCTACGTTTGCATGGTGGCGCAGATGCTTGACCCACGCCGATCGTTCGCGTGGCACAATCCAGAGGGCAGTGCCATCCCACTCTTGCCACACAGGTGTAATGTAGGGCATGCCTTCTTCATCGATCGAAGCAACCCGGGCCACAATAGGCCCGGCGAGAAATTCAGCAATTTCGGCTGGCGTCAAGCCGCGCATTTTGCCCATCCAGGCAGGATAGTTCCGTTCTGCAGTCATCCTTGGCTCCTTTATCCACTGGTGCGTTGCCAGGGGTCGTCTTGGGTGTCCAAAGGGGGGGTATGATAGAACAGAGCAGCGCCGATAAACCTGACAGGTTTATCGGCGCTACGTTACAAGCCCAAATAGGCTTCGATCACACGGGGATCGGCGAGAAGTTCTTTGGCATCGCCACTGATGGTAATTGTGCCCGTCTGGAGCACATAGCCACGGTGGGCAACTTGGAGCGCTTTGCGTGCATTTTGTTCTACCACGAGAATGGTAGTGCCACTCTTGTTGAGATTCTCAATCGTTTCAAAAATCGTGTCTACCAATAGTGGTGCTAGGCCCATGGATGGTTCGTCCAAGAGGAGCAGACGCGGTTGTGACATCATGGCACGGCCCATGGCGAGCATCTGCTGTTCGCCGCCCGAGAGGGTACCCGCGACCTGTCGCCGCCGTTCCCGCAGACGTGGGAAGAGGGCAAAGATGCGCTCCATATCCTGCTTGACCGTCTCCGTATCATTACGCAGATAGGCTCCCACTTCTAGATTTTCCTGCACCGTCATTTGGGCAAAGACCCGCCGCCCTTCAGGTACTTGGACCAAGCCTAGACCGGTCACGGAATGGGCGGGTACACCCGCAATGGATTTTCCGGCAAAGGAGATGTCACCTTGGCGCGGCCGCAGGAGTCCACTAATGGTCTTGAGGGTTGTGCTCTTGCCTGCCCCATTGGAGCCAATCAGGGTGACGATTTCCCCTTGATTGACTGTCACTGAAATCCCCTTGAGGGCATGGATATTTCCATAATAGGTGTGAATGTTATGAACTTCAAGTAATGACATAAATGGCTTATCTTCCTGCATCTCAAGCGTTCGTGATGACCATTCTGGTGCACCCAGCACCCCTAAGCGGAAAGCAAGGGCAGACCGACCGGCGCCTAGGCCGCTTTGCTTTCCCGGCGGCGGGTGCCTGCGGCCGCGGCCTCGACCCCTTCCCGTCCCAAATAGGCTTCAATCACTTTGGGGTTGCGCTGGATTTCTACGGGTGTTCCTTCCGCAATTTTGCTGCCATGATCGAGCACCGCAATCTGCTCCGAGATCCCCATGACCACCCGCATATCATGTTCGATCAACACGATGGTCATGTGTAACTCATCGCGCAGGCGGTGGATGAAGGTCGTCAATTCTTCGGTTTCACGGGGGTTCATACCCGCGGTCGGCTCATCGAGAAAGAGGATCTTGGGGTTGTTCGCCAACGCCCGTGCGATCTCTAAGCGGCGTTGATCACCATAGGCCAGGTTGCGGGCAACCCAATTGCCTTTACCATGCAAACCGACAAAATCCAGCAATTCCACGGCACGCTTGAGCGCGCTTGCCTCTTCGGCGCGCATGGCTGGCGTGCGGAAAATCGCACCAAACAGGCCGCTTTTTAAGTGCGGATGCTGACCGATCAAGACATTTTCGGCGGCGGTTAGGCTGCTGAAAAGGCGGATGTTCTGATAGGTGCGCGAGACGCCGCGCTTGGCGATTAGATCAGGCGGCAAGCCCCCAATAGGCTCCTGATCAAAAATAATTTCTCCCTCTTCGGGGACATAGAAACCGGTAATACAGTTAAAAAAGGTGGTTTTGCCAGCGCCATTCGGGCCAATGATGCTAAAGATCGAACCTTGCGGGATATCGAGATCGATCGCATCAACGGCCAGCAGACCACCAAAGCGCTTGGTGACTTTTCGTGCGGTAAGAATGCCCATAGAGTTGACTCTCAGCTATCTTCTTGGTTGCTTCACAGATCGTTCACCCTTGCATCAGGGCGTAGGTTGCTTTCGCCCACAGGCGGTATCGAGCAAGGCCATCAGGTCTGCTCTGGCACCAGCTGTTGCGGTTTGTCTGGGAGTAAGCCTTCCGGCCGCTGTAACATCATGAAGATCAGCACCGCGCCATAGACCAACAGGCGGAATTCGGAAAATTCCCGTAATAGCTCGGGTAGCCCCACCAATACCAAAGCGCCAACGATGACGCCCCAGATATTGCCCATGCCACCAACGATGATCAGCGCGACAATGTTGATCGAGATCAAGAGACCAAAGCTATGGGGATAGATCGAACCGAGATTGGCCGCGTAAATGGCACCGCTAATGCCCGAAAAGGCCGCGCCACAGGCAAAGGCCAGCAATTTCGTCTGCACAATGCTGATCCCCATGGCCTCGGCCACATCTTCGTCTTCGCGCACGGCCATCCACGCACGCCCTAAGCGCGATTTCTTCAAGCGCGTGGCCACAAAGGCGGCCACAATACAGCAGAAAAGGATGAGGTAAAATAGCTTCTGCTGTTTGGCAGGGCCGCTAATGCTAAACAACCCGGCAATTTCAATCGGCGGGATGGCAGCAATCCCCTGTGCGCCCCCCGTATAGGGACGCAACCAATCTGACAACGCCAGAATGCGAATGATCTCCCCAAAGCCCAAGGTCACAATCGTTAGGTAGTCGCCGCGAATCCGTAGGACAGGAATCCCAAGCAAGATCCCAGCAATCACCGCCACCACAAACGCAAACGGGACCGCGGCCCAAAAAGTCCAGGCCCCAGTCGATTGGGCGATAAAGCCCTCGGGCGAGGTCAAAATGCCCATGGCATACGCCCCAAGCGCCAAGAAGGCCACATACCCAACATCGAGCATCCCGGCAAAGCCCACGACAATGTTCAAGCCCAGCCCCATCAGAATATAGAGCCCGACTTGGTTGAGGACTTGGCTGTGATAAGCGCCCAAGAATTGGGGCAGATAGAGCAAGATCGCAAGCGAAATTAAGGCGGCTGTATATTGCGCCCAAGCATTGACCGCGCGACGCTGCGGCTGACGGCTCCCTCGGTCACGACGCCACAGGTTGAACGCGCTGATCAACGCCACCGCTACGGTGACAATGAGTGCGCCAAGCGGCGTTAATCCCTTGGCCGCCAACAGCCAACGGAAATAGATCGCCAGCCCATTGTTGGTAAAGATCAGCAACAACTGATCACTCAAAACCCCCACCACCACCGTCATAACAATCCCAGTAAGCAGGACCGTCCTTAGGCGCGCTGGTAAAAAGCGGAAAAGGGCGGCTACCATCCCGGTCGCGGCCCCAATCACAGGCAGCAACGCGAGGTTGCCAAAGGCCAGGAAAGTATATAACTCTGGGGATGCATTAATAAACATCGCGCGGATGTTGATCACATTACCGATCAAGACCAGCAACACCAAGAGCAGCGCAGTGATGGCCCCAGCGATCGCGCCAGCCAGGATCGTGAGCACCGCGGGATATTCGCGTTTTGCGGCAGCAAAGGCTAGCACAAAGACCACCGCGAGCAACAACATGTGACCCAGATCCACCACATCTTGGACAATCGGCCGCGCCGAGAAGCGCATGATCATCCCGATCAAGGCCAACCAAATAGCCACGCCGCCGCCGATCAGGCCTTTTTGCAACGCATCAGTATACCAAGTCGTTGATTGCATAAATTACGCCTTCTTTTTGGATAAGCGTTCGCCCAGAATCCCAGTCGGACGGAAAATGAGGATCAAAACTAACATGGTAAAGGCAATAGCATCTTTGAGTTGATAGGGGGCTGGAATTTTCAAACCTTCGAGGAAAAGGCTCGGCCCGACCGACTCAAAGAGCCCCAAGAAGATGCCGCCGAGCATCGCCCCAGGAATATTGCCAATCCCCCCCAACACAGCAGAAGTAAACGCTTTCAAGCCAGGTTGAAAGCCCATGTAGAATTGTACTTGCTTGTTAAGCAGCGCATAGAGGACCCCCGCTGCCCCAGCCAGCGCCGCGCCAATAATAAAGGTGCGCACAATCGTGGCATCCACATTAATCCCCATCAAGGCCGCGGTCTCTTTATCTTCAGAGACGGCCCGCATGGCTTTGCCCGTTTTGGTATATTGGACAAAGAGCCACAGAATGGTCATCAATACAATTGCCGAGACAATCACAACGGCTTGCGTCTTGAGAATACCAATACCAAAGATCTGCCATTCACCGGTTAGGCTGGGTACATCGGGATAGGTCTTCACCCCGTTGCCATAAAAGCCCGCAAAGGTATATTGCAGGAAAAAAGAGGCCCCAATTGCGGTGATGAGCGGCACCAGCCGTGGCGCATTGCGCAGGGGCCGATAACAAATCCGCTCGAGCAGAAACGCGACGGCGATCGAAGTCCCCATAGCCACAATCGCAACCAAGATCAGGCTGAGCACAGGCTGCGCTACCAAGAAGCCATGATCAAAGAGCGGTTGCGCCACAAAATATCCGGTAAAGGCACCGGCCATAAAGACTTCACCATGGGCAAAATTGATCATTCGCAAAATGCCATAGACCAAGGTATAGCCTAATGCGATCAGAGCATAGAGACAGCCTTGGGCCAGCCCAAAAATTACAAAATCAATCCAATTATCACGCGAATAGGGATTGGCGCGAATCGTGTTGAAGGTACCCCAACCCACGCCTACTACAATTAAAATACCGATCAACCACATGACCAGTGTTGTCGTGTCGATTCGTCTACGCATAGGAAATTACCCGTCACACCTAGTAGAGAGTTCGGCAACATACTTAGCTGCCAGCAAACCACAACTAGCCTATATTCCGGTAGAAATTACGGTAGAAAAGTCGCCGCACGGGAGCTATCGTTGGATTGAAACTACGACCTATGTGCTACCGGCTCGGTTTGTTGAGCGAAAGGCAACCGAGAAGGTTGTGGTAAAGTAGGCGGCTAAGCTGAATGCCTGTTGGCAAATTGTGCGTCAAATTCGAAGTTGTCACAGGGGCGCTCCTCGGTTTGGGCCAAGGCGCTATCCCCAAGAAGGATAAAGCGCGGTATGGCAATGAGGGATCCATTGATAGGGCTCATCAGGATCAAGAGAGGGGCGACTCGCATTACAGTGCTCGTCGCCCCTTCTTTTCAAAGGTAGGTCAGCTTATTCGGGGTAAATCCGTGCCGTAGGAACTTCGCCGTTATCCAGATTTTCTTGGGTAATTTCGTAGACAGCGATCTTGGGGTCTGCGCAGTCGCCATCGGCTGTACAGGTGAGGTTACCCGTCAAACCTTTGAAGTCGGTCGTGGCGTAGAGAGCATCGCGCAGCGCTTGGCGACCAATGGTCAGGCTACCATCGGCATTTTGCACCGCAACCGTTTCGATAGCAGCCGCAATCATATTGACGGCATCGTAGGCATGGGCATGGAAGGCACTGGTTGGCTTTTCGCCATAGGCTGCTTCATATGCGGGCAAAAACTTCTCGGCATAGTCTGGGCCAAAGGCCGAGAAATCGGGGCTAGACAGATACATACCCAAAGCCGAGGCACCAGCCGCTTTTAAGAAATCAGGCGAGAAAAGACCATCAGCACCCATGGTCTTGATGCTCGGTCCAAGCCCTTCAATTTCTTCGCTTTGAACCGTTACCAAACCACCAGAAGCCGTAAAGATTGGATAATAAAGCATTTCCGGCTGAGTGGCGGCAATCTTGGTTAACACAGGGCGCATATCCGTGTCGGTTGGGCCAACTGCTTCGGCCGCGCTGATCGTACCACCCAATTCGGTGAAGTTTTGGGTAAAGGCATTGACCAACCCTTCGGCATAGGGGCTACCATCATGGATCGTCGCCACGCTCTTCAGTTGTAGCTCTTCAGCCACAAACTGGGCAGCAACTTGGCCTTGGACCTTATCGTTGTGGGCAGTGCGCAGGAAGCCAGGGACATGTTTGGCCGGATCGGTCAGATCCGGAGCCGTCGCGGAAGGGGAGACCATGGTAAAGCCAGCATCCGACAAGATGGGCGCGCCTGGGCGGGCTTCGCTAGAGCAGCTGGTCCCAATCACAGCCACTACGCTCTGATCCGCAGCTAGCTTTTGCGCAGCGGCTTGACCACCTTCGGCATTACAACCAGAATCTTCACCGACTAGCTCAAGGGAGTGGCCCAAAACTTCGGCTTTTTCAGCAACCGCAATTTCAGCACCGCGGCGAGCATCAATGCCGAGGCTACCATCTGGCCCGGAAACAACCAACATATAGGCTAGCCGAATCGGCGCACCAGCCGCGACTTCCACACAGCCCAAAGCATCGGTGCAGCCTTCTGGTGCGGCTGTTTCTTCTGTAGCTGTGGTGGCCTCCGTGCTTGGTGCGGCAGGTTCACTGCCCGTTGGCGCGGCCGTAGGGGCTGGACAAGCCGCCAATACCATAGCAAAGATAGCCAGCAAGCTATACAACATTGCTACTCTTCGCATACATCATTCTCCTTCGTGTCATGCATGTTTGTGTCATTCAGGACTACTGGTACTACAGGAATACTATAGTTTTACTTATAGGTAAAACTATGGGTAAAACTACTAATGATACTACGCGTGATACTATGGATGATACTACGGGTGGTATAGTACCGGGCTGGTGTAATAACATGTTTGTCAGGAAAGCCCAATTGCTCACCTGCTACCGCTGGAAATAGAGAGTTGGTGTTGATGAATAAATGAAGAATTCACATCTCAGCAGATGAACCATGTCCGTTGATACACCTCATTTAGCCGCCTTATTTAGCCGCCGCGAAGTCTGCTTATCAAAAACACAGACTTTACTACCTCCTATAGGTGTAAAACGTTTGTGGATCAGCACTATAACACAATTGTCATACTGATGTCCAACTGCTTTTATGTCAATCGCGCAAATTATCATTACACTAGAAGTTACGCACTTGGACCAGACCTGACAGGTTTGGTCCAAATGCGTAACTTCTATACACATAATTTTAGGCTGCCGCCTCCTTTTCAAACCAATCAGCATGTGATATACTAGCGGCGTCTGTTCGTATGCGCCACCAACTGCGTGGCGCTTTTATTGTAAACTTTTGATTGTGGGTTATGGGCTTTTGTGTGAACTTCTCAAGTAGCAGCTTCGTTGGGTAGGTTGAATCTTCACCGCTTTTCATATAGCATTGCGTTGATGGCTTCGCCGTTAAGTATTACGCTATCGCTAGGTTATTGCGCTTTATGTATATCATTGGCTTAACCGGCAACATTGCCACGGGGAAAAGTACGGTCCTGCGGTATCTGCAACAAAAAGGTGCCTATGTTCTAGATGCCGATCAACTAGCGCATCAGAGTATGCAGCCGGGTACCCATGCCTATCGGACGATTATTGAGACCTTTGGACCCACCGTTCTTCAGCCAAGTGGTGCGATTGATCGGCCACGCTTGGGGCAAATCGTCTTTAGCGATCCAGGCAAATTAGCCCAATTAGAAGCGATAGTCCATCCCGCCGTTTTTGAGTTGGCTCGTCACCAACTGGCTGGGGTGACCGCCAAGGTGGTTATTCTCGAAGCGATCAAGCTCTTGGAAGCCGGTCAACTGGTCACCTTATGTGATGAGATTTGGGTGATCGTTGCGGAACCGGCCCGCCAGCTACAACGTCTACGCGAAACCAGAAACATGCGTGAAGACGAGGCCCGCCGGCGCATGGCTGCGCAATCACCCCAGGCCGAAAAGGTCAAACGGGCGGATCGCGTCATCGACAATAACAGCACTACCGCGGCCCTGCTCGCTCAGCTCGATATCGCTTGGGCAGACGTTCTACAAAAAGCAAACACCAGTATGTGAAACTTATGAACAGTCTAAAAAAATTTTGGGAGAGCTATCCAGTTCTTTCGAATTGGTTCATTCTTGCCATCGGTATGGTGGTTATCTTATATTTCAGTGCACGCCACGTAGGCTTTCTCCCCAGTCAGTGGCTTGCATTGGTCATAGCAACTGTCATTCTGGCAGGCTTATGCGCTTGGATTATGAATTGGGAATAATGACACTACGTTATGGAAAAACGCGATTACTATGAGGTGTTAGGGGTCTCCCGCGACGCCGATAAAAACGCTCTAAAAAAAGCGTTCCGTAAGCTGGCGCAGCAATATCATCCCGATGTCAACAAAACGCCCGAAGCGGAGATTAAATTCAAAGAAGTCAACGAAGCCTATCAGGTTTTGAATGACGACCAAAAGCGCGCAGCCTATGATCGCTTTGGCCATGCCGGCGTCCAAGGCGCGGGTGGGTTTAACAGCGATTTTGCCGGTGGCTTTGGCGACTTGGGCAGTATCTTTGAAGAACTTTTCTCTGGCATGGGGGGGACTACCGGTGGGAACCGCTCCCGCCGCCAACCACGCCGCGGCGCGGATCTGCGGGTGGACATCAAGCTCACCTTTGAAGAAGCTGTCTTTGGGGTCGACAAAGAGCTGGAAGTGCCGCGCCTGGAAAGTTGTGATCACTGTAGTGGCAGCGGCGCGGAACCACCCACGGCGCCGGTCACTTGCTCGACCTGTAATGGCACAGGTGAATTACAGCGCCGCCAACAAAGCCCACTCTTTGGCACCGTTATTACGGCTACGCCTTGTTCTACCTGTGGCGGAACTGGGGAAGTGATCCCGTCGCCGTGTAGCAAATGTCACGGCCAAAAGCGGATTCAGGTGAAACGCACCTTGAATGTAAAAATCCCCGCAGGCGTTGACGAAGGCACCCGCATTCGCCTGGTCGGTGAAGGCGAAGCCGGTCAACTTGGTGGGCCGCCCGGCAATCTCTATGTCGTGATTAGCGTCCAGTCGCACCAGGTTTTTGTGCGTGACCAATTTGACATTCACCTGGAATTACCGATCAATGTGGCCCAAGCCGCCTTGGGCGCAACGGTTCGCGTGCCAACGATTGATGGGGAGCTCGAAACACAGGAAATTCCACCAGGCACCCAAACCGGGCGCACCTTCCGCAAGCGCGGGCAAGGGATTCCCCACCTCCAGCGTAGCGGGCGCGGCGATATGGTGATTACCATCCGGGTCGTGGTGCCCACGAACTTGAATAGTGAACAAAAAGAGCTCTTCCGAGCCCTTGCGAAAAGCTTTGGTGATGAGACACCCGGCCAACAAAAAGGCTTCTTAGACCGATTATTCGGCAGCGATTAAGCAGCTAGCGTGGGCCACTGCTGGGTGCTCCAGAGACCTGACAGGTTTAACAAACCTGTCAGGTCTGGCCCAAATATGTAACTCTTTCATTTTTAGGATACCAGAAAACTTATGGCAACAACATCAGATCTGCGCAAAGGCATGTTAATTCGCTATAATGGCGCCATTCATCGCGTGGTTGATTATCAACATATCAGCCCTGGCAACTGGCGCGCTTTTGTGCGCCTACGCCTGAAAAATTTCCAGACAGGCCGCGTGATCGAAGACCGCGTGCGCGCTGGCTCGGACATTGACGATGTGCCCACCGAAACCCGTTCGGCCCAATTTTTGTATAAAGCGGGTGAGCAATACCACTTTATGGATAATGAAAGCTTTGAGCAGATTGAGCTTTCCGAAGAGTCCATTGCTGATCGAATGCAATTCGTCCGCGAAAATGAAAACGTCGATCTCCTGGTCATCGATGGCAGTACGGTCTTGGATGTTGAGCCACCTACCTTTGTAACCCTCAAAGTGACAGCCGCTGATGTCGCGGTGCGGGGTGATACGACCACCAACCTGCAGAAGAGTGTGACGCTCGAAACCGGAGCGGTGATCCAAGCGCCAGCCTTCATCAAAGAAGGCGATCTGCTCCGAGTTGACACCCGGAGCGGTGAGTATGTCGAACGCGCCAAAAATTAAGTAACAGCCCACCCAAGCGCGCCATCATTGGCTTGTTCCAACCGGGGCCTTGCCCCAACGGAAGAGCAGGATGTCGCGCTTTTGTTTTGCATGGGACCTATGCCCAAGCCGAAAGTAGCATCATGACAGAAATTATTGGGGAATTGATCGAAATTGCGGTAGATGTCGATGACGAAGCGGCAGAAGCAGTCAGCGAACTCTTTAATCGCTATAATGGCGGCGGCTATGACGACGACAACGAAGCTGGCGAAGCCGGTGGCGGCGGTGCGGTAATTGAAGTAACCGGCATTGATGATTTTGGCAACCCCATCCCCGACAAGTATCGCGTCGTCGTCAAGACCTATGTCAAGCCCGGCCAACGCGGGGAACAGATCAAACAACAGTTGGAAGAAGGGCTCTGGCGTCTCGGCCTGCTCTATCCCATCCCCGAACCCCAAATTCGCGTCGTCCAAGAAGAAGATTGGGCAACCGCCTGGAAGAAATTTTATAAGCCACTTCGGATTGGGCAGCGGGTGGTGCTGAAACCGACTTGGGAAGCGTTTACCGCCAACCAAGACGATATTGTGATCCACCTCGATCCGGGGATGGCCTTTGGCACAGGCATGCACCCCACAACCCGCCTCTGCATTGTGGCGCTAGAAGAGGTTGTCCACCCCGGCGATACAGTGTTGGATCTGGGCACGGGCAGCGGCGTCTTGGCCTTTGTGGCCGCTCAGCTTGGTGCCAGCAGCGTATTGGCTACCGATATTGACCCCCTCGCGGTACGTGTCGCGCGCGAGAATGCCCAGTTGAACCAGATCAGTGAGCAGCTCCTTGCCATTGACTTGAGCAGTGTACCAGCGGGCATGCCGGGCCGTTTCCAGGTGATTGTTGCCAATATTCTGGCCGAAGTCCTGGTTGGCCTCTTTGAGAGCAAATATGCCAACACCCCCTTGGCCGAGCCGCTCGCGCCAGGCGGGACGCTCATTTTGTCGGGCATTCTGGCCGAGAAAGCCGAGATGGTCTTACAAGCAGCCGCGCGTTACGGCCTTCAGTTGGTCGATCAAAAACAAGAGGGCGATTGGGTAGCCTTGGTGGTGCGCGCCGCCTAGCCAGCATGAACAAACTCCAGCACTTTTTCTTCACCGAGCACGCCATCACTGTCGGCCAGCCCCTGGACTTGCGCCCACTTCGTCATCAACTCCAGGTGGTCTTGCGCCTGCAAGCCGGTGCGCAGTTGGTGCTGCTCGATGGCACAGGGCGCGCCTTCCTCACCCAAGTGAAACTGCTTAGCCGGCATGAAATCATGGGCGAGGTGATAGTGGAACTCCCCGCGCCGCCGGAACCGGTGGCCCAAGTGACCCTCTACCCGTGTACGCTCAAGGCTGATAAATTCGAGTGGGTTTTACAAAAAGCGACCGAGCTAGGGGTTGCCCGTGTCGTACCCGTCATCAGTCAGCGGAGCATTGTTCGCCCAGCCGCCGCTGTACTCAAGAAATATGAGCGATGGCACGCCATCCTCCGCGAGGCCGCCGAGCAATGTGGCCGCGGGCGGCTCCCCGAACTCGGCCCCCCGCTCGAATGGCCCGCGGCCATTGCCCAAGCCACCGGACTGCGGCTCCTGCCTTGGGAAGCAGAAGCCGCTTCGGCCCCAACCATCCAATCGTGCCTCGCCCCGCTCCAATCAGCTTCGGCAGCGCCGGTGATCAGTCTCCTGATCGGCCCGGAAGGGGGGATTTCCGCCGAGGAAGCCGCAGTAGCCCAAAGCACAGGCTGGCAACCCGTCAGCCTGGGTCCGCGAATCTTACGTGCCGAAACCGCCGCGCTTGCCAGCCTTGTCTTAGTGATGACCCACGTCGGCGAACTGTAACGGACGGGCTCGGCGAGCAAGATGAAGCTTTAGCGCTGCCACTGCCCTACCTAGAGCCCGTGTAGCGCCCGCCAGATCTTCTCAGGCGTTAACGGCATATCTAGGTGGCGCACGCCAAGGTGCGATAGGGCATCGACCACGGCGTTGACGATGGTAGGCGTCGAGCCAATGGTGGCCGCTTCGCCAATCCCCTTGACGCCAAGGGGGTTGAGGGGGGAGGGGGTCTCGGTGCGATTGGTTTCGAAGTGGGGAAAGTTATCCGCACGCGGCAGATTGTAATCCATCAGCGAGCCGCTCAACAGATTGCCACTTTCATCATAGGCTGCGTTCTCTAGCAGTGCCTGCCCCACCCCTTGGGCAATGCCCCCATGCACTTGGCCTTCGACCAGCATGGGGTTGATCACACGGCCACAGTCGTCCATGGTCACATAGCGCACGATCTCGATTTGGCCCGTTGCTGGCTCGATCTCGATAACCGCCAGATGTGCGCCAAAGGGATAGTTCTGATCGGCAGAGGCAAAATCCTCACCGGCACTCAGCTCGGCGGGTACGCTGGTTGGCACAGCCCCTTGGTGAACCGCCGCGGCCACCGCTTGCCAGCTGACGGCGATGGCAGGCGAGCCCACCACCGAAAAGCGCCCATTTTCTAGCGTCACATCGGCCACAGCCGCTTCGAGCAAATGCGCGGCCACTTGTTTGGCCTGTTCGCGTACGGTCTCTGAATTTTTCCAGACGGCGCTTCCACCCATAGCCGCGCTACGGCTGCCATAGGTGCCAAAGCCTTTGGGTACCAGTGCGGTATCATTGTGAATGACCGTAATATCCTCGGGCGGAATCTGGAGCATATCAGCCACGATCTGAGTCCACGCGGTTTTGTGCCCCTGACCATGGGGCGAAGTGCCGCTAAGCACGGTCACCTTGGCCGCTTGGTCCACCGTCACGACCGCGGATTCAGAGGGATCGAAGCCACAGATTTCGACATAGGTGGCTAGGCCGATCCCCATTAATTTTCCGCCTTCGCTGCGACGCTTGGTCTGCTCCGCCCGCAAGGCAGGATAGTCCACGACAGAGAGCAGCGCCTTGAGATTGGTGGCATAGTCACCGCTGTCGTAATTGGCCCCGAGCGGTGCTCTGTAGGGAAATTGATCCGACGGAATAAAATTATGCTGCCGCACGACGACCGGATCAAGGTCGAGTTCATCGGCCAGCAGATCAATGGCGCGTTCGATCATATAGGCAGCTTCAGGCCGGCCAGCACCCCGATAGGGCTCGTTGATCCCCTTATTGGTCATCACGCCAATCGCTGCGCAGCGCGCATTGGGAATGTCATAGACGCCCGTCATCATCAGCGCAGTTAAGGTGGGAATGGCAGGCATGACACGGCTGTAATAGGCGCCACAGTTGGCGATCACCGTCAAATCGACGGCGTGGATACGGCCATTGCGGTCTGCCGCTAAGCGCACAATGTTGATCTGATCCCGGCCATGGCTGGTCGTGAGATAATCTTCGCCACGCGTAGCAACCCACTTGACTGGTCGGCCTACGTATTTAGCCAGAAAAGGGACAATGACTTCTTCGGCATAGACATTGGATTTGGCCCCAAAGCCGCCACCCACTTCTGGCGCAATCACGCGGATCTGGTCCGGGGCCATCCCCAGCAGCGGCGCGACATCGTTCTTAATGCCGTGGGGAATTTGGGTAGAAGTCCAAATGGTAATCCCATCGGTAGCTGGATCATAGCGGGCAACCACGGCGCGTGGTTCCATGGCACTAGGGATCAATCGTTGGTTAACCAGCCGTAGCTCGACGATCGTTGCGGCCTTGGCAAAGGCCCCATCTACATCACCACCACTGTTTTCCCAACGGAAGGCTTGATTGGTGCCCCACTCTTCATAAAGTAGCGGCGCATTGGGGGTCAAGGCCGCTTCTGGATCACTGACACCGGGCAACGGTTCGTAATCCACGATCACCGCATCCGCGGCATCGGCGGCCAAATAACGATCTTCGGCGACTACCACGGCCAGTGGGTCACCCACACAGCGGACTTTGGTCGTAGCGAGGACCGTACGCGGCACGGCATGACCATCGCGATACCCTGGCCCCGTGACCGGAATATCGACCGGCAGCACATCAGCGATTTGGGGGTTCAGCTCCGCCCCGGTTAAGACAGCCAGCACACCGGGCATCGCCTTGGCGGTGCTTGTGTCAATGGCGCGGATACGTGCGTGCGGGTAGGGGCTACGCACGACAGCCAGCGAAACCATTCCATCCAAGTGAAGGTCACCTGTATATTTTCCTTCCCCAGTAATCAACGCGGGATCTTCACGGCGGCGAACACGCACGCCCATCAATTGGGGAGCAGCAGCAGTAGCTAGCATGATTTCTCTCCTGAATTGCTGGATTTGGTTGACGCTAGGCATTCCGGTTGAGCCAGACAAGCAGCACCCTAACAGCTTTTGCAAAAAGCCGTTGGGTTTGGTCCAACAGTGTAGCGCCTAACGCATTGGGTGGTGAGCTTTGGGTCTTTGGCGGTTGATTGTAACACTGGTTCGCTGGTTATGCAACGAAAACTTACAAGATTCCTACCATTACTAGTTAGAAGTTACGCAGTTGGCTGGGTACTTAGAGACCTGACAGGTTTTCCAAACCTGTCAGGTCTGGCCTACGTGCGTAACGCCTAACTGGTATAACAAATAAACCTTCAACTTTCTGCTAGGTTGCACGGAATCGCTTCGACCGCTATACTATAGTAGAGTCATCTGGCCAACTCCTACACCAAACAGAGGCTCACACAACAAGGCAGCTGCCATGTTTACCCTAGTTTATCTTGACGGATGCGCAGGTAGAACAGCGGTCGTAAGTGGCACAGAGCAGCCGATCGAGCAGCATGGCGAGCAATGGTGTGCAGCCAACCTGCAGCCAACCTGCAGTAGCCCAAGAGTGGAATCCACTCATGATACGATGACAGCTCAATCGCCACCGCAGCAGCGTAAGCGAGCTTATGGATACACCCATCCACGACGCGGTGATTCTTATACCAATAGGACTTACACAGTTGGTTGGTACGACCAGAGACCTGACAGGTTTTCCGAACCTGTCAGGTTTTGTCCAAGTGCGTAACTTCTATCCAAAAGTCATTATCTTCGATTAGGTTCTGTTGACATGCATAGCGCGCCCACGGGTGAAACTCATCCCTATTTGACACGATTCATTGGTTTATTGATTGGGTAGTAAGTTGGTTTTTCAAAAAACCAGCTTATTTGGCTGTTACGTTTTCGGGAAACGAGTCAAACACTTAGTCGCTTCTGCGTCTCTTCCGTAGGAGCTAGGCCATCTTAGTAGAACCTCATCAACTATATAAACCTAGAGGAACCAATTGTTAAAGGAGCAACCGTCATGCGTTTATTCGTCCCACACAGAGCAGCCGTCTCTGTTCTGGTGAGCTTTGCCACTCTCCTATTTCTCTCCAGTGGTTTGACCCCCTTCTTGCCATCAGCCCAGCCAGCACTCGCCCAAACCGTGCCGGGGGCCGATAAAGCCCCGAGCGGGGTTGGTCGTGTTGATCTCGCCGAAAAGCACCAAGTGGTGATCATGGTCGGCGGGATTGTTGATACCGTCACCGTTGAAGTCGGCGATGTCGTCAAAAAAGGGGATGTGCTTGTCACCCTGAATACTCAAGAGCTAGAGTGGAGTGTTCAACAAGCGGAAATGGGGTTGGAGAGCGCCCGCCTGAGCTTGGCCAAATTGAACGAAACCGTCGAAGCCACCGATGTCGCCCAAGCCGAGGCCGCCTATCTGTTGGCCAAGGAGAATTTGACCGTCGTTGAGCGTGGCCCAACCACCGAGGAGCTGAACGCCGCCGAGAATAGCGCCGCCTCGGCCTGGGCAGCCTATGAAGAGCTAAAGGCTGGCCCTACCCAAGAGCAACTCACCCAGGCTAATGCCAGCCTGCGTCGCGCTGAAATTGCCCGCCAAGAAGCCCAACGGGCCTATGACAAAATTGCCTGGATGCCAGAAGCAGGCACCACCGGTGAAGCCGCCGCACTCCAAAATGCCACGATCTCCTATGAGGCCGCCAAAGCCGCCTATGATGAAACGATTCAACCGGCCAAGGCGTCCAGCCTCCAATCCACGCTGGCCAGTGCCCAACGCGCCCAAGATGCCCTCAATGTGCTGAAGAGCAAGCCGACCCCCGCTGAGCTGGCCGGTGCCAAGGCGAGCTTAGCCAGCGCCGAAGCCACTTTAGCCAAAATGCAAAAAGGGCCGAATGAGAATGACCTGCGCCAAGCAGAGATCGGCGTCGAGCAGGCGCTCATTGCCCTCGAAAAAGCGCGCCTCAATTTGGAAAATGCCCGCGTCGTTGCCCCCCTCGCCGGGACGGTCTTGGCCGTCAATGTCGAGCCAGGGGTCAATGTGAGTGGTGGGGCTGTCGTGGTCACGCTGGCAGATACGCGCAAGTTAAAGCTGACGGTCAATGTGGAGCAAAAAGAAATTCGGCATATTCAGGTCGGTCAAAGTGCTGCCGTTTCGGTCTATGCCTTGCCGGATCACACCTTTACGGGGATTGTTGATCTGGTGATTCCGGTGAGCGATACAAGCACAGGGTTGGTCAACTACCCCGTTACACTCCGTCTGACCGATGAATCCTTGGCCGGCTTATTGCCCGGGATGACGGCAACCGCGCTCTTTACCGTGACGGCACCAACTGAGTAACAGACAGCGAACTTACGCAAAGCGAGCGCAGTCAGGGTTGGAAAAGCTGGCTGCGCTTCGATGCCCCCCTTTGTCCGTAAGTTCTACGATATTTTTAGACTTAGAAAACATCGCGCATGCAAAACAATTTTGGCACTTTTCAACGTACTATCCCAACGCGCTTCTCCCTGTGCGGTTGGGTAGCCCCCTGTATCTTCCTGCTTGGGTTGTGGCTCTTGTGGCCGACGCCACTAGCAGCCCAAGCCGACGCCCCGACTCCCCTCCCCTTAGCACCAGCGGATAGCCTCGTGGTTGCAGCCGGTGGACGCGGCGCAACGCTCTGGAATACGGACGGCACCGTTGCGGGAGAAGCCACCCCGGGCGAACGGCTCATTGCCAGCAAACGCGCCACCGATGGCGCTTGGCTCTATGTCACAACCGCCACTGGGACTAGTGGCTGGGCAGAGGCCGACACGCTTCTCGTCTTCTATCGGTTGACCTTGCCAACCGAAGCGGTCGCGCTCACCCTAGCAACACCCACCGCGGTCGCAACCGCAGCACCGACAACCGCAACGAGCGCCAGCACGGATCCCGCCACACCGACGCCTGTTGCGCCACCAGCCGCCACGACAACCAGCAATACCACCGCAAGCAATCCTACGGTGGCGACACAGCCAGCCACTGGCGAGGGCGGCGAGCAAGTCGCGTATGTGCTTGCCAGCACACGGCTCAACATTCGGAGTGGCCCGGGTGTCGGCTACCCGGTCATTGGCAAAGCCGAACCCGAGCAGGCCCTGACCATTCTCAACCGTACCGACGATCGTGCTTGGGTCGAAGTGCAGTTGACCGATGGTACCGGTTGGGTTTCGGCCCAATATCTGGCCTTTACCGCGCCCCTGTTAGAGGTGGCCGTTGCCACTGACCTTCCCGCGCCACCGCCGGCCAGCACGACAGCAGCGGTGACCGCGGCGGCAGCGGGCGGACTCCAAGGCAAGTTGGTCTTTCAGAGCAGCTTTGGCGGCCCAATCTATCTCTATGAGCTAGCCAGCGGTGCCCTCCGCCAGCTGACCACCGGCTTTGACCCAGCGTTGAGCCCCGATGGGCAACAGGTCGTCTTTACCCGGGGTGGCGGTGACAATGGGATCTATGTGATCAATGTCGATGGCAGCAACGAGCACAAAATCTGGGGTGAACGCGAACTGCTGCGCTCCCCCAAATGGAGCCCCGATGGAGAGTGGATTGTCTTTGTGCGCGGCGACGAATTTGAGCCTTGCTTTGTCTATGCCGATAATGGCCGTTGCTATCGCGAGCCGCTCTTCCCCGGTGGGAATGCCTATGCCAATCCCCAGAGCAAGAATCATATTGAAAAGCTGGCGCGCGTCGATCGCAACGGGGGCAATTATCGGGATCTGGCAACGCTAGAACAGGCGATGGCGCCCGATTGGAATAGCGGTGGTATCGTCTATCAATCGTCCGGCGGTCTCCAGATTACGTCCGATCAGGCCGAGGATACCAATCGCAAGCTTTACTTTGAAATTCAACGACAATATCACCAAGATCCCGATTGGCAGCCCGGGGGAGGACGGGTCGTCTTCCAACAGCGACAGGGATCGCATTGGCAGCTCTTTGCGATCAACCCCGATGGCAACGGACTGACCGCGTTCACACGGCCGGCCACCGCTTTGGTGGATACCATGCCCAGCAGTGTCGCGCCCGCGTGGAGCCCCGACGGGCAGTACATTGTCTTTCTCAGCAACCGCACCGAAAGCAACGAAGCCGGGGCTTGGCGGCTCTGGGTGATGAATGCTGATGGCAGCAACCAACGGCCACTGCCCATCACCGTTGCGCTTGACTATGGCTTTGCCACCGAACAAGTGGTGGATTGGGGTCCCTAGGGCCAGTGGCCGCAGCATTGCGCAGAGAACGCTTGGGAAAAGGCGGCTAGGGTAGCAGGCAACCTTCCTTGGCGGTTTCTGATTCTCTCTTGTTATCTCGTTCGGTTTTCCTTGCCAAATTTTCGATTCAATGCGATTGGGGTGTCTGGGGATGGTATACCATCCCCAGACACCCCAATCGCATCAACTTTCCTAGAAGAGGATGATCCTGTGTCGGCACCAAAGAACCAGACTGTCATTACCTTGAATACCCCCATGTCGCCCCCCTATTGGGCCTTGTTAGAGCGTGAACTCCTGGCGGTTCAGACCACGGCCTGTCATGAGTTTTTTGAACACTATTTTGATGAGCGCGGTTATTTACTCTGTATTCCCCGCTGGGGGGGCAACGACGGCCCCGACGACGCCGCCGAAAACTTCCTCAACTGGACCATGCTCTATACGCTTGGCGCGCCCACCAGTGTTTTGGAGATCTACAAAAAAGCTTGGGAAGGGCATCTCCGCCAATATACCGAGGCAAAAACAGTGGAAGTGCCCCTAGCCCGCGAGGGCATGTATTACAAAGAATTCCCCGTCATGTTTGATTGGTTTCATAATGGCGAGGGCTTTTCCGCGTTCTTTTTGGAGGGCCTGTGTGACCCCAGCGACCGCAAATTTCAACAACGATCGCGGCGTTTTGCGGGGTTTTATATGAACGAAGATCCCCAAGCGCCCAATTATGACCCCCAGCATCGCATCATCCGCAGCATGTTTAATGGCAGCCGCGGACCTTTGCTGCGCAAGGCAACGGGGCAAGATTGGGCGGGCGATCCCATTGAAGTTGAAGGGCGCTTTTCGCCGCTCCACGGGGAGCGCACCTATGCCGAAATGATCGCCCACTTTGAGGATTATAATGATGTGGTCGGCGATCAGCCGCTGAACCTCTGTACCACCACGCTGGCGCTCAATGCCTTTGCCATCGCGCGTGAAAGCAAATATCGCGATTGGCTGATCGAGTATGTCGATGCGTGGGTCGAGCGCACCCAAGCCAATGGTGGCATGATTCCGACCAATATTGGGCTTGATGGCACCATTGGTGGCGACGCCGGCGGGCGCTGGTATGGCGGCGTCTATGGCTGGGGCTTTACCGTGACAGTACCCCAAACCGGTGAACTCGCCCACCGCACCTATTTCCATGTGCGGGCGCTTTATGGCTTTGGCAACGCCCTGCTGGTGACCGGTGATCAGCGCTATGTTGATACTTGGCGTGGCGTCATAGACTATATCAATGCCAATGCGCGCCAGATTGATGGCAAAACCATGTGGCCGAATGCCTATGGGGATTATTTTGGCGAAGAGGATTGGTACGACTGGAAGCCCTATCCCTTCCACTCGGGTGGGCAAGAGGTCTACTACTGGTCGATGAATCCCGACGATCTACGGCTGGTCTATCAAAATCCGTGGATTGATTATTTGCAGGGCCAGAATGCAGCCTATCCCGTCGAGGCGTTACAGCGGGATCTGGATCAGGTGCGGCGCAAAGTGGAGCTGATGCGAGCCGATCCAACGACACCAGACACCCGTCTTTCCGATGATCCAAACCATATCAACCCGGCGACGACTGAAGCGCTTACACAGCTTATGTTGGGCGGGCTGCCCACGGGCAGAACTGGTGCTTCCCTCCACGCCCGCTTACGCTACTTCGATCCGGTCCAACGGCGTCCCGGCATCCCTGAAGATGTTGCGGCCTTAGTGGAAAAGATGACAGACCATGAAACCGTCGTTACCTTGGTCAATGTGAATCAGATGGCACCCCGCACGGTTATTATTCAGGGCGGAGGCTATGGCGAGCACCAGATCGAGACGGTAACCGTGTATGGGCAAACCACCACCGTGGCGGGTGCGTCCTTTACGGTTCACCTCGAGCCAGGCACTGGGGCGCGCTTGACCTTGCAGATGAAACGCTATGCCAATCAGCCTACCTTTGCCTTCCCCTGGGTATAGGGTTAGGGATTGTGGGGGGGAGTCATTTGGTAGGTGATGCCGAGGAACAGGTCAGCGAATTGACCTCCCCCTACGCCCTATGACTCGGACCGATCCTTTTTGCGCGTTGGGATGACAAAATTAGCCAGTAGCCCCACGAGCAAAAATAGAATAATGAGAATGTTGCTATCCATCTGTAGCTCCTTCCTTGCTAGATCTGATCAGACGTGATCGGACAGTGGTTGTTCGAACTGGGATCGACGGAGTTGTGTGTTGTGTCGCCAACGCCAAGCAGGCTGCCAATGGCTAATCCCCATTGCCAACGTGAACCATTGCCAACGTGAACCATTGCCAACGTGAACCATTGCCAACGTGAACCATTGCCCAAAAACGCAGGCCATGGTGTTCCTATGGGATGAAGATTCCTTTTATTCTACCACACCTAATTCTGCATAACTGTGGTTTTCCTAACAGAATTTTCAGCTTTCATTCTCTTTGAAAGAGCGACGCACCTAAACCTGTCAGGTTTTGGCAAAACCTGACAGGTTCTTCGGGCAAGCTAGCCTGGCTGACAAGGCGGCTGCTTTTACGATTTCTTCACCTGTCAACCATGCTGGGCGTTCAACCGACACACTTCGGCTTACAAACAGGGATGTACATAACCCAAACGAAAGAAGCTTTTCTGAACTGTTTCCAGCAACATGGCCTGTTCATCTTTTCGTAAGGTTGCGTCTTTTTCTACGACCTGTTATACTTGTGCGTTATGATGACAACCTTACCAATTTCTCTCCCAATCCGTTTGTTGAAGCAAGCCCAATCCCCACGACTATCCGTCCCCAAACGGCTGCGTGCGGTGGGCGAGTTGGCCCAAGACATTGACCAAGCTGGGATGCCAAAATCTACGCCACTTGGTCAATTTTCCGTGTCGCCGCCCCAGAAGCTGGCCGACGCGGTTGACGTAGCCACGTTGCTCACTGAAGCAGCTCAGTTGGTTCGCTGTCACTTACTGCCCCGCATCAAACGGTATCATGCCCAGATTGTCACCATTGATCAGCTGACGGAACCCCAACGTAGCTGGCTTGGTTCCTATTTTCAGCACCAGATCTACCCGCTGTTGACCCCGCTCGCGGTCGATTCGGGCCATCCTTTTCCCTACCTACAAGGGCGTCGTTTAAATTTTCTGGTCGTTTTACAGGGCCAAAATCCACAGGGACGAACCAGCGAACGCTATGGGGTTGTCCAAATTCCGGCCCGCTTACCACGCCTGATCCAAGCGCAGCCCTGTCTGCCACAACGCACGCGGCGGCACCAACTACGTTGCCTACTCTGGCGTGAGGAAATTGTACGCGCGTTCTTGCCACTCCTCTTTAGCGGTTTACAAGTGATGTCAGCCTACCAATTTCGCTTGCTACGCGCATCTAATGAAGGAAGCGCCACCGCCCCCACGTATGCGCAACGGCCAGGGATTCCTGCCGCACCGATCATCCGCTTGGATATTGAAAAAGCCATGCCAGCCCCTCTGCGCGCTTGGCTGATCAACCATCTCCAGGTCCCGCCCGAACGGATTGTGGATTGTCCCACGCCGCTTGGCCTAGATGACCTCTGTGAATTAGCCGATTATTTAATGCCGCCAACCCCAGCGCATCTCGTTTAGCGACATGGCAAAGCCGACCGCGCTTGCTCAAGCACATCACACCTGCTGCGCCCAAACTTTGCATAATTCGGCACGCTTATGGTAAGCTAAACCATGATCGGGCGTACCCCGCTATGCCAAACTTGTTCGGGGCAGCGCACTGACAAAATCTGACAAAAATAGATATACATCAACGTTAACAGAGGCCATGACAGGCTTACTGGTTCTGACAGAGAGTCGCCGGTTGGTGCGAGGCGATAGACCAGCAGCCCGTTAGCCCCTCTTGAGTTCTCGGCAGAAACTTGTCCCTGTAGCGGGGATCGATCATGGCCGAGCGGTTTGCACCCGTTATCGTGAAATGAGGCAGCACTCGTTCGCCATGTGGCACCCGCGAGTCCTGCAAAATCAGGTGGCACCACGGGGTCCCTTTCGTCCTGAAACGACGAAAGGGACTTTTTATTTGCCCGCTAGAGGCAGGTTAGAGAAAAACGAGGATGCTATGCTAGACATTCGCTGGATGCGCGAAAATCGGGAAGCGTTGGCCGATGCCATGCGCAAACTCAATGTAACAGACGCGCCATGGGAAGCGGCCTTGGCGCTTGATGAAGAACGCCGCGAACTTTTGACCAAAGTGGAGACACTGCGGGCCGAACGCAATACCGGCTCTAAGGGGGTGGGTGCCCTCATGCGCGAAAAGAAGAGCGAGGAGGCCAACGCACTCAAAGCCCGCATGAGCGCGATTGGCGACGAGATCGCGGCGATCGAAAGCCGCCTCAATGTCGTCGAAGTGGAATTTCGCGATGCCATGTTGCGGATACCCAACCCACCAGATCCAGAGGTGCCTGTCGCGCCAGATGATAGCGGCAATGTCGTGCTCAAGGTGGTGGGCGAGTTGCCGGCATTTGACTTTGCCCCCCAGCCCCATTGGGAGATCGGCGAAAAGCTCGGCATCATTGATCTCGAACGGGGCGTCAAATTAGCGGGTAGCCGTTTTTATCTGCTACGCGGCGCGGGCGCACGCCTTCAACGCGCCCTAACCGCCTGGTTCTTGGATGTCCACACCACGCAGCATGGCTACGAAGAGGTCTATCCGCCCTTTATGGTACGGGAATATTGTATGGAAGGCACGGGCAATCTCCCCAAATTTGGCGACAACCTCTATCGCGACGCGGAAGAAGATTATTGGTTGATCCCCACGGCAGAAGTGCCCGTGACCAATATGTATCGTGATGAGATCATCGAAGCCGGTCGCCTGCCCCTCTATCATGTGGCGTCCACCCCCTGTTTCCGCCGCGAAAAGGTGTCGGCGGGCAAAGACGTGCGCGGGATCAAACGGGTGCACCAATTCCAGAAGGTGGAGATGGTGAAATTTGTGGAGCCGCAAAACGGGCGTGAAGAACTAGAAAAATTGACCCACGACGCCGAAGCGCTCCTCGAAGGGCTCGGCCTCACCTATCGGCGTGTGGCAATTGCCACCGGGGATCTCTCCTTTGTGGCCTGTATGAAGTATGACTTGGAAGTTTGGGCTGCGGGTTGCAACGAATGGCTAGAGGTTAGCTCGTGTTCGTGGTTCCGTGACTTCCAGGCCCGCCGCGCCAACATTCGCTATCGCCCAGCGGAAGGTGAACGGCCTGAATTTGTCCATACCCTCAATGGCTCGGGCTTGGCCTTGCCCCGTGTCGTCATTGCCATTCTCGAAAATTATCAACAAGCGGATGGCAGCGTTGTTATTCCCCCGGTGCTGCGCCCCTATATGGGCGGCCGCGCGGTGATCGACTAGGCGTTTGCGAAGAAGCTGTTTCAAAAGGTGGTTGACTCGTCCACACCTGACTGGTTTTGATGAAGGGTAAAAATTAAATTCGGTAAAGGCTGAAGCGCTGGAGCTGGCCGAAGAAGCCCCGCGCAAGCGGGCTGCCACCCCAGTGCGCTTCAGCGCAGCTTCCTCTCGCCGGCACAGCCTGATGAAGGTTAAGCAATTAAAGCGGTAGAGCTCACTCGTGCACTTTTGCGCAGCTTGACCGAGCAGGCGCTGATTGAAATCAGCACTGGTTTACCGAATGTAATGGTTAATCTTCATTAGGCTGCGCTGCTTTTTAAACCATTTCTAAGGGTATACGGACGGGTAAAACAGGGAGAAACCATGAATAAACCGGTGGAGGAAAGAGCATGATCATCGATACACACTGCCATGTAGGCATCCATAAATATGAACCGGTCGAAGTGCTCCTCTATCACATGGCGCACAGCGGCGTGGATCGGGCCGTTTTCATCCAGTATATGGGGAATACCGACAACCAATACCTGTTGGCGTGCATGGCCGCGCATCCTGGCAAGTTTGCCGCCGCGATGATCGTGGAAGCCGATGATGACGGTTCACAGATCCGCGAGTGGGCCGCGCAGGGCATAGGCGGGATTCGCCTGCCCGCCGCGTTCCGGGGCAAAGGAGCGGACCCGCTCGCCCATTGGCGGACCGCGGCGGCCCTGCAACTTGTGGTGAGCGCGCCCTGCACGCCAGCGGCATTGCTCAGTGACGAATTTCGGGAAGTGGTCGAACGCTTCTCTGATCTAGCGATTATCATTGAACATCTCGGGGGCATTGGCGTTGGTGCGCAGCCGCCCTATGCCGAATTCCAACAAGTCATGGCCTTGGCGCGCTATCCCAATTTAACCATCAAACTACCCGGCTTTGGGGAATTCTGTGCCCTGCCCCACCCCTTTGCCCATATCCCACCCCTGGTCGAAATGACGCTCGAAGCTTTCGGCCCCCAGCGCATCATGTGGGGCAGCGATTGGCCACCGGTCAGCTCACGCGAAGGCTATGACAATTCCTTGCGCTTTCCGCTTGCCTACCTAGCCCAACTCAGCCCCACTGAACAAGCGTGGATCTTTGGGGAAACCGCGCAACAGGTGTGGTGGGGCAACCGCTAGACGCCCCCCTGATCATGCGGGTGAAACGATCCGCAGCATTATAGCGTTGATCTAGCATTCGTTGTGCACAAGGCAAGCAGCCAACCAAATAGTTTGCTGTTCAAACAAGATCAGTTGATTGAATCTGCATTGTACCAGTGGTCGCGCAGGCGGTCAGCCGCCGTCGGTCAGCGCTAGGACAATCGCGAACTTCGTGAGAACATCGGCTAAGTCCAACAGCTTGGCGTTCAGAGCCATGGGACAGTCGCTTTGCTGATGGGAATCGCCTGATGATATAATCTCCCTACTTTTGCATCGTGAATCGCATAAAGAGCATGATCCATGCAGTCAGAGTCAATTTCCATAGAGACCGAAGCAGGGACGGTTGAACCACCCCCCACGACCGACGCCCAGGCCCAAAAACGGGTAGCGATTGGGCTATCCCCACGTCGCCCCACGGCACGCGCGGTTGTGCAACGACCACCGCGGTCGCGATTGGCCCAGTGGCAGCAATGGAGCGTCATTGCCCTTGTTCTTTTGTTGATGCTTACCACAGGACTTCTGATTGTCGCCAAAAGCACAGGTGCAGCCACCTCCTGGACCCAAGTCCGTGCCCAGATCGGGGCGTGGATCGGGGGGGAGGGGACAATGGCAACGCCCATGCTTTCTGCCCCTTCGCCGGACTACCAGCTACGCGCCGAAGATACATTTACAACGCTATCAAGCCTGCTAGCGGCCGATCAACAGGCTGGCCAATGGACAACAGCCCCTGTACCCGACCGCGGCGTCTATCGTTTCCAGCTCTGGCCAGGGCGGCTGGCCTGGAGCACCTTGGCCGTTGAAGATCTCACCACCTACTGGATCGACGCCAGCTTTACAATCGCCGACCTCAAGCCAGAGGGCTATACGGGTTTTCTGGCGCGCTACCAAGACGCCAGCAATTTTTATCTATTTGTGGTCAATGGGACGGCCCACTATGAAGTTTTACTCTGGCAAGCTGGCACGTTGACAACCCTCCAGCCCTGGCGTTCGAGCCCAGTGCTCAACCCAGCTGGCTATGAGAACCTCTTGGCCCTGGAAGACGATGGGCAAGCGCTCCGCTTCTACGCCAATGAGCAGCTGCTCTTTACCGTCGATTCGCCCGTACTGCCCTTTGGCGCGACAGGGTTGGCGGGTGGTGCCGGGGAACGCACCATGGCCGAGATCACGGTGGATTGGCTGCGGCTCTATGAACCAATTCCCTAACGCAACGGTTGGCAAAGGCATATGATTCGTCCATACCTGACAGGTTTTCAAAAACCTGTCAGGTGTACTAGTTACCGTTTCTACGCAAAGGACGTGCCTGAGACAAGCCAAAGAGGGCCGCACCACGGCAACCATGGTCCTGCCTAGACAAATCTATCTATCTTGGGAGGCCCCACTGAACAACCAAACCGTGAATAACCAAACGCAATTGTCGCCGCTGCTCACAGCCATTCAGGCCGACGATGACGAGCAGACCGAGCGCGTGGTGCTGCACTTGACGGCAACGGCGGAACCTGACCTTCTGGCCCTGTTGCAAACCGGCACGCCCGACCAACGCTGGTGGGCCGTGCGTGCTTTAGCCCAATGTGGCACAGTTCAAGCCTTGCCCCTCCTTGCCGCAACCCTGGCCGATGGCGATGTTGCCCTGCGCACGGTGACAGCCATGGCCTTAGGCGCGCTTGCACAGCGCTTACCAACAGCCCTCATGCCTTATCTGCCCCAACTAGCCGAGCGGCTGGCTGATCTCGACGGAGCCGTACGCCAGGCCACCGCCGATGCCCTGGCCCAATGTGGTGCGGCAGCCGTGCCGACCTTGAGCGATGTCTTGCGCTTTAGCGAACACCAAGGGGCCCGTTCACGCGCGGCCGCTGCTCTGCGCAAAATTGGCACGCCAGCCACGGTACCAGTGCTCTTCCACTGTCTGAACGATGCCAATTATCTTGTACACATCTATGCCTATGAAGCCCTCGACGAAATGGGGTTGCTCGAAACGCAACTTGTGCTGTAAGAGACGGTGCCGGGGACGAGCCAGCCGTCGTCGCAGTACGGCATACGCTGAAGCAACCAAAGCACTAGGCAAAGACTTGGTGGAGGAAACGGCATGCTGGGCCAGCTTCCGCAGCAAAGTCTTCCCAACGACATTCAATGGAGACCATACCTTGGTAGTTGGCCTGGCGCAGCAGATCGGCAAATTCCGCATAGGGATAGCTACCGGTACCTGGCGCACGCCGACCACTATCGGCCACATGAATATGGGCCAGCCAATCCTTATAGGCCGTCAGATGATAGAGCGGTTCTTGCTCTTCATCCATATGATAGAAATCAGCCAATACCTGAATCGATGGATGATTGACGCGCGCGGCCAAGGTCACCCCTTCCGCCACCCTATTCACGATATTCGATTCCTGCCGGTTCAACGGCTCGATGACCACGGTAATGCCATGCGTGGATGCCACCTCGCCGACAAAGTGTAGAAAGTCAACCAGTTGCTGTTCGGCCAGGGCGCGGTCAAAGCCATCTGGCACCATCCGCGCCTTCCCACTACCAAAGACCACCACATCGGCCCCGATCAAATGCACCCGGCGTAATGCTGTCCGCACATAACTTTGGAGCCGTAGGTGGTCGAGCATTGGGCCAACCACTTTCAGATCACCTGGCAGAAAGACATTGCAAGCGCGGACGGGTAGCGGCGCGAGCTGATATTTTTCCAACACTGGGGCAAAGATTGCTTCATTGGCCTCTGGCAACAGCGAAACAACCGTACATTCCCAATAGTCAAAACCGGCTTGTCGCGCGATTTCGGCCTGTTCAATTGAGCAACAACAGCCAAATTGCATAGCGGCCTCCATTCTTCTTGCTTGGCGTAGTACCTTTCCATTGCCCTATAGCTTACCCCTCGCCCACCCATTTGGCAAGCAAGGCATGGGCTGCTATAGTGTACAGTAGCCCAGTCCCCACCCCTATAGCAAGCACACGACCGAATTAATGATCAATAATCAATGGCTAATAATTAATGCTCAATGACAAAGAACCAATGACAAAGGACCAATGACAAAGGACCAATGACAAAGAACCAATGACAAAGGACCAATGACAAAGA
>JAHBVH010000002.1 GCA_019637645.1 Caldilineaceae bacterium
TTCTTCCTACCCTTGATCCTTCTCTCCGATGCCGACAAATTTGTCATGCCCTTGGGCCTCTTCCGCGCCCTCATTGCCTATACCAATCTCGACTATGGCATGTTAAATGCCATGGGGTTGATCTATATGCTGCCATCGCTGCTGATCTTTATCTTTGCTCGCCAATATTTGATCCGCGGGACCATGGCCGGTGCCATGGCCGGACAGTAGGAGGCCAATGTGACAACTGTGCCGCGTCTGGCTGTCCAGGTCTATACGTTGCGTCACTTCATCAAGACGCTGCCTGATTTTGCCGCCACCATGCATCAGGTGCGCGCGATTGGCTATACCGGCGTCCAACTCGATCTGGAACATCATCCCGACTTGCCCGCGGCGGCCATCAAGCAGATCTGTGACGACGAAGGGCTGACCATTTGCATTAGCCACTTTGATTATGATCTCTTTGTCAATGATCTGGCGGGCATTATGGAACGCCAGCGGCTTTGGGCTTGTCCTCATACGGCCATTGTGGCGATGCCAGGGCGTTATCATGAACAAGGCGCAGCTGGCTATCAGCGCTTTGCCGCCGAGGCTACGGCCATTGGCGAGCGATTGGCCGCCGCGGGCATTACCCTGAGCTATCATAACCATAGCTATGAATTTGTGCGCTTTGGCGCGCAGACGGGGTTGGCGTTGCTCCTGGCCGAGAGCGACCCTCGCTATCTCTGGGCCGAAATCGACACCTACTGGGTCCAACATGGTGGTGGTGACCCCGCAGCTTGGATCCGGCAGGTGGCAGGGCGAATGGCCGTCGTCCATTACAAAGATATGGTCATGGGGGCCGACGGCAAGCAAACCTTTGCCGAAGTGGGGCAGGGCAATCTCCATTGGCCAGCCATTGTGCAAGCCACTTGGGCGACGGCTGTACCCTGGATCGTCGTCGAACAGGATCACTGTCAACGCGATCCTCTTGAAAGTATTACCTTGAGCTATCAATATCTCCAGCGCTTTAACCTAGCTGCCGCGCATGCTAAACCAGCGTAACCTACCGCGATCTGCCGCGTATGACATCAACACGCGTTCCTTTTTCTCAGCGGCTTTGTGCAGGACCAACTCCTTCTGCGGTAACAAAGCCGGTTAGATCCTTCTCCAGACCGACGCCCACGGCCAAACCCGCGCATACCTTCGGCGCAACCGCGTATGTTGGTCTTATTGCTATGGTGGATAACCTATGTCACTTTCTACACCAGTACGTACCGTTGTCGTTGGTTGTGGGCGCATGGCCCTCGGCCATCTCCGCGCGATGTTGGCGCAACAAGCAACCACCCAAGTACGGGTGATCTGTGAACCGTCCGCGGCGGCCTATGCCAAAGCCTGTGAACTTTTTGTTGAACAAGGGCTAACGCCACCCCCCAATGAACCCGATCTGATCCAACTCTTGGCGCACTATGGCCATGAACTGGATGCCGCCCTGATCATCACTCCCCATGCCTACCATTTTGCCCAGACCAAAGCCTGTCTGGAGGCTGGCCTGGATGTTCTCTTGGAAAAGCCCATGGTCATTACTGGCGAAGAGGCCGTTGGCTTGATCGAGACGCGCGACCGCACTGGCAAGCTCCTGGTGGTGGCCTTTCCGGGGAGTCTCTCGCCGCAGATTCGGACGGCGGTACAGCTGCTGCGCAATGGTGAATTAGGGACTATTCTGACCATCTCGGGGCTTTCTTGGGAGAACTGGCGAACGCCGAACCTGGGCACTTGGCGTCAGCAACCAGAATTGGCTGGTGGTGGCTTCTTCTTCGATACGGGCGCGCATATGCTCAATACCATCACTGATCTGGCTGGTGAAAATTTTACGGAAGTGGCGGCCTGGCTCGATCCGCGTGCAACGCCCGTTGAAATTCTGGGTGCGGTGATTGCCCGTCTCCAATCGGGCGCGTTGGTCACCATGAATGCCTGTGGCGACACCTGTACCCGTTCGACGGCAGATGTGCGGGTCTTTTGTACCCAAGGGGTGATCTTCACGGATATTTGGGGGAGCTTTCTCCAGATCCAGCGCCCCGGTGATCCTAAGCCGGTGCCGGTCGAACTGCCCAAGTCGCTGGGCGTTTGGCAACAATTCTTGGCTGTGCGCCATGGCGAACTGCCCAACCCTTGCCCGCCCGAAGTCGGCCTCCGCATGGCACGCCTCTGGGATGCGATCCGTTCCTCGGCCGCGCAAAATGGGACACGGGTAGCCTTGCCCCAATAGACTAGAACTTACACCCCAAGGTTAGCTTGTCAGCTAAAGCCTGACAGATTTTCCAACCCGGTCAGGCTTTGTGCCGTCATCGACCTGCACCCGCCTGCGAATAAAATGCTTGGCTTTCTCAATCGATCTCTGTTGACCAAGCTAAGCGCAGACGGCTGCGCCCAATCCCGTCAAGCGAGGTGTAGAGATAGGTTATCCCCTCTAGGATCACCACGTCGGCATGCCCAAGCCCAATGTTGCCGGGCATATCTACCAAAAGGGGATTATTGGGATATTTTTCCCAAGGACCATCTATCGCGGTTGTACGGCTGCGCGCCAAGCCCAGCGCAAATTGGGTGTCGCCTGGCGCGCCTGCGGCAGGGCCACGCACCCCTTCATAGAGGAGATAAAACCGAGCGGCTTCCCCAGTCCCCACTTTGATCACTTCGGCAGAGCTGATCGTCCGAAAGTCAAAATAGGCATTGGCCCCAGCGTCGATCCGATCGAGTGGGCCATATTCAGCGCTGCCGACAAAGAGGGGGTTGTGGCGACAGGGGACAAACTCCTCTGTGGCCGCCGTTAGGTCGCGGGCAAAGCAGCCCATGGCCCCTGGATTCTGCCCTTGGGCCATAAAAACATAGAGCGTATCCTCTTCGATCCAAAGCCCTGGTGGGCCGCCCCGGAGACATTCATAGTTAAAGGGGACGAAGGGATGTTCGCCGATGCGCTCCTCGGCAGGGCAATTGGCATACCAGAGATGCCAGATCAACGAGTCGGCCAGCCAAGTGGGGGTGGACCAACTGAGGCCATCTGCCGATTGGCGTAACATCACCCGTCCTTGGTATTCATAGACCATCCAATATTGGCCGTCATGGGCGATGACACGCGGATATTGTTGCTGGACAATGTGATCGGTTTCGGCGGTACACGGGCATTGTTGACAAGCGATTTGGCAGATAGGCGGCTCGTCATGGCGGAAGGTCAAGCCTTGGTCGTCGCTACGATAGATCACCACACAGCCAGGGAACGCGACCGGCGCACCACATTGATCGACCACACCGGCGGACCGTTCACTTGCATGGACATAGGACCACCACTCCCCATTGGGGGCAATGAGCGTGTCTGACTCGCCCATGGGCAGACCGGTTTCTGCCATCTCGAGCACAAAGTGTGCATCCCCTTTCCAAAGATCCGCCAGGGTCGGCGGTGGCAAGGGGGGTGTTGGGGCGGCTGGAAGCACCGCAACGGTGGGGCGCGGGGTTGTGACAAGGGCGGGTTCTGGCTGCCCAATGGTAGTCGGCACGGCGGGTTTTCCCGGCGTGGGGCGGCAGGCCGCTGCGAAGAGAAGCGCGCCGAGCAGGCCACCGAATAGCCCTATCCGCAACCAGCGTCGGGCGTGCTGGCTTGTCTCACCGCGCCAATGGAAGCGCGGCCATTTTTTTGTCAAAGCATTCATATAACAACATTTCTCTGAAAAGCAATTTGATAAGGATCGACGTTACCTTGGGGTAGACCCTACCAGAGACCAAACCAGTTTGTCAAACCTGTCTGCGCTTGCTTTAGGGCGGTGCGCATCCCAAAAATGTAATGAACCTTGTATATGATCCGCGCCCCGTTGCTTGCCCTGCCGAATGAACCAATTTTTCCCCAATGCCAAAGCTGTGGTATCTTGAACAACATGGGTATTCCGCAAGTTCACGCCTAGGGATTGAGGTCATTCCGGGCAAATCTTACAGGAGAAAATTCATGCGTGTCTCAACGGATCTTCAGGTTGGTGTGGTGGGAACGGGCTTTATCGGCCCTGCCCACATTGAGGCGTTGCGCCGATTGGGGATCACTGTGGCCGGGATTGTCGGCAGTTCGCCAGCGCGGGCCCAAGCCAAGGCGGATGCCTTGCAACTGGGCAAAGTCTATGCCACTTATGAAGAACTCCTGGCTGATCCACAAATCGGGGTCGTCCATATCACCTCACCTAATCACTTACACTACCCACAGGCCAAGGCTGCGCTCCTAGCGGGCAAGCATGTGGTCTGTGAAAAGCCGCTGGCGATGAATACACAAGAATCCGCCGAATTGTTGGCCTTGGCGCAGGCGGGAAAGCGGGTACATGCCGTGAATTTTAATATTCGCTTCTATCCCTTGGCCCATCATGCCCAGTCGTTGGTCCAGCGCGGCCAAATCGGTGATATCTATATTGTCCAAGGCTCTTATTTGCAGGATTGGTTGCTCTTCCCGACGGATTGGAATTGGCGGCTAGAACCAGGGTTGGGGGGTGCCATGCGCGCCGTGGCGGATATTGGTTCGCACTGGCTGGATCTCATGACCTTTATTACCGGCCAACGCATTGAAGCCGTCTGTGCCGATTTTCATACCTTTCTGCCGGTGCGCCAAAAGCCCAAGATAGCGATTGATACCTTTACGGGCAAGATCGAGGCTGTGCGGGAGACCGTGCCACAGCCCATTCACACGGAAGATTATGCCACCATCCTGTTGCGTTTTGCCGGTGGTGCTCGTGGTGTGGTGACTGTTTCGCAGGTGAGCGCGGGGCGAAAAAACCGCCTTTATTTTGAAATTGATGGCGCACAATCCTCCCTTGTCTGGGATTCAGAGCGGCCCAATGAGCTGTTGATTGGGCATCGCGATCGCCCCAATGAATTACTGCTCAAAGATCCGGCCCTCCTTAGTGATCATGCCCGGCAGTTCGCCTCCTATCCGGGCGGCCATAACGAAGGTTTCCCTGACACCTTTAAGCAGCTCTATGTGGCCGTCTATCGTTATATTGCCCAAGGCGACTATACCGCCCCGGCTGACTTTCCCACCTTTGCCGACGGTCATTATGAATTGCAACTGGGTGAGGCCATCTATCAAAGCGCCCAAGAAGAACGGTGGATTAGCGTCGCCGCGGCGCCCTAGTTGGTCACTTCTCCGCCCTTATTAGTTAAGAAAGGAATCACGATGAAATTAGGCTTAATGAGTGCCGCGTTGCCCGATCTCTCCTTTGCAGAAGTTGTGGCTTGGTTGAGTCAGAACGGCTTTGGCATGATTGAGGTCGCCTGTTGGCCGGTGGGCAAGGCCGAACGTCGTTATGCGGGTGTTACCCATATTGATGTTGCTGCGCTAGATGCTCAGCAGGTCAAATCCATTCATGCTACCTTGGCCCAATACAACATCCAAATCTCTTCCCTGGGCTACTATCCCAACCCGCTTCATCCCGACGCCGACCATCGGGCCATGGTGATCGACCATCTGAAAAAAGTTATTGTGGCGGCGGAAAAGTTGCATGTGCCCATTGTCGGTACTTTTGTGGGGCGTAACAAAGATCTGACGCTGGAGCAAAACTTGGCTGAATTTGCCAAGGTGTGGCCGCCGATTGTTAAATTTGCGGCTGATCATGGCATCAAGATCGCCATTGAAAATTGCCCCATGATCTTTAGCAACGATGAGTGGCCGGGGGGAAACAATCTGGCAATCAGCCCCTATGTATGGCGACAGATGTGGGAGATCTTGCCGGATGCCAACTTTGGCCTTAATCTCGATCCTTCCCATCTTATCTGGCAGATGATCGACTATGAGCGCGTGGTCTATGACTTTGCCGACCGCATCTTTCATGTCCATGCCAAAGATATGCGCGTTGATCGCGAGCAGTTCTATCAACGTGGGGTGATGGCGTTGGGCATGGGTTGGCAGATCCCCCGGCTCCCTGGGTTGGGCGAGGTCAATTGGGCCAAGTTCCTGGGCGCACTCTACGCGGTGGGCTATGATTATGTTTGTAGCATTGAACACGAAGATCGTGCCTTTGAAGGCGAAGAACAGTTGGTCAAGCGGGGTCTGTTGATCGCCCGGGATGTGCTATCGCCCTACTTGAAGTAAGGCATATCCGGCTGTGGTAGATTTGTTGGTGCGCGACTGGTGCTTGCCACTGCTGGCGTTATTGGGCTCCTTGCACTTGTTGCCAGATTTGTGTACTATGCGCTAGACAAGCGTTGTCTGTTTTGCCAAAGCCGACAACTCTTTTGTGATACCCATTACCTGTAAAACCTTGCTCTTTTTTGTAACCAGAGGAACCAATCATGACGACGACAACCGAGTACCTTGCCGACCAAGTGGTGAGTGATGCTCAGCTTCAAGCCTGGGTCGAAGAATTTCACCAACAAGGCTTTCTCTTCCTTCAGAATGTACTGCCACCGGATTTATGCGCGGAACTGCGCGCCGACCTGGACTGGGCTTTGGAGAATAACCCGACTGGCTTGAATGCCAGCAATGCCAAGCTGATTCTGGCGCACCGTTTGTTTGAAACGAGCGCCGCGAATCGGCGCTTGTTCAACCTGGAGCCAATCGTGAGCTTGGCGGAAGCTTTGGTCGCGCCCAATTGTCATGTGATCCATAACAATTCCTTCAAGACGCCGACGGGAGCCGGGATTGATACTTGGCACCAGGATGACGCTCCGCACTATCTCGTGACCGAAGGCGAAGCACCGAAGAATGTACGGCTGCCGGTGTTATTCTTTACGGCAAACTACTATCTGACCGATGTCACCGAGCCCAAGCACGGCGGCACCGAAGTGATTCCGGGCTCGCATCTCTTTGGCGCACCCTGCCCAGCGACGCTGGAGGGAACTCCGTGGGAAAGCCAGATCCGCTATAATCTTGGAAAAGCCGGAAGCGTCGTACTTTTTAATAATCAAGTTTGGCATCGCGGCGGGCCGAACCAAAGTGAGCGCACACGCTATATCACCCAAGTGACTTATGCGCGACGGATCATCGGCCATAAATATTATCCCTTTATGAACTACCAGATGCCGGAACATATCTATGCGGATGCCGATCCGCGGCTAAAGCGGTTGTTGGGCTTCCTCCCGCATGGCGCGTATGGATGATCGATAATTCCCAAAGGTTTTCCTCTCTCCTGCTTTGTAACTCCTTGTCCATCTAACGAATTAGCAAGCAGACCAAGGCAAACGACTGGTCTGCTTGCTGTCGTTTCTACTCCATGGATGATCCGCGCCGCGTGATTGTCAGAAAACTGCCATTTAGCGTAAAAGTGTAGAGAAATACAGGTTATCCATGTGCGATTTGGACCATTATCGTGAACGATTTAGCTTCAGTTGTCGTTCTTACGGTAGACCGGTTACAGCTGTTAACGCTTTATGGTCCGGCCAATTCCGGCCTTTATTTTCCTGATAACGGCTGTCTAGCGTTCTATATGTGACTTCGCGTAGTGTACATAGTCGGATAGTAGTGGATAAAGGCTTTATGACACCTCAGCAGAATATATCTTCAGAACTGGCTAAGGTTCAACAGTATCTCCAAAAAGCTCAACATCATGTGGCGAATGTAGAAGCGCATCTGCTCATGAATCCAGCCATGTCCGGTGACAGCGAAGAACGGTATCAACGGCTCTTTGATAATATGTTGGAGGGTTGCCAGTTAATTGGTTATGACTGGCGCTATCTCTATGTCAATCAGACAGCGGCCCACCATGGTCAGTGCAAGCGTGAGGATCTGCTTGGCTTCACCATGATGGAACGGTATCCGGGCATTGATCAAACGCCACTCTTTGCCCTCCTACAGCGTTGCCTGCAAGAGCGGACAGCCGAGAATCTAGAGAATCAGTTTGTGTATCCAGATGGGACGTTGGGGTGGTTCGAATTGCGGATACGACCCGTTCCAGAAGGAATTTTTATCCTGTCTCTGGATATCACGGCCCGCAAGCGGATTGAGCAGGCGGAGCAGGCGCTCATGCGCTTAAAAGAGGAGTTTGTAGCGAATGTATCTCACGAATTATGTACCCCCCTCTTTGCGATTAGTGGTGCCGTCAAACTGCTGCAAAAGCTGATCGGCAAGGATCCGCCCGTGACACAAGAACTCATGGGGATCTTGGAGAATAACGCTGTTCGTCTAAAAGTTTTGGTGGATGACTTGCTGGATCTGTCACGCTTGGATACGGGACAACTGCCGTTAGATCTACAAGAAGTGGATATGCGGACACTGATCGTGGAGACGTTCCAATTATTAAAGCTACAGGCCGACGCGAAACGGATTGACCTACAGCATCAGCTGCCCACCGTCGCGTTGCTGCTGCGGGTTGACCCGCACCGCATGCAGCAGATCCTGATTAACCTCATCGGGAATGCAATTAAATTCTCATCTGACCAGAGCTTGGTGCTTGTGACGGCGCAAATCGAGCAGGAGATGGTCTATGTGGAGGTGATCGATCAAGGGCCGGGGATCCCGCCTGAGATGATCCCCAAATTGTTCAACAAATTTTATCAGATTGACGGCTTTGATCCACGCGCCTATGGTGGCACGGGGTTGGGTTTATATATTGCTAAGCAAATGGTTGAGATTCACAGGGGAAGAATTGGGGTCAAGAGCGACCTTGGCAAAGGGAGCACCTTTTATTTCGCCATCCCAATCGCTTCCGTATTATCTCCTGCTCAACCAGAACGCAGCTAGGCGTGCATTCCAACGAATTTTGTACGTTGCGATACGAAATAAGGTAGGCTAGAATAGGGGTATCAATCATTCGCCAGCCGCTGCTGGGCTTGGATGTTAGCCAGCTGTTTATACCCGCTACCCGTAAAGGAATGCAGCATGTCCCAACTTGCTTACCTTGTTCCGCTCTTGCTTGTGCTTAGCACTATCTTAGGGGCATCGCATTCATCCGCACCGATGATGTTGGCTTCAACTTTCACCGCGCCGCAACTGCGTGTTGATCTGCCGACGCCACGCGTCGCGGCTGGCACAGAGCAGACGCTTCAGATCCAGCTTGATCAGAGCGCCGACCGTGTGGCAACGCTCGTCTTGGTGGTGACCTACCCTAATGGCGTCATCGAACGTTCGTTGCATTCGATCCGCGGTAGCAAGGGTGATCTAACGTGGCTCGTGCCAATGGATGTCGGCATGGGCGCGGCAACCTTCTCGATCTCTGCTGATGGTTGTGGCTGTGAACAACAAAGCACCGTGCCGCCGCCAACCCGCATCGATAGCATCGTTGAAGGCGGCTTCTATATTATGGCACGTCACGCGGCATAAGAGCATAAGTTATGCTGAAGGCAATTATCTTTGACTTTGATGGTACTATCATCGAAACTGAAACCCCCGACTACCAATCTTGGCAAGAGCTTTTTGTTGAACATGGTTGTGATCTAGCCAAAGAGCTCTGGTGCACCTACATCGGTACGGCTTCGGGTACCTTTGATCCCTATCGCCTCCTGGCCGAACTCTCTGGGGGCGACATCGATCGCCCCGCGCTTCGCACGCGCCGCCGTCGCCGCTTTCATGAATTGGTCGCGCAACAACCCTCACGGCCTGGGGTCGAGGCCCTGCTTGCGGCGGCCACGGCGCAGGGAATTCCTCTCGCGATTGCCTCTAGCTCCACACGCGATTGGGTAGAAGAACATCTGGCAGCTCGCCACCTGCGGCACTATTTTCAGGCTGTCTACACGGCCAACGACGTGACCACCGTGAAGCCCGATCCGACCCTCTATCGCTTGGCCGCCCGTGCGCTACAGGTGGAACCGACCCAAGCCCTCGCCGTTGAAGATTCGCTCAATGGTTTGCTGGCGGCCAAGCGCGCCGGGCTGAAGTGTGTTGTTACCCCGCATGGGATGACCGCCCATATGGCCTTTGCCGAAGCGGATCTCGTGCTAACCTCGTTGGCCGAAATAACCTTGGCACAGTTGCTCGCGCTTTAATATCGGCTCAGCCCCTGCTCAATTCTTGGCTTATTTTCTCACCTCGCATAAAAAACGGCCAAGTGTAAAGGCGGCTCCTTCAACCTGTCTCTAAAAAGTCATTTGACATGATCTGCTGCTTTTGGTTATAGTAAGCTTGCCTCCACAAAAATCCGCGCTGTAAAAGATGGCCCATTCTATTCGCAGACCCCATCATTTCTCTGCGTAACCAATTCCACAAGCTATGTGATACTGCGTGTAATCTACTGATCGCACTTATTTGAGGAGAAAATCGCATGACTAACCTATCGAGACGCAACTTTTTGCAAGCAAGCGCATTCACCGCGGGAAGCCTGCTTGTCGCCGCCTGTACGCCAGCCGCAGCACCAACCGCACCGGCTACTACTGGGGCAGAAGCGGCTGCCCCCAGCACTGAACAGATCACCTTGAATGTGTTGGCCGAAAACTGGGGCGAATTATACAACGGTCTGATGGTATTGATTGGGGATGAATATACCAAGGAAAATCCCAATGTGACCATCGATTGGAATTTTGATCCCGACTGGCAGACCAAACTTACAACCTTGATCGCAGCGGGTACACCGCCTGACTGTAACCATATTCGCCCGGGCGCGTTGGCTGTCATGGGGCGCAAGGGGGTCTTGCTGGATCTGACCGATCTCGTCACCAGTGCTGGCCATACGCGCGAGGATTTTGTCGTCTCGATCTATGACAGCTCCACCTATGATGGCAAGCTCTATGCCTTGCCCGGTGGCGCGGACTATGTCTGCCTCTTCTATAGCCGCGACGCCATGCGCGATGCTGGCCTCGATCCTGCAAAACCACCGACCACCGCGGCGGAGTTGATCGAACAATCGTTGCAGATCCTCCAGACCAATGCTAGTGGTGATATTGAGCGAATTGGCTATGCACCGGGGGCCGGTCACCTGAGCAATTGGACCTTTATTCATGGGGGCCGTTTCTATGATGAAGCCAGCGGCAAAATTACGGCCAATGAAACGGTGAATGTGGAAGTACTCGAGTGGATGGCCGAATATGTAAAGACCTTAGACATCAACAAGCTCTCGGCCTTTACCCAACGCCCTGGCACCTATGAGGCGGGTAATGCCTTCTCAACCAAACAGGCCGCCTTCTTCTTCGATGGTTTCTGGACCTTTGAAGCCTTGGACAATTTCTCGCCCGATATTGATTACGGCGTGACCTTCTGGCCGACGGTCAGCGGTACAGAAGCGGAGCGCGCCAACTATGCCATCAGCGGCTGGATGTATTCGATTCCTCAAGAGTCGCCCCACCGCGACCCGGCCTGGGATTTCATCAAATATGCCTTTATCGACCAAGCCGCGCTGATGGGCTACAAAACGCTCAATGGCCCCTGTGTCAAGGCTGCTTTTCGCGATTGGGAAGCGGGCCTGCGCGACTATATGGGGGCAGAGAACCGCATGGTGCCCTACCTCGAAGTCTTCTCCCAAACAGGGACTGCTGCCACCAACTTCTTCCCGGTCATCCCCGTGGGTGGTTACTACAACGATGAACTGGCCCGCATCTACGACCTCGTCGTGCGTGAAGAAGTCGGTGCTCAAGCGGGCTTGGACGAAGTGACCCAAAATGTTCAAGCTGAGCTGGACAAAGCATTGGCCGCCTAATTCTTTGTCATTGGTCCTTTGTCCTTTGTCCTTTGTCATTGGTCCTTTGTCCTTTGTCCTTTGTCCTTTGTCCTACTGGGAACAGATACCAATGACGAATGACCAATGACCAATGACCAATGACCAATGACCAATGACCAATGACTAACAATATTCCTTGAGGAGTAATATATGGCTGTCTGGCAAGAGCTTGCGGCCAACCGGCCACAGCGGCGGACGTGGCGATGGACGCGCGCTGTGCGGCGGGATCTGCGCAATGGGTTGCTCTTTGTTTCACCTTGGTTGGTCGGGCTGTGCGTCTTTACGCTTTATCCGATTCTAGCATCGATTTACTATAGTTTTACCGTCTACGATATTATTTCGCCACCCCAGTTTGTGGGGCTGGGTAACTATCAAGACCTGCTCACCACCGATCCCCTCTTTTGGAAGGCCGTCGGCAACACGCTCTACTATGTGCTGATTGCCGTGCCGGTCAATCTCTGTGTTGCCTTGGGGGTAGCGCTGTTGCTTAATCTCAAGCTGCGCGGCATGGCTGTCTATCGCACCCTCTTCTTTTTGCCTAGCATCGTACCCGACATCGCCTCGGCCATGTTGTGGGCGTGGATTCTGAACCCGCAATTTGGCCTGCTCAATGCGCTGTTGCGCGCCGTCGGTGTTCCTACCGTTGGCTGGTTGACCGACCCGGCTTGGTCTAAGCCGGCGTTGATTTTGATTGGGCTTTGGGCCTTTGGTAGCAGTATGGTCATTTTTCTAGCCGCGCTCCAAGATGTGCCAGAAGCCCTCTACGAAGCGGCTGACCTCGACGGCGCGGGGATGATCCGTAAGACTTGGAATGTGACCTTGCCCATGATCACGCCTACCATCTTTTTTAACTTGGTGTTGGGTATGATCGGCGCATTTCAATATTTCACCACAGCCTTTGTCCTCTCACAAGGCACCGGCGGACCAGCCTCTTCGACACTCTTCTACTCCCTCTTGCTCTATAACAATGCCTTTACCTATTTCAAAATGGGTTATGGCAGCGCCATGGCTTGGCTGCTCTTTGCCTTTATCTTTTTGCTGACCTGGATCACCTTTAAGAGCGCCAACCACTGGGTATACTATGAAGGGGAAAGCACCTAATGGCTAATGAATCGATCACAGCACCCGCCTTATCGGTGACGACACCAATCGTGCATTACAGGCAAAAACGGTCGTGGCAGCGTCGCGTTTTCGGTCACCTTCTATTGATCGGCTTGAGCTTGATCTTCACCGTGCCCTTTTTCTGGCTTTTGTCTACTTCGCTCAAACCACCTGAGCAGCTCTTTCGACTCCCACCTGAGTGGATTCCCGCGCCCTTCATGTGGAGCAATTATGCCCGCGCAACGACTTTTATTCCCTTCTTTCGCTATTTTGGCAATACGCTCTACATCACGCTCTTTAACGTGGCGGCTACGCTCATTTCCTGTTCGCTCGTTGCCTATGGTTTTGCGCGGATTCAGTGGCCTGGCCGTGATGGACTCTTTATGGTACTCATTTCCACCTTGATGATCCCCGGCGCGGTGACGTTGATCCCAACCTTTATTATCTTTCGCAATTTGGGCTGGGTGGGCACCCCCAATCCCTTGACATGGCCCGCGTTTACCGGTAATGCCTTCTATATTTTCCTGTTGCGCCAATTTTTCCTGACCATTCCCCAAGAACTCTCCGCCGCTGCGAAGATCGATGGCGCGAGTGAATTTCAGATCTACTGGCGTCTTATCCTGCCCTTGGCGCGTGCTGCCTTGGCCGCGGTTGCCCTCTTCACCTTTATGGCTAACTGGAATGACTTTCTCGGCCCTCTCATCTATCTGAGTGACAAGGATCAATTTACCCTAGCGATTGGGCTTTATGGCTTTCTTAGCCGTGTGCGGACCGAATGGGGCCTGCTCATGGCCGCATCAACGATCATGATTACGCCGGTGATTGTCCTCTTTTTCTTTACCCAGCGGACCTTTATCCAGGGCATTACCATGACGGGGATCAAATAGCCGCGCCCGTAGCAAATCGTTATCGGCGACTTTGAACGCTTTCGGAGAAAACAATGACTAAGCAATGGCAAGTTGGGTTTGTTGGGCTGCGCCGCGGCAGTGGGCTGGTGCGCAGTTTGGCCGCGCATCCCCATGTTCAAGTGGCGGCGCTCTGTGATCTTGAGGAAGATTCGCTCACCAAGCTAGGCGCTGATTTTGCCCTGCGTGATCAGCAACTTTTTACGAAGTTCGATGATTTTGTCAATGCCCCCCTCGATATTGTGGTGATTGCTACCCCTATTGAGTTTCATGCCCCTCAAGCAATTACCGCGTTAGAGAGTGGCAAACATGTCCTCTGTGAACAGACCGCCGCCTATACCCTGGCCGAGTGTGAACAACTGGTGAACACAGTTCATAAAAGTGGCCGTGTCTATATGATGGCTGAGAACTACTGTTATTTTCACTATATTCGTGAATGGAAAAAGCTGATCGACCAGAATAAGCTAGGCAAGATCTTCCATGCCGAAGGGGAATATCTGCACGAGATCGTCGATCTGCTCATTGATCCTGTCACGGGCAAGCGCCGCTGGCGTTACCCACGCGCCCCGATCTGGTATTGTGCTCACTGCCTTGGGCCGCTCTTAACCCTCATGGATGATCGGATCGTCAAGGCCACCGGCGTCCATTCGGGGAAGAATATCTACCCAGGCGAGGAAGGACTTGGCTTTCTGGACATGGAAGTTGGCCTCTTTCAGACGCAAAAAGGCGCGACCATCAAGATCTTACGCAGCCAAGTCGCGCCGCGCCACCATGAGCTGATCTTCTACAGCCTCTATGGCACCAAAGGTTTTGTCGAAACTGGCCGCGAAGGCGGTTGGGATGGTACGCAAGGGCGTCTTTATCTAGAGGAAGAGATGTCCAAAAAGGCTGGTGCCCAGCTGATTGAGTGTTCAACCGTCGATCCCTATGCCCCTGCCGAAGCCCGAGCGGGTGGTCATGGGACTTCCGAATACTATATGGTGCGCGACTTTATCACCGCCATTGAACAGCAGACCAAACCGCCAATTGACATCGCGCGGGCGATCGATTTCACTGCACCCGGCATTTGCGCCCACACCTCCGCCATGCAGGGCGGCGCGTGGATCGATGTTCCGTTATTTTAAGACCTATGCAATCGAGGTAGAAAGAAGAAGGCTATGCGTGAGAAAATTGGTATTGGGGTGATTGGGGGCGGTGGCATCTCTGCCGAGGGGCATATTTGTGGCTACCAAGCCGATCCGCGCTGTGAAGTTGTCGCGCTCTATGATCTAGCTGAAGCCAAGATGGCCGAACAGGCGCAGCGTTTGCGTGTCCCTGACACCTATACGGCCCTGGATGCTTTCTTGGCGCGCGATGACATCCAAGCCGTCTCCATTTGCTCTCCGGATCATCTGCATGGGGAACAATGCCATCGCGCGTTGCAGGCGGGCAAACATGTGCTCTGTGAGAAGCCCATGACAACGTCGCGCGCCGATGCGGCCCGTTTGGTGGCCGATGTGCGCACAACCAGCTTGGTCTTTCTGGGCGGTCATGTCTACCATTTTCGGCCTGACTACCAAGCCATGGTTGCCGCCTACCGCGCCGGTGAGATCGGTGATGTCTGGCTCGCCGAAGGCGATTATATCTCCGACATGCGTCCTTTTTATGGCCCCACCAGCTACACGCCTTGGCGCACCGAGGCTGGCGCGCCCCAAGATATTCTCTTGGGCGGTGGTTGCCATCCCTTGGGGCTCATGTTGTGGGCCATGCAGACGACCGTGACCGAAGTCTTTGCCTTTGCCAACCACAAAGGTGAGCCCCAACTCCCCCTGGATGACTGCTATGTTGTGTCGCTGCAATTTGCGAACGGTGCCGTCGGCAAGCTGATTGCCGCATCGGGGAACCGTGGCTATGCGCCCAGCGGCGGTCATTTGGTGCTCTATGGTACCGAAGGGACGATTTGGGGTGGCCGCTTGTACCGCAATCACCGTGCGGAGCACCGCACCGAAATTGTGCACGATTGGAAGGAACAATTTAAAGAGCACAAACCACGGGTAGTTAACACACGCCAGGTCCATCATTGGGCCGAACAGTGCAGCCACTTTCTAGACTGTATTGAAGGCCAAGCTCAACCGCTGACCTCCGTGGTCGCTGGTGCGCAGGTGATTGCGGCCCTGACCGCGGCCATCGAGTCGGTACGCACCGGACAACCAGTTCGGGTGAATAACGAATTTTAAGCGACAGCTTGCGAAGGGGTTGCCCTAACCGTGGGCAACCCCTTCGCAAGCATTAAGCCAGTTGGCTGACCGTGGTCGGCTCACGCGTGGCAAGAATGCCGATGAGCGCGCCCGCGGCGCTGGCAATCAGCACCCAAAAGACCGCGGTATAGTCGCCCGTCCAGGTGTAGAGTAACCCCATAGCCACCGGCGCGCCAGCCCGCGTGAGGGTCAGCACCAACGCCATCACGCCGTTAATGGTGCCATAGTTGCCAATCCCGTAGAATTCGGCCACCAAGGCGGCGCGTGCTGGCGAGCTGGCCCCCGATCCCATCCCAAACAGCGTTGCGCCCACCAACATCAGCCAAGCCGTTGGCGCGAGCAGCAGGATCGTGAGGCCCAGGGTCATCATGCCAAAGAGGATGGCGGTAATGCGGCGGGAGGAGAGCCGTCTTCCCAGCGGGCCAAAGATCAAGCGCCCGGGGATTTGACTGCCACCCAAGACGCTGGCCGTCAACGCCGCAAAGGCTGGTGAGTAGCCCTGGAGCGTCAGGTAGGGCAGTAGATGAACCGCCAAGGCTATCGCTGATAGATTGGCGAGGGCGAAGACTACTGAAAGCAGCCAGAAGACATAGGTGCGCATAGCCGCGCCAACGGTGATGCTAGGGGTGAGCGCTTGGCTGTGTGGGGTGGCAAGCCCCTGGCTGGCTGCTTCACCGTCGGCCACTAAGTCCAGATCCGCGGGTGATCGTCGCAATAACAGCGCGTGGAGGGGAATGGTTGTCAGGGCAAGGAGCGCGGCCAAGAGCCACAAGGCGCTGCGCCAGCCATAGAGTTGAACCAACCAGGTGATGAGCGGCACAAAGATCACACTAGCTAGCCCACCGCCAAAGGTTAACACGGTGAGGGCTAGAGTCCGTTGGCGGACAAACCAGGTGGCGGTGACGGCAAAGGCCGGTTCATATAAGATCATGGCATTAATGACGCCAATCGCTCCCCAAAGTAGATAGAAGCTCGTTAAACGCTCCACCTGCGCCCACGCAATAATCGCGAGGGTCGCGAGACAGGAACCCAAGGTCATCAAGCCTCGTGCGCCGTGGCGATCCAACCAATGGCCGATCGGCACCCCAGCAAGGCCAGAAACTAACATCATGAAAGAAAAGGCCCCTGTAAGTTGGGCTTGGGACCAACCCATCTCTTGTTGGATGGGGGTGAGCAACACCCCAAAGCCGTAGAAGAGAATCCCCCAGGAGATCGGTTCGGTAATGGCTAGCGCACCAACTACGATCCAGCCATAATAAAGGGCGGGGGTGTGGATCGCTGGCTCGTGGGCGCGCCAGCCCAAGTGCCACTTCTGCTCAGTCACAACACGCTTGCCTTTTCATGGTCGTGCTCTCGGCGGTTGCGCTTGCCTTGCTGGCTGGGGTACAGCAGGCATCGGCGGTCACGGGCGCACCATCGGTGCAGCACGCCGTGACACCACAGCAGCTCGCTTCCCGCGTAACTGGGGAGAGAGTGCGGTCGGTAGCAAAGGTGGGCGTCAGGGATAGGGGTGTCAACTGCAACGGGATCAAGGTGGTGGCGTGGGGTGTTGGCTGACTACCACAGCAAGCGCTGCCCAATCCGAAGCCATTGGCATCGACCGTGTCTGGCACACCGCAGACGCCCGTTTCGGGCAAGGCTAGTTGTACATCCGCGGCGGCCTCCCAATCGCCTGCCAGGCCAGCTATTACCGAACGCACTTGCTCATAACCTGTCGCGAGCAGAAAAGTGGGGGCTCGGCCATAGCTCTTCATCCCGACCATGTAAAAGCCGGGCTCTGGATGGCGCAATGCTTTCTCGCCATGGGGTGGGACACTGCCACAACTATGGACATTGGGGTCGATCAACGGTGCAATCGCACTCGGTGCTTCTACACTTGGGTGCAGATCCAGCCGTACCTCGCGTAGGAAGGAGAGATCGGGCCGCGAACCGGTGGCGCTGATCACTTCGTCAACGAGAATGGCACGTTCTCCCTGCGGAGTGTCGCCCATCAACCGTAGCCCTTCCCTGGTCTGTTCCAATCGTGTCGTGAAGAACGGGGTTACCACTTCGACTGCACCACGCTCGACTAATGTCTTGATGCGCATTCCTAGTCGGCCACGTCCTGGTAGTTGGTCATCGCCTAAACCACCATAGGTGGCGGCAACGTTGGCTTTGCGCAAAATCCAGGTAAGCTGGGTGGTTGGATGCGTATCGTGCAGATCCATCAATTCTAGGATGGCGTTGATGGCTGAGTGCCCTCCGCCAACCACTGCTACGCGCTTCCCGGCATAGCGGCTGCGTTTGGTCCCTAGCACATCAGGAATGCCATAGCTGATCTGGGCTGCGTTGGTTTTTTCGCCTGGTGCCAGGAGGCCATCGGCCCCAATGGGATTGGGCGTGGCCCACGTCCCGCTGGCGTCGATCACGGCGCGTGCCCAAAAGCGCGCTTCCTCGCCTTGATGTTCCACCTGCACCACAAAAGGGGCATCTGCACGGCTCATATCTTTCATCTTATCAATGCGCCGCCGGCTGACGGCGACGACCCGCGTGTTGAGATGCAACTGGCTGCGTATTTCCGGCGTTTGGGCTAGCGGTTGCAGATACGCATCGATCAAGGCATGACCGGTGGGCAGTGCATCTAGCTCTGGCTGTTGCCAGCCATGGCGTTCGAGCAGGGCAACAGCGGCCTTGTCGACACACCAGCGCCAGGGCGAAAAGAGGTGAACATGGCCCCAACTGCGCACATTGGCGGCAATGTCTGCACCCGCTTCAAAGATGATCGGTGTTTCACCGCGCTGGATACAGTGGGCGGCCGCGGCCAAGCCGATGGGACCAGCGCCGATGATCGCGATGGGTAGCGATTGACTTGTCATGCAAAATTCCTTTATATTGATAGGTATCGATACTTTTGCTTAGAATTTAGCCGATGGTAACTCCATCGGCTAGGTGTAGGATTTAGTGATAATCTAGTGCTACAGGAATGCAACCTGGTTTATCTGAGCACTGCTCGGCATAGGTTGGCGCAAAGTTCTGCATCAGTGAACCGCAGCAGACGGTGAAGCACTCCTGGTTAAGCGAATAGAAACGCTGCCGCCCTGCTTGGCGTACATGGACTAGCTCCGCGGCGGCTAACAACTTCAAATGATGGCTAACGGTTGGTTGGTTGACGCGACCATCCAAGGCTGCAACCACATCATTGACACTGAGCCACTGACAGCAGAGCAGCTTCATAATCTCTTGCCGAGTTTCGTCGGCAAGGGCTTTCGCAAAGGTGATAACACGGCTATCAATCTTCATGGGTATATTGTATCGATAAGGGTCGATATGTCAAATTGAAAATAGTGTAGCTAGATAAGTTACGCCGTTGATCGGTGCGCCGCCTATAAGGTAAAGATCAATTCGCTCGCCTGTTGCAAGACCAGCACCGCCGCGCCAATGGCACCGGCGTCCGCACCAAGCTGGCTGGCGCGAATTTCTGTGGCCGAGAGTGGATAGGCCATGGCCCGGCGTTGCACTTCTTTGGTGAGTGGCTCCAGCAGGACCTGGCTATTTTGCCCCACGGGGCCACCAAGAATGATGCGTTCGGGGTTAAAGAGGTTGATCAAGTTCGCAATGGCAATGCCTAGATATTGGGCAGTTTCGGCGACCAATTCGCAAGCAATGGGATCTTTTTGTTCTGCCGCGGCGAGCACCATCACCGCCGTGACCCGCTCTGGGTAGTGATCGACCAGCTCCCACAGGAGTGAATCACGTTGCTCGCGCATGCGGATGCGGGCGCGGTCGGCAATCGCGGCTTCAGAGACCAGCGCTTGGAGACAGCCGCGATTCCCACAGCGGCAAAGGGGGCCATCGGGCAGGATCGTAACATGACCAAGTTCACCGGCACTGGAGTTGGCCCCCAAGAACAACTTCCCTTCGTGGACAACCCCAGCCGCGACACCGGTGCCAATCGAAAGATAGATGATCTCTTGAATGCCCTGTTCAACGTTGACCCAATATTCGGCAAGGGCTCCCACCTTGCTGCGGTTGGCGACAAAGGTGTGCAGACCTAGCTTTTCTTCCACCATGGCCCGAATCGGCACTTCGAACCACCCTACATCAACCGCGGTTTTGATGATCCCAGCATGGACATCGACCAAACCAGGCGTGCCTAGGCCAATGGCGGGTAAGAGCCGCCGCTCATCTACTTCCTGACGCAAACGCTCAACCCCGCGTTGGAGGGCATCCACCGCGGCTTCGGGAGTGTCGCCTGTAATGGGGAGGTCAAGGCGGTAGAGAACTTTGGCATCGAGATCCGTAATGACAATGCCCCACTGGTGATCATGCATGCGCGCGCCCAAGGCGTAGGCCGCGCGCGGGTTAAATTCCAGCAGTGCCGGTGGCCGTCCACCGGTTGAATCGCCCAACCCAACATGATGGGCGATGCCCACCCGTAGCAGATCCTCCATTAATAGATTGGCCGTAGCACGACTGAGCCCTGTCTGCTGCGCGAGGGCAGGCCGTGAAATGATCCGAGCATTTTTTAAAATGTCAAAGGCACGGCTGCGGTTGATCTCTTTCAGTAGTTCGGGTTGTCCAACTTGATATTTCAAACAATCAATCCTCTTGTTCCTAGGTACTGCTGATTACACTGTGGTGGTCATGCTTAGCGAGGTGGGCGGTCGTCGGTGGCATAGTAAACGCCTATTCCCCTATCATAATGGTTTCTGCAACTTTGTCAATAAGTTGGCTGCTAAACTTTGTATACTATATTGACAAAGTTTTGAACCAATGATATTCTCTGGGGTAGAAACGGCACGGAATTACCCCCCTTCTCGCATAAAACACCCGCTTCGACCAAAACTTATTTTGGTTTATAGCGATTGTCTGCATTTTTTCTCTGCAATTGGCTATCCCTCTGTGGAGCCACCTACCCAAAAGGAGAAGATGTTATGCTGTCTCAGAACACGCCCTCTGCTGTCCGCTGTAGTCGTCGTCATTTCATGCGCTTGGCTGGCATTGTGGCTGGCGGAATGACCCTGGTCGCTTGTGCGCCTGCCACAACGGCACCTGCTCCGGCAACGTCGTCGGCCGCTAGTGAAAGCGCCGCACCCGCGGCGGAAACGATCACGCTGCGCTTCCAGAACTGGTTCAATGAAAGTGATATGCACACCTGGCAGTTGGGGCTGGATCAGTTCAAGGAAGAATATCCGACCGTAGAGTTGAAATTGGAATATGCTAATTGGGGTGATACGATCACCAGTGTCATGGCTGGCGCGGCGGCAGGTAGTTTGCCCGACATTATCATGGCGAGTGATTCGCATGTGCCGCCGTTGGCTTCCGAGCTACTTCTGATGGATCTGAATCCGTTTATCGAAAAAGATCCCGATGTGAATGTGGATGACTTTGCGCCAGGTGTTTCGTTGGGCTTTACCGTCTGGGGCCGCTGGTGGGGCTTCCCCTATGATCAATCGACCTATGGCATCTACTATAACAAAGATCTCTTTGACGCGGCTGGGATTGACTACCCACCTTTTGAGGATGGCAGCCAATGGACGCTCGAGCAATTTGTAGAAGTTGCCAAAGCCCTAACGAAACCAGAGGGCGAGCAGTGGGGCGTTCTGGCCAACGGGGGTGACTATCTGGCCTCAGCTTTTATCTACAGTGCTGGTGGTCGCCTCTATGATGACGAAGGTCGCACTTGTTTGATCAATTCGCCAGAGGCTGCCGCAGGGGCCCAATTTATGGTCGATCTGGTGCATACGCACAAGGTCGCGCCGACTGCCGCCGAATTAGCTGGCGGTGGCATCAACTATTTTACCGCGGGCCTCGCCGCGATGGAGTTCCAGGGCCAATGGGAGTTGCAGTCCAAGAATGCCGAAGTAGAAACGCCCTTTGATATTGGCTTCTTGCCATTGGGCAAAGACAAGATCACCGTCACTGGTGGTTCCGGTTTTTGTGCTAGTGCCCAAAGCCAATATCCTGAGGAAGCATGGGCTTTCCTGAAGAGCTACACCAGCAGCGACACCTTGGCCGAAATGGTGGGCCGCCCCGGGCGTGGGATCCCTGCCCGTTGGAGTGCAACACCGGCGTACCTCGAGGCTGGTGGCAAAGCTGCGCACCCCGATGTCTTTATCAAGCAGTTGGAGTGGGCCTTCACAGACCGCTCCACCTTGGCAAGCTTTGACTTTGAGAATTCCTGGTCGCGGCACTATGGCGCGATCTACGAAACGGGCCAGGGTGATGTCGCCACTGCTTTAGCCACTATTGCCGAAGAGACGAATAAGGCATTGGAAGAAAAGTGGCCGAATGTGAAGTTGGATATTTAAGCACAAGCTAGGTGTGATTGGCTGATATGTACCTAGCTTACCACGAAGGCCCGCCGCAGGGCTGAAAATGCAGCGGCTCTTCGTGGTAAATTTCATGCCTATTGTTACTTACTACTTGGTTGATTCCGCACCGCCCTACCGGGATGGTGCTAGGGCACAACGCCCGCTGAAGCGGACTTGGGCCGGCGTCGCTCGGTAGCCCGGTGGCTTTGGCCCTGGGCTAGATCAAAAAACTGAATCAACGTGTACTTACCTTGGGATGCTGCTCATGTCACTTACCATATCCTCTCTGCCCCCCAAGCGGCGTTTTGGCGCTCAACTGGCTGGCTCGCTGTTGCTACTCTTGCTTGGGCTCTTGGTCAGTTTCCCCTTTCTGTGGATGATTCGCACCTCCTTCCTCAAAGAGACGGACGCGCCGAAGTTCCCACCGATCTGGATTCCCGACTATTTTAGCTTGGATAATTATATTGGCACATTGACCCTTCAGCCCTTTGCCCTTTATCTAGGCAACAGTCTCTTGATCGCGTTGACCGCAGTCGTAACCCAGCTCTTGACTGCTTCTTTGGGGGCCTATGCCTTTGCGCGGCTGCGCTTCCCGGGCCGCGATAAGCTCTTTTTACTCTACTTGGGAACTATGCTCATCCCCGGCCAAGTGACGATGATCCCCAGCTATGTCTTGATCAGCCGTTTTGGGTGGATCGATAGCTACATGGGCTTGATTGTCCCTGGCATGTTCAATGTCTTTATCACCTTTCTTCTGCGTCAATTCTTTCTCTCGATTCCCATGGAGCTGGAAGATGCGGCCAAGATCGATGGCGCTAGCTACCTGCGCATCTATGCCACCATCATTATGCCCCTTGCCAAACCCGCCTTGGCGACAGCGGCGATCTTCATCTTTACGGGCAGTTGGGGGAGCTTTTTGTGGCCGCTTTTGTTGATCCGCACGCGTGAATTGCGTACCGTCCCGCTTGGATTGGCCGCTATGCAACTCGAACAAGGTCACACGAATATCCCGCAGCTCATGGCGGGCTCGACCATGGCTATCGTTCCCATTATCCTGATCTTTCTTTTGTTGCAGCGCTACTATATTGAAGGCATTACCCTAACTGGGGTGAAAGGATAGCCGCATGGCAGAGAGAACCACTGGGATAACAAACGGGATAACAAATGGGATAACAAATGGGGTCGCCCCTCGGATCGCGCCACAACCTTCCGCACGACCGTGGTGGAAGTTGACCAGCAACCGCCGGGAAGCCTGGGTGGCCTTGGCCTTTCTCGCCCCCAATCTGTTGGGCTTCCTGATCTTTACCCTAGGCCCAGCTATCTTTTCGATTGTAATGGGCTTTACCAACTGGTCTGGGCTAAGTGCGGCGCGTTGGGTGGGTTTACAGAATTATCAAACCCTGCTTGAGGATCCTATTTTCCACCGCGCCCTGGGAAACACGCTGCTCTATGCCGTGCTCTTTACGCCCCTAGCGATTGTGGTTGCCTTGGGCTTGGCATTGCTCTTTAACCAAAAGCTACGCGGTACAGCGGTTTTTCGTCTGCTCTGCTTTCTGCCCATCGTAACCGATTTCATCTCCATTGCCTTTGTCTGGTCGTGGCTCTACCATTTCCGCTTTGGCATTATCAACTATGGCCTGCGCTTGGTTGGGTTGCCCCCCCAAGCGTGGCTAGGGGACGCCCAATGGGCTATGTGGGCGTTGGTTGTCATGTCGGTTTGGCGGTGGATGGGGTACTATGCGGTGATTATCCTGGCTGGCTTGCAGGATATCTCTAGCACTTTCTACGAAGCCGCCACCATTGATGGTGCAAATCGCTGGCAACTCTTTACGCGGATTACGATCCCACTCCTTTCGCCGACCCTCTTCTTTGTGGTGATCATTTCGATTACCTCCAGCTTTGCTGTTTTTGAACAAATGTATATTATGACACAAGGTGGCCCACAAGATGCGACGATCAGCATTACCATGTATCTCTATCAACAAGGATTTCGCTTTTTTCGCATGGGCTATGCTTCCTCGATAGCCTGGGTTCTCTTTATGTTGACTTTTCTGGTCACAGCCATTAATTGGGGCGTGCGTAAGCGTTGGGTCTACGAAGGCTAACCTGTATTTCTAAAGAAGGAACCTACCTATGTCAACTACACCGGGGCGTCCTGTACGGATTACCAGCCTTAGTTTCTATGATAAAAATTTGGCCGAAATCGCGGCCTTGGTGGATATGGAGGGCGCGAAGGGGGTGGATCTAATTGCCCTGCCCGAGACCTGGAATATGCAGTACAAGAATCAGCCGGAAACCTTGACCGGGCCAACTGTCGCTGTCATGTGTGAATTGGCCGCCCGTCATCGTACCTACCTTGTCTGTCCGATTGACCGTCAGGATGGCGAACGACGGGTCAATTCGGCGGTCTTGATTGATCGTTTGGGGCAGGTTGTTTCGGTCTATGACAAGGTCTACCCCTATTGGTCCGAATTTGACCTCTCTCCTTGTGTGCAGCCTGCCCATTCCATGCCACCCGTCTATACCGCGGACTTTGGCCGCATTGGCATGGCCATCTGTTTTGATGTGAATTTCCCCGCGGTCTGGCAGACCTTGGCAGATCAAGGGGCCGAAGTGGTGATCTGGCCGAGCGCATATTCCGCCGGAACCTCGCTCCAGGCCCATGCCCTCAATCATCACTACTATATTGTGACTTCGACCTATACCAAAGATTGCATTGTCTACGACATCACCGGTGAGGAAATTCACTATACCAAGAGTGATGAGATTAACATTAGCCGTGTCACGCTGGATTTGGACCGTGGTATCTATCACGAAAACTTTAACATGGCTGACCGCGATCGCCTATTGGCCGAGCACGGGTCAGCCATTGAGCTAGAACAATGGCTGACCCGTGAACAGTGGTTTGTCCTGCGCGCAAAGCAGCCGGAAGTCAGCGCGCGCAGCCTTGCCCGCCAATACGGCTTAGAGGAACTCCGCGACTACCTGACGCGCAGCCGCCACGCCATTGACCAAATGCGTCAACCGGTCAGCTTTTCACAGCCTCTAGGCTGACTTTGTATCGGTTGTTGACAAACGAAGAGGAAAGGCGTCTAGCGCGCCTATTTATTCGCATAGAAGGTAAATTTGGAATGGAAAGCGATATCCGCGTTCGCCGTGTTGAAACCTTTAAAGTCATGACCCGCTGCCGCACGCCGCTCAAATTTGGTGCGGTGGTGATTGATGAATTACCCATTGGCTATGCGCGCGTCACGGTGGAAAATCGCCGCGGTCAGCTGGCAACGGGGTGGGGGGCCATGTTTCTCATGGATCTGTGGGCTTGGCCGGTTTCACAGGCTTCCCACGCCGTGAAAAATCAGCTGATGCGCGAGTTATTTGATGCGTACGCTGGTGTCATTGGCAGCTATGCTTCCTTTGGGCATCCGCTGGAAATCTTTATGGAGACCAAGGATGAACTTCAGCAGTTGAATCAACGGCTTTGTGCTCGCCTGACACCGGGCGAAACCATGCCCTATTTGGGGGCTTTGATCTGTGCCAGCCCGGTTGACCATGCCCTGCACGATGCTTTTGGCCGCGTCAATGCGATGGATTCTTATCGCGGGTATGGCCCGACCCATATGGATTTTGACTTGGGGCGTTATCTGGGGCGTGACTATCGTGGTGTCTATCCAGCCCAGTTTCTGCGCCAGGAGTATGCCCCAGCCGTGCCGGTCTTTCATCTCGTTGGGGGGCTCGATCTGCTGCGCCGTAGCGAGGTGACGGCGGCCTTTCCCCAGGATGGGATTCCCAATTCCCTCGATGATTGGATTGTGCAGGATGGGGTTTTCTGTTTGAAGGTAAAGTTGCAAGGCCGTAATTTAGCCTGGGATGTCGCGCGGACCATCGCCGTCTCGCAGATCTATCACGAAGTGCAGGCAACGTTACGGCCCGATCTACCCGCGCAGCCCTACCTCACCGCCGATACCAATGAACAGTGTGAAGCGCCCGAGTACATGATCGAGTATCTGCGTAAGGTACGGGAGCAAGCGCCCCAAGTCTATGATGAGATCCTCTACATCGAGCAGCCCACCGAGCGGGACTTGACGGCCAACCGCTGGGATATGCGGGCGCTGGCCCAATCCAAACCAGTCTTGATCGATGAAAGCTTGGCGACGATCGAGGATTTTCAGCTCGCAATCGAATTGGGCTGGTCGGGTATTGCGCTCAAAAGTTGCAAGTGCCTTTCGTCCGACCTGCTCTTTATGCCTTTGGCCGAGCTGAATCGTATTCCCTATGCGATTCAGGATTTAACCAACCCCTCCTTGGCGCTGATCGAGTCGGTGGGCTTGGCCGCCCGCACCCATACAATTCTGGGGGTGGAGGCCAATTCACGCCAATTTTTCCCCGCAGCCAATACCCTGGCCGCGGCTGTTCACCCCGAGTTGTATCATGTCCGTAATGGGGTTGCCAAAACTAGCACGTTGCGCGGTACGGGCCTTGGCCTGCAAGTGGCGCAGATGCCAGAGCTGGTCGCCATGATTGAAGAGAATGGCTAAGTATGCGGCTGACTGATCAGATTGCCAACTTAGTTCGTGCGATTGCTCCCTGTGATGCGCTCGAAAGTGACCATCAGCGCCAGGCGTTAAGCTGGATCACCTCTGGTGCTCCCTTGTTTCGGACCCAGAAGCCCGCTACGCCACCGCAGCATCTGGTTGCTTATTTTGCCGTATTGGATCCAAGCGCGGATAAGCTTTTATTGGTGGATCATAAAAATGCTGGCCTCTGGTTACCGAGTGGTGGTCATGTAGAAGTCGATGAGCATCCTCATACGACGGTGATTCGGGAAGCGCAAGAAGAGTTAGCCTTGCCCGCACAATTTCTATGGGATGAACCGCTCTTCTTAACCGTCACCGAAACGGTGGGTGTTGGGGTGCCGCACACTGATGTCTCCCTCTGGTATCTTCTCCAGGGGGATTCGACCTTGCCGTTGGCCTATGATCCCGACGAATTCTATGGGGTTGCTTGGTTTGCCCTAGATGAATTGCCAATCAAGCGCTGTGATCCCCATCTCGCTCGTTTTGCCGCAAAGTTGAAGAGACGGCTAAGCACTCCCGGCTGATGGCGCTATGGGCACCCGGGAACGAGCCAAAAGAGAAAGTGAAGGAAGCTTGTATGTTAGATAAAGTACGTGTTGCCATGATTGGTGCTGGTGGGATGGCCAATCGGGTGCACTATCCATCGTTGGCTTCGTTTGGCGATGTGGAGATCGCAGCCATCTGTGATCTGGATGCCAAACGACTGGAAAGCACGGCCAACCAATATGAGATCGAACATCGCTACACCGATTATCGCAAAATGGTGGAAGAGATTGCGCCTAATGCGGTCTATGTGATTGGGCCACCGCACATCATGATTGATATTTGGACTTGGTGCTTGAGCCAAGGGTTGAATCTCTATGTTGAAAAACCCATGGGGATTACCATCCACCAGGCGCGCAACCTGCACTATCTGGCCGAGCGAAAGGGCTGCATCACACAGGTCAGTTTTCAGCGACGGAGTTGCCCCATGGTCGTCCAATTGCGTGACGAATGTCTCAAACGTGGTCCCATTGTCCACGCCGAATGTGCCTTTTACAAGTATGAACCAAGTCCCTATCTCCAGGCGCGCGATCACATGATGGATGATGGCGTCCACGCCATTGACACCCTGCGTTGGATCTGTGGTGGCGAAGTGGTGGCGGTCGAGAGCCGCTGCAAACGCATTGGCACGCCGGATCTTAACTTTATCTCGGCCTTTCTGCACTTTGATAACGGCGCGACGGGGGTCTTGCTCAATAGTTGGACCAGTGGTCGGCGTATCTTCAAGGTGGAAATGCACGCCCCGGGGATCTGTGTCGAAGCCGAACACGAAGCCAAGGGCTACCTCTATGCGGATGGCGACACCCAAGGCATTGAATATGATACTCGCCAAGTTGCTGGCAGCGATGAATTTTATGTCTATGGGGGGTTTCAGGCCAAAAACCGGGAATTTATCGACGCCGTGAAAACCGGCACCCAGCCTGCTTCCTGTTTTGCGGACGCGATCAAAACCATGGAAGTGGCCGAGATCATTCTGGCGCAAGCGTTGCTCAAGCGGTAAACAGTTTCCGCGGCGACCTTTCTACCTCTAACTTTCACCTAGGCGAATAGGAGTGTTATTGTGGCTATGCACAATCAAGTAGCCGTCTTTGTCAAACCTTGGAAAGCCCTTTCCCTCTCCGAACTAGGGAGCCATCTCCAAAAGCTGGGCTTTCGCTGGATCGAATTACCCGTGCGGCCTGGGTTTCCCTGTCAGCCTGCCACCATTGACCAAGATCTACCCGCCGCCGTTAAAATTCTCGGCGATTATGGGGTGCAGATTCTCAATGTCACCGTTTCCGCGCCGCTTGACGATGAACGCTGGTATGCCGCTTGTGCCGCCGCGGGCATTGGCATGAATCGCGTCATGTTTGGCACCGATGGCAAACGATACTGGGAAGCCGAACAAGCGGCGCGCCGCCAATTGGACGCGGCGCTGCCTTTCTGTGAACGCTATGGAATCCAGATTGGCATTCAAAATCACTACGCCCGCTTTGTCGGTGTCAATGAAATGGGTTTGTACCATCTCGTCAAGGCGTACAACCCGCAGCACATTGGCATTATTTGGGATGCAGCCCACAACGCGCTCGAAGGCATTGAGCCAGAGTTGGCACTGGATATTGTGGAATCGCACCTCTGTTGTGTCAATTTGAAAAATGCCTTCTGGCAGCGGGTTAACGGCCCCGAAGCAGAGCTAGCCGAGTGGAAAGTCTATTGGACCACGGGCCGTCAAGGGCGTGCATCGTGGCCCCGCGTGGTTGCCAAGCTGAAAACAATCGGGTACACTGGTCCTATCTGTCTCACAGCTGAATATAGTGACGAACATGCAGTGGATCGCTTGATCCAACAGGATCTGGCCTTTGCTCAGTCACTCTTGCAGGGTGGGGCGTAACTGTAACCTCTAACCGTTAACAAAACCTGTCAGCTTTCCCCAACCTGATCGGTTTTGTTCACAGGGTTGTTAGCCTTATATGAAACTCTACTTAGCTATCAAATACCATGCCGACCAACAGAACCGGGACGCGATTGAAGCGATCACCGCGGTGTTGGCGGCCCAAGGGCATGAAGTCTATTGCATCACGCGCGATCTGGAAGCCTGGGGCGCCCAGCATTTTGCGCCAGAAGCCTTGATGCGCCAGTCGTTTCAAGCCATCCGCCGAGCCGATGTGCTGCTGGTCGAGTTTACCGAAAAGGGCGTTGGCATTGGGATCGAAGTGGGCTATGCCCAGGCTAACCAGATCCCGATTGTGGTGATTGCCCGCCACGGGGCTGAGATTTCAACCACCTTGCGCGGGGTGGCGACGACCCTCTTTTTCTATCATGACTATGCTGAGTTGGCTGCTTTGCCGCTGCCCACGGCCACGCACACCGCACCTGCATTGGTCTACTGGCATTTTATCACCAGTTCAGTGGATCGGCTGTTGGCTTGCCTGGCTGGATTGGACGCAGCCGCCTTGAATTGGCAACCGCTGCCTACAGCCAATAGCCTCTATGTGTTGGCAACCCATCTCCTTGGCAATCTCGACGAGACTGTATTGGGGTTGATCTGTGGGGCAACCGTCGTGCGGGACCGCGAAGCTGAATTTCGGGCGCAGGGGCAGGATGCCAACGCGTTGCAGCAACACTGGCTACAGCTCCAAGCACAGATTACGCCCCACCTTGCCCAGCTTACGGTGGCCGAATTGGACCAGGAACGTATCCATCCGCGGCGCGGTGTTTTGACGGGCCGTTCGATTCTCATTATTGTGGCGCGCCACGCCGCGGAACATCTGGCTCATGCCGAGTTGACCCGCGACCTGTTGCTGGCGGAGCAAGCGGCAGGCTAATGAATGGTAAATTCTGAATCTCCAATCCTAGGGCGAGATCGGCGCAAGGGATGAAACGGCTCCTCTTTGGCACGACCAATCCAACGCGACTGCAACATCTGCGCGCTTTGCTAAAGCCGCTGCCGTTGGAGCTGGTGAGTCTGGCGGATCTAGGGCTAGCCCTGCGGGTTGTTGAGGATGGTACCACCCCCACTGAGAATGCTTTGATCAAAGCCAATGCCTATTTTGCCGCGACCCAGCTGCCCACGTTGGCGGTCGATGTGGGCCTGACGATTGCCGCGCTGCCCACCGCGCAACAGCCGGGGGTCTTTGTCCGGCGCCTACAACGGACTGATGAGGAGGCCAATGATACGGAATTATTGGCGCATTACCGGGCCGTGTTAGCCGCTGTTGGCGGCCAAAGCGACGGCGAATGGTCAATGGCGGTTGCGCTGCGTCTGACCCCCGATCGTCTGGCCCATGAAACCTTTACCATCCCTACGCGCTTCACGGCCATACCCAGCTCGGTGATGCTGCCCGGTGAACCGCTGAGTTCTCTTCAAATTGAGCCCCAATCGGGGAAGTATTATGCCGAACTAACGCCAGATGAGCGTTTTGCTGTACAGAAGGTGCGTGCCCAGCAAATTTTCGCTTTCGTGCAGTCCCTTATCCCTGAGATCTAACCTACATGCAACAACGGCCAGCACGTCGCTATCTCGATCAGACCTTCCTTGCCTCTTTTTTGTTGCTCAATTTGTTGCTTTTCCTCCCGCTCTACCTGCTGAACTGGGATGATGCAGCCCTCTTTCCAGCCGCTGAATTATTGGGGTGGGATTGGCGGACTGATCTCCAGCATCTGCTGATTTGGCGCAAGAATGTCGATCCCTTTCGGTGGAATGTCGAATTGATCGTCCTTGTCGCGCTCTGGATCAATATCGGTCGTCTGCGGCGGCCTAGCGTGCGCTGGCTCTTGATCGCACTCTATTTTCTCACGCTCTTCTACTATATCTACGAAGCGGTTACGCTCTCGATCTATCAGGTCGATCCCATCTTCTATCATCACTATTACTTGGTGTTGGACGGGTTGCAATTCTTGTTAGAGCACCTCCAACTCTCCCTGGGTCTCTACTTGGTGAGCGCCTTATTGCTTCTGCTGGCCTTGGTCGCGGTCTATGCCTTTGTCCAACGCCTCTATAGCATCCCGGTGGCCGACCAGCTAAGTCCTTGGCTGCGCATTGGGTTTGCCCTCTTTGCAAGCGTCATGTTGGTAGTAACGGTTTCCTACCAAAAAGTATTGGCCGTCCCTACCATGGTTGTGAGCAGTTTGTTCTATAAAATTGAAAGTAATGTGGAACGCTCCCTCCAGGTCTATCGCGATGTTACTACCTTTGATGATACGCAACTACGACAGACCTATGACTACACGGCCCAACCGCTGCGGCGCAAGCCCAATCTCTATTTTATTTTTATCGAATCCTATGGGAGTGTCCTCTACCAACGGCCAGATTACAAAGCCAGCTATGAAGAGTTGTTGCAAGCGCTAGCGCAACGCTTTGCTGATAACGGCTGGCACACCACCACAACGCTTAGCGAATCGCCCACTTGGGGGGGCGGTTCCTGGCTGGCGTACACGAGCACGCTCTTTGGCCTGCGGATTGACACCCATCCCCAATTTCTGGCGTTGCTGAATAAGTATCAGGCCGCGCGCTATCCCAATTTGGGCAACTATCTCAAGCAGCAGGGCTACCGCTACTATCATCTTTCTTCGCTTTCCTCGGCGTTGCCGGAAGGGGATTGGCTAAAACAAGAGCGCTTCTTTGGCGTTGATCACTGGTTCCGCTTTGAGGAGTTGGACTATCAGGGCGCGCTCTACGGGTGGGGACCCGCGCCGCCCGATCAATATGCCCTTTACCGGACGCATGAGCAGCTTGCCCAAACCAATACCCAGCCCTTTTTGCTCTTTTTCATTACCCAAAATTCTCACTATCCCTTTGCGCCTTTGCCCACATTAGTCGAGGATTGGCGTACACTCAACCAAGCCAGCCCTTCCCCCCAAAAGCTTGACGCCGAAAACATTGCCCATGATCAGCGCCGGCGTAACTATGCCAATGCCATTACCTATGAGCTGAAGATGCTGAGCAATTTTATTCTGCAAGAGGGCACTGCGGATGATCTCTTTATCTTGATCGGTGACCATCAGCCCCCCCGTGTCTCGCGGCGCGATGATGGTTTTGGCACCCCTGTCCATATCATCAGCCGCGACGCTGCATTGGTGGCCGCCTTTCAGCCGTATGGATTCGTGGCGGGGCTGCAGCTCCAAACCTTAGCGACGCCAGTGAAGCACGAAGCGCTTTATTCCTTGCTCGTGCGCACACTGGTGGCAACCTATGGCGCGGATCGCCAAGCGGCCCTGCCTCGCTATTTACCCAATGGGTTTGTGCCTATTTCAACACCGTAAGGTTGGTATGATGCTAGAAGGAGCTATGGCTATGGGACAGCAGCGATTCATTGCTTGGTTTTTATTGAGTTTGATGCTACTGATACTGGTCGCTTGTGGTGGCGCGACGCCAACGGTTGCCCCCACCGCGCCGCCCACGGCACAAAGCCAACAGCCGTTGGCCGAGGGTGCCCAGCGTTTTGTGGTGGTGCCAGCGGAATCTTCGGCGGCCTATGTCGTCAGCGAAGAGTTCTTTGCGGGTGCTTTGTCCAAATATGGCATTGCCGCGGGCTTGGGGGAGGTCACGGGGCGCACCAATGAAATTGCGGGGGAATTGCAACTGCGCTTGGCTGACCCGCAAAATGCCTTGGCCTTGGCCGAATTCACCGTCAATTTGCCCGCGTTGACCTCGGATCGTAGCCAACGGGATAGCTGGATTCGTGATAATGCGTTGGAATCCAATCGTTTCCCGGTGGCGCACTTTGTCGCAACCGCCATTCAGAACGCACCGGCTAGCTATACCGAAGGTACCGAAGTGACCTTTCAATTGCTCGGTGATCTGACAGTTCGCGAGGTCACGCAGCCGGTGACCTTTACGGTAACGGCGACATTGGCTGACGGTACCATCAAAGGTGTAGCTACTGCGCCGATGCAGATCACTGACTTCGGTTTTGATCCGCCCAGTTTTGCTAATACGCTGACGGTTGCCAACGACTTTACGATCCGGATCGAACTGACCGCTCACGCCGAGTAACCGGCGCGGCGACCGTGGGGCAAGCGGAGACGGGGAAAAGGTCGAATGAATGGGCGTGATTGGTGGAACGTCTCACATTGCACGAATCACGTTTCCACGAATCACGCTGCACAGGTCACCGCAGCCATTGATCAAGATGCTCTGCCACAAAAGCATCATCATGGAGCTGCGGGTAGGCACGATAAACCCGGTCGATCTCTTCGATCTGACCAGGGGATAGGCTTTCATTGGGGTTGAGTGACCAATTCCCCTGCATGAGCCCCTGGCGGCGGAGCACTTCATGGATGCCCGTGATGCAGCCATGAAAGGCATGGGCCGGGTCAAAGAAGGCCGCGTTGGCATCCGTTACTTGGACGCCATAGGCCAACCATTGCGCATAGTCAATCGTTCCTTGTTGGCGTTCGGCTTGAATGGCCGCATGCATCTTAACCACGGCGTGTGTCCAAACGGCCCAATGGCCCAGCAGACCGCCTACAAAGCGCAAGGGCGTCTCTGCCGCTGCTTGTGTATTTGCCACCGGGAAATCGGTGATGAGATCGGCGACAATATTGTCATCATTGCCGGTATACAGAGCAATCTCCTGTCCCCGCTTCGCATCGGCCACCGCGCGCACGACATCGAGTGTCTTGTAACGGTCAAAAGGGGCAACTTTGATCGCCACGACGTTAGGAATCTCGACAAAACGCCGCCAAAAGTTATAGCCAAGGACGCGGCCACCAACCGCGGGCTGCAAATAGAAACCAAAGAGTGGAATCACTTCGGCCACACGCCGACAGTGCTCCAGCAATTCATCATCCGTCGCGGTTTTGAGCGCCGCGACACTGAGCAAGCCAGCGTGATAGCCATAGCGTAGGGCTAGTTCGGCTTCGCGGATGGCTTGTTCTGTCCGGCCAATCACACCGGCGACTTTGATAAAAGGGCGCGGTGCTACCTGTAACATTTCATCAATCGTTTGGCTGGCTAGCTCTAAAACTGGCCCGAGTAGCCCCACTTGGGGGTCATGGATTTCAAATTGGGTGGTGTGGACGCCAACGGCCAAGCCCCCAACGCCCGCGGCACAATAGTAGCGCGTTAAGGCCCGTTGGTAACGTTCATCGAGCTGATGATCTTGGGTAATCGCGAGGGGGTGTGCGGGAATGGTGGTGCCAGCCAGCACGTGTTGGGCAAGAGTCTCTGGTAACGCGCTCATTAAAATCTCCCGTCACGTGCTTCAAAATGGGTCGGTTTATTTAGCATAATGCCACCTTGTTCTACCCACGCGGCTGTCCATTCGACAATCTGATGCAACGAGACACGCGGGTAGCCAAAAAGCCGCTGGGCTTTGGCGGCGTTATTGAGCAGCGCTGTCGTCGCTTCCGTGCCTGTAAAATGCGGTTCGACGCCAAAAAGTGTGCCGAAGCGTTCGGCGACGCGCCGCACAGAAATCGTTTCAGGGCCAGTGACATTGAGGACAAAAGCTGGTGTGGCACAGTGCTGAAGCAGCGCCAAGGCTTGCGCATTGGCATCCCCCTGCCAAATGACATTGGCCGCGCCTTGGCTCAGATCGACAGGTTGTCCCTGTTTGACCTTGAGCGCAATATCTAACAACACCCCGTAGCGTAATTCAATCGCATAGTTGAGCCGCATAATGGCGCAACGCAAGCCGCGGGTCAGGGCAAAATGTTCAAAAATGCGCTCACGCCCCAAGCAGGAACTGGCATATTCACCGACTGGATTCGGCGGGTCGCTCTCTACCGAGCCACCCTGGACGACCGGGGTCAACGGATAGACATTGCCGGTCGAAAAAGCGACGATCCGGGCTTCCTGATAGCGCTCGGCCACGAGGGCGGGCATGTGGGTATTCATGGCCCAAGTGAGGGAAGGCGCGCCAGTGGTGCCAAATTTTTGGCCAGCCATAAAGATCACATTGCGGCTAGCGGGCAAGGCGGCGAGCGCGTCACGATCGAGCAGATCGCAGGCAATGGTTTGAATGCCCCATCCTTCGAGGCGCGTGCGCAACGCTGGCTGACTAAAGCGGGCGACTGCAATGACTTGATAGGGCGAGCCCAGTTGGGTCAATGCCTTGGCCGCCATCCGTGCTAACGTCGGCCCCATCTTGCCCCCAACGCCGAGAATGAGCAGGTCGCTATCCAATGTTTGCAAGGCCGATAGGGCGTGGGCCGTGGGTTCGGTAAGGAGTTCTTCTAATTCGTCTTCCGAAGCAATGGCGGTCGGTAGCGTAGGCTCTCGCCAGATGGCAGCAGGCCGGTCAGGCGAGAGGCTAGTCGATGATAAAGTATTCCCCATAGTGCAGTTTCCTGAAAAGTTTTGCCCACCGTTGGCGAACAACTGGCGAGTCGATAGTGGGGTAATCAGCGATGTTCGCGGTCATGAACTGTCCAATCCATAACCACCGACCACCGCCTGAATCTACCGCCAACGGTACTCGCCAACTGAACGCGGACAACTTGTGGATTCAAGGGTTAATGGCTTTTTATCGCCAGTAATTAGTTTGGGAAACGAAATAACTTAGGCACGACTTGTTGATGTAGTAACAAGTAACTCTGCTATATCGGTTCGCCTCGATTGCATCTGACTCTACAATATAGCATTGAAGAAGCAAAGTCGCAAACTCATTTAGTAAATTTTTTATCCCTAATTCATCTTCACGATGCGGTTTCTCGCGACTTTGCCATTGATTGCACATGAAGATAGCGGCACCTATTGGGCAAAATTACTAGTTGACGGTCGGTTGGGGCCATGATAAACTGTTTTTCCGAGTTAGTTTGATGGCCGAACGAAAATGTGCTGCCTAGCTATCCTCAATCGAAGTTATAACGCTTGATCACGCACTCGTGAACGACCCAATCCCTCTACTTCTACAACTTTCTGTTCATACGTTATTCAACATTATTATTCATAGGGAGGAAATCCATGTTTCAGCAGAAGCTACGTCTTCAGCCGCCTCTACACATCCTGCTGGTAGCTGTGTTGCTCTTGCTTGCTGCATGTGGTGGGCCAAGCACCAGCGCACCTGCTGCGCCAGCACCCGCCGCAACTGAAGCGACACCGGAAAGTGAAGCGGCCGCGCCGGCTGCTGATCTTTCGCAATTGGAAGCGCCCCTGTTGGCCGAGAAGGTGGCGGCGGGTGAATTGCCACCGTTGGAAGAGCGTTTGCCTGTCAATCCGCTGGTCGTCGAGCCATATGAAGCGCCCGGCCAATATGGCGGCACCTGGAAGATCGGTGTGCTGTCGCCCCGCGCCGCGTATATGAATGCCCGTACCGTGACAGAGAGCCTTGCTATGTGGGACCGCACGGGTTCCCAACCAGTTCCCGATATTGCGGAAAGCTGGGAAATCTCTGAAGATGGCACGACCTATACCTTCCATCTGCGCGAAGGCATGAAATGGTCGGATGGCGAGCCTTTTACCTCGGCAGACATTCTCTTCTGGTTCAATGACATTATCATGAACACAGAATACACCCCTGCACCCCCTGATTGGCTCAAGATCAAGGGTGAGGTAGCCCAGGTAAGCGCACCGGATGATTACACGGTCGTCTTTACCTTTGCCGGTGCGTATTCGCTCTTCCTGCCCAATCTGGCTTTCCGCGGGACAGCGATGTTTGATTTCCCCGCGCACTATATTTCGCAGTTTCATCCCGCCTATGTGGAAGAAGCGGAGTTGACGGCTAAAATTGCGGAATTGGGCTATGAAACTTGGAATACCGCCATCTTGGATCTGGCCTTTACCACCAATCCGGATCTGCCACGCCTGAGCGCTTGGGTGAATACCACCAAGAATCCCGAAACATCCGCTCTCTTCACCCGCAACCCCTACTATTGGAAAGTGGATACCGAAGGCCGGCAACTCCCCTATATGGACACCATGGAAGTGGTTATCTACCAAGATCGCGAAGTCATGGTTTTGGGTGCAATGAATGGCGAGATCAACTACGAAGCGCAGGTGATTGCGCCTACCGATTACCCGGTATTGAGCGAAAATGAAGAGCGGGGCGGTTACACCATGTATCGCTACCCGCGCCCGGTGCCGATGGTGGTTTTCTTTAACATGGACAGCTCCGACCCCGTCCTTGGGCCGCTGGTCAAAGACAAGCGCTTCCGCATTGCGCTCTCGGTTGGCGTCGATCGCGAAGATATTAACCAGAGTGCGTTCCTGGGCTTGGGTGAAATTACCCAAGGGCTGCCCCCCGCGGCTGATCCCTATTCGATTCCCGAGCTAAACAGTGTCTACACTGAGTACGATCCAGATGAAGCCAATCGTTTGCTCGACGAACTGGGCTTGGACCAGCGGGACAGCGAAGGTTTCCGCTTGACGGCAGCGGGAACCCGCTTGAGCTTTACCATGCCGGTTCTGGGGGGTCAAGGGGTTGCCGACCGTGCGTATGAGATTTTGGCCGAATACTGGCGGGAATTGGGCATTGAAGTGGCCGTCAATTTCATGCCTTCACAAAACTGGGTTGCGATGGTGCGCGCGGGTGAACATGTGGCGGCTGGTTATCTGACAGCAACCGTCCAATGGGTTGTCGATCCCATTTGGTTTGTCCCCACAGCAGACACCGCCTACTATGCGCCTTTGACCGGCCTCTACTACGCCACCAATGGCGAACAAGGGGTGGAGCCTGAGGGCGATCTGCTGAAGTTGCAACAACTGTTTGATGAAATGAAGGCATCCACTGATCCGGCTGAGCAAGTCCGCCTGGGCCAAGAGATTGTCCAGATCAATGCCGATAACCTCTTCAAAGTCGGGTTTGTGCAGGGCTTCCAGCCGGTGTTGGCCGACAGCCGCTTCCACAACATTCCCCATGAATATGGCTTAGAAGATTATCGCATCTACTTCCCCCGCTATATGCAGCCCGAGCAGTGGTGGCTGGCGCAAGAATAGGCATACGCTAGCAACGTAGCCAAAGTAAGATAGGCCCTCTGTACACTAGACCTGTCAGGTTGGCAAAACCTGACAGGTCTTTCTAGCGGAATACGCTGCTTACCCTGGATGAGTAGTGCGGCAATTTGTCCCCTGAGCGGAGCTGATTTTATGCTAATTTATGTGATCAAACGACTTTTGTTGATGATTCCAACCCTGGCCATTATCTCGGTCATCTCCTTTTGGGTCATCAATCTGCCGCCAGGGAACTATGTGGATGCCTTTATGGCGCAGATGGCAGGCCAAGGCCAGATCCCCGATATTGAAACTCGTCAACAGCTCGAAGCCCTCTATGGGGTTAACCAGCCTCTTTATGTCCAGTACTATAAGTGGATTACCCGGGCGCTACGAGGTGACTTTGGTCAATCGTTTGAATGGCGGCGGCCTGTGGTTGAATTGTTGGGCGACCGCATGTGGCGCACCATTGCCATCTCGCTCGTAACGATTGTCTTTGTCTACCTAGTCGCCATTCCGATCGGCATCTTTTCGGCCCTCTATAAATATTCATTGTGGGATTATTTATTAACTTTTATTGGCTTTATTGGCCTTTCGATCCCCAATTTTAGTTTGGCCCTCATCATGCTCTATATCGGTTTTGAGTATTTTAATATGAGTGTGGGGGGACTCTTTTCGCCCGCCTATGAAAACGCTCCCTGGAGTATCGCCAAATTCCTCGATCTGCTCGCCCATCTGTGGGTGCCGATCATTGTGGTGGGCACTTCGGGCACGGCTGGCTTGATCCGTGTGACCCGGGCCAATCTGTTGGATGAGCTGGACAAGCAGTATGTGGTTGCGGCGCGGGCGCGTGGCATGCCGCGGCGTCAATTGCTCTGGAAATATCCGGTCCGGGTCGCGATGAATCCGGTCATTAGTAGCGCGGCCTTTATTCTGCCTGCTGTCGTCTCCGGCGCGACCATTACGGCCATTGTCTTAAACCTACCCACCACAGGCCCGATCTATCTACGCGCGCTGCAAAGTCAGGACATGTATGTGGCCGGTGCCTTTATTTTGCTACTCAGCACATTGACCGTCATTGGTACGTTGCTTTCGGATCTACTCTTGGCTTGGGCAGATCCACGCATTCGCTTTGGTGGACAAAAATAGGAGGCTTTGGTGCTTGAAGAACGCTCAACGGTGACAACATCGTCGCCTCTATCCACGACCCCAGCCACCGCCGCTGCCACCGCCGCAGGGGCGACCGACAGTGGCGCGGTCTCATCCGTACAGATTAGCCGCAAGGCCGAAGCGTACTATACGGCTTCTCAGGTCCAGTTGATCTTCTGGCGGCTCCGCAAACATCGCTTAGCCATGATTTCGCTCTTTGTCGTGGTGGCGCTCTATCTAACCGCGATTTTTAGTGAATTTTTGAGCCCGTATGAATACACCGCGCGCTATGCCCGCTTTCTCTATGCGCCGCCCCAAGGGTTGCACTTTATTCATGAAGGGACGTTTCGGCTGCGCCCTTTTGTCTATGGCTATACCATGACCCGCGATCCGAAAACCTTGCTCGAAATGTACGAGGAAGATCCCACGATTCCCTACTACCTTACTTGGCTGCCCGAAGTAGCGCCCTATAAAATGTGGGGGATGATTGAACTGCGCCATCGTCTCTTTGGGGTCGAGGGCGAGGGAACGGTCTTTCTCTTTGGCACCGACAGCCTCGGGCGCGATCTCCTTTCGCGCATCCTCTATGGCACACGCATCTCGCTTTCCATTGGGTTGGTTGGGGTGATTCTGAGTCTGGTACTGGGCATTCTCTTGGGGGGTATTTCTGGTTTTTATGGTGGCGTGGCCGATGTGATCATCCAACGTGTGATTGAAATCTTGCGGGCCTTTCCCGATATTCCGCTGTGGATGGGCATTGCTGCTGCACTGCCGCCGAACTGGCCCATTTTGCGGGTTTACTTTGCCATCTCGATCATTCTGGCGCTGTTGGGCTGGACCGAAGTCGCGCGCGTGGTACGGGGCAAGCTACTCTCGTTACGTGAGCAGGATTTTGCCATGGCGGCTCGGCTAGCGGGTGTGCGCGAACGGCGCATCATTACCCATCATCTTCTGCCCTCGTTTACCAGCCATTTGATCGTGGTCATCACCCTAAGCATCCCGGCGATGATTCTAGGCGAGACAGTCTTGAGCTTTTTGGGGCTTGGTCTGCGTCACCCGGTTTCGAGTTGGGGCGTTTTGTTACAGGACGCGCAGAATGTCCGCACGATTGCCAGCTATCCCTGGCTGTTGATCCCTATTCTCTTTGTCGTGATGACGGTGCTGGCCTTCAACTTTTTTGGGGATGGCCTGCGCGATGCCGCGGATCCGTACAGCAATTCGTAGCAAGCAATTCCGGCTGGGCAGCGTTGAACGGTAACCAATGATCACAGTAGAGGGTGAAACACGGCAAAAACTCATGGAAAATGTACTCGAAGTTACAGGGTTAAAGACCTATTTCAAATTTGATGAAGGCTTGGTCCGAGCCGTCGATGGGGTCGATTTTCATATCAAAGCACAACAGACCTTGGGGATCGTTGGCGAAAGTGGCTGTGGCAAAAGTGTGACTGCTCAGTCGATTATGCGCTTATTGCCCCGCAGTGCCGCGATTGTCGATGGCTCGATTCGTTTTCAATACCCAACCGGGGCTAACCGGACAGAGATTGTGGATCTGGCACAAATCGACGAGGAAAGCCAGACCATGCTCGATATTCGTGGTGGCAAAATCGCCATGATCTTTCAAGAGCCGATGACCGCGCTCAGTCCGGTCCATACCATTGGTGAGCAGTTGATCGAAGCGATCTTGCTCCACCAAAAGATCACCAAACGCGCCGCCCGCGACTTGGGGATCGAGCTGTTGCGCAAGGTGGGCATTCCCCGCGCCGAACAGCGGATCGACGACTATGCTTATCAACTGAGTGGTGGGCTGCGTCAACGGGCAATGATCGCCATTGCCCTTGCCAACCGGCCTGTCCTCTTGATCGCCGATGAACCCACCACGGCGTTGGATGTGACGATTCAGGCGCAAATTCTGCGTTTGATCAAAGAGCTACAGCAGGAATATGCCATGTCGGTCATGATCATTACCCACGATCTGGGGGTGATCGCGCGGATGGCGAACGAAGTGGCGGTCATGTATCGGGGGCGCGTGGTCGAATTTGCCGATGTCCACACGATCTTTCATGCGCCCAAGCATCCCTACACCAAGGCGCTGCTGCAGTCGATTCCCAAGATCGATGCCCCCCGCACCGAGCGGCTCACCTCCATTCGCGGGACCGTGCCCGAACCCTTTGCGATGGTGCCAGGATGCCCTTTCCATCCCCGCTGTGACTTGGCGATCGAAGGGCTGTGTAATACCGGGGCCCCGCCCCCGCTGCTCAAGGTGGGGCCTAATCAGCAAGTTGCTTGTGTCCTGGAGACAGAGGAGGTCAAGGCCCATGTCTAATCAAGCCACGAATCTGATCGCGTCCGCTCGCGATGGTGCCACCAATTCGTCAAAGCCCGTCTTGGAAGTGAGTGGTCTTAAGAAGTACTTCACCATGCGCTCAGGGCTATTAGGGCGGCGTGTTCAAGTGCGCAAAGCGGTTGATGATGTGAATTTTAGCGTTCGCCAAGGGGAGGTTCTCGGTTTGGTGGGCGAAAGTGGTTGTGGGAAAACGACGACCGGTCTTTGTGTTCTCCGGGGCCTAGAGCCCACCGCTGGCGCGATTCAGATGCATGTCGATGATGATACGGTCGATATGATGAAACTGGACAAGGAGGCGCTGCGTGTCTTTCGGCGGCATGCCCAGTTGATCTTTCAAGATCCCTATGCTTCGCTCAACCCCCGCATGACAGTCTATGACTGCATCACCGAACCACTCAAAGCCCATGGCATCACTGACCGTCGTGAACTAGAGCAACGTTCGTTTGCCCTGATGGAATTGGTGGGGCTGGCTCCAAACTATCTGCGGCGCTACCCTCATGCCTTTAGTGGCGGCCAACGCCAGCGCATCGGGATTGCACGCGCCCTGGCCCTCAATCCCAAATTAATCGTAGCCGACGAGCCCGTTTCGGCATTGGATGTGTCGGTGCAAGCCCAGATCATCAATCTGCTTAAAGATCTGCAAGAGCAGCTGGGTATTGCCTTTCTCTTTATTTCCCACGATCTCGGGGTAGTGAAACATACCTGTGATCGTATTGCCGTGATGTATGCCGGTAAAATTGTCGAGGAAGGCCCCACCGATGAGATCTATGCCCACCCGCTGCATCCCTACACCGAGGCGCTCCTCTCTTCGGTACCCCGACCCGATCCACGCTACCGCGATGCCGAAATTGTCCTGAGTGGTGAGGTGCCTGATCCGGCCAAATTGCCAACTGGTTGCCCCTTCCATCCGCGCTGTGCCTATGCCGAAGCACGCTGCCGCGAAGAAGTGCCGACCCTGCAAACTTTGCAAACGGGCCATCGGGTGGCCTGTTTGCGCGCCGCAGCGTTGAGCCTAGCAGGTATCTAAAGCGAAGAGGTCAATCGATGCGACCGCTCATGTTGCGCGCCCACTATTATCAACAATTTGACGCCGATCTCAACCGCGCTGTGCCGGGTGAGGGCTATGGCGGCTGGCAACAAGCCGATCTGACGCTGGATCTGGCCCATACCGCCCTGGTTGTGATGCACGCGTGGGAGACGGGCACCCCGGCGCAATACCCTGGTTGGTATCGTGCCGTTGAATACATCCCCCGTGCCCAGCAAATTCTGGCGGAATGCTTTCCTCCCTTGTTGGCGGCTGTCCGCACCGCTGGCATGACCTTGTTCCATGTGGTTGGTGGTGGTGATTATTACCGGCACTACCCTGGCTATCAACGCGCCGTGGCACTGGCTGGGCCGGAGCCTACCTTGGCGACCGTGCCGACTGATCCAACGTTGGACGCCTTACGCCACTTTCGGCGTCAACAGGTCTTTGTGGGGGAGCACAACCAGGCCGACGTTGACGCGGGCTTTCGCCAGCTGGCTTTTCCGCCGGAGGCGCTGCCTTGTGGCGACGAAGGCATTGCCGAAAATGCTCATCAACTCACGGCCCTGTGTCAGGCCGCGGGGGTGAATCATCTCATCTATACGGGCTTTGCCATTAATTGGTGTCTGCTCATGTCGCCAGGGGGCATGGTCGATATGCAGCGGCGCGGGGTGATGTGTTCGGCCCTGCGCCAAGCCGTCACCGCGGTGGAAAACCAAAGCTCGGCGCGCACCGAAGCCCATAAGGCCGAAGCCCTATGGCGGGTCGCCCTGGCTTTCGGCTTTGTCTTTGATGTTGATAATTTGATGGAACAATTGCCAAAGAGCGAACAGGTTTTGAAAAGCTGATCGCTCTTTGGCTGTGTACTTTTCATATGAAACCGCGATAAAGGAAAAACTGTGAGATCTGGTTGGGCTGAAGCTGACATTACACCGCCATTGGGGTTGCCCATGGGGGGCCGTGGACCACGTTTTACGCCAGGGGCTGTGATTCTCGATCCGTTGCTGGCGCAAGTCTTGATCCTAGAAGATGATGCGGGTAACCAAACCCTGTGGGCTGCTGTTGATCAGCTTGGCGTGGATCGAGAAACTGGGAGCCGCTTGCGCTACGCCTTGGCTGAATGCACCGGGATTCCCTATGCCGCGGTGATTGTGAATTTTTCGCATACGCATAGCGGCCCGATGGCTAGCCTTGCCGCCTATGCTTCTCTGATTCCCGCTTCGCCCGCGTTGCTGGCCTATGGTGAAGAACGCGATCGTACGATAGTGGGATTGGCGCAAAAGGCATTGGCTGCGCTACGTCCGGCTGCCATCACTTTGCACCAAGGCAGCTCCCAAATTGGCATCAATCGGCGCAACCGGAATGCCCAGGGCGAGACGGCCATGTTACCCAATCGAGCGGGGCTCTATCTACCCCAATTGCCCGTTTTTGATATTCGCACTGCGCAAGGGGGCCGCGCCTTACTCTTTACCCATGCTTGCCACCCCGTCATTGTCTACGGTCATGCTTGGGATGCGATTTCGGCAGAATACCCCGGCGTTTGTCGGCGGCAGTTGCGTCGCAACTTGGGGGAAAGTGTGCATTGTCAATTTATGCAGGGTTTTACTGGTAACATCCGCCCGCGGATCGTGGCTGATTTCGCCGAGGGCCGTTTCCGCAAATCCACACCCGAGGATGTGGTGGCTACGGGTATCACCTTGGCCGAAGATGTCATGCGCGCCCTCACCTTGCCCGGCGAAGCGCTTCACCTCTCGCTCCAGGCGGCCCAAGGTTGGTTTTCGGCGCGGCGTGATGCGCAGGCGTTGCCGCCTATCGAGCATTGGCAGGCGCTTGCTGCGTCGGACAATGAGCTGGATCATAACCTTGGCGCGTATTGGACGGCGCGCTATCGCGCCGGCACGTTGACCGTGGCCGAGCCTTGGCGCGTTGGCTTGCTCCAAGTGACGCCTACCCTCTGGATCGCTTGGTTCGCTGGGGAGCCGGTTGCGGAATGGTTGGGGCATGTACAGCAATGGTTGGGGAGCGAGCGCATTCTTGGCTGGGGATACTGTCAGGATGTCTGTGGCTATATCCCAACCGACGAACTTCTGCCCGAAGGCGGTTACGAAGTGGTCGAATCCAACCGTTTTACGATCAGCGGGCCAGGTATCTTTGCGCCGGGCCTGAACGAAGCCGCCCGCCAAGCCTTTTTGGCCCTAGCCCGCCAACTTGAATTGGGCGAGGCGTGACGCCGTTGGACAAGCGCTGCGGGATAGGCTGATCGCCCGGCGCTGAAGCACCGGGCTAGTGAACAACGCCCGCTAATGAAGGGTAAGCAATGAAAGCGGTAGACCTTACTCGTGCGCTTTCGCGCACTTGACCGAGCAGGCGCTGAGTTCAATCCGCGCTGGTTTACCGAAGTTAATGGGTAATCTTCATCAGCGGGCTTAGGAAGATTAAGAAATTAAAGTGGTAGAGAGCCCTGACAGGTTTTCAAAACCTGTCAGGGTTCTGGGGGTACCAACCAACTGCGTAAATGTTTCTCACCTTTCGCGAAGGAGCTAGCGCTTGACAACCGAATCGATGACTCGAACCTTAGCACCATTGGCCGTCTGTATTTTGCCGGAGCCCCGCTTAAATGCCTCGCGCACGGTGAGTTATCCGACTTATCTCCATGAGATCTTTGGTCACGCTGGCCTCTGTTACAGCCCTGTGGCTGTAAACGCGTTGGCCGACGCCTTACCGCAGCTATCGATTCTGGTCACTGTCGGTGAATATGCCCTATCACCTGAGTTGCTGGCCCAACTCCAAGCTTGGGTTGCGGCAGGTGGTCAGTGGATCGCGGTGGCTGGGGTCTGTGGCGCGGCGGAATTGTTTGGGGTCGCGCTAGAACCAGCCGCTTATCGGGGCTTTGGCGGTGGTGGCTCGAATAATTTGGGCGAAGGCTATCTCCAGCCACTGATCGCGAGTCGGCTGCTGGAGCATATACCGCTCCCCTTGCACTTTTTCAATGGCTTGCCGGTGCAGGTGACGGATGCAACCGTCCTTGCCACGGTGTTAGATAAGCATCAGCGCACCACCAACCGAGCCGCATTGACCATGAAAATGGTTGAGAAGGGCTGCTGTGTCTTGCTAACACCGGATCTAACGGGCACTGTGGTTCGCATCCAACAGGGGCTGAGCGTTACCCGCGATGGCGTCTCGGCGCCCGATGGTAGCGCCCCGGTGGGCGATTCTGTGCTCAAGTCGGGGGACGGTGCGGTCTTGGATTGGATCTTTGATCGCCAGCCGGTGCCGGATATTCCAGGGCTCCACGCCTTTCTACAGCCCATTGCTGATCTCTGGCGTGAACTCCTGTTGCGTACACTTTTTGATGCGCTGGAACGGGCCGATGTGCTTTTGCCCCTCTTGTGGCTCTACCCAGAGAATCGGCCTGCCCTGGCGCACCTCTCCCATGATACGGATCAGAATGATCCCGCATTGGGACAGAAGCTGCTGGAGGTTGTGGGCGAAGCAGGCATTCTTTCAACCTGGTGTGTGATTGTGCCGGGCTATCCGCCCGATCTAATGGCGCGTATTCAAGCCGCTGGTCATGAACTTGCCATGCACTACGATGCCATGAGCGATGATTGCCCGTGGAGCCATACCCTCTTTCATGAACAGTGGGAGACCTTGGTCGCGCTCTTTGGTCACAAACCAGTCAGCAATAAAAATCACTACTTGCGTTGGGAAGGTGACATCGACTTCTTCCAGTGGTGCGAAGAGCATGGGATTGAGCTCGATCAATCGAAAGGCGCTTCGAAAACTGGGGAAGCGGGCTACAATTTTGGCACCTGTCACCTGGCGTTTCCGGTTGCCTTTGATGGCACGCCGTTGAATGTGTTGGAATTGCCAACACCGACGCAAGATTTCGAGATCTTTGCCCCGCATGCGCTCTTCTATCCGCTGCTTGACGCGGCCCTGCGCACGCATGGCGTTCTGCATCTGCTCTTTCACCCAGCCCATATTGCCAAGCCCGGCGTGGCCGATTCGATTCTAACCGCCGTGGCGACCGCCCAAGAACAAGGTTTGGCGTGGTGGACCGCCGCCCAGCTCAATGCGTGGGAGCGCGCCCGTCGGCAAGCTGTTTGGCAATGGCAAGCGTCTGCCGCGGGCGCACCGAGCGTCCAATTACAGACAATTGCCCCTTTAGTCGATGCCACCATTCTTTGGCGTGGCCGTCCCGAACAAGCTCCGCCAACGGCGCTGCCCGTCCACCGTTGGGGCTTTGATTTCTATGCCATGCAAGTCACCTTACCGGCCAATAGCACAAGCGAGTGGTTGTTATAAAAACGTTACTTCTTGCAACCATTGAATAGGTTAGTTTGAAAAACGAAATAATGTACCATGCTTTGGGCCGTTCCCGCCATCTTTCCGTCAAACCCATCTGATAGCGAGATTCTTTCGCAAAGTGGAGATAGCAAGCCGCTTTAACAGATTTTTGCGAGTTGACGAGGATCAGACGCTATGATAAACTACTGTTAACAGAGTTAGTTTGGTAACCGAACTTTTCACGATGACTTCTTTCTTGGCAAATGCGGATGGCACGCGTCAGCACAACCACCGCTTAATTCTTGATCATATTCGTCAACGGGCTGATTTGTCCCGCAGCGACTTGGTGCGCCTAACGGGGTTGAGCAAGGCGACTGTGTCGGCGATTGTGGCTGAGTTGATCGAAATGGGGTTGGTGCAAGAGACTGGCAACCAAAATCCAACCGCTTCGAATAACTGGGTTGGTCGCCCGCGGATCTCCTTATCCCTTGTTCCCGATGCGCACTTTGCGTTGGGGGCCGAAGTCACGACCGAAGAATGTCGCGTGGTGTTGACCAACTTAAAGGCGGAGCCGATTCAACGCACAGCACGCGCCGTTGGCTCCACGGATCTATCGGTGCCGAGTTTATTGCAGATCTTAGAAGAGTGTGTCGCCGCCGTAAGTGATGGCATTGATCCGAGCCGTATTCTCGCCTTTGGCGTCTGTGTGCCTGGGATTGTTGATTCAGCGGCAGGTGTGGTCACCTTGTCGGTGATTCTAGCTTGGAAAAATGTCCCCTTTGCCCAAGAGCTACGTCAGCGCTTTCCCTTTCCGGTCGCGGTCTTCTCGCGTGGGAATGCCGCGACGTGGGGCGAACGCTGGTATGGGGCTGGGCGCGATGTAGACAATCTGCTCTACTTGCGGGTTGGCACGGCGGTGGTTGGCGGTTTGGTCATGGGGGGTCAGCCCTATTTGGGGCGTAACTATGGGGCTGGTGAATTAGGCCATATGACGGTGCAACCGGATGGCGCCTTATGCCGCTGTGGCAATCGTGGTTGTTTAGCTACCGTCGCCACCACCGATGCCCTCCTCAATCGCGTGCGGCAATTATTACGCAATGATCTGAACAATCCGCTGTGGACAGCGATGCAACATAATTTTGACCATTTAACCTTGGCCGATGTGGTCGAAGCCGCCTATGCTCAGAATGGGGTGGCCCAACAAGCCTTGGCCGAGATGGGGCGCTGGCTTGGCGTGGCGCTGGCCTCGACGATTAATCTACTGAACCTGGAGATGGTCATTATCGGTGGTCCCCTGGCCTTGGCTGGTCATCATCTCTTAACCCCCTTGCAAAATGAGCTTACACAACGAGCGTTGCCGACCCACTTAGCCAATTTACCGGTGGTTTTGTCCGCCCTCAAGGACGATGCCCCGGCTGTTGGTGCGGCTAGTTTGGTCCTGCACGACTTGTTTTCGCCCATTCCCCGTGCGTTATTACCTGTGTTGTCAATGGAAAAGAGTAATTTGCTGGTATAGCTGGCGTATTGATCCAGGATTGCCTACTGAGGCTCTCTTCTCTGCGCGCCGGATTTATTCATAGCTCACTGAGTTTTACTATCCAAAAAGGAGACCTTTGACCATGAGACACACCTTGAGCCGCCGTGGATTTTTGCAAACGGTAAGTATCGGAACCGTTGGCGCTGCCTTAGCGGCTTGTGCACCGGTCGCTTCGACGCCAGCCGGTGAGCAAGCACCGGCTACCACGAAGCAAACTACTTATGTGTTTGATTATGATCCAACCGGCACTGACGCCTGGGTAACCGCCGATGCGGAGTTTGAGAAATACTTTACCGAAAAGTACCCCGAGATTGAACTGGTGCGCGAACAAGCGCCCTGGACCGGCTTTACCGAAAAGCTATTGACCTCGGTCGCTGGTGGCTCCAAGTATGATGTCATTTATGGCTATTGGGAGTGGCTGCCCTTACTGCGCGACAACAATGTGATTGGCCCCCTGGATGACCTGTTGGCCGCGGATAGTGAGATCCCGGCCGATGATTTCTTTGACTATGCCAAAGAAACGGTGGATAACCAGATCTATGGGTTGGCCTGGTTCATCAGCGGTTGGCTCCACTGGTACAACAAAACGGTGGTGCAAGAAGCTGGCTATGCAGATCCCAAAGCCATGAACACCGCTGGCACCTGGGATTATACGGCATGGTTGCAATTTGCCAAGGACTTTACCACCGAAGTCGATGGGACACCTCGCTTTGGCTATGACATGAACGCCACCCGTTCGCCAACCGCCTATATTATGCTGGCCTGGGCCAATGGCACTGAATTCTGGAATGAGGACTTTACGCAAAGTCGGGTAGACTCGCCCGAAAATATCCAACAGTGGAGCTGGTTGCAGCAGTTCTTTACCGAGGAACTTTCCCCAGCCCCTGGCACGGGCGCCCAAGAACAGGCCCCCGGCTTTACCAATGGGCGGGCGGTTGGGACCATGGCCGGTCAGTGGTATACCCGTAACATTGTCCAAGATGGTGCCGATCAGGCTTTTGAGATTGGCATGGTGCCCTTCCCCGTGGGACCTAGTGGGCAATACTCGGTCGCCGCGCTGAACTCCTTCTACTTTGGCAGCGCACCGGCGAACCCCGAGGCCGCCTGGACCTGGTATAAAGAGCGCTCTTTCTCCGAAACAGCCGGTACGCTCTATGCGCCGATCGGTGGCAGCCGCTTCCCCTCGCGCAAGAGCATGGCCCCGACCACCCTCTACGCCTGGGAAGATACCGAAGTTTATGAAGCCGTGCGCCCAACCTTGCGCACCTATCGCACCAGCCCCAAGGAATCCGAATGGCTGACCTTGTGGCAAGCGGCCTGGGACGAAATGGTCCTAGCTACTCGCCCCATTGAAGAAATTCTTGGGCAATTAGCCGAAGAATCAGAAACCCTGGTCAACGGGTAAGTACTCGAGACCTGACAGGTTTTCTGAACCTGTCAGGTCTTGGATCAAAGTTGATGTCAGCATACGCGGAAAGGTCAGCCATGACAACGAATCTAAAGATCCAGCGCGGCTCCCTTGCCCGACGCGAAGCGTGGGAAGGGCGGCTCTATATTCTACCCTGGCTGGTGGGCTTTCTGCTCTTTACTATTGGCCCGATGTTGGCCTCGATCTACTTCTCATTCACCGAGTATTCGGTGCTATCGGGGGCGGAATGGCTCGGGCTGAAAAACTATACCGATATCTTTGTGAAGGATCGGCTCTTTCGGCTCAGTTTGATCAACACCTTCTATTTTGTGGCGTTGTCCGTGCCCCTGAATTTGCTGGCTTCGTTTTTGGTGGCGTTGCTTCTAAGTGTCAACGTGCGGGGGATCAACGTCTACCGCACGCTCTATTATCTGCCGGTCATCACGCCAGCGGTGGCGAGTTCGCTCACATGGAGCTTGCTCTTTTCGGGTGATTTTGGGTTGGTCAATGCCTTCTTACGCAGTGTGGGGTTGCCAACCTTTAACTGGTTGTATGATCCCCAGATCACCAAGCTGGTCTTTGTGGTGATGAATTTGTGGGGCATTGGCGGCAGTGTGATCATCTTTTTGGCTGGGTTAAAGAATGTACCGCAGTCGTTGTACGAGGCGGCCCATATTGATGGCGCGGGGGCTTGGCGACGTTTTGTCCATATAACCATCCCCATGATGACGCCCTTGGTCTTCTTTAACCTGATCCTCGGCATCATCGGCACCTTTCAGGTCTTTACGGGTGCCTATATCATCACCGCCGGCGGACCCGCCAATTCGACCTTGTTCTATGTACTCTATCTTTACAACAACGCGTTCAAGTTTTTCAAAATGGGATATGCCTCGGCCCTGGCCTGGATTCTCTTTTTGATCATTCTTGCTTTTACCTTGTTGCAACTGCGCATGGCGCGCATGTGGGTCTATTACGAAGCTGAGCGCTAAGCGCCTGTCTCGATAAGGGAGAAATCATGATGCAACGCGCGATTGTTAAACCAGCCTTGACCAATCAAGTCCCCGTCGTGATGCCCCCATCGCGCGCGGCACGTCTGTTTACCCTGCTTCTGCGTTGGCTGGGGGCAAGCGCCTTTTATCTGCTGCTCACCGTCATTGCCTTCCTCTTTTTGTTGCCGACGCTTTGGATGATCAGCACGTCGCTCAAGGCCGATGGGCAAATTTTTGCCTACCCGCCCCGGCTACTGCCTGACCCCATTCTGTGGGAGAACTATCCTGTCGCGATCCAGAAGTTTCCCTTTTGGCTCTACTTGCGCAATTCGGTCATTGTGACCGCCGTGGCGACCCTGGGGACGGTGCTTTCCGCAAGTTTGGTGGCCTTTGGCTTTGCTCGCCGCCGCTTCCCCGAGCGTGAGTGGCTCTTTGGGATTTTGCTCTCGACGATGATGTTGCCCTCGATCGTAACGTTGATCCCGACCTTTGTGCTCTTTAGTAATTTGGGCTGGGTCAACACCTTTCTTCCCCTGACCTTACCTGCCTTTTTTGGTGGGGGTGCTTTCAATATTTTCCTGTTGCGTCAGTTCTATCGAACGCTGCCCTACGATTATGACGAAGCTGCCTATATTGATGGCGCCTCTAGTTGGCGTGTCTGGTGGTCGATTGTCGTGCCCTTTTCCAAAGCACCGCTGGCCGTCATCACGGTCTTTACCATCCTAGCCAGTTGGAATGATTTTATGGGGCCTTTGATCTATATGAACAAGCCCCACATGCGCACCTTAGCACTGGGGCTCCAATTTTTTCGGGATCAATTTGTGACCCAATGGGGCTATTTGATGGCGGCCTCGACGCTGACCCTCATTCCGGTTCTGATCCTCTTTGCCGTAGCCCAACGCTATTTCATGGAAGGTATTTTGCTCACGGGCCTCTCTGGTCGCTAGAGTTTTCTATCGGACGGAACAATTAAACCAAAGGATTAAATTGATGCAAGCGAGTGTAGCACCATTGAAACAGGAACGCGCGTTGTACGGTGCGGCTGCCGCAGCCGGACAACAAGGTGTATTGCCAACACCGTTCCCGCGGATCATGGGGCCGAACTGTGCCCAGTATTTGCAAGAAGTTTTAGAGAGTGGTTTGACCATCGACATGATGGGGCGTTTTGAAAAAGCCTTTGCCGCCGCGCTTGGGGTGAAACATTGTATTGCCACGCCCGGTTGTACCCCAGCGTTGGGCGTCTTGGCCGCGGCCTTCCCCTTTGAACCAGGCGATGAAATTATCGTCAGCCCGATCACCGACTTTGGGACGATCCAAGGGCTCTGCCTGGAAAATTATATTCCCGTCTTTGCCGACACCGCCCCCGGCAGCATCAACCTCAGTGCCGAAACGATTGAAGCCTGTATCACCGAGCGCACGCGGGCCATTCTGGTGGTACACAAAACCGGCTTGATCAGCGACATGGATGCGATCCTGGCGTTGGCCGAACGCCACCAACTCTTTGTCTATGAAGATTGTTGCCAAGCGGTCTTTGGCAGCTATAAGGGGCGGGTGGCCGGAACCTTGGGCGCGGCCGCGGGCTTTTCCTTCGATCCCGAAAAGACTTTGGGGGCCGATACCGGTGGCTGTATCGTCACCAATGATGATGCCCTGGCCGAACGCATGCGCTTTATTGGCCATAGCCGGGGCGCGGTCAATATCCCCGATTTTGGCCGGGCGCACGCCGAGTTGGGCTATGCCTACCGGATGCCCCAATGTACAGCGGCCATCTGTCTGGGGCAGCTCGAAATTATTCAGGAGCAAGTGATCCACCGCGATCGCATGATCCGCCAACTGACCACCTTATTGGCGGCGATTCCGGGCATTATCCCTTTGGCAATCCCGGAGTATGTCGATGTCTATTCGTGTTGGATGGCCGGTTTCCAGATTGATCCTGCCCAATTCAGCTGCACCCCGGCGGAGTTTGCCAACCAAGTTGCGGCCGCGGGCATCCCCGGCGCAGGGCTCGGGAAATACTACCTAATGCCAGCCGCGTGTACCTTTTTGCAAGAGCGCGCTGCCAAGCAACTCTATCCCTTTGCCCAGCCACCGGCCTCGCGTACCTATACCTACTCGGGAGACAACTGCCCCAATGCCCAAGCCTTTCTAGAAACTTTTATTCGTTGGTCAACCTTCTGCGAAAAATATCAGCCAGCCGACTGTGAGCTAGCCGCCAACTTGGTGCGCACGGTGGCTGAGCGCAATCGCCGTTAAATCGCCATTGAATCGAACTTGGGGAGAAGAGCATGAGCATTCAGCTTCAACCGTGTACGTGGAAACATGGCAAGCGCTGGGCCTATACAGTGACCTATGATGAGGCCATGTCCGAATTGTTTGACCATGTGGTGCCGCTGCATGAAGAGTTGGGGATTCCCGGCCATCTAGAGGTGGTGGTGGGGCACATGGGCAAGGTCCGCGCCATTGGCAATTCAAGCTACAATGGCTATCATCACATGCCACCCGCCCAACTGCGCCAACTCATTGATCGTGGCTGGGGTGTGGGCAATCATTCCTGGACCCACGGCGTTGTCGAAGAAAATATTGATCTCGAGATCTATCAAGCCAAACGGGTGCTTGAAGAAGCCATTGGCCAGCGCGTCACCAGCTATTGCGCGCCCGGCAGCAATGACAATATGACCGATACGATCACCGCCGCGCTGCAAGACGCGGGCTACCTCTGTGCCATGTCGGTGACTGATGATATTAACGGACCGGATGGTGATCTGTGGTTTTTGAATCGGGCTAGCAATTTACACCGGGCTTGGACGCCGCTCTTCTCGGCATTCGATCCCTATCATCGGTTGCATCAAGTGAGCAGCAAGCAAGGGTGGGTGATTGACTACTGTCACTGTCCGGCGCCCCAAATCCCCCATGAAAGCAAAGATGTCTATATCGACGAACACCGTGCTCGCCTGGAAACGGTCTTGGCCGTTGGTGGCGATGGCGTGTGGGTCTCCACCGCCGAGGAGATTGTTGACTATATTCTCTGTCGTCGCCAAACCCAGATTACGCCGGTGGATCTAGGGGATGGCCGTGCCGCGGTTCAACTCGCGTTGGTTGATCTACCCGCACCCGTGCTGAGCCGCCAAGTCACTTTTGACATTACCGTGCCACCTGCGTTGCGGCGCAATCCGCTCCTGGTGGTGAATGGGCAACCACAGCCCGCCCTCTTGGTATCCGGAAGTACCGCGCGCGTGACTCTGGATCTAACCCAGCCTGTGACGTTGACTTTGGAAGGAAGCAGCCAATGAGACCTGTGCGACTAGCCACTGCCAGCATTTTAATCGATTCGACCCCCACCTATCCCAGCCGTTGCGTTGAGCGTTCGTTGGAAATGATCGACAAGGCCGGTGCAGCCAAGGCCGATCTGATCCTGCTGCCGGAAGAGCCCGATGTGGTGGGCTGCTCACCGGACAAGATCGTTGAGCTACCAGAACCGTTGCCGGGTGGACCACTTTTTCAGCAATTTGCGGCCCGGGCGCGCGCCAATAATATTTATGTGGCCTATAGCCAGCGTGAATGTGACGGTAACAAGGTGTTCAACACGGGTGTCGTCATCGACCGTCAAGGTGAGCTGATGGGCAAATATCGCAAAATGCATTTGGCCCCAGGCGAAGAAACCGAAACCCTACCAGGCGATCTAGGCTATCCCATCTTTGACTGTGACTTTGGTCGGGTGGGCATGGGGATTTGTATGGATATTCATTACCCCGAGATGTGGCGCATCTATGCCCTCAAAGGCGCGGATGTGCTGCTCTTCCCCACCATGTGTCTGGATTATACGGGCGACCATATTGAATCGATTGTCAATGCCCGCGCCATTGATAATCAGGTCTACTTGGTCTCGTCCCACTTTATTCAATATCCCTTCCTGTCGGGCCGCTCCATGGGCCATTCCCGCATTGTCGATCCCTACGGGCGCACCCTGGCCGATACCTCCCATCGCCCAGGGTTGGCCTTTGCCGATGTGGATCTCGATGCTGGCTTTGAAACTTGGTATAGTGGCGACTTGAAAAAACGCTATCCGACGCTGAAAGAATGCTATCTGGGCATGCGACGTCCCGAAACTTATCATGAAATTGTTGCATTGGAAGGGGCCAACCCTCCCTGGAAAATTGAGGTTCGCTGATCATGCGTATCGGCCTAGTTGATCTAGATACATCACATCCCCAAAATTGGATTCCGATCCTGCGTGATTTGGGACACGAAGTCGTTGGCGTGTGGGATGGGGGCTCTGTCCATCCACCTAGCTATGTGGCAAAATTCGCAGCGGATTTTGCCATTCCCCAAGTCTATGGCTCGTTGGCCGAGTTGGCCGCGGTCGCCGATTGTGCCATTATTCATGGCTGCGATTGGGATACGCATATTGCCAAGGCCGCGCCTTTTGTGGCCGCGGGGAAGTCGGTGTTGATCGACAAGCCCTTGGCGGGCAATCTGCGCGATCTCCAACAACTGCGCCAGTGGGTGCAAGCGGGCGCACGGATTAGCGGCGGCTCTTCGCTGCTCTTTGCCGTCGAAACCCAGGCTTGGTTGGCCCAACCGCTGGAAGAGCGCGGGACGCCTCACACCGTTTTCTGTGGCTGTGGTGTGGATGAGTTCAACTATGGCATTCACGCCTACGCCATGCTGAGCGGTATTCTGGGGAGTGGCATTACGCGCGTGCGCCATCTGGGCAAAGGGGTGCAGCGCCGCATCTTGGTCGAGTGGGCCGACGGACGCAGCGGGGTGTTGGTCATCGGTGCCACGGCCAAGTGGATGCCCTTCTATGCAACCGTGGTGACCGAACGCGCCGTCACCTATCTCCAGGCTGATGCGGGGAAACTCTACCGAGCGCTCTTGGAAGCAACCCTGCCCTATTTGGCCGGCGAGACGGATACGCCGCCGCTGCCGGTCGATGCTTGGCTGGAGCCCGAGTTATGCGCCCTTGCTGCGCGCCAATCCTGGCTTAATGGGGATCAGCCCGTTGCCTTGGCTGACCTAGCCGATGATGCTGGCTATGATGGCAAAGTGTTCGCCGAGGGCTATCGGAAAGCCAAGTATCCGTAGGTGTGCGGGAAAGCGCCCTGGGCTAAAAGCCACCGGGCGAAAGAACAACGCCCACTCAGGCAGGCTTTCGCTGTCAACCAGAGAATGTGCGGTAGGAAACCGCACCTATGCTAAGGATAAAGATAATGGAATTGCGATCAGCATTAATCGGTTGTGGTGGTTTAGGGAAAGTGCATGCCCAAATGGTGCAGCAATTGGGCACCATGAAGATGGCCGCTTTTTGTGATGTTGATGGCGGGCGGGCCGAGCAACTCCGCCAGGAATTTGGCGGAGACTACGCGACCAGCGATCCCGAAACGATCTTTCGCGATCCGACGATCCAGGTGGTCTACATTTGTACACACCACGACACCCACGCCGAGTATTGTATTCGCGCGGCCCAAGCGGGTAAACACATTATGGTGGAAAAGCCACTGGCGTTGACCACCGAAGCCTGTATTGCCATTGGTCAAGCCGTGGAAGAGACGGGCGTTAAGTTGATGACCGCTTTCAAAATGCGTTATTTTACCCTGATCCAGAAGGTCAAGGAGCTGATCCCCAACCCGCTCATGGTTACGATGCAGATGATGGACAACCGCTGGCCGGATGAGATGTGGGCCAACGATCCCATCAAAGGGGGTGGGAATGTGCTCAGCCAGGGGGTTCACTCTTGTGACATTCTGCGCTATGTGGCGGGCAGTGATCCGGTTTCGGTCTATGCCGTTGGCGCGAACTACTATCAGAAGACCGGGGTCATTGACAACATGGCCGCCGTCTATCAATTTGCCAATGGGGTTACGGGGAACTTGGTGCAAGGCGATGCCAACTGCCCTCCCCATGTGAGCAAGTTCTACATGCAAGTCTTTGCCGAAAATAAGTCAGCAACGCTTTCCAGCCGCCTGACGACCCTGACCTATCAGGAAAAAGGCCAAGAGCCGGTGATCTATCCGGGTACGGAAACCGGTTTCCTCGAGGAAAATCGCGATTTCATCCGCGCTTTGCAGGAAGATCGCCCCATGCCCATTGATCACCGCGATGGGTTGTTGGCGACGTTGATGATTTTGCAAGGCTTCAAATCGATTGAAACCGGGCAACCCCAACCGATTGCGGCCTTGTTGGGCGCGTAATGGTGCAGCAGCCAGTAAGTTATGTTGATTCCTTATGACAAAATTATCGGATGTACAGGTAGAAGCGCTCGACGTAACTTTTCGGAATGAACGGCTTGCGGTGCCACTGCACCTTAGCCGTGGCTCGATTACGGAAGTGACCTATGCTAAGGTTGTGGTCCATGTGCGAACGCGTGCTGGGCAAGCTCAACAGGGAACCGGCGCGATCTTTCTCTCGGATCTCTGGGCTTTCCCAGACCCGACCTATGATCACAGCCAAAAAGATCGGACCATGCGCACCCTCTGCCAGACGATCGGGGCGTATTTGCAACGTGGTGATAGCTACAGTGATCCGCTGGAGAAGGGCCACCAGCTCGAAGCCGCCTTGCCGGATTTGGTGGCGCAGGTAGAAGAGTCATTACCCTTTCTCCAGCGCGGGGCGATCCCGTACCTAGCGGCGCTCAATTGTCTGTCACCTTTTGACGCCGCGGTGCATGATGCTTGGGGGCGCGCCTTGGGCGGTTCGGCCTATGCCTTCTATGGGGAAACGTGGCTGAATGCCGACTTGGGCGTCTATCTTGGCCCGGCCTTTCAGGGTTGTTATCCCGACGCTTTCCTCGCCAAACCGCGCAAAACGCTGCGGATGCAACATGTGGTGGGGGTCAGTGACGCCTTGACTCCTGCAACGGCTGGTCCAACGCCCACCGGCTTGCCCGGCGATCTGACCAGTTGGATTCAGCGCGATGGGTTGACCTGCTTTAAGCTGAAATCGCGCGGGCAAGATCCTGTCGTCGATGCCGAGCGTCTCTGTGAGGTCTACAATACAGCGCTGGCCGCTGGTGTGTCGCCTGGTGCCATTCGCCTATCGCTCGATCCCAACGAAGCCTGCTCAGGCCCCGATTTTCTGGTTGAGATGTTGGCACGGCTGGCTTGGGATTGTCCGCTTGGCTTTGCTGCGCTCGACTATATTGAACAGCCAACGGCCCGTGATCTGAGCAGCTATACCTTTACCCTCCATAAGGTTGCCTTGCATAAGCCGGTCATTATTGACGAAAGCCTCGACCGCTTGGAGAATCTGGCACGGCTGGAACCATTGGGCTGGTCTGGCCTGGCGCTCAAAACCTGTAAAGGCCAAAGCCATACGTTGCTGGCCTACTGTTGGGGTAAGCGCCACAATCTGTTTATGACCTTACAAGATCTGACCAATCCTGGGCTGGCCTTGGTGCATAGCGCCAACCTATGCGCTCATGTGGCCCTGTCAGTGGACTATTTTGAAGGCAACAGCCGCCAATATACGCCCGCGGCCTGCTTGGACGAACAAGCCGCCTATCCGGCCTATTTTCAGTTGCAGGATGGTTCGCTCCACCTGCCTGCCCAAGAACCGTTTGGGTTGTATTGAGTTTGTCGTTTGTCCTTTGTCATTGGTCATTGGTCATTGGTCATTGGTCATTGGTCATTGGTCATTGGTCCTTTGTCATTGGTCATTCATGATTAGCTATTGATTATTGATTATTCATTTGCTCCTTTGCCATTGGCTGTTCGGTAGAGCATGAAAGCATGAGCAGACATCACAAGTGACCAATGACCAATAACCAATAACCAATAACAAGTGACCAATGACCAATGACAAAGGACCAATGACAAGTGACCAATGACAAAGGACCAATGACAAAGGACCAATGACAAAGGACCAATGACTACTATACTGGATGGTTGCAATGGAAGAAGCATTGTCGGAGACGCTCTATCTCGCACCCGCTCGTCGTACAGCGTTCTATGACCTCTATCAACGCCAATATGCCCAAACTTTCGCCTGGTTGCAGCGTGCCCTTGGCGAAGCTGCCGCGACGCGCGATCAGCAGCGGCGCACCGACGACGCCAACCATGCCGACCTGCGGGCGCGGTTGGCGCAGTGGAGTGGTGTGGCGCAGATTGAGTTGCGTGAGGCCGGGGTCGAACAAGCCGCCACGCCAGGCGATGGTATCCGCTACACCGTGCGCACACCGCAAGACTTGCTCTATACCGGTCTGTTGTGGGACCCGCCTTCGTCCGTTGCCTGTCGTGGTGCGGTGCTCTTGGCGGGTGAAGAGGAGACAACCGTTGAACACTGGATTGCCCAGTACCGGGCGCAGGGGCTGCGGGTGATCTTGCCCGCGCTAGCCCGCCCGCAACATAGCTTTCAGGAGCACCCTGAGCGCAAGTGGTATTACTTTACCGATGATGAACTGCTCCATCTCTTTTTCTTTATTTGTGGTGGCAGTCTGGCTGGTCTAGAAGCCGCAGAAATCCTCACCATTACCCAAGCTTTGTGTGGTCAAGGAGCAGAACGGCTGCCCGTGGCGCTCCATGGTGGGGGCCGGCATTGCTTGACCATGGCGGTGGCGGCGGCCTTGGCGCCAGACTATACCCAGCCCTATGATCTCTTGCTCTTGCCCAATGGTGCCGAAAGCTTGGATCATCAAGAGCTAGATGTGCGTTTCAACACGATCTGGAATTTTCATACCGATTTTGATGCACTGACGCTCTTTACCCTGGCTGGGGCGGATCTGCTCTTTGTTGAGCCTGGGTTGACGCCCAGCACAGGCTATGGCCGGGCCTTGGCTTGGTTTGGCAGCCAGCCCACCCAACCGCGGGTCGCGCGGTTGATTGCGCCCGACGCGACAGCCGTGGCGACAGCCGTTGCTACCATGCTCGCTCCGGTGGGGGCTGCTGTAACGGAACAACCAACGCCCTTTATCTTCGCCGCCGCTGTGCTGGCGGAGGCTTACCAACCGGCGTTGGCGAGCAAAGTAGCTTTTCTCGAGGGTCTCCATGCGCAAGCGCGCCAAACCCGGCTGCAACGCTATGATCTAGCCACCTTGACCCCTGCTGATTATCGGACACGGGTGGCGCAGAGCTTGGAACGGGTCGCGGGGCCACCTTTGCCCGCGGCGGTGGAGCGCAAGCCCCAAACGCGTTTGGTCGCCCGTTATCCTGCCTACGCTCTCTATGAAGTGACCTTGGCGAGCGTACCTGGTGTGGAGGTGGCTGGCTATCTGCTCTTGCCCAGCAGCGGCCAACCCGCGCCCGCGGTGATCTGTCAACATGGGCTGGGCGGACGGCCAGATGCTTTGGTGGGCATCCCCGATCGATTGGAAGGCCATCAATGGGTCTATGACCGCTTTGCCCAACGGTTGGCCGAACGCGGCTATGTGGTCTTTGTCCCCTTTATGAATTGGGGATGGGCGACGACGGCCATGCGCGACCGGTTGGTAAAACATGCCTATGCCCTGGGCTTTGCCCCGAATCGTTTTGAAGTGGCGCAACTTCATGCTGTGGTCGATTTTTTGCAGGCGCGCCCAGAGGTAATCGCCGATCGGATTGCCTTCTATGGCCTTTCCTATGGCGGCCATGCCAGCCTCTGGCTTTGCGCACAGGAAGAACGGCTTGCCGCGGTGGTCACGGCGGGTCATTTTAATGAATGGCAGACTAAACTGCTGAACCCTGAATTGTCACCGCCGCTGACACGCCCGACCGCCTATGTCACCGTGGATGAAGGGCACGACATGTTTAATTACAATGTTCTGCCAGAGTTAGGCCATGCCGAACTCGCCACCCGTTTCGTACCCCGTGCTCAGTTTGTTGAAAATGGGCTGCTGGATACAGTGACGCCTACGGCTTGGGTCGAGCGTGAATTTGCCCGTACGCAAGCCGTCTTTGCGTGGCTTGGCGCGGCGGATCAGGTTGCGCTCGAACACTTTCCGGGCCCACATCGGGTTTGGGCGGAAGGGTCGTTTCGCTTTTTAGAAAAGCACCTGCGCCAGGCTAGACCCTAATCGGCCATGCTCTTTTCGTGGTTTCCGCTCATGGGTGCAAAAGATGGAAAGGTAGATTGTGCCTCTTCGAAGGCATGGTTGCGTTGCCGCCTTTTGCTTCATGGGCCTTGTTCTTTTCGTATGTACGATCTTGCAATAGCTGAAAAAGGAGTATGACATGGGTATGCGTCGAAAAACGATCCAGGCGATTATCTGCTGGATCAGCGTCCTCTTTGTGCTGGCTGGTTGTGCCGCACCAGTTGCGCCAAGCGGAACACCCGCCGCCAGCGAAGAGACGAGCACGAGTGGCCCAAGCGGTGAAATTGTCATGTGGCGTTTCCCGTTGATGGATGATCAGGATCAGGAGACGGCTGTTTGGAATAGCCTGATCGAGTCTTTTAACGAGACCTATCCTGATGTGACCGTTACCATTGAAACGCAGCCGTGGGATGATCGCCGCCAGAAATTGCTCTCGGCGATTGGTAGCGGTCGCGGGCCAGATGTCTTCTACATCAACCCAGATATGATCTCGCTCTTTGCCGATGGTGGTGCCATTGTCTCGATTTCAGACTTTGTCACCGAAGAGGAATTAGCCAAGTATAATCCTGGCACCTTGATTCCGTGGGGAGGTAAGCTCTATGCCTTGCCCATTCTGCAGAACTCCATTGTCCACGTGTACAACACCGACTTGGTCTCTTCCATTGGGCTTGATCCGGCGGCATTGCCGACGACCATTGAGGAATTTGAGCAATGGGCTGTCACGGCCAAGGAAAATGATCTTTTCATTAGCACCTGGGCTGGCAATACGGCGACTTCTGGGTTGACCGCGTTGATCTGGCAATTTGGTGGCGATGTCTACGGCGAAGATGGCAGTGTGATCATCAACAGCCCAGAGACCGTAGCCGCGATGACCTTCCTCAAGAAGATGTATGATGAAGGTTGGATTCCGCCCGATTCAGTTACTGGTGGTGATGATGTCGAGCTATTCCGCGGGCAAAAGGTGTTGGCCGTTTTGACCGATGGCAACCGCTTCTATGGCTCGCAAGAGACCTATGTCGATAACTTTGCTTGGGCCTTTGGGCCGATCTTGTCCGGCGAACGTCAGGTGACGAGCGGCACTGTTGGTTCCTATGCCGTTAGTTCCAATGCCGAAAGCCCCGAACTAGCCGTGGCCTGGATCAAGCATGTGACCGACAGTGCCAATTCGGTGGCAATCAACAAGACCGTCGGTTATCTGCCGCCGTTGAAAGATGCCCCCACCTACTACGAGGGGGAAGAAGGCTTCCAGACGTTGTTAGAGCGGGCCGCTTTTGCGCAGGTCGATCCGATCTTCCCGTCGGCTAGCCAAGCCTATCTCATTCTGGCCGAAGAAGCACAGGCCATTATGACAGGGTCCAAAACCCCGGAAGATGGGGTTGCGTCTATGCAAGAGCGCATTGAGAAAGCCGCCGCCGAAGTTGCTCAGTAAAGCGAAGAAGGTGCGTCGCTCCGAAGTGACAGTTTGAAAGGATATCTGTTACATCTGATAGGTCTTGAAGACCTGCCAGGTGTAACGGGTTCTGCCTCCTTTTAACTAGCGCCTCGGGGTTCGGTACAGTGTTCATTCAGTTTTTTGTATTCGTTGATCGCACCACCCTGATGGGACGGTGCTTACAAATAACGCCCGCTCAAGCGGACTTTAGCCTTGGGTGGTCTATCAAAAAACGTTGTGAACAGTGTATTCAGCTCGTGATGAAATGAAGTTTCCGGTTGCAGGACGCCGATCGGCTTCCTGCAACCGGAAAGCTGCTGTACCATCGCCTGTGGCCTTGGGTGGGATAGGGCCATAGCAGACTGGCAAGGAAGGACGGTATGATCGTATGAATTCATCCACCATTGTGCGTGAGGCCAAGGATGTCGTGGGTAAACAACAAGCGCGCAAGCCGTCCTGGCTCAGTCGCGTGGGATATGAACTGAAGCGCAACCATTTTGCGTATACCGTCATGATCCCACTGTTGATTCATTTTCTGCTCTTTGAGTTTGGCCCTTTTCTCTTTAGCTTTGTCCTGACTTTTATGGATTGGAAATTGGTTGGGACGCCAACCTTTGTCGGGTTAGCCAACTGGCAGGATTCCTTTCAAGATCCACTGGTCTGGCAAGCGTTGCGCAACACAACGGTCTTTGCCCTCTACTATGTGGTGCCGACCATTGTGCTTGCCTTTCTTATGGCGTTGATTATCAATACTGGCGTACAGGGGACCAAAGTCTTTAAGACCTTGGTTTTGATGCCCTTTGTCACTTCGGGTGTCATTATCGCCGGTATTTGGCAATATATTTTTAAGGGTACAGAAACCGGCCTCTTCAATGTGTTATTGGGCTGGTTCAGCATTCCTCCGCAAATCTACTTTTCTAACCCACAACTCGCGATGTTAGTCTTGGCCGCGTTAAGCATCTTTCGCGTTTCGGGCTATTTGATGATCTATTACTTGGCGGGGTTGCAGTCGATCCCCACCTATCTCTATGAGGCTGCCGATATTGATGGCGCGACCGCTTGGAAGAAGACTTGGTATATTACGGTCCCCTTGCTAAAGCCAATCCATTTCTTTGTGGCAATTATTACCACGATCAGCGCCTTTCAGGTCTTTGAACAGATGTTTGTCATCACCAAAGGCGGCCCGGCCTTTGCCACGACAACCATTGTCTACTATCTCTACCAAATGGGCTTCAATATGCTGCGTTTGGGCTATGCGACGGTGGTTGCGTTTATCCTCTTTGTGGTCATTTTTGTGCTTTCTCTGATTCAACGCTGGTATTTAGGTAAAGAAGTGAGCTATTACTAATGCAAACGAATAGAACATCTACACCGGTAGTTGATGCGACGGCCCAAGCCCAATTTGCCGACCAGGGTTATCTGATTTTGCGCAACTTCCTGGCGCCGGCGATTCTGGCCGAGGCCCAAGCTGCCATCAATGCGCTAGTGGATCAACATGCGGAGCAATTAGTGGCGGCGGGCAAACGGCAAGATCGGCTGGCCGAGGCACCCTTCCCCACCCGTTTACTCCGCCTGTATGAGCAACAGATGGCGGATGCTCCTGTGCTTTTTCGCGCACAATTACACTTGGCTGGCCTCTACCCTCTTCTGTTTAATCAGGGGTTGTTAGATATTGTGGAAACGCTCTTAGGGGGCGAGATTCGGCTCTATCCGAACTATTCGGTGCGCCCCAAATATCCCGATATGGCCGCCACCGAAGTGCTCTGGCACCAAGATGGGGGCTATACCGAAGGTAATGTTGCCGATCTGCGCATGGTCAATGTGTGGACGCCTTTGGTGCCAGCGCGCGTAGAAAATGGCTGTATGCAATTTATTCCCGGCACCCATAAGCTCGGCGCGGTCCCCCACGAACGACGCCAATATTATTTAGAGATCGCACCCACCGTGTTGGGCCAATACCAGGAGCGCGCCATCCATATTGAGCTGGACCCTGGCGATGTTGTGCTCTTCCACAATCTGCTCTTCCATCGCGGGTTGCCCAACCATAGCACCCAGATCCGTTGGAGCGCGGACTGGCGTTATCAAGACGCCACGCAGCCTACCCTGCGCAAAGAAAATGGGCACCTGGCCCGCAGCCGCCGTGAACCTGCCGCCGCCGTACAAAGCGCCGCGGCTTGGGCCAATTTGGCCTTTACCTAACCCAAGTTACGCTAAGTCGTTTATTGTTAGCTTGTTTGGGGCTTAGATTGGAGAAAGAGTACAGATGAATGATGATGCCGCCACAATGCCGCAACGCCTGCCTGGGCTCGTCCGGGTGTTGCTGATTTGTTTAATGATCGGGCTGGGGGTGGCCTATTTAACCCCCTTTACGCTCATGGCCTTGGGTTCCTTGAAGAAATCGATCAGCTTTATTCCTGATCTGAACTATATGTTGTCGGAACTGACCTTGGCAAACTTTGCCTATATTATTGGCCGCAACCAATTTCCGCGCTGGTTTCTCAATTCGGTGATCTTTTCTGTGGTGCCAGTGATGACCCAAGCGATTATCTGTACGCTCATCGGTTATGTGCTGGCGCGGCGCGATTTCTATGGCAAAAATGTCTTTTTCATGGTGATGCTCGCCATGGTGATGATCCCGACGCAGCTCATGGTGATCCCGCAGTATATTCTGTTTGATCGCCTGGATTGGATCAATCGCTATTGGGCCATCCTTGTGCCAGATCTCTGGGCTGTGATTGGCGTCTTCTTTGCGCGCCAATATATGCAGACCATTCCGCGGGAGATTGACGAGGCGGCCAGTATTGATGGCGCTACTGATTGGCAGACCTTCTTTCGGCTTATTATGCCTCTGGCCGCACCTGCCATCGCCACCATTGCTACCTTTCGTTTTATCTGGAATTGGAACGATCTCTTTCGGCCTTTGATCTTTATGCTCTCTGAGCGCATGTTCCCGCTATCGGTGGGCTTGGCCGCGCTCTATTCGCTGGAGGGCAACTTTGGGGTGCAAATGGCTGCAGCGACCTTGGCCTTTATTCCCACCTTTCTCACCTTCCTCTTTTTCCAGCGCTACTTTACCCAAGGTGTGCAGATGAGCGGGATTAAATGAGGCAGCCATGACGATCATTGATATCCATGTCCACCATACCTGGGCCGATCCCGCCGATCCGCCGTGGGCCTTGATCGAGGAAACTTTGCAATTGGCCCAAGACGCGGGGATTAGCAAGGTGGGGTTGTTGGGTACCTATAGCTTTCATGGCTATGACCCCACGCCAGAAGGCATTCGCGATTGCAATCGCCATGCCGCGCACATTGTCGAACGCTATCCGGATCTGGCCTATTCCTTTTGCTATCTTAACCCTGCTCATGATCCAGCCTTTATCCGCGAGGAGCTGGATCGCTGTATCGGCGACTATGGCATGAAGGGCATTAAGCTGTGGATTGCCGTTAATGCCCGCGATGCACGGTTAGCCGCGGTGATGGAAGGCGCGCGGCGGCACCAAGTGCCGGTCTTGCACCATGCTTGGTATAAAGCCACCGGCTATGTTTATAACGAATCGACACCGGCGGATCTCCGCGACTTGGCCTTGCGCTTCCCCGATGTCCCGATCATCATGGCCCATCTCAATGGCTGTGGCGTACGCGGGATCTTGGACATTCAAGATCTACCCAATGTCGCGATTGATACGTCCGGTTCACAGCCCGACGCTGGCTTTCTGGAGTTTGCCGTCGCCCACCTTGGCCCCGAACGGATTCTCTTTGGCTCCGATGCGCCACTGCGCGACTATCCGGCACAATTAGCCAAAGTGACGGGTGCTAACATTGATGAGGCCGCCCGCCAACAAATCCTGGCCGGTAATGCAGCTCGGCTGATACAGTTATGAAGACGCAACCACTGATGGAGACAAGCATGATCGACGCCGATGTGCTGGTCGGACACTATCCCTTTCGCCCCTTCCCCCACCCTAGCCAAGATTTGGCCCAACTCAAAGCGTATCTCCAGGCGCGCGGGATTCAGCGAGCCTGTCTTGCGTCGCTCCATGCCGCTTTCTACGCCGACCCGCAACAGGGCAATGCCGAACTCTTGCCCCAAGCCGCGCTCGATCCCTTCTTTCTGCCCGTCGCCACCATCAACCCAACGCTCCAGAATTGGCGCGACACGCTCGCGCGCTGTGCCGAGGAGTATGGTTGCCCTTTGGTGCGGCTGCTGCCCAACTATCATCTCTATTCCTTGGATGCTGGTTGTGTGGATGAATTATTCGCCGAGACTGAACGAAGAGGGCTGCGCGTAGCCATTGTTAAGCGACTGGAAGATGAACGGATGCATTCTCTGCTGATGAAGGTGCCAGGGGTGGAGAATCATGAAATCAGCGCCTTAGCACAACGCTATGGTGGCCCGCTGCTTATTCAATCCGCCTATTTCCATGAGATTAAGGAACTTGCTACCGCCAGTCCCCAGCTCTATTTTGACATTGCCTTTGCCGAAACGCTAAATACGCTCCACCGCCTTACCGAAAGCGTAGCGATTGACCGGCTCGTCTTTAGCTCCCATACGCCCTTTTTCTACCCCGAAGCGGCCATCGGCAAAATGACAAGCTGGCAGGGTAGCCAAGCCGAGCGTCAACAAATTGCTAGCGGCACACTCACGGCGTTGCTGGCACGACAATAACGACAAAACGTTCATGAAGACCACATTTTCATCACTTATGCAAAACGAACAACTGCTTCCCGAAGAACTCTTTCTCTTTCAACACAATGGCTACCTGCTGATCACCCAAGCCCTGACACCGGCCCTGGTGGCCGAACTGCGCGCGACCATTTTGCAGCAGGCCGCAGCACGGATTCCTCCGTTAGTTTGTGAAGATCCCGAACGCCCTGGTCAACCTCTGAAAGGGGATGTACCTGGGACGCGGGTTCTGCGGCTGTCGAAAGTGCTCAGCCGTGAGCCTATCTTTTGGCAAGCCGCAACGGCTCCCCGTCTGGTGGCCGCGCTGACCCAATTACTCGAACCCAATGTCGAAGTCGTGCTCAATCGCCATAATCATGCCACCCTGCGCCCACCCGGCGCGGCCCAACTGGAGTGGCACCGTGATGTGGCAAACTGGAGCCGCCCCGTTGTGACGGCCATTTTCTATCTAGAAGATTCCACCGTCGAAAGCGGCTGTACCTATGTTGTGCCGGGGAGCCAACAGATGCTGGCTTATCATGGCACCCTCAGTGGACATGGCCGTTTGGATACCCTGGGGCGTTTGGGCCAACAGGCGATGCCGGTCCTCGCCAAGGCTGGTGATGTGATGCTCATGCATGGCTTGGTGATCCATAGCGCCGGCGCCAATGGCTCAGCCTCTTCACGCATGTCGATGACCCTGGGGTATCATGCTGCCGATGAATTAGGTGGGAAAGAAGAACCGGATAAACGCCTCGTGGCTGGCGAACGTATTTTACGCCATAATTAGAAAATGTCGTATTTGTTTCCCATAACAAAAGGAAGAACCCTATGACCCGCAATGTAACCATTGCTGCCATCCAATTGCCAGTTTGGAGCGAAGGCGAGACGGATCAACAACGTAAGCGATTTCGTGTAGAAAGTATTATGCATTGGCTGGAAGAAGCGGGCAAGGCCAAGGCCGCTTTGGCCTGTTTGGGCGAAACTTGCACTGGCCCCTTTGAGATGGAAGATGCCTATACCGGCCCCACGACGCGCATGGTGCAGAAACTGGCCGAACGCTATCACATGCATGTGGTGCTGCCACTACAAGCCTATGTCGATGGCATTTTGCGCAACACGGCCCTGATTATCGACGACCACGGTCAAATTGTGGGCCGCTATGACAAGGTTCACCCGACGCGCCGCGAACTGCGCGATGGCATTATCCCTGGTGCTGATTTTCCCGTCTTCGATCTCTCCTTTGGGCGGCTGGGAGTTTGTATCTGCCATGACTTGAGCTTTCCCGAAAGCACGCGGGTCCTAGGGGTACGTGGGGCCGAGATTATCGTTTGGCCCACCTATTGGAGTGGTTGGGGGGATGACATTTGCTATGCCGTGATCAAAAGCCGCGCCATCGACAACGGTGCTTGGCTGGTCAACACCACCTTTGGCATTGAAAGCCACAAGGCATGGCGACCGGGGATGATCCTGGGTCGCAGTGGTGTCTTTGGGCCAGATGGGCTGGTGCTGTCCAATGCGGGGCGCTATGTCGGCATGGCGCTCTCCACAGTTGATCTCGACCGCCCCCGCATTGCCCATGATTTCTCCTTCCCTGGTGACAACGATGCCCGTACCTCGATTCTGGCCGATCGCCGTCCCGATGCCTATGGCCCGCTGGTCGATCCGAGCCTCGTCGTTCCCCCCACACCCCCGCCTGGTTTCTATGCCACCGACGAAGCAACCTTCACGCCAGTCGTCCCCGCCCGTGTTAGTGCCTAAGCAGACTTGGCCTGTGATTCGTGTTGCGTGATTCGTGAACTCTGCATCACGGCGCACGAATCACAAATCACGCATCACCAACAAGGAGCCAACTTTTGTCTACACCGAACAACTTATCGCTGCAACGCTCGCTCGAACTCTTTGGCCGAGCGCAACGGCGCGTCCCTGGCGCTGCGCAGACCAATAGTAAACGGCCCAGCCAATTTGCCTTTGGCGGCTACCCGATCTATGCCGAGCGGGCCAGCGGCGGGCGCATTATTGATGTCGATGGCAATGAATATATTGATCTCGTCCAGGCGCTGGGGCCGGTCATTTTAGGCTATTGCTATCCCGCGGTGGACGCGGCCATTGCCGCGCAACTGGAACGCGGGATTATCTACGGGCTCATGTCACCACTCGAGGTCGAATGCGCGGAGCTGTTGGGCGCGGTGGTACCGTGCGCCGAAATGGTCCGCTTTTTGAAGGGGGGCGGGGAAGCGACCGCGGCCGCGGCGCGGGTAGTTCGGGGCTATACCAAGCGCCCTATTATCCTGAACTGTGGCTATCGGGGCTGGCCCGATGTGTGGGCGGTTCAAACGGGGGACCCTGGTGTCCCGGCGGGGTTGCAGGGCAGTGTCGAAGCCTTTGCCGAGTTTGATCTTGCCGCGTTACAGCAGCAATTTCAAACCCACCGTGGCCAGGTCGCGGCGGTCTTTCTGGATATTCAGCGGAGTGCACCGCCCGCGGGTTATTTAGCGGCTGTCAAAGAACTCTGTCATGAAAATGGGGCGCTGTTGGTCTATGATGAGATCGTCACCGGCTTTCGGCTGGCGCTTGGTGGCATGCAAGCATACGCGGGGGTCACGCCTGATCTTGCCTGTTTTGCCAAAGCCCTGGCCAATGGAATGCCCTTGGCCTGTGTGGCTGGGCGCGCCGATGTGATGGCCTCCATGGCGGAACGTTCTATTTCCATCACCTATGGCGGGGAAGCGCTCTCCTTGGCCGCGGCCATTGCCACCCTGCATGAATTGCAGGAGAAGCAGGTGCCAGCCTATTTATGGGAACTCGGCGCTTTTCTGCAGCGGGGCCTAAATGAAGCGGCACAGGATGCCGGCATTCCGTTTTCTTGTGGTGGGCTGGGGCCAATGACGACGATGAACTTTACCGAGTCGGGCGGACAACCAGAAGCGTTGCTGTGGGAATATCTGTTGCAGGAGATGGCGGTACGTGGTGTTTTGTTGCGCCGCGGTGGGCTAAATTTCCTAACCTTTAGCCATACCCAAGCCGACCTGACCCACGTGATTAACGCGGCGGCAGAAGTGCTTGTGAATTTGCGCCGTCTATGGGGAACGGCGCAGATCGCTCGTGCGGTTGAAGCCCGCAAGCAGCAGTAAGCTGATGGGTGGCTTGGCTAATTTGTCTCCACACGGCCAAGTCAGCCATCGGTCTAAACGAATGGATGCATTACGCGGCCAGCAATAAAAAAGTCCAGTAGATTCATTTACAGTTCCCCCGACGCGGCTTTCACCGCACTGCAAACAAATCTACCGGACATATGGGATTATACGACAGCTCTACAGCTTTGTCAAATCCGTGATCATAAAATATGCAATTAATTTAATAACGGTTTGGAATGGATAATCGATTATGTCTACTGATTCACGCCTGCTCATTACCTTGCCCCCTCAGCTTTATCGTCAATTATTTGATTCCGCGGCTGATGCGGCGCTCCGCGAGTTGGTGGAAATTACCTTTAATACCGAGGCGAGCAGTTGGGATGCTGCCGAATTAACACACCAACTGGCTGGTCACGATCTCGTGATTACGGGCTGGGGTACCCCCAAATTTACGCCAGCGGTTTTGGCGGGCGCACCCAACTTGAAATTCATTGCTCACTCGGCAGGCAGCATCAAAGGCATGTTGCCTCCGGCTGTCTTTGACCAAGGAATCCAAGTGACTCACGCCGCGGTGGCGATTGCCCCTGCCGTGGCCGAAATGAGTGTCCTACTCATTTTGCTCTGTCTCCGCCAAGTCCATCGGCTGGATCGGATCCTGAAAGAAGGGGGCTCTTGGGAATCGACCAAGCCGATCAGCATGGGCCAAGAACTGGCTGCCAACCGCGTCGGCGTCGTTGGCGCGGGCTATACCGGCCGCGAAGTCATCTGGCGGCTCCAGGGCTTGCATGCCGAAGTTTGGGTCTATGATCCCTATTTGTCGGCAGAGCGCGCGGCGGCGTTGGGTGTCCACAAAGCGCCCGATCTCGATACGCTCTTCCGCGACTGTCCCATTATCACAGTTCAAGCCCCACCCACGGAAGAAACCCGCCGCATGATCGGCGCACGCCAGTTAAAGCTGCTGCGCGATGGTGGCGTCTTTGTCAACACCGCGCGTTCACTGACCATTGATCAGGACGCACTCTTGGCGGAATTTCAAACCGGGCGTATCGTGGGCGCGCTCGATGTTTTTGATCAAGAGCCGCTTCCCGTCGATAGCCCTTTCCTGCGCTTAGAAAATGTGATCACCACGCCCCATGTGGCTGGCGCGTCGGTACAGGCCCGCTACCGCCAAGGCCAAACCATCGTCGATGAGATCCGGCGCTTCCTTGCTGGTGAACCGTTGCGCTATCGTGTGACTGGTGATATGCTAGAGACAATGGCATAATGGGGGAGATTAGCGATTAGGGACTGGAGATTAGAGACTGTTCGTTCAGTCTCTCGTCTCCAGTCCCGATTAACCGAGGAATCTAGCACCGAGGAGCGACCCTATGAAACTTGCCATTGGCGGTGATCACGCCGGTTTCCCCCTAAAAGGTCCTATCATTGAACGTCTGCGCGACTGGGGCCACACGGTGACCGACTACGGCACCTATAGCACCGATCCTGTTGATTTTCCGGATATTGCGGCCCGTGTCTGTGCCCAAATTCGGGCTGGCACCGTCGAACGGGGGATCTTGGTCTGTGGCACCGGTGTTGGCGCGGCGATTGCCGGAAATAAGACGCCCGGCATTCGGGCCGCGCTTTGTCACGATGTCTACTCGGCCCATCAAGCCGTCGAACACGATGATGTGAATCTGCTCTGTGTCGGCGCTTGGATCGTCGGCATTAAACTGGTAGAAGAGATCCTCCAAGCCTATCTCCACGCGGAATTTAGCACCGACCCCGATTTTCGTCGCCGGGTGCAAAAGCTCCATGATATGGAATTGTGGGCCGCCGAACAGCTGCTAAAAGAGCGCGGTCAGGCCTGAAACGCGCCAAAGTCGCGGTCTTGCCCGCTAGCGATCCACCCCCACTGAGTCAAAAATAAGCAGCCAAACTACGAGAGAAGGGGTTGTTGTGAGTTCATTACCTGCTCATTTTGCCCTCTGCCATGGCCGCGTGGTCCTGCCCACCGCGATCGTCGATGATCAGGCCGTGGTCGTGGCGGGCAGTCAGATTGTCGATGTCCTGCCATACGCCCAACTTGACCCGGCTCTACCCCAGATCGACGTGGGTGGGCGCTGGATTACGCCTGGCTTGATTGACATTCATATCCATGGCGCGCTAGGCCACACCTTTAATGATCCAACGCCAACGGCCTTTGCCGCCATTACCCAAGAAAACGCGCGGCGTGGGGTGACGAGCCTGCTCGCGACGACGGCCACCGATGCTATTGAAAATTTGCTGGCCTCGTTGGAACTCGCCGAACAGTGGATGGCGATCCCCCAATCGGGTGCGCAAATCTTGGGGGTACATGTCGAGGGGCCCTACTTTAGCATGGCCCAACGGGGCGCCCAAGATCCCGCCCACATCCGCAACCCGGATGATGGGACGGTCGCCCAACTGCTCGAATATCGCGCGGTGATCCGGATGCTCACCTTTGCCCCCGAACTGCCGGGCGCGTTGGCCCTCACCCAACAACTGGCGGAACTGGGGATCGTGGCCGCGGCTGGGCATAGCTCGGCGCGTGAGGAAGAAGTCAAGCCTGCCATTGACGCGGGGTTGCGCCATATGATCCACCTCTGGAGCGCCCAATCCACCACTGTGCGCGAGGGGCCTTGGCGCAAACCTGGTTTGCTGGAAGTTTCCCTCACCGACGACCGGCTCACCGGCGAGATCATTGCTGATGGTAAACATCTGCCACCGACCTTGATGAAGCTGGCCTACCAATGTCTCGGCCCGGATCGCCTTTGTGTTATCTCCGACGCCACCAGTGGGGCTGGCTTGCCCGAAGGGGCGCGCTTCCGGCTGGGCGGCATGGAGTATGAAGTCTGTGACGGCGTGGGCATGCTCTTTGATCGCACCGCGTTTGCTGGCAGCACCACCTTGCTCAATCAGATGATTCCGATCCTCACCGAGCAAGTGGGCCTTCCGCTGGTCGAGGTGATTCGTATGGCGAGCCTTACCCCGGCGCGCGTCATTGGGGTGGCCGACCGCAAGGGAAGCCTTGAAGCGGGCAAAGATGCCGATATTGCCATTTTTAATCAAGATTTTACGCCCTGGGATGTTTTGATTGGCGGACGCTCTATTCACGCCGCGTGATCGAAGCCAACTCAGCTGCCCAACCTTTTAGACCTGACAGGTTTACCAAACCTATCGGTGCTAAGACGTGATACCAACTACGTAACTTCTATAAATTGACAAGGATAGAAGAAAATGCAAGAACCACAACCCATCAAAACGACCCAGGTTGAGTCGTTGCCCGTGGCTGTTTATGCTAGCAATGACGACTTAGGGAAGGCGGCTGCCTATGAAGCCCGCCGGATTATTCAAGCCGCGATTGCCGAACGGGGGGCTGCCAGCATCATTATCGCCACGGGAAATTCACAGCTTACCTTTCTCCACACCCTGCGTGAACTGGATGGCATTGCCTGGGACAAAGTGACCGTCTTCCACATGGATGAATATGTCGGCATTGATCCTACCCACCCAGCCAGCTTCCCCCTCTTCCTGCACACCCATATTATTGATGCGGTGAAGCCGGGCAACTTCTATCCCGTTCCCGGCCAACCCGCCGATACCGAAGCGGCCTGCCGGGAATATGAAGCCCTCCTGCGCGCCCATCCGGCGGATATGGTGGCTATGGGCTTGGGGGAAAATGGTCACATTGCCTTTAACGATCCGCCCTATGCCGATTTTGATGATCCGGTCTGGGTCAAGGTCATTGCCCTGGCCGACGCCAGCCGTCGTCAACAAGTGGGTGAGGGTCACTTCCCTTCCTTGGCCGATGTGCCCACCCATGCCATCACCTTGACGATTCCGGCTTTGCTGGCGCCCAAGCGGATTCTCTGTATCGTGCCTGAAGCGCGTAAAGCTGAAGCGGTCCGCGCCTGTCTCACGGAGCCAATTAGTGAGGACCGCCCTGGTTCGATTTTGCGTACCGTGAGCCACGCACAGCTCTATCTTGAGCCAGCTTCCGCCGCGCTACTGTCATAGATGATGCAAACCTTACTCCGACAGGGATATGCTACGTTGCTCGGCGTCGCGGTGGAGCGGCTGACAATGCCTGGGATTCACCTGGTGGTTACCCCTGTGCGCGAACAGCCAGAATGGGCCAATTGGGTACATCCCATCTGGTTCTTCAAGCTGGCTGACACAATCGTCTGCTCCGCGTCGCCAGCCTATGTAGCCGCTGCTCAACAGCTGATTGATCAGATGCGCCCGGAGACCTTTCTGGATAGCCAATGGATGGATTTTGCTGCTTCGGTGACGGGCGCGCAAGGCCCTGCTGATTTGGAATGGGTTCAATGCGAACTGCTCTACTATCCCAATATTGAGCCGCCTAAGGTAGCATCTGATCACCCTGTTGAAAAGTTGCAGCCAACCGATGCGCGTTCCAGCTATTTCTTGCGCAACTTTGATGGCGGTGGCTATGGGATACGCACCGCCGATGGGACAATCGCCGCCCATGCCTGTATAAAAGACAAAGGTCTCCTACAAGAGATTGCGGTTGGCACAGAACTGGCCTATCGTCAGCGTGGTATGGGCAAAGCTGTGGTGGCTGCCGCGGTTGCCCAGATTTGTCAACAGGGCAAAGTACCCGTCTATTGGCCGGATTCGCTGACCAATGCGGCGTCTTATCAACTTGCCTATTCGCTGGGCTTTCAAAAAGTAGCAGAGATGTTCTTCTGTTGTTATGCCCAACCGGATTGGCCTGGCTTCCCTTTGGAAACAGTTTGAAACGCTACCCCTGATAGGCTTTTAGAAACCTGTCAGGGGTGCACATTTCTTCGTGATCCATAAGAACAAGAGAGCAGTCATGAAAGAACAGCACCGGCTTACCCTTCATCTGCGCCAGTGGCAGCTTGCTCAAGACAGCGGTGGCTACAACGAGTGGCAGCTTGTGACGCAACAGCGCACGCTGACCGGTGGTCAAGTCGCGATCATTATCTGTGACATGTGGGACAAGCATTGGAGTCGGGGGGCAGTCGAGCGAGAAGCGCTCATCATCCCCCGCATGAATGCCGCCTTGGCGGGCGCACGGGCCAAGGGGGTGCATGTCATCCATGCGCCGTCGGAGACCATGGATTTCTATGCCGAACATCCGGCGCGCCAGCGCATCCTCGCCCTCCCACCCGTCGCGCCGCCGCCGGACCGGGAGCAGGCCAATCCACCGCTACCGGTCGATGCCTCGGATGGGGGCTCTGATACTGGTGAGCCCAAGAGTTACAAAGCGTGGAGTCGCCAACACGCTGATCTGGTAGTGGATACTGCGCGTGATCTGATTTCGGACAACGGCAGTGAGATCTATAGCTATCTCCAGGCCAATGGCATTGCACAGGTGCTGATTATGGGGGTGCATACCAATATGTGTATCCTCAATCGCTCTTTTGCCATCAAACAGATGGTCAAGTGGGGTGTCAACATCGCGCTCGTGCGTGATCTCACCGACACCATGTACAACCCCGCCATGCCGCCCTATGTTCCACATGCTGAGGGGACTCGCCTAGTGGTCGAATATATTGAAAAATTCTGGTGTCCCTCTCTGTTGAGTGCGGACTTGCTGTGATCTGTATGGCGCGTAAGCGCTAGCCTAAACGAAAAGGAGATAGGATGCAACCCCTCAATTTTGCTGTAATCGGCGCGGGCAATATTGGTAAAATTCAGGCCGAAGCAATTCGCCACATTCCCGACGCACAGGTTACCGTTGTCTGCAACCGGGGTGAAGCCGCCGGGCGAGCGTTGGCCGAAAAGTATGGCGCGCGCTGGGTCGCCGATTTCCAAGCGGCTGTGACACGGGCAGACGTAGACGTGGTGACCATTTGTACACCGAGCGGCACCCATACTGAAATTGCGGTTGCCGCGGCGGCCGCGGGCAAGCATATTTTGGTCGAAAAGCCCATTGACATTACCTTGCCACGCGTGGACCAGATTCTGCAAGCAGTGGAAAAGGCCGGGGTCGTCTTGGCCTGTGTCTTCCCCCTGCGCTTTGCCCAAGGGGTGCATAAAGCCAAGGCTGCCCTGGTGGCCGGACGGCTGGGGCGTCTGACCCTGGCGGATGTCTACGTAAAATGGTATCGCCCCCAAAGTTACTATGATAGCAGCTGGCGGGGCACCTGGAAAACGGATGGTGGTGGGGCCTTGATGAACCAGGCCATCCACAACATCGATCTGGTGCAGTGGTTGGCCGGGCCGGTGGAAAGTGTCATGGCGCGCACGGCAACGCTGGCGCATGACATGCAGACAGAAGATACGGCCAGCGCGGTGCTGGCCTTTCAGAATGGGGCACTGGGCGTGATCCAAGGTGCCACCAGTTGCTGGCCTGGAGATCGAGCACGGGTTGAGCTCCATGGAGACCGTGGGACGATTGTACTGGAGGAGGGGCGGATTGTGGTCTGGAAGTTGGCGGATGCGGCCCCCGGCGAGGAAGAGGCCATGCTCACCCTGGAACAATCGCAGGGAAGTGGCGCGGCTGATCCGACTGCCATTGGCTATGAAATGCACCGTCGCCAGATTGTGGATCTGATCGAAGCCATCCGCACAGGGCGTCCGCCCGCGATCCAAGGGGCCGAAGCGCGACGATCGGTGGAGATCATTTGTGCAATTTATCTTGCAGCATCTGAACAGCGTGCGGTGACGTTACCGCTCGTTACCGAAATTACTCCTGTCTAGTAATTTCGGACATTTTTTGTGTTCTCTCTGGTATAAAACGCGTTCCAGAGAGAATTGTATTTTGCATATTTTCATGCTTGATGTAGAATGCTTGCCCAACGCCCAGAGGTGTACAGGAGTGAGAAAATCGTGTGCCTCTCCCTGTGCTTCACCTGCGGTGATACGCTATGTGTGTGTGTCTTGATTCTTTGTTGGAACAAAGGAGATGTGTTATGGCGTATAAGTACACCAATTCCAAGGGTCGCAGCTATATCTTGCATTCGCGGGATACGACACTGAAGAATGGGACTAAGCAGACGATCTACTTCTTTGCCTCGGATGAGAAAGAGGGCGCTTTGGATGCAATTCCCAAAGGCTACGAAGTCTCGGAGAGCAAGAATGGTCTGCCTGTGCTCAAGCGCAAAGCCGCAGAACCAGAGAAGCCGGCCAAAGCGCCCCGCAAGTCATCGAAGAAGAAGGAAGAATAGCTGATTGCAGCTTCTTCGCAAAAAGGAGGGTAAGCGATACGCCTACCCTCCTTTTTTTATCCGCACCAGCCAAACGTAGATATTCGTTTAGACTCGAGTGACTTGTACGGCATGCAGACCTTTCGTACCTTGTTCAATCGTAAATTCGACTCGCTGCCCCTCAGCTAAGCTACGATAGCCCTGCATGTCGATTGCTGAATGATGAACAAAAATATCACCACTTTCGCCATCGCGGGCAATGAAGCCGTATCCTTTTGCATCGTTGAACCATTTTACGGTTCCAGTGTGTCGTTCAGTCATCTCGGATCCCTCCTTGTACTACAAAATGCGGTTACTGATAATACCGAGCGGTTTCCTATCGGGCAGGTGCAACCCTTGCCGCAGGTGCCTTGGGGAGAAGGTTACTCGCCTGCGCGATCAACACCGCTTTGCTACGACTAGCCTACTGCGCGAAAAATCACCTCTCTTCATGGCTTAAGCTCTTCTGGGAAATGGATTCCAACACAGTAAGGATGCCAATCGACGCCCAATAGATCCCATTTCCTCCCATCATTCAACGGGCCAAACACAAATCGTCGTCATATCCTTGGGGTAGGACGCCGCCAATTCATATCACTGGCTGATGAATGAGTATCGGATAGAGGTTGCTATTTGTCGGCGTATCAACTGTCAAACATGGGCAGCACTGTTGACTGTTAACCCTAGTCGTGGATAGGAAGCTCGTTCTGGTGACTACATCAGAACACCTAGATTTGTAGTCATCTAAGCTGTAGAAGTAGCAACATTCAGCACGAAACCAACCGGCATCGTTTGTAACTATACCTCCAATCGTTTAGGAAGTCAAGTGACCTTTAACGGCAATCCCCAGGGCAAGCGCGCACCTTAAAAAAGCAGGGTTTTATCCCTTGCGCTCACGCAGTTTGCGCTTGCCCTGAACGACAATCAAGCAGGAATACGACCTAGTGGCAAGCTGGCTGGCCAACCAGCTTGCCACTAGGTCGTATTCCTGAAGCTTGTCCGTAGGACTCTTGACTGCATCTGTGATATACTGTCTGCGCGACCAACCAAGGCCACTTGTTGGCATAGGATAGTGAAGTGATGGCAAAGGACAAGCACGCCGGCGATGAGTAATACCAAAGTGACCGTGACCTTCACAGAAATAGCACAGACCGGAGAAGCAATTGCCCGGGTGGATGGCCAGGTTCTCTTTGTGCCTTTTGGCCTGCCGGGTGATCAGGCCGAAGTGATGATTACGGAGCGCAAGCGGACCTTTGCCCGTGGGCGTTTGGCGCGCCTGCTCAACGCCGCGCCACAACGGATTACGCCACGTTGTGCTCATTTTACCTATTGTGGTGGCTGTGAATGGCAGCATATCCCCTATCCTGAGCAACTGCAGCTCAAAGAGAACAACGTGCGCACCTTGTTGACGCGCATTGGTAAATTGTCGACACCGCTAGTCCGCCCTTGCCTAGCCAGTCCCCATGTCTATGGCTATCGCAATCATGCTCGGTTGCAGCGGACCACCAGTGGCGCGTTGGGCTATCGTGCCCCGCGTTCCCATGACGTAGTGGCTGTCACGGCCTGCCCGATTTTAGAGCCCGCGGTCGAAGCACTGCTTGCGCCCGCCGCCCCAGCAACCTTGCCAGCTGATCAACCAGAAGTGACGGTGCGCGTGCCTATGCCCCTACAGATCGGTGCTTATTCATATATGATCAGTCCCGATGCTTTTTTTCAGGCCAATACCGCGGTGGCGGCGCTGTTAGTCCAAGAGGTGCTCCATGCCCTAGCGCTGCAAGGGCATGAGCAAATTCTCGAACTCTACTGTGGCATCGGCCTGTTCACCATTCCCCTAGCCGCCGCGGCGCAGCTCGTCGTGGGCGTGGAGGCCAATGCAACAGCCACCGCCGATGCCCAAGTTAATGTCAACCAGGCCGGTGTTAGCGAACGTGTCCGCCTGATTACCGCGCCGGTTGAGCAGGCGTTGCGCCAACCCGCGCTGCACCAATCCCCTTGGGATGCCCTGGTCCTAGACCCCCCGCGCACCGGGGTGACTCCCCAAGCCTTGGCCGATCTACTGGCCTTGGGTGCGCCAACCATTGTTTATATCTCCTGTGACCCAGCGACCCTAGCTCGTGATGCCCAGCAGATCGGCGCCCATGGCTATCAACTACGCTATGCACAGCCCTTGGATATGTTTCCACAGACCCACCATGTCGAAACCCTGGCGCTTTTTGCACGCGACTGATACGTCTATAGATCGTGGGTTGTTCGGTTCAGGCTGGGCTGTTATGATGGAGATCGTAAGCCTACTAACTTATCCCCTGGATCAATGTCAATTTATCAACCACCGAAAAGGATTTTGAATGAGCCATCAAGCCTTTGGCGTCTCATCCCGCACGGTATGTCGTGTCATCCGCTTCTGTTTGCTCCTCGGTTTTGTGCTGAGTCCGGCGCTCCCCCTTCATGCCCAATCTCCTGGCTTTCAAGTGGCGCAAGGCTTTACGGCAGAGGTCGTCGTGACCAAGCTGAAAATGCCAACAGCCTTTGCCTTTGGCCCGGATGGTCGGATCTATTTTACCGAAAAAGAGGGGCTTGTACGGGTCTTTGATCAAGGGGTGCTCCAGCGCGAACCCTTTATCGACTTGCGGGCCGAGGTCAACCCCGAGGGCCAGCGTGGTCTGCTCACCATCGCCGCCCATCCGCGTTTTCCGGCAATGCCCTATCTCTATCTTGGCTACGTCTATGACCCGCCCGAGGTGTTGAGCCACGATCCCATTGGTGGGCGTGTCTCCCGCGTCTTGCGCATTTCGGCCAATCCCGCGGATTTGAATGTCCATCAGCCTGGCAGTGGAGTGGTGATTTTGGGCAATAACAGCACCTATGCCAACATTCACAACCCTGATCAATCCGAACGGCAGCCCTTTGCCTGTGATAATGGACAGGGGGGGGATGTTGATGATTGTCTGCCCAATGACGGTCAGGTCCATGCCATTGCCGATTTAGTCTTTGGCCGCGATGGTGCTTTGTATGTGGCTAATGGCGATGGCCTGAACTATGGGGTAGGCAGCCTGCGCGCCCAAGCGCTTGACAGTTTGGCCGGTAAAATTTTGCGCATTGATCCGATGACCGGAGCCGGTTATGCCAATAACCCCTTTTATGATGGTAACCCCCAAAGCAATCGCTCCAAAGTCTACGTCTACGGGATGAAGCACCCCTATCGCTTCTCGATCCATCCGGTAACCGGGGAACTCTTTGTGGCCGATGTGGGCAACCTCAAGTGGGAAGAGCTGACCCGCGCCCGCGCCGGTGCGAACTTGGGGTGGCCCTGTTTTGAAGGGGAAAACCCCAACGCGTTTGATCCTGTCTGCCAGCCGCTGCTGGCTGGGCAACAACCGGTTGTCCAGGGGTTTCACGTCTATCCCCATGAAAATGGCTGGGGCGCGGTCATTGGGGGCGACTTCTACACCGGCACCGCGTTCCCCGCGTGGTTTCGCAATGCCTATTTCTATGGCGACTTTAACAAAGGGGTCATTCAAACCGTCACTTTTGATCGCAACGGCGCACCTACCTTTACCGACTTTGCCAGCGGCATCCCCGGGATCGTACAAATCTCTATGGGGCCTGATGGCGCGATCTATGTTCTTTCGGTGACAACCGGTAGCCTCTACCGTATCCGCGTAAGCAAGGATAGTGACTTTATCCCACCGGTTGGCACCAGCACGGGCACGCCAGCCGCAACACCTGCCGCCACCACAACGGCAGCCACGACACCAACCACGCCGTTACCCACCGCGGCTGCCACCAGCGCTGACAAGGCCCCTGTTGCGACGCCTACTGCGCCCCCGGCAGCGCCCGCGCCTAGCGGCAGTGGCACCGGCAAAATTCTGCGTGAATGGTGGACGGGGATCGGGGGCAAGCAGGTGAGTGATCTAACCAATAGCAAGCAGTTCCAAGAAAGGCCCACCGGCCAGGAATTTTTGACCGTTTTCGATGCGCCCCGCCAAGGTGGTAACGACTATGGCGCGCGCATTCGTGGCTATCTCCACGCACCCGTCACCGGCGACTATCGCTTCTGGATTGCCAGTGACGACAGCAGCCAACTTTGGCTGAGTAGCGATGATAATCCCGCCAACAAAAAGCAAATTGCCGGTGTTACCGAATGGACACCCGCCCAACAATGGGATCGTTTCCCTTCTCAGCAATCCGAAGTGATCCACCTCCAAGCTGGGCAGCGCTACTATCTGGAAGTGCTCCACAAACAAAGCGACCAAAAGGATAACCTCTCGGTCGCCTGGCAAATCCCTGGCAGCGAACGGGCTGTCATTGATGGTCAGTATCTATCGCCGCCCTAGGTGAGTGAGCCGGATGGTTAGCAATGCCGGGGACAGGCGAAGCATGAGGTTGCATTGCGCCATCTTCTCGCCTGTCCCCGGCATTGCTGCGCTACCGGCCATCACTGGCCCGCCACATGCCTTGCTGCTGTTGAAATGTTTTGATCGACGGCACTTCGGCGAGGGCGGTGGTAATTGGCACGAGGCGACCGGCGGTGCGCCAGTGGCTTTGATCGCGTTGGCTTTGCGCGATCCGTTCGCGGAAGCGGCCCACGTTTTCCACAAACCAGGGCTTGACCGCGGCCATGGGAAGACAGTAGAGTTTGCCACTGTTGATAAAGTAGTAGAAGAGCCACTCGGCACGCGTGATGACAAAGCCACCGGTGGTGCTGCGTTGGAGATCGCTGACGGTTTCCCAGAAGAAGTTCCCCGTTTTGTCGTAGCGATCCCCTTTGACTTCCACCGTCATGCTACGGAGGAAGCTGCGCTCTGGCACCACCCAAAGCAGATCAATGCCTAGCGGCTGATAGCGCGCATCGTCTTCTACACTATGCACCAACTGGGTGGCAAACCAAGTCGTCTTGACGATGGGGCTTTGTAGAAAATCCGTCACCGCTGCCACCGCTTGGCGGCCTACGGCGAGCGATTGATTCCACTCTTGGACACGCGGCGGATTAGTCATCTGGGCTTACTCACGGGTGATCTAGCAAAATGCTGCACTGATGCCTACATCTTGTCGTCTGGCTGGCTCTCTTCTAAGCTTAGCAGCAAACCATAGCTTTGAGCAAGATGGCTAGCCAGAGCAATAGTAGGAAAAGTAGGGGATGCGGAAGAACGCGGATAAATCAGAAAATCCGCGTTCTTCCGCGTCTATCCGCGTCCTAACCCCGCTTTCCCCCTTTGGCTGATCGCCACAGCAACGCTATAATAGGGCAGTCAACTCCCAATCTACAATGACCAAAGGAGAATCTGGATGCCAAAACAATATCGTGTTGGTGTGATTGGCTTTGCTCATATGCATATCAATAGCTTGGTTGCCCAATTTGCGCAACAGCCGGCGGTGCAATTGGTGGCGGGGGCCGATACGCTGCCGACGCGACCCGAACTGCGCGCTGCTATGTACACCCGTGCCTGGAACATTGACCATGCAGTCGAGAAGGTGGGGCTGCCCAAGGTCTATGCTGATTATCAGGAAATGCTGCGCCAAGAGCAGTTTGACCTGATTCTCTGCTGCGCGGAGAATGCGCGCCATGCTGAGGTCGTAGAAGCCTGTGCCGCGGCAGGCGCGCATGTGATTGTGGAGAAGCCCATGGCGAGTTCGCTGGCGCATGGGCTGCGCATGGCGCGGGCCGCCCAAGCCGCAGGCACCGAAGTGATTGTCAACTGGCCTACCACCTGGTCACCGGCCATTCGCAAGGCCAAAGCCCTGTTGGAAGAGGGCGCGATTGGGCGCGTGATTGAGGTGAAATGGCGGGGTGGTCACTTAGGCCCCTTGGGGTATGGGGTGAGCCATCCTGGTGTCAGCGAAGGCGCAGGCCCCATGAGTGGCGTTGAACGCGGGGCCACCTGGTGGCATCAGAAAGAGACCGGTGGTGGCGCGATGCTCGACTACTGCTGTTACGGCTCTAAATTGGCGCGCTGGTTTATTGGCGAACCAGGGGTAGCCGCGGTGGGGATGAAGGCTAACCTCAACAGCCACTGGGGTGATGCCGAGGACAATGCCGCCATGTTGGTGCGCTTTCCCAAGGCGTTGGCGATCATGGAAGGCTCCTGGACCACCCACGACCATGGCGTATCGCCAGGGCCGATTGTCTATGGCACCGATGGCACCTTGGTGATCGAACGGCCCAAAGGTGGAGCCGAAGGCGTGCGTGTCGAAAAGGGGGGCGGCCAATCCGCCCGCTACGAGGTCGAGCCCATGTCGGTCGGTGAGCAAAATGTGGCGCAGGCGTATATCCATCATCGCGCAACCGGGGAAGCGCTTCACCCAACCTTGGCTCTGGCCTTTAACCTGGAAGTCATGGCGATTCTGGATGCCGGTGTGCGCGCCGCCGATAGTGGCCGACTTGAGGTTGTTGAGAATGAAACCTGGTCGATTGGGTAACGATTGACGCAATCGACCGCCAAAGACCTGACAGGTTTGTAAAACCTGTCAGGTTTAGCGTCTGTATACCTTTTATCGATCTCCCCTACCCCGCCACGGTGACACTCTTCTCGCGGTGCATGGCCCAGATCGCCACCACGGCCAGCGCCAGCGAAACCACCAGCCCCATCATACTGACCGTCAAAATGCCCCCTTGGGCAAAGACTGTGCCACTGCTCAGGCTCCCTGTGCCCGCAGCCAAGGCTACCACCATTTCATTGGCCCCCTGGGCGCGCCCCCGTTCGCTGGGGGCCAATGCATCGGAAAGGAGGGACGAACCCGCAATAAAGCAAAAGTTCCAGCCCAACCCGAGCAGAAAGAGTGCCAGGGCCACGGGGAAAAGGGCTGGCGAAAGGGGCGTAATCAGCGCTGAGAGCGCTAAAACAATGGCCCCTACCACAATCATGAGATGGCGGCTGGTGCGGTCGATGAGCCAACCGGTGACGCTGGAGAAGCCAAACATGCCAAAGGTGTGGACGGTCAACGCCAAGGTGATGTTGCTGTTCGGGTGGTGGAAATCATGCATGTGCAAAGGGGTGATCACCATGATCAAAGTCATGACCAACTGGCTGACCACCAACACAATCGTCGCCACAATGACGGCTGGTGTGGCAAAGATTTCGCGTAAGGAGCGGGCATGACCACTCAGGTGTTGACCACCAGTGGCCTGGGCAATCGCCATGCCGATCTGCTTTGGATCAGGGCGTAGGAAGGCAAAGATGATCAACCCAGCCAGTAATGACAAGATCGCTGCCATTAGATAGGGTCCTGTATCGGCCAACAAGCCCACTGTGGCCGCCATGGTCCCGGCTGGTTCGGTAATAAACGGGGTGGCAAGCGAGCCAACCGTGCCTGCAAAGACGATCCACCCAATAGCCTTGGCGCGGCGTTCGGGTGGCATAATTTCCGCCGCGGCAAAGCGTGCTTGCTCACCGGCGCTGCGTGACACCCCCGTGACCGCAGCGCCCAAGCAGAGCAATAGAAAGGCATTCTGGTTGATCGCCGCCACACACAAGAGCGCACCCACCACCGAGATAAAGTAGCCCAAGGCTAGCCCAAAGCGGCGGCCCACCTTATCCATGAGCCACCCGATGGGATAGGCCGCTAGCGCCCGCCCTAGCATCGTTAGGGTGGCAGGCACACCTGCTAGGCTGGCATTGCCGGTCAATACGGCGGCTGCAATCGGCAGAAAGGTGAAGGAAAGAATTTGGCCCGCGCCGATAATGCTCTGCGCCAAAAAGAGGACGAAGGTCAAGCGACGTTGGATGGCGGTGGAAACGGGTTGGATCAACATAAAAGCTACCTTTTCTGCTTATATGGGCGAGGCGAAGCGTTGTAATTGCTGCGTTAGCGTTGCCGTTACCCGCCATTCCTGCAGGTGTAGAGGAGCAGCACAGAGGCCAGCGTTTTGGGCAGCCTGCCAATAGGCCAAGGCATTGGGCAAATTCGCCATGCCCTGGGTTAGTGGCAAGGTTGGTTGATTGGCCCAAAGCAGGGCTTCGAGTTGGCACCCGGCGATGGTATCAGGGAGCAACTGTTGGGCAATGCGTTCTCCCAAGGCCGCATGGGGGCCAGGCAGATAGACTGTCCGTTGGCTGGGGCCACAAGCCAAAAGACCGCCGCCAACCAGCAGCACATCCTGGGCGGTGGTCATGCGCGCAAGGGCTTGATCAAGCGCAAAGCAAGGGGGAAACGAATCGTCTATGACCAACGTGCCGGGTGCCAACTGTGCAACGGCCAACACCTGCGGACGGCTGGTCGCGCCCAGAATCACGGTTGCTCGATAAAAGGCGGTAGGCAGCGTCTTCTCTACTTCGATTATATGCACCTGGCCTTGATAGTCAAGTTCGCGGCGCAAGGTCGCCACGAATGTTTGGAGGCGTGGTCCACTACCCGCGACATCACACAGGAGCAGTTCGGCAGGGTGGTCGGCTACCTTGAGCAGCAATTGAAGGGCGGCACTGCCAATCGAGCCCAATCCCAAACAGCCGACTGTTTGGGCCGCGAGTGGCCGCTTGGTGGCGGCTAGGGCGGCCAGCACCGACTGGACCACCGCGACTACGGTGGTGCTATGGCCGGTCGTCAAGGGGGGGCTGTTGGCTGGTTGCGCGCCATCTATCAAGGCGTAGCCATAGCGTGTATGGGCGGGTAACATTCCTGCTAGCGAGACACACCGCGCGCCTAAGGTGGTCGCCAAGTGGATGGCGGCCTGAATATCCCGATAGAGCGCTGGTTTGGGCATGGCGGTTAGTTCATCGGCAAACCACGGAATTGCAATCATGCCCGACCGGCCTAGGGGCGTCTCTAGCCGTTCCAACCATTGCGGCTGCTGGCTAGGAAAGAGTAACTGGCGAAGACGATGCGCGTCCCATTGCTGGGTGTCGAGCCCGACTGTTTGCTGGATCTGGGAAAAAGGGGGGAGATAGCCAATCAAGGCGGCGTCTAGGGGGGGCGGGCTGTGACCATGGGCCGTCACGGCGAGGGGCTGTGGCGCGCTATGGGGTGATCGCTGTACCGGCGCGGTTGCTGGCGCGCGAACCTGCCCCTCTTCTGGCAACGCTGTGGTCAAGGCTTGGATCGTCTGCTGGAAATGCTCGGCGAAGGCCAGCAGGTCGGCCGCGCGAAGGGCCGGGGTGGGCGCGGTGAAATCCAGGCGTAATTCACCGGCCACTTTGCGGCCCGTCAGCAAAAGGTCGGCGCTCAGGGTGGGTGGGTGAAGCTCGCTCTGGGAGCGACTCCAATCGACCTGGAGCAGTTCACCGTCGAGCGTACCTAACGGGGTAAAATCCATGTAACTAAAGAGAAATTGCGCCCCAATCGCGGCTGGAAACGTGGTTTGGGGCGGTAATAGCTGGGCAATCCGGCGGGGTGGCAGCGTATGGGCGCGGGCGGTGGCAAAGGCGGCTGCTACCTGTTGTGCCTCGTCGCGCAGCGCGGCCACGGGCAGCTGAATGCGCAAGGGGAGAACGGTGGCAAAAGGGCCTACGATCTGCATAATATCCGGCAAGGGTTCGTCACGTCCCGAGAGCGCCGACCCGACCACTAAGTCACTTTGGCCGGTTAACTGGCGGAGCTGGCGCAGAAAGAGCGTGAGGAGGAGTTCATAGAGGGTTACGCCAACCTCCCCGGCGTACCTGTCTAATTTTTGTACCAGCGGCGCGGCGAACGCTAGGCGCTGGTGTGCTTGGGTTGTTGCCTGGTCGCTCGGGGCTGTCGCCAGACGCTTGGCGCGCAAGGGGGGTGCTTGGTAGGGGGTGGCAAAGCATTGACGCCAATACGCTTCGCTGACGGGATCGGGGTAATGGGCTTGTTCTTCTTGCCAGGCAACGTAGTCGCGAAAGGTACTACGCAGCGGGGGAAGGGCTGGTAGATGCCCTTGGGCCAATGCTTCATAGATCTGAATCAGCTCCTGGCCCAAAAGCCACCCACTAACGCCGTCGCCAATCAGGTGGTCGGTCGCCACAAAGCAGCTATGGTGGGTGGGGCTCAACCGGCAAAGGTGAAACTCTAGTAGCGGCCACTGGGCGGGATCAAAGCGACGCTGGCGTAACTGTTGCCAGTGTGCTGCCAGCGCCGCCTGTTGCTCGGCGCGGGGAAGCGCCTGCCAATCCTGCCAATAAACCGGCAGCGGCTGGCTGGGCTGAATCACCCGTTGCTGGGGCGTCTTGCCATTGGCCGCGGGTGGGAAAATCACGCGTAACATGAGATGCCGTTCGACCAACTGTTGGACGGCCTGTTGGAAGAGCGGCAGCTCCAAAGAACCCACCAGCCAAAATTGGGCACACCAGCTGGTCGTTTGGTCGGCTTGCCAAGCGCGCAGGAGCAAGAAGCCTGCTTGCGCTAGGCTAACCGCAAAGCTCTCTTCCGCAGGTGGCTGGGCCGATCCTGTGGCGGGTGGCACTGTGGGGGAAGGTGCGGGTTGATAGTGATCCAGCGCGTGGGCAAGCGCCGCCACGGTACGGTAGCGATAGAGGTAGGCGGCGCGGGGTAATCCACGCCGTTCTTTGCCTAATTCGACAAAGAGCTGAATTGCCTGGAGCGAGTCGCCGCCGAGGGCAAAGAAGTCATCTTCGCGGGTAATCACCGCTGCGTTGGGGTCGCGGCGGAGTACTTGCTGCCAAAGGCGCGCCACTTGCCGCTCGGTGGCGCTTTGGGGGGCATTCTGCGCTACGCTGGGCGTGGCGCGATCCGGTGGTTGGTTGGGCAAAGAGTGGCGTGATAGTGCCTCAGCCGTCTGTAGTTGTTGTCGATCAAGCTTGCCATTGGGGAGCTGGGGCAGACGTTCCAACCAGTAGTACTGATGGGGTATCATGTACGCTGGCAGGCGCTGCTGGAGCCAGTGGCGCAATGTGTTTTCGGTGGGGGGCGCGCCGCGGCATTCTAAATAGGCGACCAAATATTGGGTGTCATCCTCTTCGCATAAGCTGACCGCAGCCAGGCGTATGGCTGGGTGTTGTGCTAGAGTCGCTTCAAGCTCGCCCAGCTCCACGCGGTAACCACGCACTTTGACTTGGTCATCCACCCGCCCGCAGAAGAGCAACGCGCCATTGGCACGGGCCACGACGCGATCCCCGCTGCGATAGAAGCGTTCGCCGGTGGCGGTATGGACAAAGCGTGCTTGGGTGCGTTCGGCGTCCTCTACATAGCCCGGCGACAGGCCGACCCCACCAATCCATAATTCGCCTACCGTATCCGGCGCAACCGCCTCTCCCTCTTCATCCACAACCCGCAGGATGGCACCTGCCGCTGGGTAGCCAATCGGAATCTGACTTTCCTCCTCTGCGGGTCGTCCTGGCACGACATAGTAGCTGGCGTTGATCGTGCTTTCGGTTGGACCATAGAGGTTGACAAATTGGGGCTGCCCTGAGGATTGCTCCGGATAGCAGTCATACCAGCGGCGGACCAGTTGGGCCGACAAGGCTTCGCCACCCAGTTGGATCCAGCGGAGTTGGGATAAGGCGGGGGCGGGCAGGCCATTTGCCACCTGTTGCTCGATCAAGTCCAACAGGCGCGCCCACAAGGCTGGTACGGAACTCCACAGGGTGATCTGGCTGGCCTGGACAAAAGCCAGCAGTGCCGCCGGATCTTGCAACTGGACGCGGCTAACTGGAATGACCGTGCCGCCGGTCAACAGTGGTGCCCAGAGTTGGCGCATGGCCGCGTCAAAACCGAGCGAGGTGGCCTGCATCACCCGGTCGGTTGGGCCATAGCCAAAGGTGGCAATCGCCCAGTGCAAATAATGATGTAGTGCACCTTGGGTGATTGGTACCCCTTTGGGGCTGCCGGTTGAACCGGAAGTAAAAATGAGATAGGCGATCTGTTCGGCAGTAACGCTCACGGTGGTGAGTGGGCTAACCGGTGTTTGGCTGATGGCTTCTAGCGAAAGTGGTTGCAGCGTTTGGCCGGCGGCTTGTTGCAGTTGCGCGGCGGTAGCGCTCAGGCTAGCTGGATAGAGCACGCGGCGCGTGGCGGCTTGTTGCAGTTGCTCGGCATGGCGGCGGGCCGGATGGGCCGGATCCAGCGGTACCCAGGCCGCACCCGTTTTGGCAATCCCCAGCAGCAAGATCACGGCTGCGGTGGATGGGTCGGCCAAGAGGCCCACGGTGTCACCTGGTGCAATTCCCGCGGCTTGCAGAGCCGCGGCCACCTGATTGGCTTGTTGATCTAACGCGGTGTAGGTCAGCGCGTGGGTTGGCTCCCACACGGCTATGGCTGTTGGTGTGCGCCGACATTGTGCTTGGAATTGCTCATGGAGGGGGACAAAGTCTGCTGGATGCGCATCGATGCCGCTGGCGTGATTGGGCGTTGCTTTGGCAATGACCTGGGCCACGGCTTGGGCAAAGGCTGCGGCCAAGGTGGTGACCGTCGCTGGCGTGTGGAAGGGTGCCAGGTAGTTCCACGCGAAGTGGAGCGCATCGGCAAATTCCCAGCCAACGAGCGAGAGGTGGGTGGCTGGCGTGGCCGTGCGGCCAAAGATTTCTACCACGGTCAGTGGGCAGGCCGGTGGTAGTTCGGCGGGAAAACGGGCAAAACTAAAGCCGAGTGTGCTGAGTGGCTGGGGGGCAGCGGCGGGGTCTATGGTGGCCCATAGGTGAGCTAGATCCACGCTACTGATGGCTTTATGCGGCTGAATGGCTAACCAGAGCTGACGTAGCCGTGTCGCCAAGGCCACTGCCGTTTCACCCTCTTCGACAGCAAGGCCGACAGGTAGTGTATCGGCAAACGAACCGACTAAGTGGCGGAGGTCGGGTAGCTGAAAGGAACGCTGGGCATCGGCAACATTGACGACGAGATATGCCTGTCCACTTACCTGTTGCAATGCGCGGAAATAGAGGGCAAGGAGCAGATGAAAGAGCGAAAGTTGCTGGGCCGCGGCAACTTGGCGCAAGGCTGCCGTTTGCGCGACCGTCAGTTGGAAGGGGTGTGCCGCATGATGAACTGGCGTCTCCTCCTCGCTGGGCGCGTGGCGGGGCGCGCTTGGCTGTTGTCGCGCGGTTGCATAGGTGGTCAGCTGTTGTCGCCACCAAGCAACGGTCGCTGGCGTGGGGGATTTGGGCGGTTCCGCCAAGTGGTTGGGGAAGCGCGGGGGAACCATCGTCAGGCGCGCGGGCGCGCCTTGGCTCAGGGCTGTATAAACGATCCAGAGCTCTTGGGCGATCACCGCAAGGCTCCACGCGTCGCCAACGATATGGTGAAGTGCGAGAAGAAGGTGCCAGCGATCGGGTTGATCCTCCGCACGCGTCAACAGCAGTCGCCAAGGCGGGGCTTGGGCTAAGTCAAAAGGTTCGTTGACGATCTCTTCTTCCAAGGCTAACAACGCGGCGCGGTTTGCTATTGGGGGTGCCAAGGCCAGGGTTGGTAGGAGGGCGGGCGTCGTTGTTGGGTAAATCGTCTGTTGCAGCGCGTCTTCGCTCGGTTGGCTGCTGGTAAAGCGTGCTCGTAACAGAGGGTGACGATGGGCCACTTGTGCAATGGCTTGTTGTAGGCGTTCTGGCTGGAGCTCGCCCTGGATACTTTGGCGTAAAAAGGCCACGGCTGGCCGTTCTGGATCAAGCCGGTGCTGGATGGCAAAGGCGCGTTGGGTCGCGTGGAGGGGCAGGTGGTAGATTTCTGCCGCGGGAGCAGGCTCACTGGTATGCTCGCTGACGGCTGGCTGGGTTGCTGGCGCGTCACGCTGTTGGGCTAGATAGCGGGCGAGGTCAGCGATCGTTTGGTATTCAAAGAACAGGGTAGCTGGTAGCCCATGGAAGCCTGCCTGCTCTAGCTTTTGAACCAGATCCAGCGCATCCATCGAGTCGATGCCTAGCGCCATAAAGGAAGCTGTCGGCGCAATGGTGGCTGGTTCAACCTTGAGCGCCGCGGCCAATAGCCGCTGGAGGGTTTCTTCGACCTCATGTAAATTGTGCGTAGTCATGGGAGGTGATGACACGGTCGGTGGGGCATGGTTGGCTGCCAATGATGTCGGCATTGCGTTGGCGGCAACTGGCGGCTTGCCAATGACTATTTGCGCTTCGCCGCGGCCAACAGCTTGGTAGAAAGCGGCTACGCCTTCGGCTGTGCTGAGCCCGACCACGCCTTGGGTTGCGACTTGTTGGCGCAACGCGGGGTGCGCCCCCATGCCGGTTTCGGTCCAAAGCGACCAATTGAGGGCTGTACAGGCTATGCCACGCGCCCGTTCGTGGGCGGCTAGCGCATCTAGAAACGCATTGGCTGCCGCGTAATCACTCAAGCCGCCACTCAGATCGGGCATGACTGCTGTGAGCGAGGAACAGAGGACAAAACAATCAGGCTGAATGGCGCGGCGCTGGAGTGCTTGGGCTAAGAGCCAGGCACCCATCATTTTAGGCGCAAGGACTGTTGCCAGCTCGGTGCGCTCTTTGTGCCGCCAAGCGCGTGGCGCAACAACCCCTGCGGCATGGATCACGCCGGTCACCGTGCCGTAAAGCTGGCAGGCATAGTCCACGAGGGCTGTTACTTCGTCGGGTTGGGTGATATCGGCCACCAGATAGTCAACCTTGGCCCCTTGTTGGCGGAGTTCGATGAGCAAGGCTGCACGCTCTGGTGAGCGTGTTACTGGTGTACGCCCAACTAGAAGCAACGTGGCACCTTGGGCGGCCAAGCTACGGGCGAGGGCCGCGCCGATCCCCGTGGCCCCGCCTGTGATGAGATAGAGCCCCGTTGGTTTGGGCTGGTAGGGGGTTGGTTGTTCTGCTTCAGGTTGTTCTACTCCTGTGATGACAGTGAGCTGGCGTGTAAGGCGAACCCATTGCCGGTCGAGCGTGCGCCAGGCTGCATTGCCTGGTTGGGGAGCGGCTTCCAGCGTTGCGATCAGGAGCGGGATCAGCCGGGCAAAGTCATCGGTGGGCGGCAGATCGACAACTTGACAAGCGAGGGTTTTGTCCTCGGCTTGCAGGGCTAGTGCCAAACTTGCGAAGGCGGCCCGTTCTGGTGCAATGGGCAGGGGTGCTTGGGGAATGGCATAGGCACCCGCGGTGAAGATCCAGCAGCCGCGCGGCCGTGCCGTCATTGTCAACAGCCGTTGCCCGATGGTATGCAAGGTGAAAAGACCATGCTCTAGGGTGTGGTCAAGCGCGGCTTTGGTGATCAGCCCTGGTGGCTGGCCCATTGGCCCAATCACGATAATGCCGGTGGCGGCATCGATCTGTGCCAAGAGATAGTCTAGCGCTTCACTGCCCGCGGGGGTGCAGAGTTGGGTTGTGCAGTGCGCGCCCTGGGCTTCGAGTTGGCGGCGTAATAGCTGAGCAACCTGCTGGGCTGCTGGCGTTGCGACCGTTAGCAACAACCACTGGAGACAGGGTTGTGCGGCTTCCGACTCTGGGAGCGGCGCTGGTTGCCAAGTCACCCGCTGGAGCAAGTGGTGGACGGGTGGCGTGGAGCTGGGCGGTATCACTGTGGTCGTAATGGGCTGGGTGCTGGCTGGTAGGCGGGCCGGGGCGGGCCGTGCGCGATTGTCGGTTAGCCAAAAGGGGGTATGGGCAAAGTGATGGGGCGGCGCGGCGCGGGCGGGGACTGTTGTTGCTGGTGCCTCTTCGAGGATGACATGGGCATTGGTGCCGCCAAAGCCAAAACTGCTGATCCCTGCCCGCAGAGGTTGATCGGGGGCGGCTGGCTGCCAATCGACCAAAGTGCGGTTGATGGTCAGGCCCGCTTGCGCTAGGTTGAGGCTGGCGCGCGGCTCTTCTCCATGCAAGGTTGGCGGCAACTGGCGATGATGCAGGGCCAAGAGGACCTTGATCAAACTGGGCATGGCCGCGGCACTCAACAGGTGGCCCACATTGGGTTTGACCGAGCCCAAGTAACGCGGCCCACTCATCGGGAGCGTGGCAAAAAAGCGCGTCAGGGCGCGGGCTTCGACTAAGTCGCCAATGCGGGTGGCGGTGCCATGTGCTTCGAGATAGGTGATGCTGGCGGGTGGTATCTCGGCATTGGTATAGGCCGCGTGCAAAACTGCGCGTTGTCCACGCGGGCTCGGGGTGATCGCACCGAGGGAGCGCCCGTCATTGTTGATCGCCGAGCCGCGGATGAGGCCGAGCACGGGATCTTGGGCGGCTGTCGCGCGCTCAAGGGTGCTGAGCAGGAGCATGCCACCGCCTTCGCCCAGGACAAAGCCATCGGCCCGTTCGTCAAAGACATAGGTGTGGGGCGAAGGGGCCAGCACACCGGCGCTACTAAAGGCCACGAATGGGGTTGGGGTGATATTGAGGTTGATGCCGCCAACCAGCGCCAAGTCACAATCACCAGCCAGGAGACTTTGGCGTGCTACGTGGAGCGCAACCAAGGAGGAAGAGCAGGCTGTGTCAATCACTAAGGCTGGGCCAGTGAGATTCAGGCTATGGGCAATTTGACCTGCAACAAGATTACGAATGTTATGGGCTACTAGCATGGGATGGGTGGGCTGCCCCGAGCGGAGCAGCGGAACGGTCAATTCCGCGTAGCCATTTTGCCCAATGCCTAAAAAGACCCCGACGCGTAAGGGGGGCTGTCGCGTAGTGCGCTGCTGGTCGTCATAGCCACTGCGGGTGAGCGTTTCGTGGGCTAGCTCTAGCAGAATCCGTTGTTGGGGATCCATCACCGCGGCTTCGGCGGGGGCAATCCCAAAGAAGGCGGCGTCGAAGCGCTGGATATCGGCCAGGAAGCCACCCCATTGGGAGATACTTTTGCCCGGTTGGTGGGGCGGCGGGACAAAAAAGTGTTCAGCCGCCCACCGGGTGGGTGGTATTGCTTGGATGCTTTCAACGCCAGCCGCCAAATTCTGCCAAAAGGCTTCGGGTGAGTCCGCACCGGGAAAGCGACAGGCAAAACCAAGAACCGCAATGGTTTGGGCGAAAGAAGACATAGAGACGGTGTCCTCGGATAGATGGGGAAACTCCCGTAGTCGTTGTGCGATTGGCTAGCGACAATATTGGTGGAGCTTCTCCTGACAGTAGCGTACTCCCTTGGCGTCTGCCGCTTGTTGGTAGAGCGACAAGGTCTCGAGCGCGTGGATCAAGGCAAAGGCCAAGGCCCGTTGGGTAAATGCAGCGGGGTCGGCTGGCGCGTACCCTTCAATCATGGCTGCGAGCGTTGGGCGGTCGTCGTGCCAGAAATACCACCAACCAAAATCGAGCGCGGGATCGGCTCCTTGCGCCCATTCCCAATCGACGGCGGCCACTAAGTGAGTGTCATTCACCAAAATGTTTGTGCCAGCAAAATCACCATGACAAAGGTGGGGCGCACCGGTGTAGGTGTGGAGCGTGGCAAAGGCCGCTGTCAGTTGCTGGGGTAGATTGGGGAGCCCGGCAACCAAGGGAAGGGCCTGTTCCACCTGTGCTTGGCGGTTTGCTAGCCAAAGGGCGAGGGTTGGGGTCTGGTCGGTGGCGGCTGGTGGGAGGAGGCCAAACGCGGGCAAGGTAATTTGATGGAGTTTGCGTAGTTGTTCACCGACATGGCGACCGATGACAGGGTGTATGGTGACATCAACGCTTGGTGGATCAAATTCCACGCCGTGGACGAATTCTTCGATAGACCAGAAATAATCACCGTGATCCGTGAAGGTATGTGCGTTGGCGACTAAGGTTGGGGTGGGGAAGCCCACGCGTTGGGCTTGCTGTTGGGCTGCTAGTCCCCGTTGTAACTGCACCCCTGGCGCTGCTTCGAGCCGCACAACCCAGAAACCTTCCCCCGTCTCTGCTAGGTAGGTACGCTGTTGGGTACCGCCTGCAAGCAGATGAATCGCAAAGATTATTGTCTTTAGCGCGACTTCAAGGGTAGGGCGTAGGTCCGTAGGGAAGGTGCTGGCCGGGTTCGTTACCATGCGTTTACTCTCAATCGACAGTGACAGTGCATTGCGCGGTAATGGATGGCACTTGCCGATGTCATCCATTACCGCGCAATCCTTACCCTAAAGCGCAGCCTGAAGGGTGCGCCTGCGAGAGGTAGCTGCGCTGAAGCGCACTGGGGTGGTAGCCTGCTTGGGCGGGGCTTCTTCGGCTAGCCCAGCGCTTCAGCTTGGGACACTTCAGCCTCTACCGAATCTAATTTTTACCCTTCATCAAAACCGGTCAGGTGTGGACCAGTCAACCACCTTTTGCAACAGCTTCTTACTTCTCTTTGGTGGCTTGGGCGGCGGCAGCTCGCACTTGCCATTGGGTCTTCTGCATCGTTTGCCAGTAGAAATCACGCGAGATGGGCCGTTGTTTGGCCGGCACGCCAAAGCCAAGGATGTAGGCGCGGCGGGGCGCGTCGGTGTGATTCGGCCCTGTGAAATGCAAGGTGCGTGAGTGGTGGATCGTGGCGCCGCCCGCGGGTAGTGGGCAGGCAACAGCGTTCGTTGCCAAGGCTTCAACGTTATCCACTTCAAGACCGATGACGCGTGGGTCGTTGCCAATGGGATGATGGGGCAAGACCTCTTGTTGATGGGTGCCTGGCACAAACTGCATACAGCCATTTTCTAAGGTCGCTTCTTGGAGAGGAATCCAGATGCTGAGGGCATCATACTCTCTGTCGGCGCTCCAGTAAGCCTCGTCTTGGTGCCAGGGTGTGGCTGCTTCGGTGTGGGGGGGCTTGAGAATGGCATGATCACTACCACCGGTAGCTGTCTCCCCCAAAAGCTGCTTGGCAATCGCCAAGGCATTGGCACGAAAGACCGTATCCACCAATTCGGGGGCGTACTTTGATGGGTTGAGAATCTGGGGCAGCACGGGGGCTTCATCCTCCCCATCCGTGGTGACCAGATCCAGATGATCCCCCTCGGCACGGCCTGCCTTGGTAGCAAAGAGTCGATCATAGATGGCCTGGAGTTGGATCACTTCCGCGGCGGTTGTAATCGCGGGCAAGGTTAGATAGCCCTCGCGGCGGAAAAAATCAATCTGTTCTTGGGTCAACGTAATCGTTGGTTGCGTCATAGCACCTCACTTCGTATAACAATTTAGTAACATACATCATTAACCATTCACAATGAATCATTGATGACTCATCGTGATTACCCTTTCACTCCTGTGACTACAATGCCTTGAATGTAGGACTTTTGGGCCACAAAGAAGAGGAGGAGCGGCGGGATCATGGAAATAAAGGAAACGACCATCAATTCCGACCAGAGCACGCGATAGGTGGCGTTCAGATAGGAGAGAGCCAGCGCTAGCGGGAAAGTTTCCATGCGGCTGAGATAGATGAGGGGGCCTAGGAACCAATTCCACGAGTTGGTAAATTCAAAAATGGCGACAATCCCCACCGCGGGCATGGCGAGCGGCAGGATAATGCGCCAAAAGAGGCCCAAAATGCCACAGCCATCAATGCGGGCCGCATCATCCAGGTCGCGGGGGATCGTCGTAAAGAACTGCCGCAACATGAAGACGTAGAAGGCGTTAGCAAAGAACTGCGGCACGATCAAGGGTTGATAGGTGTTGATCCAACCTAGCTTGGAGAAGAGGATAAAGAGCGGGATCATGGTCACCTGTTGGGGGAGCATCATGGTGCTCAGGACAAGCAAGAAAAGCACTTTGCTGCCGCGAAAACGTAAGCGGGCAAAGGCAAAAGCAACAATGGTGTTGGAGATAATCGATCCCACGACATTGCCCAAACTCAAATAGAGAGAGTTCCAGACAAAGAGCCCAAAGGGGACGGGAAAAATGGTCACCGCGTTGCTGTAATTTTCCCAGACGAGCGGATCAGGAATCCAAATCGGGGGAAACTGTTTCACCTGATCCGGCGACTTCAGCGACGTGGAGAGCATCCAGGCAATGGGAAAGAGGATGACGACCGCGCCCAAGATCAAGATCAGGTGGGTCAAGAAATGTTGCACCCGGCGTTCCCGCTGTTGACTGGGCGATAAATGGGACATACTACCGACCGCACTACTCATGCGCGTTCTCCTCCTACTTCGGTTTCATAATAGACCCACAGACTGGACGATTTGAAGATCAAGAGGGTCAGCACCAGAAGAATCAGAAAGAGAACCCAAGCGAGGGCGCTGGCATAGCCTAGGCGGTATTGGCGGAAAGCCACCAAATAGAGGTGGAGCACATACATCATGGTCGAGTTGGCCGGTCCACCCGCACCACCGGTCATCACATAGGCATTGGTGAAAATTTGAAACGAGCCAATGATATTGGTGATCACCACAAAAAAGATGGTGGGGCTCATCATGGGTAGGGTGATGTGGCGCATGAGCCGCCAAGCAACGGCTCCATCGAGCCTCGCCGCTTCATATAGCTCGGTGGGAATCCCTTGGAGACCGGCTAAGAAGATCAGCATATTGCCACCGGCTCCCCACACACTCATGATGACAAAGACGAGTTTCGCGGTGCGGGTATCAAAAAGCCAGCGCACGCCTTCGATCCCTACCAGGGACAGTAGCCAGTTAATGACCCCAAATTCCGGTTGGAAGAGATAGAGCCAGACCATGGAAGCCGCAATGCCGGGGATGATGGAAGGTAGGTAGTAGATGATCCGATAGGCAGAGCGTCCACGAATATCCTGATTCAGCAGGAGCGCGATCATAAAGCCCGCGCCAATCGTCAACGGAATACTAAAGGCCACATAATAGGCCGTGTTGTAGAGCGATTTCCAGAAAAGTGAGCGGGTTGTGTCGAAGGAGACCATGGTGGTGTAGTTACTCAGCCCGACAAACTTCCAGGAAAACATGTTAGTTTCAAAAAAGCTTAAGGCAAATGACGCCAGCATGGGACCCAGGATAAAGGCCAGAAAGCCAATGATCCACGGCGAGATCAAGAGGTAGGCCATGATCTCTTCCGATTGGCGAATGGTCAAGCGCTTTCCCCAAAAACGCCTGGGCGGCCCGAGGCGCGCGCTATCTGTCTGAATACTCATTCCAATGACCTCTGATGTCTATAGCTCCGAATGGCAGGCGTCTGACGACCACGGTTGCGACGAAGGTCTGCCTAAGCGCGTACCCGTGGCCCTTCGCAACGGTTGGAAAGGGGGATATGATTCGTCCACACCTGGCAGGTTTGTACAAACCTGCCAGGTGTATTGGGTACTTCAAACAGCCTCTTCCAAAGCTTGATACTTACGCCGCAAAGTGTTCGTCAATGCGATCAACAATGAGCTGCACGCCTTCTTCCAGCCCCATTTCGTTGGTGATCCAGATTTGGTCGCTAATGGGGTTGTAGATCTCGGTAACGATTTGCTTGTCATCTTTGAAGATCGGGATCAAGCGGGCGTCGTCCATAATGCGGGTAAAGGCACCCACATCATAGCCCCCCTTGGCCCCTTCGGATTCGTTATTCCATACATCAGCAAGGCTGCGGCGGGCCGGTTGGAGCCCTAGCAAACTGAGGCACATGGTGGTCGCTTGCTCCGGCGCTGTGAGGAAGCGCATGAGTTCGACCGCCGCATCGGGGTTCTTGGTGCCTGCATAGCTGGAGTAGCCGTTGACAAAGGTCAGACCGGCTTTGCCGCCACCAGGGGCTGCGGGCAGATCGATAAAGTCCCAGTTAAAGTTGTTCTGACGCATATAGTTGGTGACCGTCCAACTGTGCGATTCGATAAAGGCAATCTGGCCGGAAGAGAAGACATCGGACCAGCCATAGGTGCCCATGGAGCCTGGTTGGGGCGATACTGGCTCTGTCCCGTAGATGAGATCGTGGTGGAACTTGAGCGCGGCCAAGGCTTTTTCTTCGTTGAGCAGACACTTGGTGCCAAAGAGATCGGCGTTCATCCATTCGCCGCCATTGGCCCATACCCAATGATAGGGATATTGGTGGGTGACGTAGGTTCCCCAACGCCCTTCGTCCACATTGGTGGTGGCGCGGTAGGCTTCCAGATAATTTTCCCAGGTCCAGGTGGCATCGGGATAGCTGACACCGGCAGCGTCGAGAATATCCTTGTTATAGGCCATGGCTACGGTGGAGACATATTTGGGCAGGCCATAGAGCTTGCCTTCGTAGACTTGGCCGACGATGTTGCCGCTGTAGAAGTCCGCCATGTATTCTTCGTCGAAGTAATCATCCAGCGCCAACAACTGCCCTTCTTCCATCAAGCCAGCGCTCCACCAGACAAAGAAGACATCCGGGGCATCGCCCGCCACGGCTTGGGTGTAGAGCTTGTCCTCATAGTCGGGTGCTTCGGCGGATTCAAAGCTGACTTCGATGCCAGGATTGGCTTCTTGAAAGGCGGGAATGATCGTGTCGGTCCAAAAGGCAATGCCTTCGGGACCAATCCAGCTGCCTTCGGCTAGGCGCAGGCTGATCGGCGCGGTGGATGGGCTGCTTTCGCCGCCTTGTGGGGCTGATGCTACACAAGCGGCTAACATGCCACTGGTTGCGGTGGCTGCCGACAAATAGAGAAAGTTCCGTCGACTCAGTTGCTGTTTCATGACTCTCCTCCTGTTTATATAAAGAACAATAGAACCTACGAAAGGGTAAATCGTTTGGGACTTGCGCACAGCGGCTGGTTTGCTCCGAAAGCTGACCGGTTTTTTAAACCGGTCAGCTTTGATATTCATCCCCATAGTGCCCGGTGCCATGACTCATGTGCGCTGGCTTGATGGCAGGGGTCCACAAAGGATCTTGGTAGACGGGTTGGGGGTGTGTCCACCCTGCTGGTTTGACAAGGCGTACTGCGATGAGTAAGGGCTGACCGGGATCGACATGGTCGCGCTCTTGGGCAGTCAGTTCACGCGCAGGCAGATTATGCAAGAAAGCCATGCGTGCCATGAGATTGCCATAGACGTGCAGCTGATAATCCGCGGTGCTCAAGCCTAGCTTATGCAACAGATTGTGAATGCCAATGGGGGTGGACCAATGATACATATAGAGCGGTGCGCCGGTGCCCATATCGAGCCCACGATGCAGGTAGAAATCGACACACCAGAAGTTGATCAACAGCACGCCGCCGGGCTTGAGCAGACGAATGGCATGGTAGACAAAGGCTTCCAGATCATAGATGACCGCGGTGGTAAATTGGACGACAAAGCAGTCATAGTTATCTCCAGCAACCTGATCGGCTCGACTGAGGTCGGCTACAACGCGCACTTCGGGGCTGTGTGGGGCTAGATCAAGCGCATCGGCTTGGGTGAGCCGTTCACCCCCATATTGGCGAATGGTGGTCGTCTCCCCGATTTCCAAGGCATGGCCGCGAATATCGGCTTGATACTGTTCGAGAAAGGCCGCCCAATAGTAGCGGATAATCGAAAGGCCCTGAGAACGACCGCCGTCCAACGGCTGGAGACGCCGGAGACGGGTGGCGCGTAGCTGGCGTAGTAGCGGCCAAGTTGTCCAATGGTTACTCTGTTTTACTTGCTGGTACTGTTGACGAAGTAACGTGTTTTTAGACATGAGAGTGGATCGATCATTCGTTTTTTGGAAAAGCTTTTACCTTCATTCGATGATGACGCAGGGGATTGGTACGATAGTAGCCTTGTTGCAGATCGAGTTGCACAACCGGCAGGTGAAACCAACCTGCTTCCAGCGCACTTGGATTCAAACCGATGGCCGTGAGGCGATTGCCAAAGGCCGCGCCGGTATCGATGTCGATAGAAACGGTACGCGCCAGGTCAACTGGGTGCGTACGCAGATAGAGCTGAGTCAGCTCATCGATCTCCTTTTCTTCGTCAAAGCCCAAGATGGTATGGCGCAAGAGTTGGGTGGGAGTGTGCCCATGGATCACAATATACCCATCCCAATGGTGGGGGTCAGCTTCAAAAAAGTCGGTACGAATCCAGATAAAGGACTCTTCGATCCAGAGCTTGCGCTCGGCCATGAGGCGATTATGGGCTTGATAATCCTGAATCGCGAGCTGATCCGCTAGGGGGATCGTCGGCATGATCCCGCCATGTACCATGAGAAAGCGGATCGTCTCTGCTTGATTGCCATAGATTTCTTGATGAAAGCATTGCAAATTTTTTAGAAAATCAAGATACCGCGGCTCGACCTTCGCAGCAAATTCGGCAATCGTGCGGCAGCCAAAGGAGCGGACGGTCGCTTCTGCCGCGTTTTCTTCCCAGATGCGGGTACCCCAGCGTTCGCGAAAATCGGCATCAAAGAGTGTTTGTAACAAAAGATGCTCATGGTTGCCGATCAAGGGGATGGCCTGATCGCCTAACTCCATAATTAGATCCAACACGGCCTTGGAGGAAGGCCCATGATCAATATAGTCGCCTGTAAAGACAAACTTGGCAAGCGACGTATTATCCAGATGATTGATCAACGCCCGCAGCGGATCAACCATGCCATGAATATCGCCGATCACCCACGTCGTTGTTGCTGTTTCGGTCATGTGCTGGCTGTCATTCGTGCTGCGTGCCGTGTATGCTTTGCACGCGGCACCGTCACTGTCTTCACTGTCCTGCCGTCCCACTGTCTTCTACAAAACACAAGCTGCCGCACCGATCAACCCGGCCTCGACCCCCAAGGCCGCGGGGAGGATAGGCAATGCCCGGGTGTCCTCGGCATAAATGTGCGCCCGCGTGGCCGCGACAAAAGCCTCCCAATATAAGCCACCGGCCAGACCGAGGCCACCCCCAATCAGGATGGCTTCGGGATCGATGATATTGCATAGAAAGGCCACACTATTGCCCAAGGCCGCCCCAGCTGATTGCACAATATCCCTGGCTATGGGATCTTGATTCGCCACCGCGTGAAAGAGCACCTGTCCATTTGGCACTGTTTGCCCCGTTGCCTGTTGATAGCGCGCCAGGAGTGCTGGCCCGGCGGCAAATTCTTCTAGGACTGGCTGCAAGGTTGTTCCACAGGTGGTGCAAACTGTGCTCAGTGGCATGGAGGCAAGGACAAGCGCGTTGCCACGCGCCCCAGCTAAGGGTTTGCCATTCAGCATAATGCAAGAGCTAATCCCCGTACCGACGGTAATGTAGCCAAAATAGGTGAAGGCTTGCCCGGCCCCATAATGGGCTTCGGCAAGCGCGGCAACGCGCACATCAGATTCCACCACAACCGGTAGGCCGAGCGTGCCCAAGGTATCTTTCACCGCGAGCGAACGCCAGTCGAAGTTGTAGGCGCTGGTGACATTCCCCGCCGGATCGACCAATTCACAGACGCCCATACCCACCCCGACAAGGGGGAGTGCCTGCGCTACAGCTTGGTCTTGAAGCCGCTTTGCTAGCGCAACACAGGCGGCCAAAACCGCTTCACCCCCGCGGGCGGCCTGGGTCGCAATCGTCTCTTGGAAGAGGACGGTGCCAGTTTTGCTTTCGACAATGCCGCCCGCCACTTTGGTGCCGCCGACATCTAAACCTATGGCATAGTGGGTCATGGTGTAGTCTTGGGTTGGGCGGCGACTAATTGGGCCAGCAAGTTGTTGCTGCTGGGCAGTAAAGTGATCTGGGCATTGCCGTCCAGCACCCGCTGGGTTTCCAAAATTTCAAAGAGCGCGTTGGCCACTGCTTCATCGGCGGCAATATCGCGTAGGGCCTCCCCAACAATTTTGGGCCGCATGGCTTTGGCTTTCCCAAATTCAACGGCGGCTTCGCGCTCGGCGGTGCTGGTGATGATATTGACTTGATTGGCGCCATCTTGGCGAATGGCCGCCGTCACTTGGCGTAGCCGGTTGACAACTTTTTCCTCGATCTGGCGGATCATTTGGCCGTCGCGGAAGTGTACTTTGCGAATATAGACCGAGCCAAGCTTATAGCCCCATTCGGTAGACTTGGGTGAGACTTCGGCGCGAACCGTTTGGCTCATGGTGTGCCGTGTTTCGAGCATATCAGAGAGGGGCATATTGCTCAGGGTACGAACCGTGGCATTGCTCACATTGGCCGAGAGCGAACCTTGGGGATCGGCATTTTTGAAAAGATAGGCAACGGGATCGCTGATAAACATTTCATACCAGACGCCGATCCCCATGGGCGCGCCTTCTTCGGAGTTGACCGGCAGGCTGCGTAAGTACTTTTGATCGAGGCGCATGTCCAGGACATAGCGTTTGCCAAACCAACGCACAATAATGGCCGCGGGGCCTAATTTGAACCACAGAAAGTACAACCCTGGTTCGCGCAAGACGCCAATAACTCGACCAAAGAGGACATAGACATGGCTCGTGCCCTCTTCGACAATTGCATAGAAGCCAAACATGCGCATGAGCCCTTTGATGATCGGCTCACCAATGAGCAAGACAAAAAAGGTAATCACTGCGGTGGTAAAAAATGAACCTAATCCTTCAAGCATGAGTAGACTCCTTCGTTTCTTCGTGTTGCGTTGCCATTATACCCGTTCCTCGAGAATCACCTGTTGGGCTTGGGTATAGAGTTGCAGCCGTACGTTGCGAAGATAGGCTTGCAAGACAGGCTCACCGTTGGCTTTTAGCTCGGTCAACTGCCCGGCCAACGCCTGGAGCGGCTCAACCTCGGCGCGGGCCCGGAGCGTTTCGATTTCGACAGCACGTTTGGATTGCACGATCTTCTGATCGGCGGAGGCTTGGGCCAAGCTAATGTCCGAGGAGACTTGGTTATGGGCGGTGTTGATGGCCGCCAACGCCGATTCAACCTCTTGGGGCGGATCGATCGCAGTAATCAACGAAGCATCGAGTACTACGCCATAGCGTGCTTCGGAAGAGCGGCAATCTTCTTCCATGCGGTCGTTGAGCGCACTTAGATTTTTCCGGATGTCATTGATCGAAATCCCAGCCATAATATTCGCTTCTTCGGCACTGAGCGTTTCTAACAAGGGGGCGCTGGGTGCTTCAAAGCTGGCAATCCGCTCGCGTAGGACGGAAACAAAGTAGCCCATGGTGTGGACAATCGGTTGTTTAACCCCAAACAAAAAGGCATAGAGATTGCGCTCGGAAATTCGATAGCGAATTTGGCCTTCCAATCCCGTGTTGAGTTGATCTTTGGTCACCGCATCGAGCATGGTGCCATTGCGATTGGCCGTTGGATCTTCGAGATCTTTGGCCATAATGATTGTTTCTGTCGCCACAGAAACTTTGTAGATCCGTTCCCACGGCCATTTGAAATAGGGGCCGCCCGGGCCAATCACCCGTACTTGCGGCCAAGCATAGCGCTCCCGTTCATGTTCACGCAGGGTTTCGGCCAAGGGCGAGTCGAGAATGGTGGCCGACGCCACCCGTTCTGCACGCCCAAAGCTGGTCTTGACGGCGCGCTCATTCTGGTCTACGGTGTAAAAGCTGGTGAGAATGTAGCGAACCACAAACCAGGCAATCAGGCCCATCAAAATTCCAGAGGATGCCCACATAGATTGTTACTCCTGTTCGTAGATTGGCTTGACGATAACGATCTTTGCACGAGAAAGGTCAGTGCTTGAGCTGACCGACTAAACTCGCTTCATCATTCAGTATCCGCGATCAAGGTAACGATGCCAGTGAGGATAGCCCAACGTGCTTCTCCATTATACACCACAATAGACCTTACACTGGGAAAAACGGTGGGCTACTTTCGCTTTGCGCTTCCTTCAACTAACGATCCTTGGCTACCAGGGGCTTATGGCGTGTTGGGTGGTAGATAGGTCGGTGCAACGCCAAAGACCAAAGTCACTGGTTTATCGGTCAGATTGTAATAGGCATGCGGTGCGCCCGCCGGAAGATAGAACCCATCCTGCGGGCTGAGTTCAAACCACTGCTGTCCTTCCTTTTCGGGACAGTGCATATGCAGCGTTCCTTCCAGCAGGTAGAGGCTTTCATCACCGGCATGGGTTTGCAGATCGGTATGTTGGCCGGGTTGCAAGTAGATTTTTCCCACGGTCAGATGTTCGGTGGAGACAAGGAGCCCCACCAACACTTCGTGGCCGGTACTGCCTTCGTAGCGCCAGAGTAAGTCGTTTTCGCGCACCACCCGAATCGTCTGATCTTGAAGAATCGCCGCGCGATCCATGGGCCAACGCCCTAGGGCTTGGTCTTGCGTATAACTGACGGTGGTTAGCAGTGGCTGTTTACGTGCATAGGCTCCAGAGGTACCTTGGGAAGGTGGTGGCGCAAAATATTCAAGCACGCGCAGCGGTTCCCGGCTGTAGTTAAAGGCATGATGCCAGGTATCGCGGCGGAAGAAAGCCGCTTCGCCTGGTTGAACACGGTGGACTTCACCGGTGGCCGGATTGGCAATCACCATAGTGCCACTGAGTACATAATAGACGAGATCGGCGGCGAAGATCGTGCGAAATTCATCGGAATGGCGAAACGCGCCACCGGGCGGCAGCCCATAGATCAGTTGATGAATTTCTTGGCTAGAGACATAGATCCAATCTGCCACCGTACCAGCGACTGGATCGCCCCAGAGGTAGCGTGTCACTGCCGCATAGCGGAGATGGGTCGGTTCAGAAAAAGTTGGGCGGGGCGAAGGTTTATAGGCCATAATTATCAGTTAATTGAGCGTGGAAAATAGGGAATGGTTAATGTCGTCTGTCCAGATACGCTCATTAACCATTCCCCGTTTTCCATTAATTATTAATTGGTCCGATCGTGCCGCAAGTGCAGGTTTTCTTGCTCTTCTTCGGCAGTGAAAAATTGGGGTGGGGTAAAGGTGCTCTGGATCTCGCGGCGTTGGCCGTCGCGACCGGCTGCCCGCGCGGCTTCCATGATCTCAATAACATGGTAGGCGTGTTCGGGGGTGACAATCGGTTTCTTCCCCTCGATAATGCATTCTACAAGGTGATTGATGCCATCGGTCCAGGGCCAGTTGGGGTGGGTCTCCTCAAAGAACTTCCAGGCCCCTTCTTTGTTCTGCCACAATTCATAGCCTTCGGGATCCCAGTCGTCACCCAACATCTGAATCGTGCCTTCGCCACCGTAAATTTCAATCGCTGGCACCCGATACTTCTGAATGGTAAAGCCAGTCGTGATAACGGCATAGCAGTTGTTGGCAAATTCAATACAGATGTGCGCGTTATCGTCGGTCTCGACTTTCATCATTTGGCCTTCGACCAGCCGTTCGGGAATGGCGGTGCCGACGAGCCCCGTGACGCGCTTGGCTGGGCCTAGGAGACCAGTGAGGCTGACAACATTGTAGACGCCGAGATCAAACATGGAGCCGCCCCCTTGGCGATAGAACCATTGACCCCAATTCGGGCCAGCCCAGCCATAGAAAGCGCGGGCCAGATAGGGCTTACCAATGTCGCCACGGTGAATATGCTTCCAGATCCGTTGATAGGTGGGGCTGAGGACCACATGGGGCGCAGGCACAAGCAACCCTTTGCTGGTTTTGGCCATTTCTACAATTTCGGCAGCTTCGGCCAAATTGCTGGACATGGGCTTCTCGACCAGAACATGCTTACCCGCCTGTAATGCGGCCTTGGTGATCATCCCATGTTCTTGCATGGAGGTTGTGATCAACACCAGATCGACATCGTCTGCGCCAACCACTTCCTCGAAGTCTGTCGTAAAGCGTTGATAGCCAAAGCCCGGCCCCAACATCTTTTCTTTGCGCTCTTCTTTGACATCGCAGGCCACGACGGTTTCGACCAATCCCCGGGTTTTCAATGGGTTGATCTGGCTTGTATAGGGGCGTTGCATCACGCTGCCACAGCCGACAACGCCAATGCGCACTGGATTAGCCATGAGAGAATCTCCTTCAATTCATTGATAAAAATAATAGATGCCAATCATTCGCTGCCCGAATTCGGCAAAACGCCTGAACAGTGACTCGTTGCGGTCACGATCTTCGCCGCAACCTTCGCCTTAACGGCGCTGCTTGCTTGGGGCGACGCTCCTTGTTGCATGTTCGGCCAAGCGACTGGGGACAATGGTGGCATTGGTCGCCGTCTCTGCACCATTGCGCTGACTTTTCAGCATAAAGGTGAAACGATCACCGCGATAAACCGCTTTAAAGTACTCAAACGGGCGATCATGCTGATCATAGGCCACCCCTTCTAATAACAACATCGCCGTGCCAGCGGCCAACTGAAACAACTGCTGCTCATAGGGGGTGATGGTAGTCGCTTCGATGGTTTGTGTTGCGCGATAGCCTAGCAGATGGTACTGCGTTTCTAATAACGTATAGAGCGAACGTCCTGTCAGATCAAGGGCCTCTAGTCCTGGACAGAGCCGCGCGGGCAAACAACTTGTCTCTAACAAAAGAGGGGTCTGCTCAACCTGACGGAGCCGTACAATCGTGACCACTTGCTCATGGGCCGCTAGCTGAAGCTGCTCGGCGATTGGTTTGGGTGGTCGGGTCAGCTCCTGCCGGAGGACAGTCGAGCCCACAGTGATGCCGACGCGCGCCATCTCTTCACTAAACCCTAATAAGTGCAAGGCGTTATGGGTCAACTTGGGCTGGGCTACAAAGGTGCCAACGCCTGGCTTCACTTCAAGCAGCCCCTCGTTGACCAGATACGCCACGGCTTGGCGCGCCGTCATCCGGCTGACGGCCATTTGCTGGGCCAGTTCCCGCTCTGGTGGAATCTGGGCACCCGCCAGCAACTCCTTGGCATGAATCTGTTCTTTTAAATGCTCTGCCAACTGATAGTAGAGCGGGATGGGGCTGTCTTTGTCTAGCATAGAAAATCTGGATTTAGGTGGCTTTGTGCTATAGAGGTCTATACCACAATAAGAAGAATTATAGAAGCTTTTCAGCCATTTGTCAATCAGTCAATTCGATATTTTTTGCGGGCGTGGTTGGCTAGTCAAGCGCTTCATCACTGGGGGCTCCTTGTTCAATTGATAGGCGTCCCGTATAATCAGCCATAGGTTGCTTCCCACCGGAATGTCATCAACATATAAACGCAGGAGGTAATGATCATGAACTATCGTACCCTTGGCAAAACAGGGCTACAGGTCAGCGAGTTGAGTATGGGCGGGCTCTTTGTGGCCTCGCGTTTTTCCACTGGGAAGGAAGATGCGCGCCGCGCGGTACAGCGAGCTTTTGAGCTGGGCGTTAACTTGGTCGATACCGCCCCCACCTATCTGGACAGCGAAGTGGTGCTGGGTTATGCCCTCGCTGGCACGACCCACCCCTATTTTCTTTCTACCAAGCTCAGTGGTAAATATGAAAACTTTAATCCCCAAGACAAGGGGCTATTACGGCGTATCTTTGAGGAAAGTTTGCAGACGCTGGGCCGTGACCAGGTTGATATTCTCATGATCCACGAACCAGATCGGCCCGGTCAGTATGACTGGTTCAGTGATCACGAACGCTTTCATGGGCCAGTTTGCGAATTGCTGGCTGAATTAAAAGCGGAGGGCCTGGTCCGCTTTACCGGCTTGGGCGGCACCACGGCCTATGAATTGCCCCATATTATCAACACCGGCGTATATGATGTCGTTTTGACTGCGTTTAACTACAGCTTACTCTGGCAAGAAGCCCTCCGCGAAGTGATCCCAGCGGCTAAAAAACAGGGAATGGGCATCATCGTTGGCTCGCCCCTCCAGCAAGGCGCGCTGGCGCGGCGCTTTGACGACGAAGTCGATCAGGGCGCGCGTTGGTTGGCTGGCCCGCGGCGGGCGCAGTACAAACAACTCTATGCCCTGCTGGATGAGATCGACATTCCGTTGCCTGAATTGGGCTTGCGCTTTGTCCTCTCCAACCCCGATATTTCAACGGTGCTCATGGGGGCACGGTCCGTGGCGGAAGTAGAAGCCAATGTTGCCGCGGTGGAGAAGGGCCCACTGCCCGCCGATCTGCTCGCGCGGATCAACGAAATCGCGGCGATGGTGCCTTTCCGTCCCTTTGAAGAACCCTTCAGTTTACCCTTTGGTCGCCCCGCCCGCGTCGGGCCAGGGTGGGCCAATGCCGGGCGCGGCTAGCGGTACCGTACAGCGTACGGCTTGCTCACGAATCACGCAGCAGGCAGCACGGTTATTTCAATAAGTTGCTGACCAACTGCATTGGTCAAGTAAAGATTACCGAGAAGTAAGGAGGATAGCAATGGCTGGGCGATTGGCTGGCAAAATCGTGTTGGTGACTGGCGGTGGCTCAGGGATGGGGCGGGCGGGCGCAGAAGCATGTGCCGCCGCGGGGGCAACGGTGGTGGTGGCCGATATTAACCTTGCCAAGGCTGAGCGCGTGGTCGAACAGATTGGCGCGCTGGGGGGGCAGGCCAGCGCGGCGGTGGTCGATGTCGCTCAAAGCCAGCAGGTTCAAGCCCTGGTGGCGGCAACGGTGGCCCGCTGGGGGCGCATCGATGTCCTTTATCATTGTGCGGCAGATGTCTATTTTATCAATAATCACGACCGCTGCCTGATTGATCTCCCGGATGCTGATTGGCAGCGTATGATCGATATTCATCTCACAGGCACCTTTTTCTGTGCCAAATATGTGGGCCAACAGATGCGTGACCAGCGCAGCGGCTCCATCATTCTGACCAGCACTGTCGATGCTTTGATCGGTACGGCTGGCTTGGATTCCTATACCGCGGCCAAGGGCGGTGTCGTATCGCTGACCCGCTCGTTTGCGGCTGGCATGGGGCCTTATGGTGTACGCGTCAACTGTGTCTGCCCCGGTTTTGTTGCGACTGAATCGCAGCTGAGTTGGTTGGCTGACCCGGCTGCCCAAACGTTGATGGATCAGCTACATATTTTGCCCGTGCCAGGGCCGGAAGCCATTGCCCCGTTTATTGTCTACCTAGCCAGTGCGGAAGCCGCTTATGTCACTGGTGGTATCTATCCGATTGACAGTGGTTATATGGCCTTTAAGGCCAAACTTGATGTCATGGGCGCCATGGCAGACAAAGCCAAAACCAGTGCCACGTGACCCAACCCATACCCCCGCTGTGATCTTGGACACTTCAACATAACTTCAATCGTCCTTCAACGTCTGTCTCTTATAGTGATAGGTGTTCGTACTTGGCATGCGCTTGTATCCCGTTGGCGGTTGGGGGAACCACAGAGCCAATCAGATAACAAGGTCTAGGCCAACCATGAATACCTATACGTGCAAATTAGCTGTACTTGTCATCTTAGGAGAACAGAGCTATGTCTACCAACCATCAAACCCGCGTTGGCTGGGGGGTATCCCAGCTTTTGTCAGCGTTCCTTTGGGCGCTGATTGTTATTGCGCTCTTGCCTGTGCCAGCGGCTTGGGCCAGCCCAGCCACCCGCCCAGTGACAGCCACCGCCTATGCCGTTTATACCGTTCAGCGGGGCGATACCCTCTCCGCCATTGCCCGTCGTGTGGGTAGTACGGTTCCTGCCTTGGTCTCGCTCAATCGCCTGAGTAATGCCAACCAAATCAGCGTTGGGCAGACGATCCTAATCCCGGCGGCCACGGAAGACCGCGGGCCGACCAGCAGCTATGTTGTGCAGCGGGGTGATACCCTGAGCGCCTTGGCACGGCGTTATCAGACCACGGTTGGTCTTCTCCTTTGGCTGAATGGCATCGCCAACCCCAACCAGATTCGGGTGGGGCAGACGTTATTGGTGCCTACCAGTGGTAGCGGCGATCCGGCGGCACCGCTGCGGATTCGCTTTCCTACGGGTGGCACCAGCGCCACGGTGACGGGGACCATTCATGTGGGGGCACGCGTTTGTTATATCTTTGGCGCGACAGCAGGCCAGACCGCGACATTACAGATCACCTCGCCCGGGGACGCCGCCAACTTTGATTTTGCCCCAGCCGATCTGGCCGTCAATGGTGGCGTGCCCTTCAAACGATTGGTCAATGAAGATCGCACCTTCTCCCAACTGTTACCGGTGACGGGCGATTATATTGCCTGTGTGGCCACCCCCACCGACCGCGTGACCTATGCGCTCACCGTGACGATTCCACCCCTGACCGCGGCCTGCCCAACCCCCAATACCGCCATTCGCAGCACCGATTGGGAGAGCGTCATCACCAGCGACCCGGCCCTTACCCATGAGCTGATCGATGGCCGCCTCTATGTGACGGTCATTGGTGCCTCCAGCGAGGTGAGTGGTCACCCCCTTACCAGTGTGGTCGTCTATGGTGATTTTGATGATGATTGTGTGGAAGAAGCCGCGCTGCCCCTGGACTCGGGCGGGACAGCCGGTTCGATTGGCTATCTTGTCTATCGCGCCAGCGCCCCTACGCCGCACCTGATCGCGTCGGGGAATGGCTATAAATTGTCACTCCGTGGGGCGGCCCAACGGTTGGTAGTAACTATGGCCCTGTATGCGGGCTGGGAACCCAATTGCTGCCCCAGCGGTTTCACCCACACCACCTATCGCTTGGTTGGTGATGTGCTCACGTTAGTCACGCGGACCACCGAAGGAATTCCTGGTATGGCGGTGGCGACCGTTGAGCAGTTCTATACTGACCTCAACAATCGAGACTTTGCCAACGCCTATGCCTTGCTCTCGCCCACCTTCCACTCTGCGCACCCCTTTGCGGCTTGGCAAGCGGGATACGCCAATACCGTCAGCTTTAGTGTGACGGTCACTGCCGATCCAAGCATTGCCAATCGGGTTCAAGTGACCATCCATGCCGTGGAAAGTACGGCGAGTGGCACGGTAAGCCGTACCTACGTGGGCAGCTGGGATCTGGTGTGGAGTGAGGCTGGGTGGTTGCTGAACAGTGGTACATTCCGCCGGGCGTAAGTCAGGCCATAACCGCCAAGGCAGCCGGTAATAAGGTCACCTCTAACCGGTTGGCGTCTTGATATAAAATCTCGCCATCGGCGTGTACTGGCAGCGGATCGGCGGAAGTGACAGTGAGTTTGCGCACACGGGTCATCTGGACGGGCTCAGCGGTAATGTGCGTGCCCTTCATGGCGCTGGGGACTAATGCTAACATCTGCAATTTGCTCAGGCCGCGCACGAGACAGATATCAAAGAGCCCGTCATCAAGCTGGGCGTGGGGGGTTAGCCAGAAGCTCCCGCCGGAACAGCGCCCATTGCCAATGGTCAACAAGGTGATCGACTGCTGCACCTCGCGCTCATCTAACTGGACGGTGACGTGGGGTGTCCGGTAGGAAAGCAACATATTGCGCGCCAACGCGGCCAGATAGACCGCTTGGCCGCGCAGCCAGCGAATTTTTTGCGCTTCAATCCCAACTTGGGCATCAAACCCAATGCCCACATTATTGAGAAAAACGCGGCCATTGACACAGCCAACATCCACGCGACGAAGTTGACCATGGGCAAGGCGGTCACAGGCCGTACGCCAATTTTTGCTCTGCCCCAACATTTTGGCAAAATCATTGCCGGTGCCAACGGGAATAACCCCTAGGTAGCTCGCGGGCGTTGTGCTCTGGCTACTGCTCTGTGCATCAACCATGCCCTGGCCCACGGCTTGCACCGTGCCATCGCCCCCGATGGCTACGATGAGCGGCCAACCTGCTTCTACTGCTTGCGCGGCGACGGCCGTGGTTTCTGCTGGCGTGTGGGTGACGGCGACCGCTGTTTCCATGCCCAAGGTTGTGAGCTGCTTCTGGATCGCGGGCAACTGCCGCCCCGCGCGTCCGCGTCCTGCTGTGGGATTGCAAATCAATTTTGCACGTAGCATCGTCACCCCTCTTGCTTTTTAATGATCCAGAAAGCGCCACAAAGAGACACGAAAGTTTGGCGTTCTTCGTGAACTTTGTCTCTCTTTGCTGCTTATGGTTGTTGATGAGCTTGTCTATTATCACATACTTTACTTGATTTGCAAGGTTCTATCCGCCCAATGACAGGGCAAGCGCGAACCTGAAAAATGCCCGGTCTTATCCGCGGCTATGACGAAGGTTGTGCTGGCGCTGTGGGTGTTGCGCCACGACTTGACGGCTCGCCGGGAAAGACATATACTCACCACGAGTAAACCACTCATCCACTGGAACCAGATTTCCCGTCAATTGCCGATCAAGATTGAATTGAGTGGGAAGCATGCTAAGCCACAAAAGAGGAGACCAATTCATGCGTACGCAACTTAGCGCGGCCGAATGGGCACAATATGAAAAAGAGGGTTATTTACATCTGGGTAAGGTCTTGACTGATGAGGAACTAGCGTTGTTACAGCAGCGGATGGATGACATTATGCTGGGTAAAGCGCCGGTGGATTATGATCGTATGTTGATGCAATTGGACCGGATTCCTGGGCAGACCGATGGGCCTGGCCCCCAAACCAAAGGGCACAAAGGTGCTACCCTCCGCTATCGCAAAATTCAGGATCTAGAGTTTGATCCCCTCTTTCTCGCCTATATGCAAAGGCCCCTTTTCCGCCACATCTGTGAACAGGTCTATGGCCCTCAAACCCCCATCGGTTGTTTTCGCGCCATGTTCATGAACAAACCCGCGCGCGAAGGCACCGTCTTGGTCTGGCACCAAGATCGTTGGAACTACCTTGATCGCGATCCACTCATCACCGTCTGGACCGCCTTAGACCCCGCTACCAAGGCCAATGGCTGTGTGGAGATCATCCCTGGCGCGCACCATCATCTGATCAACCCGTCGCATGGCTCGGGCTTTTTGACGGATGAACAGGCCGCGGCTCTGGTGCAGAAAAATAAGCCCGTCTATTTAGAACTCGCTGCGGGTGAAGCCGTCTTGCTCCATAACTATTTGCCGCACGGTTCTGGCGTCAATGCCACCGACATTGCCCGTCGTGCGTTCAGTGTCTGCTATATGGATGCCACCACCAAGACAACCAGCAACGAAGAATATTCCCTTATCTTTGGCGAAGGGGCTCTCGCTCTCTAAACGACGTGCTCCCGAATCACGAATCACGGTGCGCCCTGTTTTTACCCACCTTCCGCAATAAATCGGTAAATCGCGCGCGCCTAACAGGCCCCGAAAAGCCACCGGGCTAGCCAGCAACGCTGGCGCAAGCCCGCTTCAGCAGGCGTTGTTCCCTAGCTTGGCGCTTCAGCACCGGGCGGTCAGCGTATCTTATTGAGAGTGGCTGGGAGTCGAGGAACCCTATGTTTTCATTTTGGCTACAGCCGCCGACCTTGACGCGCCAGCAATGGCGGTTGCTGGGCCTCGTGGCCCTAGCGGCAAGCTTTAGTGCCTATGGTCAAGCGCTGCTCCCCTTGGCTTTGCCGCAGATTCAAGTTGGCCTCACGATTCCCCCCGCGTCCCTCGGTACGATGAGCGCCATCATTCGCCTGGGTTCACTGCCAGCCTTTCTCTTTGCGCTTAGCGCCGATCGTTGGGGGCGGCGGCGTTTGCTCCTGAGCGCGATCGTCGTCTATACCCTGCTGACTGGGCTGACAGCTGTAGTGCCCACATTGGTGTGGTTTGTGGCTGCTCAATTTGGGGTTCGTCTCTTTGCTGCGGTGGCCGCGATTCTAGCCACAGTCATAATCATCGAAGAATTTCCGGCCCATGCCCGTGGTTGGGGTGTTGGTGTATATACGGCCCTGGCCTCGGTGGGGGGTGGTTGCGCCGCGGTGCTCTTTGCCTGGGTCGAGGTCGTGCCCTTTGGTTGGCGCGCGTTATATTTGGTTGGGTTCCTTGCCTTGGGCGCGATGGGACTTTGGCGTACCTATTTGCCCGAGACGACCCGTTTTCAACAGCAGCAACAACGCACCCTTGGCCCGCCGCACCTGGCGGCTCCTTTGACTCACCTGCTTCGGCTGGATGCCAAGCGCTTTGTGTTGCTGAGCTTGGTGGTGCTGCTCTTTAACTTGGGTGGCGACGCGGCGCTCTTCTACGACCCCACCTATCTCCAGCAACAGCACGGTTGGCATCCCTGGCAAATTTCTCTGCTCAACCTTGGTGCCGGGTTTATGGCGTTGGTCGGCAGTACGGTCGCGGGGCAGGTGAGTGACCGCGCCGGACGCAAACGGGCGACGATTGGCTTTTTGCTGGCGATGCCACTCTTGATCGTGGCTTATTACCAGGCGTCGGGGTGGGGCTTACCGCTCTTTTGGGCTGGCCTGCTCTTTACCAGCATCGGTGCCACGGTGACGGTCAGCGCGTTGAGTAGCGAACTCTTTCCTACGGCCTATCGCGCGACGGCCACAGGCGCAATTTCCTTGGTGGCAACGCTGAGCGGTGCGGGAAGCCTGCTTTTGCACGGTGTGCTTTGGCAAGTGCTAGGTTCACCATGGCTGGCCGTGAGCGGATTGGCCCTGCTGATTGGCCTTGCTCCTTGGCTGATCCTGGCCCTGCCCGAAACCAGTGGCCGTACTTTGGAAGAGATCGGGGCCGAGTAGCCTGTTCGAGGGAGTAAGCCAAGGTGCGTGTTCAACTTTTTGGCTGAATTTTCATCCTTGTTCGCGCGCAAGCCGCTCCAATAGTGTCATCACTTGTTCTTCGATCCGCTGGAGCGCGTCTTCGGCTGACATCAAGTGTAGATCTGCCACTTCCCAATACTGAATCTGGTCGGCCCAAGTTGGTATCCGTGCGGCAACGTAGGGCTGATGCTCCTGGCGGTCAAGCGCGATTACTAGGCTGGCTGTGGCTAAATCATCCGCTGTCACTTGTTGCGGAAAGCGTAGCTTCTCCGCCAGCGTAATCGAACGTGCTTGCAAGCCAGCGACGGCATAGGCCGAGATTGGCCCCACATTGTTGACCCCTAATTCCAGCGCCAAGGCGCGTGAATCGGCTTCCCAAGCCAAACCGCGCTCGTTGGCCCAATGGTTAAAGAGCAACTCGGCAAAGCGGCTGCGGTAGTAGTTCCCGGTGCACAAAAATAATACAGTATCTTTCATGGGTGTCTTCACTAGTTTTGCGGATTTTGTGTAAGAGATAACTGTTGCGAAGAAGCGGTTTCAAAAGGTGGTTGACTCGTCCACACCAGACCGGTTTTGATGATGGGTCAGCAAATGTTGCGGTATACGCTGGCTAGCCCGGTGGCCTTGCGGGCGCGGGCGGATTACCGAATTGAATGGTTAATCTTCATCAAAACCGGTCTGGTGTAAAAGGACTCTTTTCAAACCGTCTCTAAGCCATTGTGTTGAGTAAATAGTACTATAACGCAGCGCAGGCGACAAAAATTTCTACTTTTTAACCCCATCTGACCATAATATGCCACTATTGTTGTCAAAGGGCGTGATTACGCTTTTGACAAATATTGAAATTTATGTGAAAATTCAACTAAAATATTTTTCTTTCATTGAGCCGATACTATCCCTCCTCGCCCGCGGCAATTTGGGTGAGGTAGTATCTCAATGCTACTCAAAAATTAGCTATATTATCAAGCCAATGGGATTTGACTATGTCACGCGATGTTGCGTCTTCTGGTAAATCGCTGCCGCGAAAGCAGGCACGGTGGGGTGCAGATGGGTTTTACACCAATCTATCTTATCTGCTCATGATTTTGCCGGGTGCCATCTGGTTGTTTCTGTTTTCCTATCTTCCTATGCCTGGCATTGTCATGGCATTCAAAGATTATCGGCTGGCAAGACCTCCCCAAGATGAGTGGATTCAGAACCGTTTTATTTACAGCCTCATTAACAGCCCCTGGGTTGGCTTAGAAAATTTCCGCTATTTGACTCTGCCAACCAATATCGAAAACACATTGATGTATGTTCGCAATACAATTTTCTATAATCTGCTCTTTATTGTGGTTGGGCTGGTGCTTTCGGTTGCTTTGGCTGTAATGATCTTTGAGCTGATCAATCGGTTCTGGGCAAAACTCTACCACTCGATCCTCTTTCTCCCTTACTTTATTTCCTGGATTGTGGTGGCCTATGTAGTCTACGCATTAGGCAGCTCTGGCGGGATTATCAACAATCTCTTCGCCAATTGGGGCTTTCCGCCCATCGAAGTCTATAAAGAAACGATCTATTGGCCCTTTATTTTTCTGATTGCCAATGTTTGGAAATATACAGGTAATGGCTCGATTATCTATCTTGCCACGATTACGGGCATTCCGCGGGAACTCTATGAAGCTGCGGCGGTGGACGGTGCTGGCAAATGGCGACAATTTACGGCGATTACTTTGCCACACTTGGCCCCGGTGATTGTGCTCCTCCAAATTTTGGCAGTTGGCCGCATTCTTGGCTCCGATTTTGATATGTTCTATACGCTGCCCAATGGAGCGGCGCTGGTGAAGGATGCAACGTACACCCTTGATGTCTTTGTCTATAGCATGTTGAGGAGTGCTACCCCGCTAGGCTACCCAGCCGCAGCGGCCTTCTTGCAATCAGTCTTTGGCTTCTTTCTGATCCTGATTACTAACTGGATTGTGCGTAGAACAAGGCCAGAGTTGGCGCTCTTTTAGCGCGTTGATCGGGTGTTACTTGGGAGCTGTCACGTTTTATAACGCTGATAGCTCTTCCAAAAGCGATGTAAAGCCTTTGTTTAATAAGGAAATGATGCAGATGGACATTTCGGTAAAGCCTAGAACGCGGCTATGGTCTAATGGGTTGTTTCAGCAAAGCCACCGCGATGTCCTTGCTGTGTCGCGGACGACAAATGTCGTTTTGAATCTGTTGTTAATCTTAGCTTGCATTGTGACATTGATCCCCATTTATGTCATTGTGATTGCTTCGGTAACCTCCGAAGCCTCGTTGGCCGCTAATGGCTACCGCTTGTGGCCCGCAGAATTTTCGGTGAAAGCGTATACATTCCTCTTTGGTCAAGGGTCAATCATTGTCACCGCTTATAAAAATACGGTGATTTCTACGGTAGCCGGCACACTGCTCTCCGTCATCATGGTGGCGTTATACGCATATCCACTCTCACGCGATAATTTTAAGTTTGGCACCTTCTTCACCTTCTTTGCTTTCTTCACCATGCTCTTTAGCGGTGGGCTGGTCTCCTATTACATGGTGACACGGCAAATTTTGCTCTTGCAAAACACCCTGTGGGCGCTCTTTCTGCCTTCTGCCTTTAGCCCCTTTTGGGTGATTGTCATGCGCACCTTCTATAAAGCCAATGTGCCGAATGAAGTCATCGAGGCGGCGCGGATCGATGGGGCCAACGAATGGCGCACCTTTCTCCAGATTGTGCTACCGCTCTCGGTGCCTGGGTTAGCCACAGTCGCCTTATTTAGTGCGATTGGGATTTGGAACAACTTTTTCAACTGTCTGCTATTGGTAGATGACGCCCAATATTATAGCTTACAGTTTACTATTTATACTACGCTGAATAATATCCGCTTCTTATTAGAAAACGCGGACAAGATGCAGGGATTGGTTAATGTATCAGAACTACCCTCACAGACCTTCCGCATGGCTATGGCGGTGGTCACTGTCGGGCCGATTATTTTGGCCTATCCCTTTTTCCAGCGCTTCTTTGTCAAGGGCTTAACGATTGGGGCCATCAAGGGATAAGCACCTTGCTGACAACGGTCGATTATGATACTGGTTAGCCGTTACTCATTTGAACAAAGCCTTGTGACCTGTGGGTGTTGGGGCTCCCACCACGACCAACGAAAGACCACGCCGGCTTCAAAGCCCTAATGGCTCCTGGGTCGCACGACACAACTGCATAACTTCTAACCTGTTGCAAAATTCCATACTCTTTATCCAAAGGGGAATTAGAAATGCTAAGAAAATTTATCGCGCTCCTGTTAATTACGAGTATCTTGCTGGTCACAGCTGGTTGTACATCCGCAGCTGTGCCAGCGGGAACAACTGCGGAAGGTCAATCCACAAGCTCTGCCACTGTACCGACCTTAGATTACTACTGGATTGGCAATGGTGACACTGATCAGCGGGCCGCGGTTGAAGCGGCGATCAATGCGCATATTGAACCGCTCATTGGTGTCAAGGTCTCTTTCCACATTATTGGTTGGGGTGATTGGGAAACCAAGGCCCTCACCGCTTTGCAGGCCGGTGAAAAGGTAGATATCTTCTTCACTGCCGACTGGCGCAACTATATGCAACTGGTGAGCCAAGGTCTCTTCCGGCCGTTGAATGACAATGAAGGGGAATATGGCAATTTGTTGGAACAATATGGCCAGGACATCCTGGCTGGCTTGAATCCAGCCTTTATTACCGGCACACAGATCGACGGTGTTAACTATGCTGTGCCGACCAATAAGGAATTGACCGTTCCCGAAGGCTTCGTCTACAACGCCACCTTGGCAGATGAAATTGGCTTTACCGAAGAAGAAGCTGCCAAGATCAAGAGCCTGCGTGATCTAGAACCCTGGCTCGAAAAAGCCAAAGCGGCCCGTCCTGATGAATATCCGTATCTCACCGATGGCAGTGGTGGCTTCCAACCCTGGGTTCCTGGTTTTGCCGCTGGTATCAGCAGCAACTTGATCAGCATGAAATACGATCCCGATCCCTCGGGCACCTTTGACGAGAGCATCGTCAGCATCATGGAAACCCCGTGGGCGCAAGAACAGACCACGATCATGCATGAGTGGTACACCAAAGGGTGGATTCATCCTGACTCCGGCTTGACCACCTTTCTCACGGGCGATCTCCGCAACGCGGGCAAGTTCTTCATTGAACCGCAGCCGCTGAAGGGTAACAATATCAAGGCCCAGGAATTGGTCAACGCTTCCGGTAATGTTGACTTGGTCTTAAAAGAGATCTATGCCCAGCAAAAAGTCAATATTACCACCCATTCCGGTGGCTCCATGTTGGCGATCCCCACGGTCTCTGAGTATCCAGTCGAAGCCATGAAATTCATCAACCTTATGCACAGCGACTCCACGTTGCTTAACATGATGCTCTTTGGTGTCGAAGGCGAACACTGGGAATTCGAGTCCGATGGCCGGGTGAACATTCTGAACAGCGCTTGGTATGGCGCGCACGGTGGCGCGTGGACTTTGGGCAACACCATGCTCCAGGCTGTCTCCAACAAGGAAGATCCCGAGAAGAACCGCAAGTTGATTGAATATTCCAACGATTCAGTCGATCATCCCTCCTTGGGTTTCCGCTTCCGCACCGAACCGGTGGCTGCCGAGCTGACCGCGATTACCGCGGTTGCCGACGGCGTCAACCGCGCCCTCTTGACGGGCTATGTCGATCCAGCGGTGGAACTGCCTAAGTATCTTGATGCCTTGAAAGCCGCCGGTCTCGACGCCGTCAAGGCCGAGGTGGCAAAGCAGTACGCGGAATGGAAAGCGGCCAAGGGCGAATAATTCTCGCTCAAAAGCTTTCTAGGTAGACGACTACACACAAACCCGATAGGTTTGGAAAAACTTGTGGGTTTCTGGGTGGGTTATACAAAGAGAAAGGGCTGTCCACATATGGATAGCCCTTTCTCTTTGCCGCAGCCTAACGCTTTATCCTTTTGCTTCACTCAGATAAAGCGCGTACAACTTCACATCTTCGGGGCGCACGCCAGTGAAACGGACGCAGACGCGGATACGTCCTGTTGCGCTGATCGGCGCGGCTTCCCCCCAAGTCACGGTTTGCCGGAGGCCATTGGTCGTGGGCGGCTGACAGCGCGCTACGCTATAATCGGCCAAGGGCGTAAAACGTTCGTCGAGTAACTCGACCGTCACCCCGCTATGGGGACCTAAGCCATCAATATTCAAGGCGACTTGCGCGGTCTTGCCTTCCAGATCAATCGGTGCCGAAACAAAATGGGATTCCTGCCGGGAAGCCATTCGCCCCCCCAAGAAGGGCCGGAAATAGCCCAATCGATCCCGCTTCCAACTCGCCACCCGGATGCCATTGCTGCTTTGTTCGGGCCAGGGCGCATACCAAAAGAGACTTTCTTCACCAATATTCGCAAAGCCCTGCCCCTGGATCAGCGCTGGAAAATCGACGTTGCTATGGCCGTAGGGCAGCTCTTGCCAGCCATCTTCGGCTGCCGAGACAATGGGGAAATCGGGGATGGGCTCGCGATAGTGGAGACAGTCGTTGCTGACGGCCAAGCCCAGATCCATGGTGAGCAGCCGCCGATCATTGGAGGGGTGGCCGTTCCACATGCCATAGAAGCCTAGGACGACATTGCCCCGGTTCCACAGCCCCGCTCCCAAATGGATCTGTTCCCCTGCGTTATAGCCAGCCGTGGCGGCTTGGGGCGTGACATTGCTGCGGCGCATACTCCAACAAGAGGCCGCCAACCAATGTTCAAAATCATAGGAAGCGTGGGTCACTAGCTGGCGCAGACCACCGGCATGATTGCCCCCTTGCCCGGTAAGATAGTAACAGCCATTAAAGCGGGTGCCACCGGCCATTTCACACCAGCGCCCCACAGGGTTGTTGGGTGATTCGTGCCAGGTGAGGCCATCGGCGCTATAGGCCACGGCAAAGATGCTCTTGTAATGACGGGTCTGGAAGATCAGCTTAAAGCGCCGCGCTGGGGCTGGCTCGTCGGGCTCATAGAAGACGACACACGATTGCACATGATGAGAAGCCTGATTGAGATCAACCAAGTTATTATTGCGGCTGCCGCGGTATTCAACCAGCCCCAAATTGGGCCGCTCCCAGTGATAGCCATCTTGGCTTTTGGCAAAACAGACCCGTTCAAACCACCCCGCATCGTCGCGGCTCTGGCCCAAATACCACATATACAACTCATCGCCGACTAGATGGACAGAACCATAATAGACAACATGGCTGTCATCCGGCGCACCCGGTTCGCCCAGGCCAAGTACAACTTTGGTGCGGCCACACGGTGTGTTGTGGCCCACTAATTTTAACTCCACGCCATTTTGAAAGGGGATACTGTGATCGTCAAAGGGGAAGAGCACAAGGTCGGAAAGGCTTTGTAGCGGTCCACCGTTGTGGATAATCATAGCAGGTTCCTCACTGAGAAGCTTCGCGGGCCTAGGCAAGTGGTCTCTGTTACCAGAAACCGGTCCGGTTTGGGATTGCGTAAGTCCTATCTTAAAAAGTAAAGGCAAAGAGAGTTGCTGATTGGAGCGTAAAGCGCAGGCGTATCGGTTGCCCAACCCAGGCGGCCAAGGAGGGATTCTCTTGCCACACGACGCTTGCCTGTTGCTGATCGCCCCTCAGCGGTTGGCTCTGGGCCAGCGGCTGGCCGTTCGGATCGAGCAGCGTCACCTCGATCTGCCCCGCGCGGGCATCGGCGTTGAGTTCTAGCTCACCGCCAGGGTAGAGCAAAGGCGTGGTCGTGATCACACCGGTTGTCGCTGCATCGGTTGTGGTTAGGCCCGCAAACCGATCGCGGGGCAACGTTGCCAGACAAAAATAGCCATCTCGCCAGTCCGTATGGAGATAGTTGCTGCCGCCATAGTAGAGATAGATCTGCTCACCCACGACCACCGGGGTGGCCGCAGCATAGAGACAGCCGCTGTCGTAACTGCCCGTTGGGCCGCGGGGGATCAACGGCGTGCCAGCACAAATGCGCTGCCAGTGGATGGTGTCGGCGCTCCAGGCTAATTCACAATCTACCGTGTCGGTGGTGGCATTAAAGATCGTGGGAAAGCCGAGATAGAGACCACCATAGGCAAAGATCGGCATAGCATAGAGCTGGTCATTGCCATCGCGGCCCTCCAAGATCGGGGCTGAATTGCTCCACTGGCGAAAGTCGGTGCTGGTGGCGCGGCCCACCAACCGCCGCCGTGGCTCACGCCGCCACATCCGGTTGATCAGGACATAGCACTCCAATTCAGGCACCCACAGCGCGTTGTTGTGGGTGTCGCCCATCCAGAAAATGGGATTGGCTGGATCATCCCGGTGGGGTAATTCAATGGCGGGACAGTGCAGGGGTGTTGACCAATGCTGCCCATCGGCTGACCAAGCGACCAGCATGCGCCGTGTCTCTTCGTGGTAGAGCACCATTTTGTAGCGTTCAGCCGGATCTGTGGCATGGGGATCTTTGAAGACGCCGTTGCCGTGGGCATAGCGCATCACCAGATTGTTCGCCCGTGAGCCGCCAAACTCAGTAATCCCTAGCGTTGGTTTCGTCCAGCTAATCCCGTCAGTCGAAGTAGCGTAGCAGACACCCATCTCGCGGGCGGCATTCCCATCGCGCGCCCGAGCTTGCTGGAGCCGTTCGACATAGGTGCCGGGGTGGCGCTGTGCCAGTGGTGTCTCTGCCGTGGCGCGATCGCGGGTAAAGGGGCTATACCAACATCGGAAGAGACCATCGTCATCGCAGAGGACATTGGCATAGAGATTGTCAAAACGGACTTCCCATGGCTGATCTTCACCAAAGAGTGGATTCGCCGCATGTTTTTGTACGGCACCCAAGACCGGGTGGACCGACTCGGTTTGTTCGATCATACGGCTATCGAAGAGATAGTAGGTCATAGCTTTAGAGGACCCCCAGTAACTTGCCACGCCAATAGGCATCCAACCAGAAGACGACCGTACGCGTGTTAAAGAGCAGTGGCGGTGGATTCTCGCGGGCCGCCGGGGGGATTTGTGCGGGATCGCTAGTGAGGTAGCCGCGGCGATCCCCTGTGTCGGCTGGGGTGATCCGCTCGAGCAACTGCCGCCCGACCGCGCCCGCTTCTGGATCGTAGCCTAGCTCATGGGCCAACATCGCCAAGGCCGCCATTTGGGCCGTGGACGCGGGGTGGGGCGCGGCTGTCTTCCAATAGCCGTGGTGAACATCGTCAATCGGGCCGGGTTCATAGCGCTCGACTACGCCTGCATCAGTAAAGTTGCCCATGCCAATACACCACCCATCGGCCTGGATCGTGCTCTTGCCCGCGTGCCAACATTCGCGGATCAGCCGGGGCCAGTCGGCTTCATCAGCCAGATCGGTTTCGCGCAGAAAATAATCATACATCTCGGCCCAGTGGTAGAGATCCTTTGTCTCGCCGCGTGGGCCACGGTGCATCGCCAGCGCGCCATCGGCAACGCCCTTGCGCAGGATACGGATACATTCATCACGCAGCTGTTGGTCGCCGGTCACTTGGTAGGCAATGTGCATCCCGATGGGGATTTTGAGCGCGCTGCTAGGCGATGTGATGCGTTTACCAAAGACCGCCCAGCGTTCGCCTAGAAAATCATAGTGATAATCATGGCGGATCCACCAATGGCCGTGGGCTTGCAAGGCTTCCCCAATCGCAGCTTTTTCCTGGGCATTAGCCAAGTGTTGATAGTAGCGCCAGAGGGCAATCACTGGAGTATAGGCTTGATCGACGCTGGTTTCGGTGTAGATCTGGTTGACCGCGCAGTCGCCCACCAGCGCACCATAGGGCTTGGGCCAGTAGCCCGGCTCCAGCTTGGCCCCTTCGTAATAGGGGTAAAGAGTGGCGTGATAGGCGCTTTCGGCATCGGTGCGGGCCTCATCACTGTGGGTTGCCAGCCAATGCCAGACTTGGGCGACGAGATACCGATTGCCCACATAGTTGGCATCTTCGTACATGGCGTAGGCTGGCGTGCCAGCCAGGGGGTGCCACTTCTTGCCACTCGCCTGCCGCTCGGCTTTCTCCGCGCGAATATGTTCCAGCATCGCGGCGGGAATGGGCTGGCGTTCTGGATAGGTAAGCTTGTGGCGAATTAACCCGTATTCGTCGCGTGCATCGTCGATCACCATCCGGTTAAAGACGCTGGCGCGTTCCTGTAGACTCATGTGGTTGATCTCCTTTTTCGGCCACTTGGGCTAGCCAACAGGCTGAAGCCCTGTGGCGGCTAATATAAGCTACGCTGAAGCGTACTGTTCGTACGGCGGGCTTCAGCGGGGATTTCTCGAACGCGGAAGCGCCCGCCCGCAGGTAGCCCGCTCGGAAAGATAGGCCGCGGATTCACACTGATTCGCTTTTATCCGCGTCCTTCCGCGCGAATCCGCGTCCCACTCCCCGTCAAGCTACAATTTTGCCAATCATGAACGCGTTGCTGCAATTGCTGAGTGCCGGATCAACGGTTTCGCCGCCAGCGGCATAGATCGTGTCTCCAGCAATGGTGACGCGCAGATCGTTGAGGCCAATGGGCATCCGTTCGGCCAGACGTTGATATTGATTCGTGGCGATGTCATAGACAAAGACCTGATCCGAGTAGGCACCGATTAAGCGTTGCCGTGAGGTGCCATGATCGAGGGTGTGAAACGTGTGGGTAATCGCTTGGGCGTCCTGGGCAGCAAAGTACAGGGCCCCACCCATCAAAATAATCTGATCACCATAGGGAACGGCGCACCCACCTGCCGCCGCACAAGGGAAATCGGCTAGTTGGCTCCAGGTCGCTGCCGAGAAGTCATAGCGCCACGCGCTGGCACAGTGCCGCAACTGCCGCGTATTGGCCGCCGTCCACCCTTCGTAGCCGCCAAAGACATAGAGGCTATCGCCAAGGCTGGCAAAGGCCGAACCGACTAAGGACGGAAATGGTAGGGGGCCAAGATCTTGCCAGCCTATATCCAGCTTGTCGAGATCCAACAGCTCGTAGTGTGTCAGGTGGCGCGTGGCAAAGGCCCCACCTTGGCTGCGCTCCCATTCGCCACCGCCCACCGCCAACACTTTCCTCCCGACCACGCCAATGGTCGGAATGGCGCGCGGATAGTTCAGCGCGGGCAAGGCGCTCCAACTGAAACTCCCCTTCTTGCGTTGTAGCCACCACGCGTCGTTTAGACTGATCCGTCCTGTTGGCTGGGATTTGCGCCCACCCAACACCAGCAGCCCATCCTCCAGCGTACAACCATGCGTATAGGCGCGGCCAAGGGCAAGTGATGGCTCGACGGGAAACCAATCGCCGCGGGCCGCATCCCACCACCACGCCTGTTCGGTCTCGCGCCAAGGATAGGTGCAGCCCGCCGCATAGACGGGCGCACCATCGACCATACCTAGGGCACCACCTTTGATAAAGACCGGCAGGCCGCGTGCCATTTGCCAGGTGATTTTCATCGGTTCTCAAGCTTCCTTTCTTCCGTAGCGTATTCATTCCTTGCCCGTCAGCACAGCTCGACAGCGCCGCACGGCGATCTGTTCCTGTCCAGGCGGGAGGACATGCGGATTGAGAACAATACTGTCGCAGGTGTGATGCCGCGCCACGTATAACATCTATGTTGATCCCTGCTGCACAAATTGAAAGGCATAGAGACTGGCTTCTTGGAGGATAAAACGGATGCGCACTGGCTTGTTCCAGAGCGCGCTGACGTCGGTCTGCCCTTGCCAAGCAACGGTCTGCCAAATCTGTTCAGGTGCGCCAACCACGGGATCACAGTCGCTGGCGGCAAAGCCGGGGTAGGGTTGAAAATGGGGATCGAGCAGCTCGACCTGTACAAAGCCATAGCTACAGGCCGCGTTGATCTGGAGCAGATTCCCTGCAAAGACAAACTGGCGGGTGAGCACTTGGCCGCTCGCGTTGGTGGGGCGTAGCTCGGCCCACCCATCCTCGCGCAGGATCAGCGCATTGAGCGAGCGTTGCCAGCGCTCTGGCACGCTGGCCTGGGCGCGCCGGCTCTCCCACTGTTGGCGTGCCGCTTGGAAAGCTGCCACTGGCACAATGTCTTGGGTGGCGTCGGCCCCAAACCAATGCTGTTTATCGGGAATGGCGTTATAGAGAATATGGGTTTTGCCCTGGTGAACCAACTGGCCAGCCACAGTCGGCGCGACAAAGCCATAATCACAACTGCCGGGGTCGCGGTTCGCAGCCCACGGCTCTAGCCCACCGGCCCGCTGCCACCGTTTGCCGTCGCGACTGCTGTAGAGGCTTAGCCGTGCATGGGCAAAATCGCGCCAGTTGGTGTCGTTGCGGACATTCCAAAGGGGCTCGCTCATAAATTCGGTGACGAGGCCAATGTAGAGATCCCCTTCCTTGCGTACCGACATATCGTGAAACTCAAGGTGTGGCGGCAAATTGGGGTCCCAATCCGCCGAAAGAACCACCTCTTTGGGCGACCAGTGAATAAAATCGGTACTCTCCTGGCGGCCAACCTGCCGTTTGCGGTGGAGAAAATTCCAGTGGTGCGAGTACTGGCTATAGGCGATCCAGCGTTGGATTGCTTCGTCCCAAATGATGCGCTGAAAATGATGGTGCCGTTGGGGACTATCTTCGCTGATGATTCCCCAACGCAGGCCATCAGGCGACGCCGCCACCGAGGACATGATGCGTTGCCCGCGTGCCCGCGCCTTGTCGTGGGGGTTGTAGACCAAGAGATATTTGCGCGCTGGATCGCTTTGATCCTGGTTGCGCACCAAGCCAATATGATGACCCGAATCCAACAGCACAATATTGGTGGCTTTGTGTTCCTGGTAGGGATGACAATCGGTGCTGAGCGGCTTCTCCCAGTGCAGGCAATCGCGGGATTCGGCATAACAGAGCGCTTGGCCGTGGTCACCATAGGCGTCCTCGGCTAGTGGGATCACATACCAAAGTTTGAACTTATCCTCTTCGGGGTCGTGGAGCGCAGCCGTGGGAAAGGGATTGCCCCGTGCTTCCCAAGGCAAATCACCGACGGTAAAGATGGGTGCTGCCGGGCGTTCCGGTGTAGGGAAGTGGCGCGTCACATCGGTCAATTGGTCGAGGATAAAGTTATCGAGAAAAAGTTGTTTTTGGGTGCCAATATGGAGGAACGGCACGGTGTAGTTGGGGGGAAAGTAGGGATAGCTGCGCTGGTCAACGGGGCGCTGACCAGCACGCGTTTCGGCAAGCGTACGTTCGAGGTCAAGCGCCTCGGTGGGGTTGCGGGGTTCGGGCAGGTTGCTCATCTTGTGACGGTCCTCTATCAGAGATCTATTTGAAAAGGCATCCTATCCCCCGGAGCAGTTTTCAAAAACTGCTCCGGGGTGGACTGCTCCTCACCCTTTTCATTCGGTCTGTTCGATGTGATGGATGGGGCCTTACCAATTTCCTAGCAAGCGCCCATGCCAGTAGGCCACGAGCCACATGGCCGGCACTTCGGGGCCAAAGATGTTGTGAAGCGGCTTTAGCTCGTCGGGCAGCGTGCCGTCATCCCACCACCACCGCATTTTATCTTCATCCAAGCGCAACAGAATCCGCCGTACGACTTGGTGTGCTTGCCCGTCCAACCCGTGGGATTGGGCGAGCATCCCGAGCGCCGCCGCCATACACGCGGTCAGCGACCGGTTCGAGAGGCTGGTGGCGGATACCCAGCGCCGGGCATTCTGACTAGGATCGGTCACCCCCAATCGATTGGCTTCGCTGCGGTCTACCCATTGGCTCGGATAGGGGGTAAAGGTATGTTCAACGGCGTCATAGGAGCCAAAGCGGTAGATGCCTTCGCCATCAAAAGAAAGTTGCATGGCACGCCAATATTGGCCGATAAAGCTGATCCAGTCGATCGCGTCGGCCAGATCAGTGCGACTCCAGTAGTCGGCCAGCAAAGCATAGTAGTAGGCGTTGTGGTTTAATTCGTAGGGAGTGGTGGGCCAAGGCAGCCGCCCCGCCGCGTTGATCTGCCGTACATGGTGCAAGGCGGCATCCCGAAAGCGCACCTCGCCGGTGACATCATAGGCCGCGTGCAGACAAGCCAGATATTTCATGGTGCTGGTGTGAGCTGGTTCAACAATGCGCGCCAGATGACCATGATGATTCATCACCCAATTTCGGCGTAGGTAATAATCCCCATGCGCGGCCAGATTGGCTTCGGCAACGGCGCGCTCAGCTGGCGTAGCTAATTCTTGGGCATAGATGGCATAGAAGAGCACCGGCGACGCGGCTTGGTCAAAGCTGGTGGTGGCCCCTGGCCGCCCGCCGTGGGGTTTGCCCAGCAAGCCTGGTTCGATCTGGCCGGAGAGCTGAAAAAGATGATTCAGATCGGTAAAACCTTTGCGGGCGCTGGCTAGGGCTGCCGGATCTTGGGTGGCGCGATAGCGCAGAATCTGCGACCAGAGAAACCAGCCAGTGGCCCACAGCGTATTTTCGCCGTAGAGCCAGTCGGCAATCGATGGCTTGGGCGTGTTGCCCCCCCAAACGCCATCGAGATGGCTGACCAAATATGGATGAGGTGCGTCGCCTTCTTGGAAAGGGCGGCGTGTGTCATAGCGTACGAAGGAGGCCAATAGCCCCCCTGGTCCATAGGCCACATCCAGAATGATATCGTGGTAGTGGGCTGCACGCTGGGCTAGTTGATCGGACTCGGCCATGGGATAAATCATTCCTTTATCTGTACGATCGCGTTTTGGGTGGCTAGGCGAACCGTTTTGGAATAGTGATTTACTGAAATTTCTTCCGTCAGTGCCGTGGGGACGCGCAAGATAAATTCAGCCCAATCCGGGGCGTTATAAGCAACATAGGCTAGCTGAAAGGTCTCTATCACATGCTCAAAGGGGAGTGAAAAATCGGGGAAGAGGATCGGCCCGGTATCGGTCTGGTAGATCTCTTCGCGTTCATTCGCATTGATCGTCTTGATCGGAAAGTCGAGGGTCACAGCATAACGGTCCAATGCGGTGAATTCAATGCGCCCGACCAGCAATTCATCTGCGAGGGTCGCTTGTACAATCGCGTCGGTAGTGGGCAACCGCTCGCCCTCCACCATTTGGACCTTGATCTTGATGCGATCAAAGGCCGCCGCCACCTTGCCCAATTGGCGTTCTGGCTGTGGCCCACGCTCAGGGGGGTAGAAGAGCACTCCTTTGTCGTTCTTATCCCAACTTTTGAGGATGAGAAAATCCGTAGTGGAAAGAACACAGCAGAAATCAGCATTGGGCTGCAGCCAGAGGTCGGCCTGCAACCCCACCTGTTCCGTTTTGCAAGACGCGCCCAACACATATTCGGTCGTAACGTCTGTCTGACGATCATGGATCAAGCAGCGGGCTTCCAAAAGAATGCGGGCGTTGTTGAGGGTAAAGGGTGGTTTGGCCGAAACGGTGATCGCTGCCTGCTTTAACAGATCAACCCGAAAGGTTAAAAAGGAATGGAGTAGATCAGGAACTTGCATGACATCGCTATCCTATTGTGTTTGTGCGTTGTGCTGCTTACTCTACCCAAATGGGGCTGGACCAAGCCAGATCGCCATTACGCTGCACGACCCGCAGATAATAAAAGTCGCCGGGGGCTAACGCGGTTTGGTCGGTAAAGGTAAAACTCACCATGCGCTCATCGGTGGCTATTTGGTGCAAGATCTCATTGTTTTTCAACACGGTAACGGCTTCCAACGGCGCGGTGCCGATCACGCGTGCCGACAACTGGCGCGAACCCGTTAGCTTGATTACCTCGCCCATCCAGTGCCCATTGAGGCGAAAATCAAGCAAGATGCGGTCGGTGGCGGCGTAACAGCGGCGGTGATAGAGGGCATCAAAGACAGCTTCACGCGTGTTCTCCTGCGCGTAGATGCCAGTTAGGCCATAGGGGCGCGAGCCATAGTTGGGCGTTCCTTTGGTCAGGCTTTGCCGCCGACCGGGCATGCTGGCATGGGTGTCGGAGCTGCCAAGCAAGCCAAAGCGGAAACCATCGGCCAGCGCAGCTTGGATGCTACTGCCCTCATCGATAGCCCCGCGCGTATAGGGGAGGCCGGGCGCTTCGCTCGAGAGCATAAAGGAATAGATCTGCACCAGCCGCTCCATCTCTCCCGCCGGATCGACCACCGGCCAGCGTTGCCCCAGCCCTGGTAGATCATGGCGCATGAGAAGCGCCCCGCCATCGCGTGCTAGCAACGCAACAAAGTCCGCATAGTGGCGGCTGGCTGGGTTGTAGGCGGGATAGTAATTGCCCACCCCTGCCCGAAAGAGTACATTGAGCGACTGCACTAGATCGCCGGTCCATTCATAGCCCAGAAAGGTTGTGTAGCGCTGGGGTTCGTTGAGCCGTTCGGCGACGGCTGCCATCGCTTGCCATACAGCCTGACTGACCGAATCATGCTCGGTCAAGGCGCAGACATCGAGAAAGGCCACGGTGCGACCATAGTGATAATAAAACTCAGGCGAGTGGGTGCCGTCGGTACACCAACTATGGCCGTGTAGATCGGCCCAAAGGAGCTGGGGTTCCACGACTGATATTGTGGCTGGTGCGCCGGTTGGGGGGATGGCCCGACAATCGGTGGGGTTGCTGGTGCCGGTTAGGGGAAGCGCCGCGGTGTCGCTGGTGGTGACATGGACGCGGTGGACACCCGGCGCAGTAAAGAGAACGCCACCGATAAAACGCTTGGACCCGCCATCCTCCGGCGCGAGGGCGAACGTGGTGGTAACCTGTCCCGTACCCTCAACCGTCACCTGGAAATGCCCGCTATATCCTTCCACCTGATTGCCATAGCGATCCACCACGGTAATCTGGAGGTCGCTCGGTTGATTGGGTTGGCTTTGTGAAGCAAGATGTACCCAAAGTTTGGCCGGTGTCGCCGCAATCACCTGTAGCGTGGGCATTTGGCGCTGCTCTACAAAAGTGCCTTGCCCTTGGCGATCCACGGTGCAGAGCAAGCGCCAGTCGCCAAAGGTGGGGTGATGAACGACTTCGATCCCTGGCCCGCCCTCGCGCTGATCCCCAATGACAACAGTCAGCTCTTCTCCCGCAGCGAGCCCCTCTGGGCAAATTAGGGTAAAGAAACAGCTCCCTTTTTCTATGACAAGCTGCACTGGTCGCCCAGTGGCGCTCCGGGCCGTCAGATAGCCAATTCCTTGAGGGTTGTTGGTTTGAAAGTGAACGCGATGATAAAAGATAAAGCCCTTACCCGACATGCCATAGGTGGGCGGTTGCTCATAATAGGGCGATTGGGTGAAGTAGAGACGGATGCGTGCTTGCCTTGCCAAGGGTACTCGCACGGTCATGGTCAAGGTACAGCTTGTCATCGCTCCACAAACCAAGGGCGCGGTCAAATATACAGAACCTTCAAGTACGCTTGTTTCGTCAGTCATGAGATCGTTTGCCAATCGTAAGTAGCCTGTCCAGCTGAAAATAGGACGCGGATACAGCGGCTGCGCCGGGGAAACCGGCTAGAATCTGCGCAAATCCGCTGCATCCGCGTCCTATTCCATTGTTCTAATGCTCGGCAATCCAGACATCTTGCAGGTTATAGTAGTTGGAGACTTGGCTCTCATCGAAATTCATGAGCCAAGGCTGTTCCTGCCGCCAACTCTTGATATAGGCCATGGGGATCAAGAGTGCTTGGTCGAGGGTTTTCTGATAGAAAGCCTGAACCGCTTGGCAGTAATCTGCCGCAGTGGGATCCATCGAGCGAATGGTATCGATCTCTTCATCCCACTCGGGGCTGCTGTAGTGGGTGGCGTTCTGGACGGTCCAGGTGCCGCTGCGGAAGACATTGCCCAACCAAACGCCTGGATCGGGGAAGGCCGCGCCCGAGCTGGCCGTACGAATGGCAATGGTCTCGGCCCCGTCGGTGAATTCCGTCTCTTCCTGGTGCATTTCAATGTTTTCGATGCCTAGATTGGTGCGCCACATTTCGGCAATGATCTGGGATGCGCGCTGGCGCGGGGCATCGGTTTCCAGGCGCAGGCGGATCTTGGGTACATTGGTGCCATCTGGGCCATAGGCAGATTGGGCAAGATATTCCTTGGCTTTCTCCAGATCAAAGGCATAGGGAGCCCAATCATCGGGGCGGCAGTTCATGCCTGGTGGCATGGTCTGGCCATTATCAATCGGAAGTTGCTCACCTTCCCAGGCCACCTGGGCGACGCTTTCCCAGTCGATGGCATGGAGCAGGGCCTTGCGCAGGTTGAGGTCGTCCGAAGGCTCACGGTCGGTGTAGAAGAACATGGAGAAGAAGGCCCAGACTTGCTTTTCTTTGAAGGTATCGGGCATGAGTTTGCGCAGATTGACCGCGGCTGGCCCAACGACATAGGCCAGATCCAGCTCTTCATTCTCAAACATCAGACTAAAGGTTTGGTGGTCGCGCATGGTGATGTTTTCAATGCGCGTGAGCTTGGTTGGTGTTCCCCACCAGTTGGGGTTAGCGACAAAGTTATAGACTCCTTCTGGCTCGGGGCGCATAGTTTCAAATTTGAAGGGCCCAGAGACGATCAAGTTGGCGGCGTTATCACCATTCCAAACTTGGCTCATGGCTTCGTACTGGGCAGCACCGGGCTCGGCCCCTTGTACGACATCGGCATATTGCTCGACGCGGGCTGGCGCGGCGTAGATGGTCGCCATATTGTAGCGGAATGCAGGACCGGGGCGTTCCAAGGTGATCTGCAAGGTCTGATCATCGACGGCGAGCACGCCTTCGAGGGTCTCCGCGGTACCTTCTTGGAAGGCGGTCCAGCCTTTGATCTGATTAAAGTTGCTGGATGATGGCCCACTGATGCGATCCGGATGCCAAATAAAATTGTACCAATCGACAATTTGTTGGGCGGTCAGCGGCTCGCCGTCCGACCAAACTGCGGCTGGGTTCAGGTGATAGACAAATTCGCTCTGGTCGGCACTGACCTCAAAATTGGTGGCCAGGGCTGGGATAAATTCGCCGTTGCCGTCCACATGCATGAGCGGCCAATAGGTGGCACCCGGGAGCCCGGCTGCCCCATAATCCAGCCCGGGCACTGGCCCCTGGCCGGGACCACTGTCAACCGCCATCCGCAAGACCTGTTCCGCGGCTGCACCCTCGGGCAAGGCCGCGGATTCGGCCTCGCCAGCCGCTGCCGACGATGCCGCTGGTTCTCCCGCGGCGGGTGTCGCCGTTGGGGTACAGGCCCCTAGCAAGAGCGCACCAATGATCAGAATACTAAACCAGTAATGCCAATGAACGCGTGCTGTCATGAATTGTCTCCTTGGTGAAAGTAAAGAAGAAATGACAGAGGACAGAGGATAGAGGACAGAATCTGAATACTGACCTCTGACGACTGACCTCTGAACTTACTATAAATCTACCGCTTTGCCTGTCTTGGGTTGAGGGCGTCATTTAAGCCGTCGCCAAGAAAGTTGATGCCCAGGGAGATGAGGCCAATGGTGAAACCGGGGACGGCGACCAACCAAGGCCGATAGCGCCAACTGAGAGCGTTGTCGCGGATCATCGTGCCCCAGCTTGGTTGGGGGGGCTGCACACCGACCCCCAAAAAGCTGAGCGCTGCTTCGGCTACAATGGCACCTGCAAACCCAAAAGTAACCGCCACAATGATCGGGCCTAACGCGTTGGGGATCAGGTATTGGATCAGAATCCGCCATTGGGGCACACCGATGGCCCGCGCCCCTTCGACAAATTCTTTCTCGCGTAAGGAGAGAATTTGGCCGCGGATCAGGCGGGCATATCCAGGCCATTGGATAAAGGCCAGCGCACCAAAGACGACGATCAGATCGACATAGGCTGGCGTCGCAAAGATGCTCCAGCCCGTGCGAACATAAGTTTGTTCAACCCAGGCAGCCACGGGGGCTCGAAAGGTGGACGCTACCAGCGAGGCCACCAACAATTGGGGAATTGACATGGTGACATCCACCAGCCGCGCAATGAGCCAATCCACCCAGCCGCCCACAAAGGCCCCGAGCGAACCAAGGACGATGCCAACAGTCAGACTCAGGCTGGTGGAGATGATCGCGACAATGCCGGCGGTCCGTGCCCCCCACAGAATGCGACTTAGCATGTCGCGGCCCAAATCGTCGGTGCCTAGCCAGTAATCCCAACTAGGCGTTTCGGCCACACGGGTCAGATTCTGTTCCATATAGGGATAAGGGGCCACGATCGGCCCAAAAATAGCCATGAAGAGCAGCCAAGCAAAGATGATCACACCGATCATGGAAAGCTTGCTGCGCACCAAACGCCGCCAGGCGTCGCTCCATAAACTGCGTTGCCGGGGTGGCTTCTCTAGTTGTAGGTCAAGTTCGTTCTGTTTTCTAACCACGACACGCTCAACTTGCGCCATTGCCCTTCCCCTTGATTGATTTGCGTGGAATTTTCTAGAGAACACTCAGCGATGGTTTGAAAAAAGGGTAGAAGCAGCCCACACCTAATCGGTTTGCAAAAACCGGTCAGGTGGATAAGGCACCTTTTCCAACCATTTCTCAGGTAATGAACGGCTATATCATCCACGAAGAGACGCGAGAAACTAAATACCCCATGGCTTTCTGTCGCTCTTCGTGGAGTAGATCCAAAAATGGGGGACTGCCTGATCAACTCACTTGTTCAATCGTAGGCCACGCGCGGGTCCAACAGGGGGTAGAGTAGATCGATGAACAAGTTGATGATCATAGTTAATAACGCGGTGAAGATGACAACGCCATAGATAAAGTTGAAATCACGGGAGCCAAGTCCTTGCTCAAAGAGACGACCAAGGCCGGGGAGATTAAAGGCCAAGTCAATAAAGACCGCTCCCCACATGAAGTCATCTACCATTAAGCCTAGTTGGGTAACGACCGGAATCAGCGAGTTGCGCAACACATGGCGCGTCATCACACTTACTTCGCGTAGCCCTTTGGCGCGGGCCGTACGCACATAGTCATTCGCCAACACATCTAACATACCGGCCCGTGTCTGGCGGATCACCACAGCCAAAGTCCGTAGCGATAACAAGCCCGCGGCCAGCACGAAATGGGGATGGAAAACCCCTTTCCAGCCGCGCGGCACCGTCATGAGATCAAGCCAAAGGACAAAGACGATCAGCGAGACGGGCACCAGTACATAGACGGGCACGGCGTTGAGAAAGAGGCTGCCGCCCACAATCAAATAATCAACCATGGTGTTGTGAAAGCGCGCGGCTAAAATGCCGAGCGGAACGCCAACAACGATCAAAATGACAATTGCACCCAAGGCCAATGAACCCGAAACGGGGAGCGCGGCGATAATGCGCGGCAGCACCGGCGTGGCATCGCGATAGGAATAGCCAAAGCTGCCGTGTAATAGATTGTTAAGATAGGTGCCGAATTGGACCAAAAAGGGGCGATCCAATCCATATTGATGGCGGAGATCAGCAATTTGTTCGGGGGTAAAATAGATGCCGCGGGCGGCATTCTCGCGTGCGATAATCATCACCGGATCGACGGGGCCGAGATAGCCCAGCAGAAAGGTGATAAAGAGCACAATCAACAGGGTGGGGATGAGGATGAACACGCGTCCAATGAAATAGCGCAGCATAAACTTTCACCCTTATAGTTGGCAGTATTCTACGACTATGCTATGACTATGCTATGACTATGCTATGACTATGCTATACCCAGAAAAATCAGCAGTGGCTTTCCTGGAAATTTCGTATTTACTGCTCGTGTGTTGCCTGTTCGATTTGTTTGCGAAAGCGTTGTTCGACATTCCAATGATGGGCGATCAACAACTGGCGCGCTTTGTCTACATCCTTCTGCCGGAGCGCATCCAGAATCGCAAGGTGATCTTGGGCGGTGCCTGGGGCTAATTCCACCTGCGCGGCCTGCTGATCCACGGCATTTGCCCGTACCTTCCATGTAATATCAAAAAGTTGAAGGGCCAAGGCATTCTCCGTCCTTTGATAGAGAAAGGCATGAAAAGCATAATCTGCTTGGGAGCGTGTTGCTATATCTGCATCTTTGTGGAGCATCCGCTGCACAATGTTCCCGAGTTCATCCAGATCAGCCGGCGTCAACTTGTTGATAAAATCCTCAACAAAGTAAGCATCCAGCGCTTTGCGAATCTCGACGATCTGCAAAATATCATCACTGAGAAAAGCGAGCCCATACGAAAGCTCGTTGAGAATGGGGTCAAAGTTAAATTCCCGCATGACACGACCGACCCCTTGGCGCGTCTCCACAATCCCTAGCGCTTCTAGGCGGCGAAAGGTCTCACGTACGGCTGATCGCCCCACATGCAGCGCCGTTGCTAACTGTTCTTCGGTGGGCAGCTTATCGCCTGGTTTGAGGCGATTTTCTGCCATATACTCACGAATACGGCGCTCAATCAGGACGGTCCGATTCGTTTCTTCGAGAGGTTGCAAAGCCTACACCTCATTCTTTTTTCGATGATACGCCCTCAGTTGTCAGTTGTCTGACAACTGAGGATTGCAGTATAACACGGAGTTAAAATGGGCGCAAATGGCAAAAATCAGGCAAGCCAGGCTGCTAGCATGGGAATAGCGTAGCCGACCAATGTTATCGTTGTGTTATTTGCCCGCTAAGAATTTGCGTAGACGCGCGGTTATAGTAATATCGAGGCAACAGAAAAGCGGGATAGGTGGTTGCCTAGCCCAACAATCACGCTTCGCCACGTTACGTCCGTATCGCAATAAAATAGACTAGTGCTGGGCTGGCCACCGCGCTGCCATCACTCAGCCATAAGACCACCAAGTCGTTAGAGGGTTGCATGACAGAATCGCTTCCACCCCTTTCGGAACGCCGGGCCATCAAGCGGGCACGGGCCGAAACGTATGTGCTTACGACCCTGGTGGCCTTTGCGGCTTCAGTCATTGTGACACGCCTCTACCTGGAGTTGACGGGCTACCCCCAAATTGGCCGGGGCAATTTGCACATTGCGCATGTCCTTTGGGGTGGCCTTTTGCTCTATATCGCGGCGCTGCTGCCCCTTACCTTGCTCAATCGGAGCGCTTTGTTGTGGAGCGCGCTCTGCAATGGGGTAGGTATCGGCCTCTTTATTGACGAAGTGGGGAAGTTCATCACGCGCGATGTCGATTATTTCTATCCGCCTGCCGCGCCGATTATTTATGCCTTTTTTCTGCTTAGCGTCTTGCTCTATCTCTTTGTGCGGCGACCGGCGCGTCACAATGCCCGCGCCGAACTCTACCGCGCGCTGGAAGAAGTGCCGCCCCTGTTAGATGGTGTATTGTTGACGCAGGAACGGGAAGAAATTCTGGCGCGGTTGGCCTATGCTCAACAGAGCAGCCACCCCCCGATCGCGGCTTTGGCTACCACCTTGAACCATCATCTGAAGGCCGAACAAGGGACCCTAGCGGTTGGCGCGCCTGGTCTGGTGCAACGGCTCCGCCATACCTTGGCCCGTTTGGCCGCGCGATTGGGCCAGCAGCGTCATCGGCGGATTATTCTGGGCTTGGTTGGGCTGCAAGGGTTCTTGGCCTTGCAGCGGATTTTCCTTCTTGCCCTGATCTTCTGGGTGCCTAGCCTCTTTTCGCAGCCGTTAGGCGAGCTCCTCGTCAACGACCGCGAATTAGGAAGTACCGCAGATCTACCCTGGTTTTTCACTCGGCTCGGGTTAGAGATCGCGGTTGGGCTGATTGCCCTCTATGCTTTCACCTTGCTCTGGCGCGACCAGGTGGCTATGGGGATCAAGGCTGCCATCTTTGGCATTGTGCTCTCCCTCACCACGGTCGTCCTGCTGACCTTCTACCTTGATCAATTTAGCGCAATCACCACGGCGTTATTTCAATTTGCCCTGTTCTTGTTTTTCGAGCTTTATCGCCAGCTCTATTTGAGTAGTACCTAGCGCTGTCAGCTTTATAAAACCGGATAGCTCTAGGTCTGCCTATTTCGATGCCTCAAGAACGCGTGTGTCCGCCCAACAGGGCAACTTTAAGAAAGCTTATCCGCGCTGTTCGCTCCAGGGCTGTTTCATAATTTCCCGTAGCCCATCCGCATCGATCACAATGCCCAGCCCTGGGGCTTGCGAGACGGCGACACAGCCTTCCGCATCGAGCACAAAGGGATTTTTCAGATAGCCCTTGCCGATATAGGTTTTACCTCCCTCGCGCCAATCGTTGACTTCATTGTGTTCCTGCACCAAGAAATTGGGGAGGCAGGCATCCAGCGCAATCGACGCGGCCAACGCCACCGGGCTGAGCGGGGCATGGAGCGCAACCTTCGCATAGGCAGCCTCAGCGATCGCGGCAATTTTCTTACATTCGGTAATGCCACCGGCGTGGGCGAGGTCGGGCTGGACGACGGCCAAGGCCCCATTACGCAGGGCGTCAAAGAAGATCCACTTGCCCATCCACCGTTCGCCCGCGGCAATGGGCGCGCGGGTGGTCTGCGCGATCTGATCCAATACATCGACCCGCTCCACCGGCATAGGCTCTTCAATAAAGAGTGGGCGCAGAGGTTCTAGGGCGGCAATCAGCTGCATCGCAATGCGCGGGTGAGGATTGTGGATATCGACGGCTACATCCACACTCGGACCGACGGCTTCTTTGATCGCGGCAAAGATCGTGGCCCACTGATCGACCTTGGTCGTCGCTTCCAAGCCTTCGCCGGGGCCAAAGTGAACCTTTAAGGCACGAAAGCCCCACTCCTGCACCAATTCTTGGGCAGACGCCGCCCACGCTGCCGGATCGTCGCCGCGCGGCGTCGGTTTTTGCTGGGTTGCATAGCCGGCGCGATAGGGTTGGCCCGGCTCAATGGTATGGGGAGGCGCACCACCCGTGGCGCGGTACATACGCACGCGGTCGCGACAGGCTCCGCCGAGCAACTGATACAATGGTTGCCCCGCAGCCTTGCCGGCAATGTCCCAAAGCGCCATATCGATCCCACTGAGCGCGCTCATGGTCACGGGGCCACCCTTATAGCCAAGCCCCGCGTTGTACATGGCGTCCCACAGCAGCTCGATCTGGCGCGGATCTTTGCCCACTAATAGTGGCTCCAATCGCTGCACCTCGGCAATAACAGCTTCTGGGTGTCCTTCTAAAAAGGGTTCGCCGATCCCACAAATGCCCGCATCGGTGTGGATCCAGAGCCAGACCCAACTGGGCGGCACTTTTTGGATTTCAAACTTGGTGATTTTCATGGTTGGATTTTTGCCTCCTGTATGGCAGTTGATTCAAGCGTAGGTGGGCTCATCGAATGTTCTGATAAAGCTGTTTTAAGTCGCGATGAGCCACTACCTTCTCTAGAAATGAGTAACGCAAGGTTTGATCGGGAATGCGCTCTGCATATTGTTGCAGCAGATCATAGCCTTGTTGCAAGAGCGCACGCGCACGCACTGGGTGATTGGCCGCCAATCCATGGTAACAGGTCAGATAGATCGGGAAGGGTTCATCGAGGCCGACCGTCGGAGAATTCGCTAGGATCGCTAAAATTTTTTCCACCCAGGTGAGGGCTTCTGCTTGATCACCCAGGGCTAGCGCCGTGCGTGCCAACCCTGCCTGCGCTTCGGCCACGGTTGGTTGGATATCCAGCTGTTCATAGAGTTGCAAGGCATTGGCATAGGCATGCTTGGCTTCTCTCCAGCGCGCTAAACCTTCGAGCGCGTGGCCCATGTAGAGCAAGGCCCAGCCTTCGTAACGTCGATTGCGATGCGTTATGGCAAGCTGTTGTGCGCGTATGGTATAGGGCAACGCGGCGCTGGCCGCACCGGTCAATTGATGTAGCAGCGCGGCGGTCAGCAGGGTATCGAGCTTGGCATCCAACATGGTAAAGTCTTCGCTGCGCAAGAGGGCTTCGTCGACTAAGGCTCTTGCGCGCGCAAAATCGCCAAGATAGGCATAGAGACGCGCAAGATCCGCCTCGGCATAATTTTCGTGAAAGGACTCCCCAATTTCGCGTAAGAGCGTAAGGGCTTGGGTAAATTGTTCTAGGGCTAACGCGTATTCCCCTTGGCCGCGCATAACATCGGCCAGTTCAAAACGGGTGATCGCTTCACCCCGCCGGTAGCCCAATTCACAAGCAAGTTGTAGTGCCTGTTGATACCCTTGGCGCGCCGCACCATAATGCTGTTGATAGCGCTCGAGATTGGCAAGATTGAGCCGCGCATGCATCGCTCCCCGCAACTTGCCCATAGACTGGCACAGGTGCAAGGCTTGTGCAATCTCCGCTTTTGCTCGTGTCCGGTCATGGTGGATCGCGATGACCCCTCGATAGAGATGGGCCATAAACTGCACATCGTAATAGGATTCCGCCGGTTCGCCATCCCACACAAGCTGGGGAACGCGCACGACTATCTCGGTCGCCGCAGCTTCGGCTTGCTGGGGAGCGCCATTGTGGTAGTGGGCTTGCGCAATGGCAAGCAGACCGATGATCTCGCCTTCATGTCCACCCCAAGCTTGGCCGATGGCAATGGCTTGCTGGGCAATGGGAGGCGCTTCGGTGTAATTGCCGTGAGTACTCAGCATATAGGCTTCGAGTGCCAGCAATTTGCTCAGGAGGCGTTGCCAACTGGGGGTAGCGGCCTCTGGAAAGGCGTTGAGCGCGGCCTGGACCCCCCGATGCGCCTGGCGAAAAGCCGCAACCCCTTCTTGATAGAGACCGACAATCAGATAAAAATGCCAAAGGGCATAGGCGCTGGCTTCAAGATGGGCACAGATCGCAGCGACGGTGGACGCCCGCGTGGTATGGGTGATGGCCCAACTCCAGGCTTGGCGTACATTGTCCACTTCTTGTTGGATCTCCGCGACCGCTTGGCGCGGTTGATGGCGGGTCAGCATCCGTTCCCGCACTGCCACAAAATTTAGATAGAAAGCACTATGGCGATTGGCGGCAACCTGGAGCAGATCGCTGTTCGGCTCGTCCTCGTGGGTGATCAGCGATAGCTTTTCGGCGGCAAATTGGCGCAACAGATCATGGAGTTGATAGATACCCACGCCCGCCTGCTGGATTAATGCTTTATCGACCAAACTCGCCAACTCGCTCACCGACGCGCCCGTCACCGCTTGCACCGCGGCGCGGCTAAAGCGCCCGACAAAGATCGAGCTTTGCGCCAGGATCGTCTGCTCCCGCGGCGCGAGCAACTGCCAGGATGAGGCCAACACCGCGCTTAGTTGACGATGGCGAGCCTCTAGGTCACGCCGCGGGGAGACCAATAGATCCAGGTTTTGCCGGATGGCGACTACTAACTCGTCAGGGGTAAAGTGCGGCGTTAAGGCTGCGGCTAACTCAATCGCCAAGGGCATGCCACTAAGGGCGCGGCAAAGTTCGATCACTGCCGACAGATTTTGATCATGCAGTGTGAATGCGGGTAGAGCGCGCTGGGCATGATAGGCAAAGAGCTGGACACTGCCATCATGGGCCGTGTCACCTTGGTGAAGGGGCGGCGCGAGAGTGGGGAGGTGGCCTGGTGGGACGCCCAATCCTTCCAGCCGGAGGACGGTTTCGCTGAGCAATTGAAGGGGTAGCCGTGAAGTAATCACCAACGCGAGCCCGGGTGCCGCCTGGAGGAGATCAAGGATAAAGGTACTGGCTGCCGCGGCTACCTTACTTTCCACGAGGAGATGCTCGAAACTATCAAAAACCAACAGCACCTGCCGTTGGGCAAGGTAGTGGAAGAGTGCCCGCGATAATGCCTCTTGATTCGGCGTGATAATCCCCAGTGCTTTCAGCACCGCGCCAGCCAGGGCATCGGCTAGAGTTTCGGCTTGTGGTAATAGACCACCGACGGGAACAAACCAAAAACCGTGGGGAAAAGGTGTTGTGGGTTCGGCTAGCAATTGCTCTAGCAAGCCCAATGCCAAGCGACTCTTGCCCATGCCACCGATACCGACAAGGGTGATCAGCCGCTGGGTGGTGTCACCGACGAGGGTGGCTAATTGTGCCAGTTGCGCCGCGCGCCCAACCAGCGGTGGCAGTACAGGGGGCAGGTTGGAGCGTGGTACCGGGTAGGTTGGTTGCGCGTCGGTGGTTTGCGCCTTGCCAGCGGCTTGGGCGGCGCGTCCAAGCCCATCAACAAACGTCCCTAAACGCAGCTGCTCATAGAGGGTGATCGTTTCAGGCGAGGGTGGCATCCCTAACTCTTGTTGCAGGATTTGCCGGCACTGTTCATATTGGCGGAGGGCTGCTCCTGGCTGCCCCTGCGCGGCCAACGCCTGCATCAAGTACCGATGGCCTGCCTCGTGCCACGGTTCGAGCGCCACGAGATGGGCTGCCTCATGGCTGGCTTGTGCGGCTGCCCCACGTGCCAAATCGTAGGGAATGAGTGCGTCAAACATGGTCAATGCCTGACGATGACACTGCTCGCGTCGCCAGCGTGACCATTCCTCAAAAGGTTGGTTATCTTTCAGTAAAAAACTCTGGAGAAACTCGCCCTGATAGCAGGCCAGCGCGGGGCGAAAGTGTTCCAAACAGATCGAGCATTGGCGCAGATCGACATGATTATGGGTCTGGCTGAATTGCCACGCCTGTTGAAAAATGGTGAGATCAACCGCTGTCCCTTGGCTCTGCCATTGCAGCGTAGTCGGCGTAATGTGCAGGATGCGATCAACGTCTGGGACGGCACGCAATGTTTGTTTGAGAAAAAAGAGCGCCTGGCGGAGATTGTGCCGCGCCCTGCGCTCACTTTCATCCGGCCAAAGCAAGGTGGCCAAGGTGGTGCGTGGGTGGGTGATATTGGCTTCCACCACAAGATAGATCAACAGCGCTCGCACATGCTCGGTCGCAAATTTGAGCGGTATCGTATCCCAAGTTGCGCGCACGACACCAAAGAGGTGAAGAACAATCGGCATTCGGCCCCTACGTTGACCACAATAGAGACCTGACAGCTTTGGAAAACCTGGCAGGTCTGGTCTAAGTGCGTAACTCCTACATAAATGATTTGAATTAGATGGAAATGCCAATGGGCAGCCACCATGCGCATTCCGTCAGCACCAATGACGAAGTATATCAAACGTGCAGGGCTCCGCCAAGTAAGTTGGGCCATAGCAGGTAAATTTTGACGATACAGGCTGGGCGGTTTTGACGTTTTTTTGACACCCCTCTGCTATCCTCTGTAACGCAACCCCGTGCCGCAAGCGCTTCCGCGCCGCTCTGCCACGCGCGTAGGCTGAGATCCAATGTTAATTTTTTGAGCTTTCCTATTCGGAGCAACCATGAAGGCTTATCGAACGCCCTATCGCATGGCGAATTTTGTCTGGGTTTTTATCGCGCTTAGCATCCTACTGGGCTGGACCCTCTCGCCGCTCTTCACGCGTGCTGCCCTGCCAGAGCCGGTGACCGCGGCTTGGGCGCGCGCCCAAGCCGCGGGTAGCTATCACTTTACGAGTGACATTACCCAAACTACCCTGCCGTTGGCAACGCTAGCCAATGTGGGGCGCACCAGCCGTTCCGAAAAGCTCTATCTCGAAGGCCAAAGCGATCTGCGTACCGCGCAGCTAGAGATGACCCTTTGGTCCACAGGCGGCACTGTGCTACAAGCCGAAAGCGGTCTCGCGATCCGTACGGAGCGGGGCAAGACCTTTGCCCGCCGTGGGGCAGGCGCATGGGAAGTGATCGACGATTTCACCGACGCCTTTGCACCCCAAGGTGATTTCCTGAGCTACCTGACCGCGGTCAAGGACGTACAGGCGTTCCCCGCCGAGGCGCGGGGGGGGATCCACTTTACCCGCTATACCTTCCAGATCGACAGCCCTGCCTTGGCCGCCGCGATGCACCAACAGCTGGAAGCTGCGTTGCGGGCCCGTGGCGAATTGCCCGCGAGCCTTCGTCTGGACGTACCAACCTACTTTCGCGAGATGGTCGGCTCCGGTGAGCTGTGGGTTGGTGTGGATGGCCTGCCCCTGCGCCAGATCCTGACGCTGGAGTTCCCACCACAGGAAGATGAGCAAGTTCAAGCGCAGATTGTCGTCGATTTTTCTCAATTCGGTCGCACGGCCCAGGTCGCAACCGCCGCGGGAGAGTCTGGGGCGTCTGCCCTCCCTGGGTTGCCGGGTTGGCTGGCGAGCGTGGATCTGCCTACCTCGTCGGTTGGCCTGCTTTACGCACTGCCATTGCTGCTTTTAGGCATCCTGCTAGTGCGCTATCGCCGGAAGCGCTGGCTGAATGGCGGTGTGGTCGCTCTCGTGATCTTTGCCCAGGTCATAGGACCTGTGTTGACGACCTATACGAACGTCAACTTTATGGATGCCCAAACGGCCAAAGCCGCCGCACAACAAGAACGCAAGGCGGCTGCCGACGCTGAGCGCGATCTGCGCGCGGCATTGGGAGATGTTGCATTCAATCCCCGTCTGAATCCACTCGAAAGCAACGCCGCCGCCGCTACTTTCCCCAGGGAAACTGCGCCATCACTCGCCCTGCCTGCCCCCGCCTTGCAAACCACCGATAGTGGCCTCGACACGGATGGCGACACGCTGACCGACTTTACCGAAGCGCGCATTGGCACCAGCAACGTGATCTCCGACACCGATCGCGATGGCCTCAACGACAGCCTGGAAGTCCATGGCTTTGACTTTGGCGGGCAGCGCTGGTACACCAATCCCAACGCCGCCGACTCCAACGGCGATGGTCAAGGTGATGCGCTGGAGTGGGGCTTTACCAGCACTGGGCTACGCACCACTCCGCTCGACAGCGACGGTGATGGCATTCCTGATCTCTTTGACGCCGACAATGATGGGGATGGGGTGCCGGACAATAAAGATCTCGACCCCTTTGCCAAAGGCGCGGTGATCTACGGCGAAGCCACCCCCCTACAACTTACCCTCAACAATCTGATCGCAGACAAACCGACGATTGTTGAGTTCCAACTACGCCCGCAGAATGAAAAACAGCTTTGGTTTGCCTTCAATGTGCTCGATTGGCCGCAGGATAGCGCTGGCCAAATGCGTGATATTGATGGCAAAACCTATGCAGATGTTGCCACGGGAGCCGACATCGGCCAAGCCGTGAGCGAGGCCAACGGCGACCTGAAAATTGTCCCTATGCTGGAAATTCGCATGCCGACGACGGGGGCGAATCTGCCTCCGCAAACCGATCTGACCCCTTTCAACATTACGGTCAACCATTTGAGCGCCGACGAACAGACCAAAGTCGCCTATGTGCCGCTCACCATCGTGACCGATGAGAAGACGGGGCAACGCGTTGCTTTTTCTGGTCAGATGCGCTATCTGCCGACGGGAAGCTGGCCCAGCCCGCATCAAATCCGTCTGGTCTGGGTCATACAGGCCCTTGTTGATCTGCCCTGCGACAAAACGACCGATACCTCTGCCGACTGCCAAGCCGATGGCTATCGTAACAATGTCCCGCAGATGATCCAAAGCTACTATGATGATTGGTTGCTCGCCGGTCTGACTGTGCGCGAGGAGCACGGCACCGATGTGGCGATCTTCTATGAAGACCCCGCCGTCGATAACGACAAAAAAAGTGACCAGGCAATCTGGGCCCTGGCCTTTGCCCTGGAAGGGCAATTCGTCACGCCGCGCGACGACGACAACGATGGTCGCCGCGACCTTACGCTGGCCGATTTCCCCGCCCGCTTTGACCACGACAACAACCCCAGCGCCAGCCAGCGTATGGACGTGCCCAATTTGCTCCAGGTGGTGACGCGCAGCTATCCGACCTATGACCAGGCCGTTGCTTCGCTCACCATGACCGAGACGGCACCAATCTTAAATGTTTTCAAACCAGCCGTGGAAGCGGACCGCACCATCAAGCCGCTGCTCTTTTTTGCGCAAGAATATCGCTCGCGGATGTTGGGCCTGAACCTCGCCGCGCAAAATGGGGCAACGCTGACACTGGATATGGCACCGACGCCGCAGGACGCCCAGCCGGTGGATGTAACAGCTTTTATCAAGTGGATGGGCTATTGCGCACCGGCCAGTGGCGCGGTTTCCCTGACCCCCTGTGAGGATGACGCGTATTGGGAAGAATTGGAACTGCGGTATGCCGCGCTTGCCCCGCTGCCCGACGACGAAGAGACGGCGTGGGTGGGCGCACGCTTACAACTGACTGAGTTCTATTATACCGGTCTGCGCGCTGGCTACTCTGCCCAAGTCCAGACCGGCAGCGCGATTCCCGCCTTGGGCTACTCGCTGGAGAATGAAGCGGGGACGGCCACCAGCGTGCGCGCCGCGCTACGTGGGGCACACACTGTGCCACTGCTGGCTGCCCAGACCTTTCATCGTCTCTTTCCTGGCTATGTACCAGGCCAGACAAAATGGAAGGATGTCCTAAATTATGGCGCGTCGATCCGTAAAGATCTACAGGAGGCAAAGGCACTACTTGCCCAAGGCAAGGAAAGTGGGTTGATGTTTACCCAAGAGTTACAGAGTGACGACATTGCTAAACTCAAGGCGAGAATTGCTCGGAATAAAGCCTATAGCCACAACTTTCGTGCCTCCATTGTCGGCGTGGCTGGCGCTATTCTGATGGTCTCAACCCAGATTGCGAGCATGCTCCCCGATCTGCCGGCGACCGCACGCGGGGTCCTGGGCGGCGTTTCCTTGTTGCTCAACCTCGCCTTCAACGTCGCTGCGCCCATTGTATTTTATAGCAGGCTGATCAACCCTATCCTGGCTACGGGTAAGGATATTGGCAACACCATCGCGAAGCTCTCCCGGAACGCGTATACGGTTTCGCAGCGTGGCGCGGTAGTGGGGGTTGTGGTGGGCGTCGCGCTGACTTGGGGCTTCTTTATCTATGGCGCAGTCACCAGTGGGCAGCAACCGGGCAGCCCTCAATTCAACCGTGGTGCGGCTGAAGCGATCGCGTCAACTGTCATCACCATTTTGTTTGCGGTGTTAGCCTTTAACCCCATCGGGCTGATTATCGGCACCATCCTCGGCGTCATTGATAGCCTGCTCTCGCTGATCTGCGAATTGGGGGTGAACGAGCTGCGCCAGGTAAAGGCTCTGGATGGGGCTTGCTTCACCCTCACTGGCACCGCCACGAAGCTGCTCACCAAATTGCTCTATAGCTATGATCTGATGGTCAACCTGGAGCGCAACGACCTCATGGTCACCGGCGCGCCGACGGTTACGCTGGCTTCCCCCAATATGGGCTATGTCAGTGGTAACAAGGTCACTGTCACCTTGCCCGTGACAACAACGATTGTGCACAAAGACCCCGATCCGAACAATGGGGTCTTGATCTATCCCTATATGTACCTCTTCTCGACCGATAACCTGCGGCGCAGCAGCTTCAAATACAGCCTGACGAGCACCACCAACAACGAGACGCTGCCAATCGCGCTCGACCAGATGAAGGACGCCTGGCAAAACGTGCGTGAGGACCATAAATATCTGGTCTCGCCCATGTATCGCGGCGAATTGAGCACTGTACCCGCCCCTGTGCGCGATCTGCCGCTGACCGTTGGCCTCAATCAACCCGTACCCTTCGTACTTAACATGAGCTATGCCGTCCCGGCCTATGAATGTTGGTTAGCCCTTGTCGTGCCCGTCTGCTACAACAAGGAGTTCGTTGGCAATAATCATGTGCCGATCAATGCGCTCCTCTACGATGTCTTCCCCGCGACCCTCGACGAGTTCCACAGTCTCACTAGCAGCGGCGACGGTGGCTTGAAACTCGGGTGGGATACCGCCTTCACCACGCTGGCCGATGCCGATGGCGATGGGTTGCGTTCCGCGGCGCACAATGGCTTAGACCCCAATGATGCCAGCGTCGACGCTGACGGGGATGGCCTGACCGACCGCTTTGAGCTAGAAAAGCAGACCGCCGGTACGCCGCTTTCGCCCATTAGTCGCGATAGCGACAACGACGGGCTGACTGACTTGCAAGAGATGCAGCTTGGCACCAACCCTGCCGCCGCCGATAGTGACAACGACGGGCTGCCGGATGGCGAGGAAGTCTATCATCTTCAGGATGGTAGCACGACTTGGGTAGGCGGTTGGGATATCACCGTCAACGGCATCAATGGGCCGGTGAGCACCTTGACTGTGCGCGTCTCGTCCAACCCCTTTAGCGCCGACAGCGATAACGATGGGCTGAGTGATCTGGCGGAGCGCCAACTAGCGCAGGATGCCAACCCGGCTAACCGCGTGGACAGTCAGAACCGTCCCTATCATCCACAAGTGCCCAACAGCCCGCCGCTCGCTCTGCTGGTCGAAACCGATGATTTGGACGGCTACCTCGCCCCCGGCCAGAGCTTGCGTTACACCAACACCGTCATTGCCCACACGGCCATGGCGCCCGGTGTGCTCAACATCAGCGTACCGAATAGCCTGGGCAATGGCCTCAACCCATTGGCGTTGGGCTTCAATCCGTTGACCTTTTCTACGACACAGACCATGACGCTGCCCATCAGCCTGACCGTTGCCCCCGGCCTGGGCACGCAACCGGCGCGCCTGGATAGTACGGCCAGTACGCGCCTACCGGACATCGGCGATGTGGTCTGGTCTTTTGCGCCAGTGACCACCGAAGCAGCGCTGGGTGGCATTGCGGCCCCCAACCTGCCCTACTATACAGCTGTTACGCCTAGCCGCCCCGACCGTCAGGACGATTTTCACATCGCGGCCTTGGCCTTTGACCATGGTGGTGATATGGGTCGCGGCGATATCCTGAACTATACCGTTCCAAGTGGATCGATGCGGGCCATTGAGAACGACACCAACAATACGACCGCCCTGCTGGGCAACGACCCGCCCAGCCTTGCCACCAACGCCAACGGCGACACGCTGGCCGTCTGGGGGCAACTGCGCTATTGCAACACCATCACCTTCAATTCGCTCAAAGTGGTGACAGCCGGTGCTGACAATGGGACATCCGGCATCGAGCCGGTGATCGCCTTCAAGCCCTTCCAGGCCAACGAAAGCGTGATCTGGCGCTGGGACACCGGCGGCGGAACGCCCGATATGACGAGCGGTCAGCAGCGCGGGCCCAACGCCTTCGGCTTCCCCATAACGTTGCCGTACTGCAACGGCGGCGCGACCATCGCCGTTTACGAATCGGATGCCGCAACAGCAGAGCTCGTGGAGCAGAAGCCAGTCGATCTATTTCAACCACCTGCCGACGGTCGCCTGACCTTTAGCGGGGCCGGCCATACCATCGAATTGAACGTGACCGTCCCGCTGCTTGACGACAACGTGATTGCTGGCGCGCTGCTGGGGCCAGACGGTCAGGTCAAGCGTTCGCTCACTTTCCCGCGCTCGCCCGTGCCCACGACTTACAAGACGCTGAACTTTGGCCCGAAGGTCGCCAGCGATGGCAGTGGTTTCTTGGTGGCCTACGAGTCGTACGCGCGGAACGTGTTGGTTGGCAGCCAAGGCAATCCCCAGGTTGTCGTGCAAGCCTTTGATAAAAATGGCGACCCCATCGGCAGTAGCTATCGCGATGCGGGCAGCACACAACCCAGTAACCAGCAAACCAACCTGGTCGCCCTGGCCGTTGCCTGGATTGGCAACAACTATCGTGTGATCTGGCAAGATCGGCGGGGTCCGGATGTCTATGCCGCGGATGTTCCGGCGAGCGGTCAGCCCCTGGCCGACCCCGAGCTGATCACCAGCAGCGCCCTTGCCAATGCAGGTGCCAATCACGCACCGGGCTTGGCCTACGATCCAATCAGCGGGCGCACGTTGCTGCTCTACCCGGCTAGTAACCGCCAGATTCTGGGGCGGGTCTACCAAGGTGATACGCTAGTGGAGGGACCCAAGGTCATCAACCCAGCTGCATACCCAGCGGCCCGCTCGCCGCAGGTGGCGTGGCATCCTGGCTATCAAGGTTGGTTGCTCAGCTATCAAGATAACACAGCAAGCCAGCGTCATGTCTTTGCCCCGCTGGATAGCAATGGTAATGTAGCCTTTGCCGCCACCACCGGTTTCTTTATCGATGCCCGCGACAACAGCCTGGCTTGTCCAGCCGCACAGAGCTATCCGCTGGTTGATCTGCGTTTTGAGCAGCTACCGGGCGCAACGACCTTCGTTGACAACGCAGGACGGGGCAACAATGGCATCTGCACGGGCGCAACCTGCCCAGCAGCAGGCTTCGCGGGCGCGCCGAACGCACCGCTTTCGGATTATGCTGTGCAATTCGACGGTGTGGACGATGGTCTGACCCTCAACCGCACGATTCAGGATGATTTCAGCGTTGCCTTCTGGATCAAAGCGCCCACCCGCAACGGGCAGCAAGCGATCGTCGATGGTGGAAATATTGCGGCAAACGGCTTTCGTATTTATCTCAACAACGGCGGGGTACTGCTGTACGCGCCGGGGAGTTCCTTCCAAACCACGCGTATCGATGATGATCAGTGGCACTTTGTCGTGGTGAGTCGCAGCAAAGCCAGCGGCCGGGCAAACATTTATGTAGATGGTACGCTAAAGGTCAGCTCGGACGGCACGCCGAATGTGACCCTGGATAACGTGCCTGACTTAACCATCGGCAAGCGCCGCGACAACACGCAACCCTTGCTGGCCCAGTTAGATCACTTGCAGATCTTCCCCGCCACCTTGGCACAGGATACCGTGACAGCAATGTACAATCGCACGCTCCAATCCTACTGTGTGGCAGCGGGTACCCGCGACAGTAATATCTACTGGGCTAAAGTCCAGGCCAGCCAACCAGATGTGCGCGGTGGCCGGATCAATGTCAGCAACGGGCTGACCCTGACCATCGATAACGACTTGCCCACGGCACAGGTCGTGGCGCTGCCAGATAACGAAGTGGTTGGCCCCGGCCAGATCATTGGCGGCACAGCAGCCGACGCTACGGCTGGCATCGCTTTGGTTGAAGTCAGCCTGAACAATGGCGACTGGCAACCAGCCCAAGGCACGAATGCCTGGGCCTTTTCGCTGGCCGGGCAGACGGGGGTGATCTCGCTGCGCGTGCGTGCCACCGACCGCGTGGGCAATGTGGGCATTCCCAGCGCCCCCCTCCAGCTCACCATTGATAGCATTGCGCCGGTGGTAACGATCAACGCCCCCGTGGCGACAGGAAAGCCGACCAAGAATGATAGCGGGCGCTGGCAGATCGATCTTACAGGCACCGCCAATGATAATAGCGGGATCAAGGCCGATTCGCTCTGGGTGCGGCTGGAGCAACAAGCGGGCGTGGGCATGGCACAGACGGTGCAACCCGCGACCCTCAGTGGTAACACCTGGCGCATTGCCTATCTGCTCGATGCGGGCCTCTCTGATCCGACCGACACCTACACGGTGACGGTGCAAGCGACCGACGGCGCGGGCAACCAGGCCACACCTGCTACGGCCCGCCTGCGGTTGGATAGCCGTGGCCCTGATGTAGCGCTGAATATCAGTGACGCCACCCGCACCGTCATCACACAGACCCTTTCCATCGGTGGCGTGATTTCGGATACCGACAGTATCGTTGGGATCGATAAGCTGGAGATCGCCTTTACGCCGGTTGAACAGATTGCCGCCTTACCCGCGGGCCTCACCAGTGAAGAGGCCGAAGCGCAGCTTAACCGGCTTTGGACACCGGTCGCGCTGGCGCAGCGGGGCGCGGGCGTCGCGACGACAACCTGGAGCTATCAGATTCCACTCGGTCTGGAGAATCTCTATCAACTTGACCTGCGCGGAACAGATCTGTTGGGCAATGTCGCCATTCGCGCCAACCTCTGGCGAGGCACCATTGATACCACTGACCCGCGTGTGGTGATGACGGCCACAGCAACCGGCGCTAGCTATGTGGATGGGGCCAGCCAGCAACGGCGCTATGCGATCCGTTTTGTCTGTGCCGCGCTGGATCGCCACCTAAACGAAGCATCCTTTGACTGCCCCGGTAAAAATGTCGCCGTGCCGACCCGCTCCTTTGCGACCATACCGCAGTTGCAGGCGCTCTTCCCTGATCTGACCATTCGCAACGGGCTGGCAATTTCGTATACGTTGTGGCTGCCCACCGTCAACCCCGCGGCTACCGTGCGTGCTTGTGATAATTGGGGGCGTTGCGCTCAGGCAACTTCGGCAGGCGTGACAACGGCCGCAAGCGAATCTGTGAACGGTGGGACGGAAGCCCCCCACGCCGTCATCATTGCCCCGACGGATGGTAGCTTTGTCGCGGCGGGCGATGTGGTGAGTGTGACGGTGGCGGCCCAAGCCAACGCCATGTTGAAAGAAGTGACCATCCAGTTCGATGGAAACCCCATCCACACGCTGCGCTTTGCCCAAGCCGATGCAACGACGAACCTGCAGCGTACGGTGACTATTCCCGTTGTTGATGAAGGTCAACATACCCTGGTTGTACAAGCAACTGACTGGGCGGGCGCTACCCAAGCGACGCTTTTCCCAATCACCTTTACCCTGGATAAGGTGGCCCCCAACCTTACCATCGACCCCAGCCCCCTGACCATCGCCGACACCTGGCAGGCGCGCAGTGGGATCTTGCGCTTTAACGGCACGGCGAGCGATAGTGTCGGGCTGGCTGCTGTCCAAATTCGCGAAGGGAACAACGACTTTGTCGATGCCACCTTTGGCGCTGGTCTCTGGCAAACGGCCTTAGTTGTGCCAGATCCCGAAGGGCGCACGCTGCTGATCACCGTGCGCGCCATCGACCGTGCCGGGCGCATCAGCGAGGTGACCCAATCTATTGCCACGGATCTTTCCGCGGCGGACGCGCCGGACACGACGATCACTAGCGGACCCGCCAATCCGAGCAGTGACAATAATGCCACATTGGGCTTTGCGGGTAGTGCCAACACGGTCCTCTATGAGTGTCAACTGGACGATGATGCCTATCAACTTTGTGTCAGCCCAACCAGTTACCATAAGCTGAGCAAAGGCGAACATACTTTCCGTGTCCGTGCGATCGACAGCCGTGGCTTCCCCGATCTTTCGCCAGCTGAGTTCAGCTGGACCGTCGCGGCGAGTGCCGTGGATGTTACGATCACAAGTGGTCCAAGCAACCCCACTACCGCGCGCAGTGCTAGCTTTACCTTTAGTGGCAGCGGCGCAACTGGCTTTGCATGTAGCCTAGATAACGCCGCTTTTGTCGCCTGCACCAGCCCACAGAACTATAGCGAGTTGAGCCGCGGCGACCACAGCTTCCAGGTCCGCGCGCTGAATGGGGATACAGTGGGCAGTGTGGCCCGTTATCTATGGACCATCAATAATATGTCACCAATCGCAGCCAATCAGACTTTGACGACGACGCAAGCAACGGCTCTCGCGATCACCTTGTTGGCTGCCGATGATGATCCCATGACCTACAAGCTAGTCGAGCCGCCCGCCCATGGTGTGCTACTCGGCACGCCGCCGGCCCTGATCTACACACCGGACAGCGGTTTTGTCGGAACGGACCAATTCACCTTTGTCGCCAATGATGGGCTGGCTGATTCCAACGTTGCAACGATAACAATTACGATCACGGGAAATGGCACGGGAGATGGTGGGGCGCGGGCATTCTACCTGCCGCTGATTTATCGGTAGTAGCGAGAACGCGTAGACTATCCTTTGTTTCTCTCGCTAAGCGACGGAGTTCGCGATTGTCCTGTCCAGAAAATGGGGTAATGTTGAATCTCCCGCTGTTTGCATGTATACTGTCCCTAAGCCTACAGGATCAGCGCATTTCAGCAAAGGAGCCTCTTCTATGTCCACCCAACTCAAGGCCGGTGTGATCGGCTTGGGCATTTTGGGCCAGCAGCACGCCGACTTTTTGTACAACCATCCTTCCGTGACGGTGATGGCCGTCAGCGATTTGCGTCAGTCGGTGGTGGCGCAGGTGGCCGTTGCGATCGGAGCCGAAGCTTTTACCGACTATACCGAGATGTTACAGCGCCATGAGTTAGATCTAGTGGTGGTGGCTACGCCCGATCATCTGCACCGCGCCCCGACGATTGCGGCGTTGGAAGCCGGGGTGCCTTATCTTTTGCAGGAAAAACCATTGGCGACGAGCATGGTCGATGCCGAAGCGATCTATGATGTTGTGGAACGGACCAAGGCACGTCTCTTTGTAAACTTTGCCAACCGCGGCTCGACCTTAGATCTAGCCACGCGCTACACTATCCAAAATGGGTTGTTGGGCCGGGTGGTCTATGGCGAGGCGCGGTTGGATGATAACATCACCGTGCCGACGCAAATGTGGGGCGAGCGGACTCACGAGTGGGCGACTGGTTCTTCGACCGCGCACTTCTTGCTGAGCCATGTGGTCGATCTGTTGCGCTGGTACTTTGCCCCCGCCGAGGTCACCGAAGTCTACGCCATTAGCCAGCAGGAAGTGCTGGGGTATACCCCGGATCTCTATGATGCGTACTTGACCTTCACGACGGGGCTCAAGGTGCGGGTGAAGGCGGAGTGGATTCGTTACATGGATGAGCTGGTTGAGTTCTACCTCTCCTTCTCTGGGGATGAAGGGACGCTCATTTATAATAAACGGCCTGGTTTTGGTGCCCAGGAAGGGTGGCGCGCGAATCTGTCGCGTCGCGTGGATACCCCTGCCTTGCTCAACCATCGCAACGCGCTCTTGGCCCAAGGCGTCAACTTAGCCGCGCGTATTCACCAGCCCATGCCCACGACGGGCCAACTTTCGGCGGGTGGTGACCAAATGGCGCTGGCCTTGGAGCGGTTGGGACCCAGCCACGGCGGTGTCCTGGCGCTCAATCAGGCCTTTATCGATAGCATTCTCGAAGAAACATTGGAGCCCACCAGTTGGCAAGGGCGTGGTCCACTCCCCACCCATCTAGACGGTCTGCGCCAGACCCAAGTGGTGATGGCGATTATTGAATCCAGCCAACGGGGCGTGCCGGTGCGCGTTGGATAGGTCGTATAGACCTGTCAGGTCTGCCAAACCTGTCAGGTCTATACGACCGCGTCACCCAGTGGCGTTAGCGGCGTGACCGTTAAACCAGTGGTCGAGCTTGGCGAGGTCGATGGGCGCGGTCATGTCGAGCACCAGCGGGGTGACGGAGACGACCCGATCTAACACTACGGCGCGCACATCGGAATCCGCGGCCAGGGTGGCTGGATCGGCCTGTTGGACAAAGCCCATGGGGGAAGGCTCATCCAAGGCTTGGCGTGGTTTGGGTACGGGGTAGAAATAACGCTGCCGACTGAGGCGTGTCCAGCGAATGGGCGTTTCGAGCGTGGCGTGGCTTGGCAGATCGATCTTGAGCAGATCGACTCCAGGCGGTAACCCATGGGTCAAAAGCGCGGCGGCGATCTGCTGCACAAAGTAGGCCGAGACGGCAAAGTCTAACTCGGCGTCGTGGGTGAAATAGTGCTGGGGATCGGTCTGCAACGAGGTCGCCAGTGCTGGTATGCCCAGCGAAGCAGCCTCGATGGCCGCACCCACGGTGCCGGAGGTGGTAATCCCTTCCCCCAGATTTTCGCCAAAGTTAATGCCTGAGACGGCTAGCACCGGTTGCCGGTCGGCCAGTTCCACGACGGCATGTTCCACCGCCTGTGCGGGCGTTCCTTCAACCGCGTAGCCGCGCACGGTACGGCCATTGACCATTAACGCTTCTTCAAAGATACGCCCACTGCTGGTTGGCGGCTTGGCGCGACCAATGGCCGATTGTTGTTGGGCTGGTGCAACAATTAACAAGTCACCTAGCGTATCACAAGCACTAGCCGCCGCCAGCAACCCGCGCGAGCGGATGCCATCATCATTTGTAATTAAAATAAGTGGTCGTTGACTCATCGTGGTTATACCGGTTCTGCGACTGTGCTCTGCAAAAAGGCCAAGCCGTTGCGCAGGCGGGTGAGGGTCTCTTCGCGACCGACCGCGGCCATGCTCTCGAAGAGCGGCGGCGCGACGGTCTTTCCGGTGAGGGCGACCCGGAAGGGGGTGAGAAAAGGCCCGACTTTGATCTTCATGGCTTCGGATTGGGTGCGAAAGGCATCTTCGAGCTTTTGCACGGTGAATTGATCCAGACTTTCCACCAACGCAATGCCAGCTGCCAGCACCGCGATCGTTTCGGTTTGGGTCATCTTGCGCCCAATAAACGCAGCAGCATCGGTGTAGACAATCTCCGTCGCTGGCTTAAAGGCCCAATCCACAAAGGGCGTAGCCTCGCTCAGCAGCTTGATCCGCTCTTGAACCAGTGGTGTCAATTCGGAGAGGGTTTCGCTGCGTTGGAGTTCCTCTTCGTCCATGCCCAGATCGCGCGCCAAGAAAGGGGCTAACTTTTGGTGCAAATCGGGCACGGCCAAGGCGCGAATGTAGACGCCATTGAGCCATTCCAGTTTCTCGTAGGGCAGCGCGGCTGGCTTGGGATTGATGGCAGAAATATCGTGAAAGCGTTCGATCACCTCGTCGCGCGTAAAGACTTCGCGTTCGGGGTCGAAATTCCAACCCACGTTGGTTAGAAAATTGAACATCGCGTCGGCCAAATAACCGGCGTCGACAAATTCATGGACCAAGGCCAGGTATTCCTTGCCATCCACAATCTTTTTGCGCTTGCTCATCTTGCCCTTACCACTGGGATCGAGAATGACTGGCAGATGGGCCAGGGCAGGCATTTCCCAGCCAAAAGCATCATAGAGCTGCTTATGCAGCGGCGCGGATGAGAGCCATTCATCGGCGCGCAAAATGTGGGTAATCTGCATCAGATGATCGTCGATGACATTGGCAAAATGATAGGTCGGCATCCCATCGCTCTTAATGAGCACGGGGTCTAGGATGCTATCGCTTGGGACTTCAATATCGCCCCGGATCATGTCATGGACGCGCGTAACTCCTTCGAGGGGTGCCGCGAAGCGGACCACCGAGGCGCGCCCTGTGGCCGCCAATGCGGCGCGCTCATCGGCGGTGAGCCACCGGTGGCGCCGATCATAGCCCAAGGGCTGGCCCTTGGCCCGCTGTTCTTCGCGCATGGCTTCCAACTCGGCTTCGCTGACATAGCAGCGGTAGGCGTACCCCTGCTCGATCAACTGCTGGATGTACTCGTGATAGATGGCCTTACGTTCACTTTGGACATACGGACCATACGGGCCACCGACATCGGGGCCTTCGTCCCAATCCAGCCCCAACCAGCGCAGCCCGCGCATAATATCAGCCAGACTTTCCGGGTTGTAGCGGGTCTGGTCTGTATCTTCAATGCGCAAAATAAATTGGCCGCCAGTGTGGCGTGCATAGAGCCAGTTGAACAGGGCTGTGCGCAAGCCGCCCAAGTGGAGATAGCCAGTTGGGCTAGGGGCAAAGCGCACACGAGCCGATTGCGTGTTGGTTGTCATGATCGAGAAGCTTCCTACTCCTTACATGGGCAATTGATAACTGGGGCTATTATAGCACAACCCGAGCAAAGTCCGCTTTTGGCCTGAGGATGATCGAGCCCCAAAGCTTGTCATCGGGTTGGCTCTGTGGTTCCCACAACCGCCAACGCGAGCGGCTTGTCATCGGGTTGGCTCTGTGGTTCCCACAACCGCCAACGCAAGACGCGGTCAGGTTTGGAAAACCTGACCGCGTCTTGCGTTGGCGAAATGCTACACGCTTTCTGGGGTGCCAATCCATTGACGCACGGCTAAGGTCAACTGCCCAAATTGTGCGCTGCCCAGCATGGCTAATTGGCGCGGGCGCGCCAGGGGGATGGGGAGATCGGCCACCAGACGACCAGGCCGTTCGCTGATCACCAGAACCCGATCCGCGAGAAAAACGGCCTCTTGGATGCTATGGGTGACCATGAGGGTGGTAAGCTTTTGCTCCTCATGCAGCCGTAGTAATTCCAGGTTGAGCCGTTCGCGCGTCAGTGCATCCAGCGCACCAAAGGGTTCATCCATCAGGAGCAACTGAGGCCGCTGCAAGAGCGTGCGCGCCAAGACCACGCGCTGGCGCATGCCGCCAGATAGGGTGTGGGGGTAGGCTTGGGCAAATTCTTGCAGGCCAACTAAGGCTAACAGTGCCTGTGCTTGCTGCCGCGCCGCCGGGGTTGGCTTGCCCTGTTGTACCTCATGCGGCAAGAGCACATTGTCCAAGACCGTCCGCCAAGGCATGAGATTGGTGCTTTGAAAGACAAACCCAATCTCGGCCTGGGGTTCGGTTAGGGGGCGGCCTTGGAAAGTGATGCTGCCACTATCCGGCGGCAACAACCCCCCAATGATGCGCAGCAAGGTGCTCTTCCCACTGCCGCTGGGGCCCAACAGACAGACGAACTCTCCCGCGGCCATCCGCACGCTAATGGCCTGGAGCGCGCTGACGGTCTGTGCGCCACTCTGAAATTGTTTGCTAACTTGGTCAATTACCAGAATGGGCGTTGCTGTCATTCCTGTACAAACTCATTGGTAAAGAGTTCTTCCGCAGGGACTAGGGTATCGACCAAGCCAATGCGTTGCATAAATTCGGCGGCGCTTTGCCAAGCAGCAAGCTCGGTTGCGCCTAACGTTTGACCAGCTTGGGGTGTCCAATAGGCCAAGACGGCATCAAAGACCGCGCGATTCGCCGCTTCATTGTCGCCCCCGGCTTCCGGTACAAATGTAAGCGCAATGGCAAAGGCTTCGTCGGGATTGTCCACCGTGTATTGGACCGCCTTGCTGGTGGCGCGGACTACTTTTGCCACCAATTCGGGGTTTTCTTGCAGTGTCTTTTCGTTGGTGACTAGCCCGTTGGCAGGGATTTGGAGATAATCGTCCAGTTGAATCTGGGTGGTTGCAATGCCCGCTTGGGCCAGCACCACCGGCCCATTGACCGCATAGTCCACGGCAGCCTCAACCGTATCTTCGGTCACCGCGGCGGCCTGGGTAAAGCCAATGCTCTCCATCTTTACATCGGCCTCGGTCAGATTGGCTGCTTCCAAGATTCCCCGAAAGGCAACGTAGGAGGCACCAAAAGGGCCAGGAATGCCGATGGCTTTGCCGGCTAGATCGGCAGGTGTGATAATGCCAGCGCTCTCCTTGGCAAAGATCACAACAGGATAGCGGTTGTACCAATTCATGACATAGCGCACGGGCAAGCCCTGGGCGCGCCCGAGCACCACTTGGTCGCCGCTGCCGACCATAAATTGTAACTCATCGACACCCACCAGCTTGAGATAATCATCTTCAAAGCCATAGTCGAGCGTGAGGTCAATGCCCTCTTCGGCGTAGAAGCCTTTTTCGATCCCTACATAAAAGGTGGCAAATTGGACATTGGGGATATAGCCAACGCCCAAGTTGACTGGGATCAGCTCCGTAGTGGCCGTGTCGCTGCTTGGGGCTGGCTGCGGCGCTGCGATTGGCGTACAGGCCGCGATGGTCAAGGACAGGAGGAATAGGCAGAGTGAGGTAAAAACAGTTGATCGATGGTAAAACATAGGTTACTTTCTATTGCTAAATTCGTTGAGAATGGTGAAGGCGTTGTCATTCTGTGTCATTCCGTATGCCAGGCCAGATAGCGCCGTTCCAAGTACACAACACTGAGGTAAAGTGCCTGTGCAATCATGACCAGACAGAAGATCGCAACAAACATCATCGGCGTGTCGAGCACACCGCGGGATAAGTTGATCAAAAACCCCAATCCCACATTCGCGCCGACAAACTCACCCACGACAGCCCCAACCACAGCTAGAATCACACTGAGTTTGAGCCCACTCAGCAAAACTGGGAGCGCGGCTGGCACTTCTAACAGGCGGAAGAGCTGCCACCGGCTGGCGCGCAGGCTGCGCATCAGATCATAAAGATCGCGATCAACGTGGCGAATACCAACGATAGTGTTAATCAACATCGGAAAGAAGGTGATCAAGGCGCAGACCAAAACCTTGCTGAGCATGCCACTACCCACCCAAATGACAAGCAACGGCGCAATCGCCACAATCGGCACACTTTGGCTAGCGACCAGATAGGGCGCAACCAATTGTTCGATGGCGCGATGTTTGCCCAAGTAGTAGCCCAGACAGCAGGCCAAGATCACCCCCAACGCTAACCCGAGGGCAATTTCCAGCAGCGTCACTTGGGTATGCCGCCATAGCGTACCATCCAGCAGCAAGCTGAAAAATTTGCGGCTTACGACCAAGGGGCCAGGTAAAATAAAGGCCGGATACGCTTGCCACCGCACGAGTCCTTCCCATAGCGCTATGCCAATCGCCAGCACAATCGGCACCGTTAGCATGGTTGGTGCTGTTGCTAACCGCGCTTGGATCTGCTGGGACCAGAGCATTTTGTGTTGCGCTGGCGTTGTTACGGGCCAGTTCGTTGCTTTGATTTGCTCTGCTTGCATCACTGTTCCTTCCTATGCCCCTGCCGTCTGGGGACTGCTCTGGTGCTCTCTTCTTGTAAAACAAAAATCCCGCTGTGTTGATGGTCACCAATGCCTAAGCATTGAGTGGAACCCATTCAGAACACAACGGGACAAAGCTTGCCTTCCTGCTAGCGCGTACAACAAATTCTACTTGTTGCTAGCTAGCACAAAGTAGCAGCAAAGAATCGGTGCACGAACCTGTTGACCATCGCCAGCGCAGGAAAGATGCCCTTAGTAAAAAAGAACCCGAAGTCTCCCCAGCGAGAGAACTTCGGGTAAAAAGGCAAACAAAAAATCACCACCAAAAAACGCGGTGTTTTCCAGCGCAGAAGATAGCCATGCTTGCGCATGCGCCTTTGCTGCGTAACCCTCTTTCATCCGGACTATACCGTCGGCGTCGGCTTTGCTGCCAGTGGCAACGCACCGCTCTCCTGTCAACCTAAATCAATCATTGGGACCGAATGCTGATTTAGGTTGACTCGCGGGCTCTCTGTCGATGGACAGATTACCGCCGATCGGGAATTGGGAAGTGCTATCGCCATGCGCTAGCCTTGAAAGCTTGTCAGCCTATGCGATAACGTTAACCTCACCTCACCCTGCCCCGAAGGTCTATTTATGCAATTGTTGGCATCTAGTATAACTTGATTGAAATATCTGTCAAGTGAGGATACCTACGTTCAACGTTTGTGCCATAGCTTGGTCGTCTGTGGCGCGTTCGACGGGGGGAAGTTGGCTGTTTTGACGCACAATTTCGCTAACGACCGTAACGGTCTGGTCCAGATAAGAAAGTCCGTTTGGGAGATAACTCTTGATATCTAAATAGCCCCCAACGCTGCTATGGCGCATTGGTCCAATCTCTTGCAACGAGATCAAGCCTTGCCGCCGCGCCCGGTTCCATTCTGATGCGGCAAAAAAAGGCCAGCGCCCCGGCGCGATCAAGCCGAGCTTTTGCGGCCAGTCTTGGCTGCCGTAGAGGTGATACATGTGATCGACGGCTAATAAGCCTGGATCGCTGCTAAAAATGCCACCCAAGGAGATCACATAGATTGGTGCATTGAGGAGCTCGCGCAGATAGGTAACCGCGCCCACGGCCATTTGGCCGGCACCACTGTAGCCAATGACAAAAACCGGGGTTTGACTATTGAGATCATAGTTGTAGCGGAGCAGGCCATGGAGCAGCACCTCGGCCATGGCTTGATTATAGATGGGCCCATAGCGTTTGTCGGCTGAGATCAAGACCTGTAAGATGTTACGCAGGTTGATCAGATAGCCAGCCAATTTAGGGCCGTCTAGTTTGCGGCGGAGTGCCCACCGCCAGAAGCGCGCAAAGAAGGGCTGGCCTGTCAGGGCCAGATTGTTGACTGAATAGGGGAAAATATCATCGATCACAACTGCATGAGGAAGCGCCGTAGCTAGGCGGTGAAGAAAGCCTTGCTCGCGGCGGCTAAAGGTCTCGCCCGAAACCCGACCAATGCCGGAAAGAAAGAGAATATAGCAGCGCGCGTCGGGCCGAACTACCCGAACAAACTCGTCCGACGGTAGATTATCCACATAGACTTTTTCGCCAAACCAGCCAGCCCACCAACCCAAGGTTTCAAAGGGGGAGAGCGCTGCCCAAACCAGCAAGCCAACCAAGATCATACCCAAGTAGGCACTTAACCCGCCCAGTGTTTCAAGCACGCGGCTGCTCCCTTTTGTTGAGCGACTCCATGGATCTGCGTACGTCCTTCGGTTGGATGCGGGTACGCCAAACGTCGAGATTCTCTAGCCAAGCCGGATGGCGACGAAGCGCCCCCAAATCGGAGAGGGTTAACTCCATGGGTACACCCGCGGCCCGCCGCTGTAGCCAGCGTCCCAGTGCATAAATAGGCCGACCAATGGTACGTCGCCAAATTTGGATCAGCACCCAGCCCAAACCGCTGGCCAGGACGGCTTGCCATAGTTCTAAGGCTAACCCAACATGGATGGCCATGACAATCGCAACCATGCTCCAGAGGGTCAGCAAAATGGAAAAAGGATTACCTAGGAAAGGCGTTAGCTCAAAGAAAGCCAACAACTGCGGGGCATAGGCCAACCCTACAACGCAAGCAACCGCTGTCAGCGTAACGGGTTGGCCAAAAATATAGACCCCAACCAACCAAACTGTCACGGTCCATACGCAATAGCCCACCACATGGCTGGCCGCTGTAATGAATAAGGCGAGGATAAAGCGCGTCGGTGGTAGCCGATTGAGAAATAAGATGACACTTTGTCCTAGCGATTCAGAAAGACCGGCTAAACTGACAATGATCAAAGCGATCCCCAAGCCACCTGGCGCGCGTTGGATGTCGGTAAACACGCCCTGGTTCAAAGACATGGCCTGTTGAATGGTTTGCCAGAGTGAGGGCATTCCTATCCATTCTACCATTTTGGGTGAACAGCTACCTTTCTGCTCTGGTGATCAAATTCGCACTGGTGCCTCATTGCTGCGCTGTTCAAGGGTGTGAACCCCAAGGCCAAGGGGGAAGTTCACGCCTGCCTAAGTTTGCCCAAGTTGCCGATGATTGACCTATTTTTAGGATTAGTTGACATGACACGGTGATTCTTGTATAGGCTTATTATACACGCATCCAAACCGCCCCACGAATCGTTATCAGCCTAATGGGGGTGTTTTGGCTGATAACGATTCGCGGGGCGGTAGCTCTTCTTTGCGCTGTCTAAACTTTGCCAAATCCTTTGACTACATTGCAGACTTTTCTGGGTGTAGGTTATACTTTCTCAAACGTAAGCAACTATCTAGCGACACAGCAACTACTTATGATCCCATTAAAACCACTATCACACCGCGTTGCCATGCTCCTGAGTCTTGTCATGATCTTGGGTGGGGCAAGCCTGCTTCTGTGGCTTCTCTTTAACCTGCCTGGCGCGACGGCGGGTGAGACTCGCATTGCACGCGCGGTTAGCCATACGCCTGAAGCAGTCGAAGCCGATGACGGTACCTCGATTACCGCGGCGCTCACCGAAACACTACCTACCCCGACGCCCAATGCTCTTGTTCTCGACGTAGCGGACGGGGTGCCTGCTGCCCTAACTAGTGGGTCCGACCCTGCTTTGGTTCCAACCGCGTTGGCCCAGACGGCCATTGTCACCGCGGCGACAACGGCCGCGGATGTGACGGTTCGCTTAGATTACCAACAAGCCAATGGTCAAGCGATCTATGCCTATACCTTTGCCGCCGCGGCCCGTTTTGATACGATCGATACGGAACTTACTTGGGATGATGTGCAAGCGGCCTGGCGCGGCCAAAGCGAACGCTTTCCCGCCGTGGTTGTCTTAACGGATACCTTGCCCGCATTGGCGCAAGTGCTTGGCACGGCTGGGGCGAATGTAGTCGGGTATGCGACCGAGCCCGAGGTTGTCACTGCCGCGTGGGTAGCGCAAACCGCGCCGGCGACGAGTGGCGCACGGCCTTTGGTTTTGCTTCCCTTTGAACAACTAGAACCGCGGCTGGTCGTCTTTGCGATTGATGGTCAAAACCCAGTCGAGAATGCCAATAAATTTACGCCAGCCGACTACCCATTGGTGGCAACCGTTTATGCTCATGATTTGTCGACAACCCCAGCCGAGCAAAAACTTGTGCAAGATTGGCTGCAAGCTTTGCCCGCGGGCAATCGTAACGCCGACCACCTGACCGTCCTTGCCATGACCGGAGTGACGGCCATGGTGCGGCTTACGGCGGAACAGATGGATCAACGGGGGGCCGCATGGGTGGCCGAAGTAGTTGGCCCTGAACTGGCCACTGCCGATATTACGGTTATCAGCAATGAGGTCCCTTTTGTCGAAGGGTGTGAGACCGACACGCGGATGGATAACCTCACCTTTTGTAGCAAGCCAGACTATCTAGTCGCTTTAACTGATTCTGGCGTAGATATCATTGGCCTAACGGGCAATCACCAAAACGACTATGGCCGTGAAGATGCACTGCAATCATTAGCGTTTTATGAGAAAAATAATTTGCCAGTTTATGGCGGCGGGCGCAACAAAGAAGCCGCTTTTGCGCCCTACTACCTAGAGCACAATGGCAACCGGCTCGCTTTTCTGGGGGCCAATAGCTATGGGCCAACCTTTGCTTGGGCAACCGATGATAAACCTGGCAGCGCCCAGTTCGATCTGAATATTATGTCGGCTACGATTCGTAACATCAAAGCGCAAGATCGGGCGGATTTGGTCTTGGCCGAGTTGCAATATCAAGAGAGTTATGACGTTACGCCCCTCTATGATCAACGCCAGAATTTTAATGCCTTGGTACGGGCTGGCGCGGATATTGTTACGGGTGTCCAGAGCCATGTACCCCAGGCCATGGAATTTACCGAGGGCAAGCTGGTGCTTTATGGCCTTGGCAATCTCTTCTTTGACCAGATGTGGAGCCAAGCCACCCGTGAAGGGATGATTGTCAAACATACGATCTATGAGGGACGCCACCTGAGCACACAGGTGCTAACGACCTTGCTCTATGACTATGGTCAACCCCGCTGGACGACCCCCGAAGAGCGAACGACCTTGCTGCGACGGGTCTATGGCGCTAGTTACTGGGAAAAATAAGCGATAAGGCTGGTGATTCGGCCTTGTCAATAGGTCGAGCCGCCGTTTTGGTTCACTTTCTCGCTGTCGCGTATGCGTCCTGCCTTACTGGGGATTTGCTTCTTTGCTACCGTTTACTTGCTCCCTATCTGTAATTCGCGTATACTGTTTTGCACATAAGTTTCGGTGCCAAAAGATAAACACAGAAGGCTCCTTAACTATTGCAACTAGAACTATTGCAACTAGAACTATTGCAACTAGAACTATTGCAACTAGAACTATTGCAACTAGGTTTCCTTCGTGCTAAAGCTGATTCCCTGCTGGCGCGATGCACAAAATTCATGCTGACTGGTGTAGTGGACAAACGTTCTTACCTCCATGCCAGTTCTCGCCTTTCGTCTTACCTTTCATTGTCATGAGGAAATTCCATGTCTGTTTCTTCACCACGTGCGAAACGTAAAATTAGTCAACCTGGCCATAAACCCAATAACTCGTTAGCTATCTGGCTGATTGGTGGTGCTGTTGTCTTTGTGATCTTGCTCGTGATTGCGATCAATGTCAACAACGCCCAACCGATCGCGACCGTTACCCAACCCGATTTGCCCGCCGAGTGGATTGATGGTACCTCCATGGGAAGCCCAGATGCCCCGGTTGTTGTCGAAGCCTACGAAGATTTTCTCTGTCCTCACTGCCTTCAGTGGACGACGACCGTCAAGCCGAGGATGTTTGAGGAGTACATCAAGGCTGGGCAAGTGCGTTTTGTCTATCGCACCTTCCCCCTCAGTGGCTTTGCGCCAGCTTCCAATATGGCGGCGATGGCTAGCCGTTGTGCCGCTGATCAGGGTGCATTTTGGCCCTACCATGATCGGCTTTTCAACACCCAACGGGAAGGGCAACCGGGCTTCACGATTGAACGCCTCATTGAGTATGCCGCTGAGATCGGTCTGGACAGAAATTCATTCACAAGCTGCATGACTAATTTCCAACATCAGGCTGATATCGAAGCAACGATTCAGGAGGGTGTCAGCCGGGGCGTTAGCGGTACGCCTTCCGTTTTCGTCAATGGCACTGCCGTGAGCAGTGATTACCCCAGCCTCCAGGCCGAGATCGATCGCCTGTTGAGCGCTGGCTGATCAAGCTGGGCATATGAGTGATCGTTTATCCTATTGGTTCGAGCGCGCTAGCCTCTATGTCGCGCTCTTGGCAGCGTGGATTGCTACCTTGGGCAGCTTATATTTCAGCGAAGTTGCTCATTATATCCCCTGCACGCTCTGCTGGTACCAGCGTATCTTGATGTATCCGCTGGCGCTGATTCTCGCGATTGGGCTGGTGCGGCGCGACGAAAACCTGCCGCTTTTGGTCTTACCTTTTTCGGTGTTGGGCATTGGTGTCTCTACCTATCATGTGTTGCTAGAGAAGACCGACTGGTTTAGTGGTGCTACCGCGTGTCAGTCTGCTGTGCCGTGTACCGTCATTTGGATCAATTGGTTTGGCTTTCTCACCATTCCGTTCCTGGCCTTGATTGCCTTTCTCATCATTACTGTGACGACCATCATCGCCTATCAAGCGGGCGAACCTGTGAATGATGAAGAAGAGGGCGGCCGCGTCTGGATTCCGGTAGTCTCGATCATTGCCGCGGTGGTGTTGGCTTTTGCGGTGTTGATTCAGCAGACAGCGACTACGACCGCTCAAACCGGCTTTACGACACTGCCAACCAATGCGCCCATGACGCAACTAGATGGCACGCCCGTGGGTGAAGCGACGATCGCGGTTGCCGCGGCGGAGGGGCAGGCGCTCTACCGAGAAACCTGTGCCGTCTGTCATGGTCAACAGGGCGAGGGGATTGCCGCGCTGGGCAATTCGCTGGTCGCCTCTACCTTGGTTCAGGCTGGCACACCGGATGAGATTATCGCGATGATTCGGGCCGGGCGTACCGCGCAAGCCCCAGATAATCAGAGTGGCATTGCCATGCCGCCAAGCGGTGGCCGCCCTGATCTGTCTGACGCGGATCTGCGCGCCATCGTACATTTTTTACAGAGTGATGAGTTATCTGGAGATGGAGAAGTTCAGTAGATGATCAGGCGTCTTTCGCGCGTTCAACCAGTGGGCGATGGCCTGCGCAAGCAGCCTCTGCCACTGTGTCTTTCGGCAGGATGGGGATGCCTGTGGCAACGTGCCCAACTTGGTGTGATTTGTGCCTTGCTCCTCCTGTTTGCTGCGCCCCCCCCAGCCCAAGCGCAATCGGGGATTAGCTCGCCTGCCAGTGGTAGCGCGCTCTCTGGCGATGTGCCGATTATTGGTACATCGGTAATCGAAAATTTTCAGCGCTATGAGCTCTATTATAAGCTTGAACCGAGTGGTGATGATGCCTATATCTATTTTGATGGCGGCACCAATCAAGTGACGGGCGGCCAGTTGGCGATCTGGCGTACGGCTAATTTCGCTCCAGGCACCTATAGCCTGCGGCTGCGGGTTGTTAAGACCGACGGAAACTATGGCGAATTCTATGCGCGCGACCTTGTTGTTAATCAGGTTGGGGCAGAGCAAACCCCGACCCCAACGCCCACCGAAACACCAGGGGAACCAACGGCTACGCCTATCCCGACGGTGACCTTTACCCCTGCTCCGCAGCCCACCCCGATTGTGGGGCAGGTGACGCAGCCCCAAGTGGAAGGGGATACGCCAACGGCTACCGAAACTACCGTGAGCTTGGTCGCCGCGGTGACCAGCACCGCCGGGCTAACGGACACTGTCGCCAGCACGGGCTCAGTTGATTCGCTATTCAATACGGGGCAATCATCAACGGAGCCCCTAGCTGCGAACACCAGCTTTACCCGCGAATTAGGCGAGGCCGTTGCGCTGGATCGGTTACGTTCCTTCTTTCTCACGGGCATTCGCCTGAGCGCTACCCTCATTTTGGGGGGCGTTGTTCTCCTGATTGGGAAGCGCCTCTTTGGTTGGGTTTGGACTCAGTATCGCTAAGAAACGGTCAGTCGCTAAATTCTGACTGCTTAGCTGCTTGTGTTAGAGGGTCAAGCTGGACAAGCTTGACCCTCTGTTGATCCAACGTTGGGCCGCTAGCCCATAAATTCACTGAATTACGCGATGGGATAACTATCATGAAATGCATTGTCGGGCTGGGCAATCCTGGGCCGCAGTATGTGGCCAACCGACATAATATTGGCTTTCAATGTTTGGAACTCTTTAGTCGACGCCATCGTATTGATTTGAGCAAATTGCAACAGCGGGCCATGACGGGTGATGGCTGGATCGAACAGCAAGGGCAGCGCCAACGGGTGTTGTTGGTGAAGCCATTAACCTATATGAACCTTAGCGGTCAAGCCGTGGTGCCCTTGCTGCGTTTCTATAAAATTGACTTGGCTGATCTTATTGTCATCCATGATGATATTGACCTTGCCCAAGGCAAGTTGCGTCTGCGGATGGGCGGCAGTTCTGGTGGGCAAAATGGGATAAAGTCCATCATTGATCAGGCGGGTAGCCAGGAATTTGCGCGGGTCAAGGTCGGCGTCGGGCGTCCACCGGGAAAAATGGATCCGGCGGCCTTTGTATTGCAGAACTTTACCGCTGCCGAAGAAGAGATCTTTACTCCCCTGCGTGACAAGGTTGTAGATGCGCTCCACGCTTGGCTCTTTGCAGGGTTGACCGTGGCTATGAATCGATTTAACGGCTAATGAACCTTTCTGGTATCGTCAAAGCCTTACAGCAGGTGCCGGCTTATCGTGACTTCGTCGGCACCCTGGACAGCACGCCTCAAGCGCTGCTGAGTTCGGCGCGCCCCGTTGTCGCGGCTGGGCTGAAACAGGATCGACCGGGCGCGTTGCTCTTTTTGACGGCGCGTAGCGAAATGGCCCAACAACTCGCCACGCAAGTCGAGACGTGGTTGCCGCCGGTGGAGGAAGGCGGGCCGCCGGTCTATGTCTTTGCCGAACCAGATGCGCTCCCCTATGAGCGCATTGCATGGAGCGGCTACACCCGCCAACAGCGGTTGACGGCCTTGGCCGCGCTGCAAAGTCGAACTGGCGTGAAGCCCATTGTGATTGCCAGTGCACGGGCATTGATGCAGAAAACCCTGCCTGCGCGCGAACTGCGCATGGCGCTCCGGCCCTTAAAAGCGGGGGGTGTCGTGCGGCTGGATCAGATGACGACTAACTGGGCGCAGACGGGCTACAATCCAGCCGAGACGGTCGAAGAGCCTGGTTCCTTTGCCCGGCGCGGTGGGATTATCGACATTTGGCCGCCCAATCTACCCCAACCAGTGCGGATCGATCTCTTTGGTGACGAAGTCGATAGCCTCCGTCTCTTTGACCCAACCACTCAACGCTCGCTACAACATATCCAAAGTATCGAAATCGGGCCGGGGAGCGAAGCCCTAAGCAAATATGGCTCTGCTGCCCTAGCTCGGCTGGGGATTCAAGGGGGCAATCTTAGCGCACCCGAAAATGTGCCCAACAGCGCTACCCTATCACCACTGTTGGACCCTAACCTACTCCTGGCGATCCGTGAAGAGCTGCGTCTTCAAGTCGAGCATTTGAGTCAGGGTAACAGCTTCCACGGTATTGAGTGGTATCTACCCTATTTTTATGAGCAGCCAGCCTCGCTGCTGGATTATGTGGATGCCGACGCAACGCTGGTCGTCGATGACGCCCTGGATCTCTTCACCACATTGCATGAGCTAGAGCTACAAGCGGCATCGCTGCGCGAAGAATTGTTGCGGGCTGGTGAACTACCCCAAACCTTTGCGCCTAGCTTTTTTACGACGGACGAGCTACGTAGTGCCTTGGGGGCGCGTAATCCGCTCTTGCTGGGCTATGGCGACTTGACTGGCAAGAGTACCAGTGCCAATACGGCGCTGGCTCGTTGCTTTACTCCCGGTCCGCGCTATGGGGGGAAGACCAAAGCCATCGCCACCGATATTGTCAAAGGCCGTGAGCAAGGTGATCAAACCTTATTGGTCACACGCCAAGCCGCCCGTTTACAAGAATTACTCCGCGAAAACGATCTGCTTGTCCATGTTCAAAGTGATCTCCGGTTGCCGCCTAGCCAGCCGATCACATTGGTGCAAGGGGTCATGGGCGAGGGCTTTGTGATGAAGGGCATTGAAGCCGCGTCAGGAGCCTATACTCTCCATCTCTATACCGACACCGAGCTATTTGGGTGGAGCAAACCACAAGCGCGCCATCGCACCCACAAGCAGAGCCGCGTCGCGCCCGAAGTCTTCTTTTCGGATGTGAAAGCGGGCGACTATGTTGTCCATTTAGAGCATGGCATTGGCACCTATGATGGGCTAGTCACCCTCAAGTTGGATGGCGTGGCGCGTGAATATCTCCAGGTGAGCTACGCCCGGAATGATAAGCTCTATGTACCCGTTCACCAAGCCGACCGCCTAAGCCGCTATGTGGGCGCTGGGGAAAAGACCCCCATGATCAGCCGCCTTGGCACAGCCGATTGGCAGACGGTTAAGGAGCGGGCTAAGCGGGCTGTTGCGGATATTGCCGACGATCTGCTTAAGCTCTATGCCGAACGTGAATTGATCACGGGGCATACCTATAGCCCCGACAACCCCTGGCAGGAAGAGATGGAGGCCAGTTTCCCCTATGAGGAGACGTTGGATCAACTTCAGGCCATTGAGGCGGTTAAGCATGATATGGAATCCCAACGGCCTATGGATCGCCTGATCTGTGGCGATGTGGGCTATGGCAAAACGGAAGTCGCCATCCGCGCTGCGTTTAAGGCGATTCTAGATGGCAAGCAGGTGGCGATGTTGGTACCCACCACCGTCTTGGCCCAACAACACTATCGCACGATCAGCCAACGCTTGAGTAAGTTTCCCGTTCGGGTAGAGATGCTTAGCCGTTTCCGTACCCCAACCCAGCAAGAACGGATTATTCAGGGGCTGCGCGAGGGGAGCATTGATTTTGTCGTGGGGACCCATCGGCTTCTCAGTGATGATATTGACTTCAAAGAACTAAGCATGCTCATCATTGACGAAGAACAGCGCTTTGGGGTGGCACACAAAGAGAAATTCAAACAACTGCGCAACCAAGTAGATGTCCTTACATTGAGTGCAACGCCTATCCCACGTACCCTGCACATGAGCTTGAGCGGAATCCGCGACATGAGCACCATTAACACCCCACCCAAGGAACGGCTGCCCATTCATACTGTTCTCTCCGAATTTGACGAAGTATTGGTGCGCCAAGCCGTTCAGCGCGAGCTTGATCGGAACGGGCAAGTCTTTGTGGTGAACGATAAAGTACGTGGCTTGCAATATTTGGCGGACCGGATCCAGCATCTCGTCCCCACGGCCCGCATTATCGTGGCTCATGGGCAAATGCCCGAACGTGCATTAGAGGATGCCATGATCGCCTTTTCCGAAGGCGAGTATGACATTCTGATCGCGACCACGATTATTGAGAATGGGCTGGATATCCCCAACGCCAACACCATTATCATTAACCGCGCCGATCACTTTGGTTTGGCCCAACTCTACCAGTTACGCGGGCGCGTCGGGCGCTCTGCCCAGCGTGGGCATTGCTACCTGCTCTATGACAAACATACTACCCTCAGCTATGACGCGCGCCGCCGACTAGCCGCGATTATGGAGAGCAGCGAAGAGCTGGGCGCGGGCTTTCGCATTGCCATGCGCGATCTCGAGATCCGCGGCGCGGGCGAACTCTTGGGGGCTCGGCAACATGGCAATATCGACAGCGTTGGCTTCGATCTTTACACCCGCTTGTTGGCCCAGGCGATCAACGACGCTAAACGCAAAAAAGATCGCTTTGAGAAGGCTGTCCAACAGGGAACGGACGGCGACGAGGCCGCAGTAGCCGAGCCAATCGCACCGGTGCCTAGCGCCACAACGCCGACTCCGCCCGCGAGCCAACCCGTTGCCGAAGTGCCCGATACGCCCTTTGATATTGACGATCCCCTGGCTCCTCCCGTGCAATTGGACTTGCCATTGGATGCCCAACTGCCACAGCGCTATATTGCGGATGAGGGGCTACGGTTACAGCTTTACCGCCGGATTGCCGGTGTCACGCATTTGGAGACGCTCGATGAAATGCGCCAAGAGCTGATTGACCGCTTTGGCAAGGATGAAGTAACCGATTCAGTGCCGGAAGAGGTGGAAAATCTGCTCTTCCAAATTCGGGTGAAGATTCTAGCTCTAAAGGCGGGCGTCGAACGCATTGGCCGCGAATTGGATCAACTCGTGCTCAAGAGCGAGGCGCTGGAGAATATGAATCGGCCAGCCATGCAACGCCGCATTCGGACGGGCTTGGGCCAAATCGATGACGAAAATATCGACCCCGAACAATCCGCCCGCGTGGCCCGCCGTGCCATCTATTTGCCAATTGACGACGAGGGCAATTGGAAGACAGCCCTTGTCCGCACCCTAGAAATTATGGCCTACAGTTAACTCGGCCATCTTCTCCCCGCGCATCCGTTATCCCACAGAATCCCACAATATCCCACAGTATCCCCTACGCTTTGTGGGATTCTGTGGGATATAACCTAGTCACTTGCTGCTATTGATGGCATCTAAACCTAGCCGCGTTTGTGCGGCACGCGCACGTAAATGGGCTAAGTGATTTGTCACTGCATCCCAAAGAATAGGGTAATCAATGGCATCATATCCTCGTCACTCAATGACTGGCCAGCTTTCGCCGTAGGCGCACATATTGCGCGTAGTCAATATGGACGCGGCGTTGAATATAGGTTCGGGTCGTGGGCGCACGATGACGGGCTGCTGTAATCCGCTCGGTGACGAGGAGATCGAAGGCATCCGAGCCAGCACCGCTGCCATAGCTGACCATGAGAATCCGCTGACCGGGCTGGGCTTCATCCAATACAGCGGACAACCCAATCATGGCCGAACCGGCATAGGTGTTGCCGATTTCGGGGACGAGCAGGCCCGTTTTCCATTGCGCGGGCTGAAAGCCTAGCTCTTCCAAAGCACGCGTGGGAAATTTGGGGTTAGGTTGGTGGAAGATCACATAGTCATAATCTGTGGGGCTACTCTCCATCTCGGCCATCATCTGTGCCGCGGCGGGGATGATATGACCAAAATAGCCAGGGTCACCGCTAAAGCGCTCGGCATGGCTAGGGTAGTGGGTGCTGGGCCGCCGCCAAAAATCAGTCGTGTCCGAGACATAACTAAGCGTACGCTGGATCACGACCAGGGCCTGCGCCGCGGGGCCGAGCAAATAGGCCGCGCCCCCTGCACCAGCGGTGTATTCAAGTGCATCGCCTGGGCGGCCTTGGGCGGTGTCCATGCCAATGCTCAGGACATAGTCCGCCATATTGCTACCGATAAAGCCAATGCCCGCTTGCATCGCCTCGGTGCCGGCCTTGCAGGCAAATTGCCAGTCCGCAGCCAAGACACCTGGCGTCGCGCCGATTGCTTCGGCCACAATCGTGCCCGTTGGCTTAACGGCATAGGGATGGCTTTCACTGCCCACCCAAACCGCGCGAATCTGCTGCGGGTCAATCGCGGCACGCGCTAGCGCATTGCGCGCTGCTTCAATGCTCATGGTGGCGGTATCTTCATCCAGCCCCGGCACCGCTTTTTCGCGGACCGGACTGCGGCTGTTGCCTTCCGTCCATACTCGGCTAATCTCACTGCCTGTCAATCGATAGCGGGGGACATAGGCCCCATAGCCGACAATGCCGACAGGGCGAAGGGGTTGCTTTAACATATCGTTTATCCTATTTTCCAACCGTTTCTAACAATTCCCGTGCTCGTTCAACGCGGATCTGTCCCTCTTGAACCAAGCGGGTGGCAATGCGGTCAACCGCCGCGCCTGCCGCGCCCGCGGCCACAGCCATCTGCCGGGCATGCAGGGCCATGTGACCCTGCTGGATGCCTTCGGTGGCCAAGGCGCGCAAGGCGGCAAGGTTTTGCGCTAGCCCCACGGCGGCCATCACTTCACTTAATTCACGCGCACTCTGTACGCCTATAATCTTTAATGCCACCTGCGCCACCGGATGGGTGCGCGTCGCGCCACCGACAATCCCGACGGCGAGGGGCAGCTCAAGCCGACCTTGGAGGAAAGTTTCCTGGGCTGTGGTCACGACCGCCCAATCGGTCAGCGCACGGTACTGGCCATCGCGCGCGGCATAGGCATGGGCCCCTGCTTCAAGCGCGCGCCAGTCATTGCCCGTGGCCAAGGCAACGGCGTCGATGCCGTTGAGGATGCCTTTATTGTGGGTGGCGGCGCGATAGGGGTCGGCGACGGCAAAGGCGTTAGCATGGGCGATATTTTCCATGACCACTTCACCGGCAAGCGTGTCATTCGCAAAGTTTGCTGCCGGAATCATTACGGTTGCCCACGCCCGCCGCTGATCGGTCAAGTTGCTCAAGATGCGGAGAAGGGCCCGGCCACCGCTGAGCCGTTCTAGGGTCGGGGCAATGGTCTCGGCGGCGGTATTGACGGCATTGGCACCCATGGCGTCACGCGTGTCAAAGAGGAGATGGACGATCAGCATGGGGCCGGTTGGGGTTTGGGGAAGCTGACGCACAACCAGATCCACTGGGCCACCACCGCGGGCCGTAATCGAGGGGCTGGTATCGGCTTGGCGGAGCAGCGCCGCTTTTTCTGCCAAGATGGCTGCTTCCGCCGCGGTGGCGTCGGCGATATCCAATAGCTGAATCTGGGCGATCATCACCGGCTCAGTGCTGCCTGTGTGGAAACCGCCCCCAGCGCGTGCCAGTCGCGCTGCAAAGCTCACCGCGGCGACAACCGAGGGCTCTTCAACAACCATGGGGATCAGATAGTCACGGTTGTTGATCAAAAAATTGACGCCAATGCCGAGCGGCAGGCTGTAGCGCCCAATGACATTTTCGATCATTTTATCCGCTTGGCCAAGGCTCAAGCCATCGGCCAGTACGGCCTGTTCGGCCCTGCTGAGCCCCGCCCACGCGGCAACCAGGGCGACGCGTTCCTCAACGGGTTTCTGGTAGAACCCACTCAAGCGCGACGAGCGCATTTGTTGTTTTTCTGTCATGCGATGCTTGCCATTCCTTACCGTTGTTTGATCCAGGAGAGCATAGCACCATAGGCACCATACTGCTGCGAGCAGTATACCAAAGTTGAACTGTCACAACCTATCAAGATGGCAAGTGAGAGGATTCTTTAACCACTAAAGGCCGCCCACGCACTGCGGATCGGGCCGTCGAGCAATTGCGGGGCGATGGCCAGGCTAATGGCGAGGAAAAGGAGCGAGAGGGCCAAGACAATACTGACAACCCGCTCGCGCAACAAGAAACGATTTTGCAGGGGGCCAAAGAGAATGCGCGTGAGGCGTACAAAGCCCCAGATCGCGCCGACCGAGGCAAAGAGCACAATGGCCGCCGGTCGCCAATCATTTTCGGCAATGATCTGTAAAGCTGTCCAGTGACCAGTAAAGCCAGCACTGAGGGGGAAGCCGGTCAATCCCAAGCCACCCAGGAGAAAGGCGGCACTATTCCACGGCAGTCGATTGCCCGCACCCTGCATGCGGTTGGGGGCCATGCCACCGACATGTTGTTCGAGCGTTGCCAAGCCCGCTGCCGCGGTGAGCATACTGACAATGCGCAGACCAAAGAGGAAGAGCGCCAGCGGCCAACTGCGCAGGCCAGGAACGGCCAGGATCATCAGGATCAGCCCCCAGTCGTGGAGCGCGGCATAGCCCCATAACCGGCCAGGGTGGCTGGACCCCGCCGCGGCTAAGCCCCCCCATACCGTTGTCGCCAATCCTGCCCAAGTCATCCACAATTCAAAGGGGCCGACTTGAGCCACAAAGGGGAAAGGATTGATCACCCGGAAGAGGAGATGCAAGAGCGAAAGCTGATATAACAAAGTCACCAAGGCTGTGACTACGGGGGGCGCGGATTGGGCGGTGGCTGGTTGGGCGCTATGGAGAGGCACGGGCATGAGTAGCAGCAATAAGCCAAAGGTGATCAGCCGCGCGGCCATCACTTCCGCTGAATTATCCTGGGGGTTGAGGGGGATTTGGTCAATGTACCAATAGGCGACCAGAAAGAGGGGAAAGGCCAACAGGGAAGGCGTCAAGGCCCGTAATGGCCCCGCCGGATTGGTGAGCCGACCGGCTTGCAGAATGAAGACCCCAATACAATTCAGTGCTACCAGAAAAAGGGGCACCAAAAAGGGGGGCGCTAACGGCCCCGCGGTCATGAGCGTGACGGCAACATAGCCAGCTAGCAAGACCAGGGTAAAGGGGACAAAGCTGCGCCCTTGGCTAATCGCGGCGGTGAGCAGAAACGCCCCGGCGGTCATCAAAAAGGCGGTTACCAAGATCGGGGCAGCTCCCGGTTGTAGCTGGAAGGTGAATCCCAAACGGACCAGGGGCGCACCAATGTCGAGCACCTCGCCAAAGGCCGGCAACGACATAATCGGCATGCTCAGATCGAGCTGGGCGATCCACAAGCCCAGCAACCCCGTAAAGGCGGCTGCGACTAGACTACTGATCAGCTCCCAGCTCCGCAAAAGGTAGGTGAGGAGCGCCATGAAAATCAAGCCGCCGATCAACACAACGGGCAACGCTAACGGTAAGCTAAAGGCTCCACTTTCAACCATCATGAGGCGTTCCTTGGCGCAATGGGTGGCTCACCAGACGCTCCTTCCAATGGTGGCGTGGGTTGGGCTTGGGGCGGGAGGGGTAGTCTCCCCGGTTGGGTTTTTCCTGTGTGGGTAGGCAGCCAGGTCGACAGCGGATGCTCCCGTGGCATGTTCCGTGGGAGCATGGGCAAGGTTGGCAGTGGCGTAGTCGGCGTTGGAAAAACTACGTCGCTGGGCGCATCCGCCGCAACCGCCTCGGGTAAACGGGCGGTTAAAATAAGATAGCTACAGGCTAAGGTGCTCAGCAGTTGCACCATTCCAATCAGGACAAAGAGGCGAAATTCGGGCAAGAGGAGCTGAATAAAGGCTTGGACGGGAATAAGCCAGAGCAACAAGGCCACCCCCGTTGATAGGGGCGCATCGCCCAACCCAAGCATGATCAAAGCACAGATGCCCAGCCAGAAGAAGAGCTGGTCCATGGCGGGTGTTACAATGGGCAAGTCGAGGGCCATGGGCAAGAGCCGCCAACAGATGAGCAACAACGTCACCGCCAAAGCGCGGACAAGCCACGAGCCAGGCCGCTGATAGGGCAAAGCAAAGCGCACTTGTTGGGCCGAAAGAAAGAGCATGGCAATGCAGAGTGTCATCACCAACATCTGCACCTGCATCCATTCCAGGTTGACGTTGTAAAGGCGCGTGACCACCACGCTCACCCCTAGCTGAATGATCCAAACTCCAGCCAGAAAGAGGCGCCAATCCCAGACCAATAGCATGCTGATGGCAATGGCCCCAATGAGCAGAATGCCAAAGCCCGAAGCGAAAAAGTCAAAAGTGGTCAACAACCACGTAAGTAAAGCGTCCATAATGATCAGTGGGTCAACAGATAGCCAATGAGGGCAAAGACCAGCACCCAACCCATGTAGCCTGCACCTTCGACCACACGCGTCACATTCCCCCAAAGTTCACTCGTATATTGCAGCACCAACCAGCCGTAGTCAAAGAGCCAATTGAGTTGGATAAAAGCTTGTAGACGGTTGGCGCTAGCACCGATCCGATGCCAGATCTTGGGCCGTAGCCAAACCAAGCCATAGCCCAGCAGCATAGGCGCAGCAACCGTCAGCCAGATCGCACCTTGCCTGGCAACGACACTGGGTGGATCACCCAAGGTTGGTGGAATGGCATTGGGCATGCTGGCAATGGCCGCCACTGTCCGTGGCAAAAAGCCTGTGATCGCCAACGGCAGGCCAAGGGCCACACTCGCCAGCAACAACCGCCCGCGCGCGCCTGGTTGCAATTCAACCGGCTCCGCCCGTTTTACATCTTCCCAACTGCGCAACAGCGCCGCGATCTGAAAGCTTTGGGCAATGACATAAATCAGAAAGAGCAATTGAACCACGGTACCCGGTGCCCACAAGCGGGCCAAGGATGGTTGTGCTAAAAAGCCTGGGGTTAACGGCATGCCAGCCAAGGTCAGCGCACCAATGCTGACCGGAATGGCCCAGCCCCAACCACGCCACACCCGCTCCCCAACCAGCCACAGCCCACCGCCAAGGGCAAAGGCCGTTGTCGGCCAGATCATGGCGCTTGGTCCTTCGTTATAGGTGAGCGCACCCGTGAGCGCCGCGAGCCCTGCTGATGCAATGAGCACAAAAGAGTGATGATCATTTTCTTCGGTGGCACTCCAGGCCGCAATGGCGCTGCCAAGGAGCATCAAGAGGAAAACGGCAAGGACATCAAGGCGTAACAAAATGTAGTCGCGACCCAAGCCATAGGTCCAACCCAGCAGCCAGAGGCCACAGAGGGTGGGCACCATATGTTCCAATAACCGTTCTGCAACGCTGATCGGTCCGTCGCGCTCTGGCAGCAGCCAAATATGAAAAGGATAGACCCCAGCCCGGATCAAAGCGGCCAATGCCAAGAGCAGCACCGATTCGACCGGCAGCGTGCCATTCTGAAACTCTTGCCCCGGTCCTGTCGGACCGGCAGGCAAGAGCGCGATCAAGAGCAGCATGGCCCCGATCAGACTGAGCCCACGGTGGTGGCTGGGGGGCGCGGCCGTGGCATCGGCCAACACAAGCGGTCGTGTTGTGCTGCGCAGCAAAATGCAGACATCGAGCAAGACCCACGTCAAAATAGCCGTGAGCAGATTGCCGCTGCTGACAAAGAGCAGGGCCGCGGCCAACACAGCCAATTGTACAGCTAACGAGTTATGGATCCGCCGCCCTTGTTGGACGTAATCACTGTTGAGATCGAGGAGGATCCCTAAGCTGCCCAATAGCAAAACGAGGCCAGCGATATACCAATTCCAGCCATCGCTCAGCCAATAAAGATTAGTGCCCACTTGCAGAATGGGCCGCCATGGTAGGCTAAAGGTTGGGATAACGGCGGGTTGTGACCGTAGGAATAGCAAAAGCCAACCAGCCAACGCTGTAAACGACAAAGCGACGCCCGCGAGCCATGCCGGACGCCGTAGCCAACGCCCAATCACCAGTGCGGTGATTGCGCCCAGCATGAGCAGCAGTGAGGGGCCGATCGGTGAAATCAGCAAAGAAATAAGTGCCATAAGCGTTCAAATTTTAGCATAGAGAGAGAGGAGTAGACAAACCGCGGAGGAGATGGCGGGGGTCGAGACCGTGCAGTACAGAGAATATGTCAGTAACCCACTGCTGGATGATAACCTTAGGGTTGCGCTCTTGGACAAGCACCGACAGGTCTAGAAAATCTGTCGGCCCCCAGGGGGCGGCACAATCAGCTGATTTTGCGAATTTGGGGTCAGTCCTATCCTCTTGTACAATGAATGGATAGACATCCGTGTTGGGTTTGATGGACACATGTGCCATGACCAAAAAACGCGCGCTCGCCCAGAGAATTTCTAACCGTCAATTTTTAACCTAACTGTACTGTCAATTTCTAACCATCGTTTTGCCATTCCTGTCGTGGCCCTATCTCTTGTCAAAGACCTCACTGAAGAGGAGAATAAACCGTTGTGAGTGCTGACCGATCACCAACCCAACCGCCTAGCCCAATCCAATGGGTGGGAGTGCTCTTTGCCATTGCCAGCAATTTATTGTTGGTGACCGTTGTTGATCTAAGCTTAGCTGGCCGCGTCTTGCCACTTTGGGTGGCGCTGCTCTTCCGCTTCCTTGCGCCGATCATAGCCGGTGTAGTGACGACATTATATGTAGGGCAGCGCGGTGGTATGCATGCGTTTATCGGCGGGATGATCACCATCCCTCTGTTGGCGCTGTTGGTTTTTGGGGGAAACTGGCTCAGCGCGTTGCTGGCTGGTGCCCTCTGTGCCTTGGCGGGCGCGGTATGCGAGTTGGTCTTGCGCCAGCGCAGGTAGGCCCCCGCTGTTCTGAAAATAGGACGCGTCAATCCGCGTCCCCCCAATTTCATGATGATCGATGGTGATTGGGCCGTGAGAAATTCGACTCACGGCTTTTGTTTTGGGAGGAAAACGAGTGATGACTATGACAACGCGCAAGCCACCAGATAATATGTATCGACGTATGCTGCACTACGTCCAACCCTATTGGCGTCAAGTGGTGATTGCCTATGTGTCCATGAGCCTGGCTACCTTGATCAATCTCTTTGTGCCACAGATTATCAAACAGGCAATTGATGAAGGCGTCGCTTCCCGCAACGCACCTGTCCTCTTCTGGGCGGGTGGGCTGATCTTGGGGATCGCGTTGGTGCGCGGCGTGGCTTCCTTTGGGCAGCGCTACTATGGGGAGTGGTTGAGCCATCGTGTCGCCTATGATCTGCGCAACCATTTTTATACGCGTGTCCAACATCTGCCCTTTGCCTTTCACGACCAAGCCAAGACCGGCGACCTCATGAGCCGGGCCACCGGTGATATCACCGAAACTGAACGCTTTGTCGGTATCGGCCTGATGGATCTGGTGGCAGTCGTAGCCATGATGGTTGGCGTGGTGATCGCCATGTTTTTGGAACATGGGCAACTCACCCTATTGACCCTAGCGCCCATGATCGCCTTGGTGGCGGCGGCGATCCACTTTGGTAATTTGATGCACCCCCTTTTCAAACGCATTCAGGCACAGATGGGGGTGCTTTCGGCGGTGATGCAAGAGAGCATGACGGGCATTGGCGTGGTCAAAGCGTTTGCCCGCGAACCCTTTGAGTTTGCCAAATTTGACCGTGAGAATGATAAATGGTTTGACCAACGCTACGCTTCGATCAAGCTTTGGGCCATCTACTGGCCCCTCTTTAGCCTGATTTTGGCCGTGGCGATCTTTCTGCTGCTCTGGTTTGGCGGACCGCGTACTTTGAGCGGAGAGCTTTCGGTGGGCGCGCTCTTTGCCCTTATCTCCTATGTCTTGATGCTCAATGGCCCGGTCTTGCGCATTGGCTTTCTGGTCAATATGGCCACCGGTGCGGGTGCCAGCGCCAGCCGGATCTTTGCGATCATTGACACGCCCAACGAGATCGAAGAAGCACCCCATGCCCAGCCGCTTACCCAGCCGCGGGGCGAAGTCCAGTTTGATCAGGTGAGCTTTGCCTATCAAGCCGGGCGCAGCATTTTGCAAGAGGTTAGCTTTACGGCCAAGCCGGGCGATGTCGTGGCGCTGATTGGCCCCACGGGCTCGGGTAAATCGACCATAATCAACCTGATTCCTCGCTTCTATGATCCCAGCCACGGCGCGGTGTTGGTCGATGGGCAAGATGTGCGCCAATTGCAGATTGAGAGTCTGCGTCGCCATATTAGTATTGTGTTACAGGATCCTTTTCTCTTTAACGCCACCATTGCCGAGAATATTGCCTATGGTCGTCCCGATGCTCCGCTCGAGGCCATTGTCGCGGCGGCCAAAGCTGCCCATGCTCATCCCTTTATCGAAGCTTTTCCCCAAGGCTACGCAACCGAAGTGGGCGAACGGGGTGTGACCTTGAGCGGCGGCCAGAAACAGCGCATTGCCATTGCCCGCGCCCTGATCTGTGACCCGCGGATCCTGATCCTGGACGACTCGACCAGCAGCGTGGATACCGAAACCGAGCACCTGATCCAACAGGCGCTCCACGTGTTGATGCAGGGGCGCACCACCTTTGTCATTGCCCAGCGGCTGCTCACCCTCAAAAGCGCGGATCAGATCCTCGTGCTCGACCAGGGCCGGATCGTGGAACGGGGGCGTCACGCCGCGTTGTTGGCTCAAGGGGGGCTTTATCGCCAGATCTACGATCTACAGCTGCGCGACCAGGAAGAGTTTCTGGCGAACCAGGCAACGCAACCATCGACCCCAACGCGGCCAGCTGTTGTCCCGGCCACGCCCCGCTGGGCTAGTTGAGGAGTAACCTATGACGATCCAACGACCAAACCAATCCCCTGCTTTGCTCGATACCCGCTGGGGCCATACTTGGCTCGGTGGCCCCAGGCTCTACAATGAAGCCGCAGAACGCCGCGCCCGTGAGGAGCGGATTCAGAAGCTGTTACCCCAGGATGAAGAAGATAGTGGTGCCAAGGTCTACGATGCCCGTTTAACGCGTCGCCTCCTGCGCTATCTTATTCCCTATCGCACCCATACCCTTTGGGCGGTGGTTCTGATGTCCCTCTCCTCGCTCCTCCACGTGGCGGGACCATGGTTGATCGGACAAGCCATTGATCAGGTGCAGCTCTTCCTCCAGTCGCCCGCCGGTGCCGAGAGCGCACGCGTGCAAGCTTTGAGCCAACTACAGTGGTGGACGCTGCTCTTTATTGGCGCGGCCCTGGCCGAATGGGGGACCAACTTGGGGCGTATCCAGTTGATGGCCTATGCCGGCACCAAAGTGGTGGCCGACATGCGCAGTGAACTCTTCCGCCACCTGCACAAGCTATCGCTCAACTTTCATAACAATTACAGTGTCGGGCGCTTGATGAGCCGCCTGATCAGCGATGTCGGCATTTTGCAGGACTTTGTCACCTGGTCGATCACCGGCTTGGCCCGCTCGGGTTTTATCTTGGTGGGTACGATCGTGGCTATGCTCCTGCTCAACTGGCAGTTGGCGTTGGTGACCTTTGCCCTGCTCCCGCTCATGCTCTGGCTGACAGAGTATTGGCGGGTGCGGGTGCGCACGGCCTATCGCGCCACCCGTATACGGTTGGCCCTGATCAATGGCTACCTCAATGAGTCGATCTCGGGCATTCGCGTCACCCAGAGCTTTACGCGGGAAGCGCGCAACTTTCGCCACTTCGACGATCTCAACCGCTCCTTTTTTGATGCCAACATTGACGCCACGTGGCTGATGGCTATCTTTTTTCCTGGTGTCGATCTGCTGGGCTCGCTAGCCACCGCGTTGGTCATTGGCGTGGGCGGTTGGTTGGTCTTTGGTGACAGCCTCACCGCTGGCACCTTGGTCGCCTTTGTGCTCTATGTGGATCGCTTCTTCGAGCCCATCCGCGAGTTGGCCCAACGCTACAATACCTTCCAAGCCACCATGACCGGCTGTGAGCGGGTCTTCCACCTGTTGGATACCGCGCCAGATCTCCAAGACGCGCCCCACGCCTATCCCCTGCCGCCGATTGCGGGACGCGTGGAATTTGAAGAGGTCGCGTTTTGGTACAAAGCCGACACGCCCGTCCTGCGCAGTATCGACCTTCACGCCGCACCGGGGGAACGGGTGGCCTTGGTGGGCGAAACCGGCGCGGGGAAGAGCACGGTTATTCGGCTGTTGGCGCGCTTCTTCGACGTGAGTGGCGGCGTTGTTAAGATTGACGGCCACGACATCCGCCAAGTGACCATGGCTAGCCTGCGTTCCCAACTGGGTATTGTCCTCCAGGATACCTTTCTCTTCAGCGGGCCGCTGCTCGAGAACATCCGCTATGGCCGCCTTGATGCCAGTGATGAGGAAGTCATCGCCGCAGCCAAAGCCGTGGGCGCGCATGACTTTATCATCAAGCTGCCAGAGGGCTATCAGACTGCGATCGAGGAAAATGGCTCGAATTTGAGCGTGGGGCAACGCCAGATCCTCTCCTTTGCCCGCGCCCTGCTAGCCGACCCGCGCATCCTCATCCTCGACGAAGCGACCAGCAGCGTCGATACTGCCACCGAAAAGGTGATCGACAGCGCCCTCGATCATCTCATGCAAGGGCGCACCAGCTTTGTCATCGCCCACCGCCTGAGTACCATCGTCAACGCCGACAAGATTGTCGTCATGGACAAAGGGCAGATCGTCGAACTGGGCAACCACGCCGAGCTGCTAGCCCAGCAAGGCCGGTACTATCACCTCTATACCATGCAGTGGGCCGCCCAGGAAGAAGCATCTGTCGAATAGAAAGCTGATTGAAACTTTTTTATCTGCCAGTGGTGGCCTTCATCACATCCGATCACGCGTACAGCAGGAGAATCAAAAGTTTCAATCAGTTCACTATTTTTGTGTTACCCTGGTTGGGATGGTGCTCATGATTTCTCTCCTGCTTGGTCGTTGGCGATTTACTTTGCAGCACCATTTCCTTTTTGGCAAAATTCTCTCTGCTTTTCCGTAGCGAATTCCTTCTTCACCCCTACGAATCATTAGTTTCATTCAGTTTTTCGATAAAAGCATCTTGAGGAGAATTATGAGAAAAACGTATATTGCATCTGCCATCCTCATGGTGATTGCCATCGTTATGGCATCTGTGCTTTTTTCCCGAACGTCCATGGGTAATGATGATCCAAAGTCTGTTCAGGAGCGTATTCTCTCCGAAGGTCATGTAATTGAGACTTCTGGTCCTAATACAGCTGGAAGCACAATTGTTGTAAATAATACGGAGATCGTTCTTCCTAAAGATGTGTATGTTGACTCTTTGATTGTGACAGGCTTCTGCATAGATGTTCCTGCAGATCAATGTCCGCGGCCACCTCTCTATTATCTGAAATATACTGGTTCCGATATTGGCATCAGTGTTGGCATTAATGATGGCGTGATTTATCAAGATTCTATTCTTTCGGAGGAAGCGAAGTCTAGAAACGCTGAAGCTTTTCAATGGCTAATTGAAGCAATCAAGTGAGGTATTTCCCTATGAAGCGAGTTTTCCCGTCTTACTTGTATTTCTGATTCTAGCGGTATCTTTCTCCTCCGTGTATGCTGTCGTGTATCCAATACTATTTCAGCTGTGTCGGACAGGTTCCTGCTCTTCCTGGTCCAGAAAATTATGTGTTTTGGAAGACTTATACGTATGCAATGTTTGAGGACGACCCATACTTCGGCAAGCCAATGCTCCTGCCATATGACTCCACACAGAAAACTGAATGAACCTAATGGATAGCGAAACGATGTCCGAGATTGATGAGAAACTGATTGAAACTTATTTGTCTGCCAGTGGGGTTGTCATCAACAACCAGTTATAAAGGATAAAGGTGTTTGAATGGCAAAAGGTAATGAAGAGCGTTTCATTCTGTCAGATGGGGCAAACTTGTGGACAATCACGAGTGGTTCAGGTGTGCCCGTTTTGATATTTAATGGAGGTCCAGGTTGCGATGACTATTTGGGACCAGTAGCTGACTTAATCAGTGGACGTTGTCAAGTGGTGCGCTTTGAACCGCGTGGCTGTGGACGGTCAGATTGGGATGGCAACTATGGTCTAGAAACACTTTTGACTGATGCGGAAAATATTCGATGTGCATATCAATTCGAGCAAGTCGTTGTGCTAGGGCATAGCGCTGGCCCGAATGTAGCATTGGCTTACGCGCTGCGCTATCCTGAGCGGACGCTGGGGGTGATCGGGATAGCGGGTGGTAAATTCGTGGATGATCGAGCGTGGCATGAGACTTATCGGACACGACGTGACATCGAGGGTGAGGATGTCGGTGGTAAAGTATTTCATGCCGATCCAAGGGTGAACTCTCAAGGAAATGCGGACTGGAAG